>JBBSIZ010000021.1:0-56478 GCA_038257735.1 Sphingomonadales bacterium | reverse complement strand
GACGCCAGGTCGACCACCCTGTCGATCGAGGAGGAGGCGATCATCGTCGCCTTCCGCCGGCACACGCTGCTGCCGCTCGACGACTGCCTCTACGCCCTGCAGGCGACGATCCCGCGCCTGACGCGATCATCGCTGCACCGCTGCCTGCAGCGCCACGGGATCAGCCGGCTGCCCGAGGTGACCGGCGACAAGGAGCCCAGGCGCAAGTTCAAGTCCTACCCGATCGGCTACTTCCACATCGACATCGCCGAAGTGCGCACCGCCGAAGGCAAGCTCTACCTCTACGTGGCCATCGATCGAACCAGCAAGTTCGCCTTCGTCCAGCTCGTCGCCAAGACCGGCAGGACGTCGGCCTCGGCCTTCCTCGAAGCCCCGATCGCGGCCTTACCCTACAAGATCCACACCGTGCTCACCGACAACGGCATCCAGTTCGCCTTCCCGCCGCGCTACGCGAACGGGGCGACAGCCCAGTACGTCACCCACATGTTCGATATGCGCTGCCAGGAAAACGGCATCGAGCACCGGCTCACCAAGATCAGGCATCCCTGGACCAACGGGCAGGTCGAGCGGATGAACCGAACCATCAAGGAGGCCACCGTCAAGCGCTACCACTACGATAACCACCGGCAGCTCGAGACCCACCTCCCACGACTTCATAAACGCCTACAATTACGGCAGGCGCCTCAAAACCCTCAAGGGCCTCACCCCCTACGAATACATCTGCAAATGCTGGACAACACAGCCCGAACGATTCAATTTAAACCCGCACCATCAAATGCCAGGACCAACCAACTAGCTAAGCTCGGCAGATCTGTCGATAAGGTCGGTCGGGACGTTCCGACGCATAAGTGCTGAAGCGAAGGCCGCTTCGAGCTTGGCAGACGATGAGATAAACGAAAAACGAATGAGGAACACGCCCTCTTGCATGGAAAACGAAACCGTCTAATTTAGGGGAATGACTGCGCAATACGCTTTTGACACTCTCGCATTCGTAAAGCGCCTCTCAGCGGCGGGGATGGAAACGCCCCACGCCGAGGCGCTGGCCGAAGCGCTGGTCGATAGCGCGTTCGACAATCTCGCGACGAAAGCCGATCTGCGGGAGATGCAATTAGCTACGAACGCCGACCTTCGCGAGCTTGAACATCGCTTGACGAGCAAGTTGACGGTCCGAATGGGCGCCATGACTGCGGCCACCATCGCTATCATCAGTGCACTCAAGATCTTTTCCTGAATCGGGCCGATTGTGATTCCTGCCCTTTAATTGGAGCGTCTGCATGTTCCGGCTATTCCTCGCCCTCTTGGTGCTGGCCTTTGCCACCGCTGCCCCAGCCGCACTGAAGCCAGAGGCCAAGCGGATCGCGCTCAGCTTCGACGACGTCCCCCGTCAGCCCGGCACCTTCCTCACCCCCGATCAGCGTACCCAGGGCATCCTCACCGGCCTCGCCGCCGCCAAGGTGAAGCAAGCCGTATTCTTCGTCACCACCGGCAATCTCGACAAGCCCGAGGGCAAGGGCGGCGAAGAGCGGGTCATGATGTATTCGGGGGCCGGCCATCTCATCGCCAATCACAGCCACGCCCATCGGCGGCTCTCGCAAATCTCCGCCGATGAGTATCTCGAGGATTTCGACCGGGCCGCCGCCTGGCTTCGCAACCGGCCGGGCAATCGGCCCTGGTTCCGCTTCCCCTTCCTCGACGAAGGCCGAGCGGACAAGGCGAAGCGGGACGCCGTCCGCGCGGGGCTGACGAAGCGCGGGCTCATGAACGCCTACGTGACCGTCGACGGCGCCGACTGGAACCTGGAGGCTCTGACGATCGCGGCCACGAAGGCCGACAAGCCTATGGACATGAAGGCGCTCCGCGAGCTTTACGTCGAGACGATGGTCGGGGCGGCCAATTTCTACGACGGTCTCGCCCGCCGAACTCTCGGCCGTTCGCCGGCGCACATGCTCCTCCTCCACGAGACCGACCTCGCCGCCTTGTTCCTCCCGGCCCTGGTGGACGCGCTCCGCAAGGACGGCTGGGAGATCATCACCGCGGACGAGGCCTATGCCGACCCGATCGCCCGCGCCGCTCCGGACACGCCCTCCGCCCAGGGCACCCGGATCGAAGCCATGGCCTGGGAGAAAGGCCTGCCCGCCCCGCGCTGGTACGAGCGGGAGAATGTGACAGTCGCCAACGCTTTGTTCGCCGAGCGGGTGCTCAAGGAGGCGCCGGACGCCCCCTGAGCGTTGCGATTCCCGTCGCGTTCGCTAGAGCGCGGGCATGAGCCAGTTCGACCTCGATGACGAGCAGCGCCAGATCCAGGAGATGGCGCGCAGCTTCACCGCCGATGCGATCACGCCCCACGCCGCGGAGTGGGACGAGATGCATATCTTCCCCCGCGACACGATCCGCGAGGCGGCCACGCTCGGCTTCGGATCCATCTACGTCTCCGAGGAGAGCGGCGGGATCGGGCTCGGGCGGCTCGAGGCGGCCCTGATCATGGAGGCGATGGCCTATGGCTGCCCCTCCACCTCGGCCTTCATCTCGATCCACAATATGGCGAGTTGGATGATCGACCGCTTCGGATCGGCGGAGGTGAAGGAGAAATACCTCCCCTCGATGATCCCGATGGAGCGGATGGCGAGTTACTGCCTGACCGAGCCTGGCTCGGGCTCGGACGCGGCGGCGCTCAAGACCAAAGCGGTGAAGGACGGCGATTGCTACATCGTCTCCGGCTCCAAGGCCTTCATCTCCGGCGGCGGCGAGAATGAGGTCTACGTCACCATGGTCCGAACCGGCGAAGACGGGCCGAAGGGCATTTCCTGCCTGGTGATCGAAAAGGACATGCCGGGCGTGAGCTTCGGGGCCCAGGAGAGGAAACTGGGCTGGCACTCGCAGCCGACCGCCCAGGTCAATTTCGACGAGGTCCGGGTCCCGGCTGAAAATCTGGTCGGCGGCGAGGGCGAGGGCTTCCTGATCGCGATGATGGGCCTGGACGGCGGCCGCCTCAACATCGGCGCCTGCTCGCTCGGCGGGGCGCAGCGCTGCCTCGACGAGGCGATCGCCTATACGAAGGAGAGGAAGCAGTTCGGAACCCCCATCGCCGACTTCCAGGCGACCCAGTTCACCCTCGCCGACATGGAGACCGAGCTACAGGCGGCCCGGGTGCTGCTCTACGCGGCGGCGGTCAAGGTGACCGAGAACGCCCCCGACAAAACCCGCTTCGCCGCGATGGCCAAGCGCCTCGCCACCGACACCGGCTCCTCCGTCGTCGACCGGGCGCTCCAGCTCCACGGCGGCTACGGCTATCTCCAGGATTATCCGATCGAGCGCTTCTGGCGCGACCTTAGGGTCCATTCGATCCTCGAGGGCACCAACCAGATCATGCGAGTGATCGTGGCCCGGGACATGCTGAGGCAGTGAGCACGACCCGGCGTATGAGCGACGTCATCACCCGAATCGAAGGCAAGGTCGGCAGGATCCGCCTCAGCCGGCCGAAGGCGATCCATGCCCTGACCAGGGAGATGTGCAGCGAGATGATCGCCGCGCTCCTGTCCTGGCGCGAGGATCTCGAAGTCCAGGCGGCGATGATCGACCATGCCGAAGGCAGAGGCTTCTGCGCGGGCGGCGACGTCGTCATGCTCGCGAGGAGCGGCGCCGGCGACGGGGCGGAGGCTCGGGCCTTTTTTCACGAGGAATATCGGCTCAACCATTTGCTCTTCACCTATGCCAAGCCGACCATCGCCTTCATGGACGGGATCACGATGGGCGGCGGAGTGGGCATCTCCCAGCCCTGCAGATACCGCGTCGCCACCGAGAATACCCGCTTCGCGATGCCGGAAACCGCAATCGGCCTCTTCCCGGATGTCGGCGGCGGCTGGCACCTGTCCCGCCTGCCCGGCCGCGCCGGCCAGTTCCTGGCCCTGACCGGAGCCCGGCTCGACGGCGCCGAATGCCTGGCCCTCGGCCTCGCCACCCATTATATACAGTCGCTCGCGCTCGACGATCTCAAGGCGCGTCTCCTGAGCGATCCTGAACGGATCGAGGATTTGCTGGACGAATTCGGCACTCCCCCTCCCCCGGCCCGGATTCAGGCGAATTTGCCGCTGATCGACAGCCTGTTCGCCTCGGACGATTATGAGGAGATACTGGCGGCGCTGGAGGAGGACGGCTCCGAATGGGCGCAAAAGGAGCTGGAAACCTTGCGCTCGAAGAGCCCGCAGGCCTGCAAGGTCTCGCTCCGGCTCCTCTACGACGGCGCCCGGGTCCAGGATTTCGGCCACGAGATGCGCCAGGAATATGCGGTCGCGACACGGGTGGTTCAGCGCAACGATTTCGTCGAGGGGGTCAGGGCCCTGCTCGTCGACAAGGACAATGAGCCCCGCTGGGATCCGCCGACGCCCGAAGCCGTATCGGAGCATCTGATCGACACAATCTTCGCGCCGATGCCGGAAGGCGAGGAATGGACGCCGCTTTAGCGCGGCACGCGGCACACATGCGGGCAAATAACGTCACCCCGGACTTGATCCGGGGTCCACCTTCTTTACGGCGGCGGCGTCGAAGAAGGTGGGTGCCGGATCAAGTCCGGTATGACGATGCAGAGGATATGACATGACTTACGAATCCATCCTGGTCGAACAGCGCGGCGCCGTCACTCTGATCACCCTCAACCGTCCCAAGGCGCTCAACGCCCTCAACGCCTCCGTCCTCGCCGAGCTGATCGCCGCATTCGCCGACTTCGATTCCGACGACGGCCGACGCTGCGCCGTCCTCACCGGAAGCGACCGCGCCTTCGCCGCAGGCGCCGACATCAAGGAGATGTCGGACCAAGGCTTCGCCTCCATGTACGGCTCCAACTTCTTCCAGGGATGGGAGACGGTCACCGCCACCCGCAAGCCCTGGATCGCGGCGGTCGCGGGCTATGCGCTCGGCGGCGGCTGCGAGGTGGCGATGATGGCCGATTTCATCATCGCCGCCGACACCGCCCAGTTCGGCCAGCCCGAGATCAAGCTCGGGGTCACTCCCGGAATGGGAGGGTCCCAGCGCCTGACCCGGGCAGTCGGCAAGGCCAAGGCGATGGAGATGTGCCTCACCGGCCGGATGATGGGCGCCGAGGAAGCCGAGCGCTCCGGCCTCGTCGCCCGGGTCGTCCCTGCCGGGGACCTTCTCGACGAGGCGTTGAAGACCGCCGAGGCGATCGCCGGAATGGCGCCGCTCGCAGCGATCGCCACGAAAGAGATGGTGAATGCCGCCTTCGAGACCGGGCTCGCCCAAGGCATCGTTTTCGAACGCCGCCTGTTCCACGGCCTGTTCGGGACGCAGGACCAGAAGGAAGGCATGTCGGCCTTCGTCGACAAGCGTAAGGCTGAGTGGACAGGGAAATAATCTTCAGGAGTAGATAATGGCACGAATCGCATTTATCGGGCTCGGCAACATGGGCGGCGGAATGGCCTCGAACCTGGTCAAGGCCGGGCACGAGGTGCGCGCCTTCGACCTCAGCGAAGCCGCGCTGGAAAAGGCGGGGGCCAACGGATGCTCGCTCGCCTCTTCAGCGGCCGAAGCGGTCGCGGACGCTGAAGCCGTCGTGACCATGCTCCCGGCCGGCAAGCATGTCCGCGACGTCTACGAGACGAGCGTGATCGGCACCGCGCCGGCCACTGCCCTGCTCATCGACTGCTCGACCATCGACGTCGCCACCGCCCGCGACGAGGTCGGCAAAGCGGAGGCCGCGGGCTATGCGATGGTCGACGCTCCCGTCTCCGGCGGGATCGCCGCCGCCGATTCGGGCACACTGACCTTCATGGTCGGCGGCAGCGAGAAAGCGTTCGAGCGTGCCCGGGAGATACTCCAGAAGATGGGCAAGGCGGTGATCCACGCCGGCGGCCCCGGCTCCGGCCAGGCGGCCAAGATCTGCAACAACATGCTCCTCGGCGCCTCGATGGTCGCTACCTGCGAAACCTTCGTCCTCGCCGAAAAGCTCGGCCTCGACCCGCAGACCTTCTTCGACATCGCCTCCAAAGCCTCGGGCCAGTGCTGGTCGATGACCACTTATTGCCCGGTGCCGGGGGTTGGACCGGAGACCCCGGCCGACCGGGATTATGAAGGCGGGTTCGCGGCTGCGTTGATGCTGAAGGATCTGCGCCTCGCCATGGAGGCGGCGCAAAGCGTCGATTCCTACACTCCGATGGGTGCGGCGGCCGAGGAGCTGTACACCCGATTCGCCGAGGCGCTCGGCGGCGGCGGCAAGGATTTCTCGGGGATCATCAAGATGATCGACGACAGCTGGACTTCCCGTCATTCCGGCGAAGGCCGGAATCCATGAACATCTTCGCCCGAGAATTACCCCGTCCTTCCGTGTTCATGGATCCCGGATCAAGTTCGGGATAACGATGTACTTCAGGCGCCCTGCCTGTAGCTCGACCCCCCGGCCCTGCGCCGCTCGCCGACGCCGTTGCGGGCGGCAAGCTCGGCTGGGCTCGCCTCCGCCGCCGGAAGCTTCACCACCGCCGAGCGCCTGCGCAGGTCCTCGACGCAGCGCGCCGCGGCCTTGCCGTCCCAAAGCTCGGGGCAGCGCACCGGGCGCGGCCCGGTAAGCGCCCGTTCCAGCTCCAGAAGCAGAGTCTGGGGAGTCGCCAGTCGGTTGGTCCCTTCGGTGATCGTCACCGGCCGCTCGGTATTCTCGCGGAGCGTCAGGCAGGGAATGCCCAGGTAAGTCGTCTCCTCCTGGATCCCGCCCGAATCGGTGATCGCGGCGGCGGCGCCGGTCACCAGGCTCATGAAGCGGACGTAGGGCAGAGGCTCGATCAGCTTCACCCCGGCACGCGCCAGCCGGCCATCGAACAGGGCTCCGGAAAGGCGCCTGGCGGTGCGCGGATGGACCGGGAAAACGAGGGGAAGCCGCCTTTGCGCCTCGATCAGCGCGTCGACGAGCCGGATGAGCTGGGCGGGATCGTCGACGTTGGACGGCCGGTGGAGCGTGACCACGCCGTAGCCGCCGGGCTCCAGCCCGAGCTCGCCCGGAACGTCCGCGGCCTCAATCGCCGGACGGACCAGCTCGAAGCTGTCGAGCATGATGTTGCCGACGCGGGTGATCCGGCCGGCGGGGATGCCCTCGGCGAGGAGATTCTCGTCGCCGTCGGGGGACGGAGTCCAGAGCACGTCGGCGAGGACGTCGGTGACGAGCCGGTTCAACTCCTCCGGCATGGCCCGGTCGCGGCTCCTGAGGCCGGCCTCGAGATGGACGACCCGAATCCCGAGCTTGCCCGCGACCATCGCGCAGGCGGCGGTGGAATTGACGTCGCCGACCACGATTATCCAGTCGGGCCTGTCCTTCAGGGCCACCTTCTCATAGCCGATCATCACTCCACCGGTCTGTTCGGCGTGGCTGCCCGAGCCCACACCGAGATGATGGTCCGGCTCCGGCAGCTTCAGATCGGCGAAGAAGGCGTCCGACATGTTGACGTCGTAATGCTGGCCGGTGTGGATGAGGACGGGCGTGAAGCCGGGCGCCGCGGCGAGGGCGTGCCAGAGCGGCGCCACCTTCATGAAATTCGGACGCGCGGCGGCGATCAGGTGGATGCGCTGGGCCATGGCGGAGGGGGTAGCGCAGGGGGAGTTAAGATAGAGTTGGAACGAACCGTCGCCCCAGCGAAGGCTGGCGGCCCAGGGGGTGAAAGGCGCCGGTGTTCTTCGCCCGCCGGGGTCCCAGCCTTCGCTGGGACGACGTTAAAACAGCACCCCTTCCACCGCCTTCTTCCACCCGGCCAGCCGCTCTTCCCGCACCTCATCCGCCATCGCCGGCTCGAACCTTTCCACCGTCCCGCGCATCGCCGCGGCTTCCTCGAGCGAGCCGAACATCCCGCACCCGACCCCCGCCAGCATCGCCGCCCCGAGCGCCGTCGTCTCGACGAAGCCCGGCCGTTCCACCGTCAAGCCGAGCATGTCGGCAAGATCCTGGGCCAGCCAGCTGTTCGACGCCATTCCGCCATCGACCTTGAGAACCTCCCAGGACGAGTCGTCGGCGGCGAAGGCGGTCATCAGGTCCCGGGTCTGGTGCGACATTGCCTCGAGGGCCGCTCGGGCGATCTGGGCCCGGCCGGTGGCGAAGCTGAGGCCGGTGATCGCGCCTCGAGCGTCGGGCCGCCAGTAAGGCGCTCCGAGCCCGCTATGACCCGGTACGATCTGCACCCCGCCGCTGTCCGGCACCGAACGCGCCAGGGTCTCCGTCTCCTCGGCGCTTCCAATCAGCCCGAGATCGTCGCGAAGCCATTTGACCAGGCTTCCGGCGGCGAAGACCGAGCCTTCCAGCGCATAGCGGCGCTCGCCGCCCAGCTGCCAGGCGATCGTGGAGATCAAGCGGTGGCGGCTTCGGCGCCGCTCCGCTCCGCTATGGGTAAGGATGAAGGCGCCGGTTCCATAGGTAGCCTTGCTGTCGCCGGGTTCGAGGCAGGCCTGGCCGATCGAGGCGGCCTGCTGGTCCCCCGCCATTCCGGCGATCGGGATGGGCCTTCCGAAATGCTCGGGCAGGGTCTCGCCCAGCCGACCGGCGCAGTCGACGATTTCGGGCAGGATTCCGGCCGGAACCCCCCACAGGTCGAGCAGACCTTCGTCCCAGCGGCCGCTTTCGATGTCCATCAGGGCTGTGCGCGAGGCATTGGTCGCATCGGAGACGTGGAGGCCGCCGGCCAGCCGGAAGACGAGCCAGCTTTCGACCGTGCCGGCGCACAGATCGTCGCCGGCCTCCCTCAGCTGCGGCCAATGCTCCAGAGCCCAGGCGATCTTGGAGGCGCTGAAATAGGGATCGAGCAGGAGCCCGGTCTTCGACTGCACCACCGCCTCATGGCCCTCGGCCTTCAGCCGGGCGCAAAGCCCCGCGGTGCGCCGGTCCTGCCAGACGATCGCCGGGGCAAGCGCCCGCCCGGTTCGGCGGCTCCAGAAAAGGATCGTCTCGCGCTGGTTGGCGATCCCGAGCGCCGCCACCCGCTCCGCGCCCCCGCGGGAGGTGACGACGGCCCGGGCGCAGGCGAGGCTGGAGACCCATATCTCTTCGGCGTCATGCTCGACCCAGCCGGGCCGGGGGTAGAATTGGGTCAACTCCCGCTGCTCGGTCGCCTGGCATGATCCATCGGCGGCGAACAGCATCGCCCGGGTGCTGGTCGTGCCTTCGTCGATGACCAGCAGCCTGTCGCCCATTACGCCCCCCGTCATTGCGAGGAGCGTAGCGACGAAGCAATCCATTCGACAAGCGCCGTACTGGATTGCTTCGCTCCGCTCGCAATGACGATAAGGGGCTGATGGACTCTTTCGATATCCTTGTCGTCGGCGGCGGTATCAACGGCGCCGCGATCGCCCGCGACGCCGCGATGCGCGGGGCGAGCGTCCTTCTGGTCGAGAAGGACGATCTCGCCGCCCATACCAGCTCCGCTTCCTCGAAGTTGATCCACGGCGGCCTTCGCTATCTCGAATATTACCGGTTCCGGCTGGTTCGGGAGGCCCTGGCCGAGCGCGAGATATTGCTTCGGACCGCTCCGCACATCGTCCGCCCGCTGCGCTTCGTCCTTCCCCATTGCCCGGCGCTAAGGCCGCGCTGGATGATCCGCGCCGGCCTCCTCCTCTACGACCTCTTCTCGATCCGGGGCAGCCTGCCCCGGTCCCGCCGGGTCGGTCGGCGCGACCAGACCCTCTACGCCCCGCTCAAGGAGCGGCGACGGGTGCTCAGCTATTGGGACGCCTGGGTCGACGACAGCCGGCTCGCGATCCTGAATGCCGTCGCCGCCGCCGAGCATGGCGCCGAGATCGCGACCCGAACCTTATTCCTCTCCGCCCGTCGCGAGGGCGAGGCCTGGAACGCCGAGCTTTCCGGCGGGCGCAAAGTCGAGGCCGGGACGATCGTAAACGCCGCCGGCCCCTGGGTCGCCGAAATGCTGGGCCGTCTCGGCGAAACCGGCGCGGGCCGGGTCCGGCTGGTCAAGGGCAGCCACATCGTCGTTCCGGCTTTGTGGGAGGGCGGACAGGCCTATATCCTCCAGCAGGCGGACGGGCGGGTCGTCTTCGCTTTGCCCTTCAAGGGCGATTTCACACTGATCGGAACCACCGACATTCCGGTCGATCGGCCCGGGGACCCGGCCATCTCGCCCGACGAGATACGCTATCTGTGCGAAGCGGCGGACCGCTATTTCACCCGGCAGGTCGTCCCAGCCGACGTCGTCTGGAGCTATTCCGGAGTCCGCGCCCTCCATGACGACGGCGCCGCCGACGCCAAGTCCGTCACCCGCGATTATCATCTGGAGCTAGACCCCGGCCCCGGGCCGAAGCTTCTCTCCGTCTTCGGAGGCAAGATCACCACCGCCCGTGCGCTCGCCGAGGAGGCGCTCGACCGGCTCGGGATCGAGGGCCGCCGGTCGACCTCCCACACCTTCCTGCCCGGCGGCGACATCTACCCAGACTTTGTGGAATGGCTGGATTCGATCGGGACGTGGATGCCTCAACCCCTCCTGGCCCGCCTCTCCGCCGCCTACGGCACTCGACTGACGGACATGATCGGAAATGCGGGCAGCCTCGCCGATCTCGGCCGTCATTTCGGAGCAGGGCTTTATGAGCGGGAGCTGGCCTGGCTCAGGGACAAGGAGTTTGCCCGCACCGCCGACGACGTGCTGTGGCGAAGGACCAAGCTGGGGCTGGCGATGAGCGAAGCGGAGAAGAGCGGGGTGGAAGAGTGGTTCGTCTGAGCGTCACCGTCGCCCCAGCGCAGGCTGGGACCCCAAGGGGTGAAGAGCGCCGGTGCGTTTCACCCGCCGGGATCCCAGCCTTCGCCGGGATGACGATTAGGGGGATGACGATTACGGCCCTTCGTGGAGCGGGTCGGTCCCCGGCTCCGGCACCTCGTCCAGCTCCCTCTTGCTCTCCTCCGCTTCCTCCTCGATCGCCTCATCGCTGGAAGGAAGTTCCCTCTCGTCACCGCCCATGATCGCTCTCCTTCGCCGCCATGAACGCCCGAGCCGGGAACCCGCTCCGCGCCACGAGCTTTGACGGCTTATGGCACCCACCGCCCAACAAGCCTCCGCCGCCGCGAATGAAGGCGAATCGACGATCGGCTGGAAGGTCGAGCGCGCGCAGCGCCGGGAGCTTCTCCGGCAATTCCCGCCTTTTTACTCCAGGGTCGACGCGGACCATGTCACTCTCCGGACGAAGGTCGCCGACGACGCGCTCCTCCCGGACGAGATTCTCGGCGAGATCGTCGGACGCGCCGACGACGGCAAGGGAGTCGAGGCGATGGTCGTCGCAATCGCCGGAACCACCGACCGCCCCGACGGGAGCGTCTACCACATCACCTGGTCGCTGGAACCGGGCCGCGAGGCTCGGGAATCGAACGACGTGCTCGCCGGGCGGGAATGGGTGGCCTTCGACCTGCCGATGCCGGTCAGGCTCAAGCCGTCGCGCTGGCCTTGGGTGGACCGCCAACTCTATCTCGATTGCGACGGGGTGCTCGCCGATTTCGAATCGGGCGCCTCGGCGGTGCTCGGAATGCACCCGAAAAAGTTCGAGAAAAGCCACGGCCTCGGCCGCTTCTGGGCGAAGCTGGCCAATGCGACCGATTTCTATTTCGGCCTGCCGCTGCTCGACGGCGCCACCTTATTGTTCGAGGCGGTGAAGCATCTCGATCCGATCATCCTGACCGGCCTCCCCCAGGGCAATTGGGCGGCGGACCAGAAGGTGCGCTGGGCGGCGAAATATTTCCCCGGAACCCGGATCATCACCACCATGGCCCGCGACAAGCGCAAGCACGCCAAAGCCGGCGACGTCCTCGTCGACGACCAGACCAGGCACGCGCATCTGTGGGAGGAGATGGGCGGAACGTTCATCCACCACGAAAGCGTCGAGGAGACGCTGGAGCGGCTCGGACGATATTTCGAGCTCTGATTCTCCCCATCGAAGATGGGGGGGACCACACGAAGTGTGGTGGAGGGGTAGAAGACAAGGACTTCGATCGTTCGTGCGCGAACCTCAGCCTCTTCGGCAACTACCCCTCCACCAAGCTCCGCTTGGTCCCCCTCCCCACGGCTTCGCCGCGGGGAGGATTTACCCCGTCCCCCGACCCCTATACTCCTGCCCGAATCCGGGAGCTTCACCTTGAAATCAGTCGCGTATCTCACCGCCGCCATCCTCCTGACCGCCGCGAAGCCCCCTGAGCAGAAGCCCATCACCTACCGGGTCACCCCGGTCCTCCAGAAAGACGGAAGCCGCGCCCTCGACGTCCGGATGCGGCTGAAGGGCGATGTGGACGGCGAAACCGAGCTTTTCCTGCCGAGCGCCTGGGCCGGATCTGGCGAGCTCTGGCGCCACGCCAAAGGGCTGGAGATAAGCGGCGTCAGGACCCTTGGCGGCAGCTACGACAAGCCGGTCGCCCGCCACCGCCCGGGCGCCCGGCTGACGATGCGCTACCGCATCGTCTCGGCATATTCGGAAGATCCCGGCTTCGATTTCGAACAGGCGCGGCCCCTCATCCGGCCGGAGTGGTTCTTCGCCCATGGCGAGGCGATATTCGCCGCGCCCGGCGGCGGCCAGGATCGTCCGGCGAAGTTCAAATGGGGCAAGCTCCCCAAAGGCTGGGCGGCGGCGTCGGACCTCGACCATCTCCAGGGCAAGCCGACTACCGTGGCCAACCTCATCAACAGCGTCGTCATCGGCGGTTCGAAACTGCGCCTCGCGCGACGCGACCTGAGTGGCGCCGAGCTTCGAGTCGCCGTGCTCGGCGAGTGGAAGTTCACGCCCGATCAGCTTGCCGACACCGTGGCACCGATCGTCGAGGCCGAGGACAAGTTCTGGGGCGAGCGTTCCGGTCCCTTCCTCGTCGCCCTGGCCCCGCTCGGCGAAATCCCCTCCGGCCTCTCCTATGTCGGCGCCGGCCGAGCGGATGCTTTCTCGATCGCCTCGACCAGCGCATTCGAGCTCAGGCAGGCGGTCCGCTTCCTCGCCCACGAATATATGCACAGCTGGGTGCCGATCTCGCTCGGCGGAATGCCGGAGGAGGACGAGGCCAGGGACTATTGGTTCAGCGAGGGCTTCACGGATTATCTCGCGGCCAAGGTGCTGCTGCGCTCCGGCATCTGGTCGCTCGCGGATTGGGCGGCCGACAAGAACGAGACCCTGCTTCGCTACGGCCAGTCTTCGGCGAAGACCGCCGACGGGGCCGAGATCGCAAAGCGCTTCTGGACGGACTCCGCGGTCCAGCAGATAAGCTACGATCGCGGCCACCTCCTCGCCGCCAAGGTCGATTCCGTAATCGCCGCCCGCTCCGCCGGAAGGCAAAGCCTCGAAAGCGTGCTCCGAACCCAGCGCCGCGCCGCCGAGGGCAGCCCGGAACTTGCCGTCGCCCTGTTCCGCAAGACCTTGAGCGACGAGACTGGAATCGACGTCGACCCGGACCTCGAACGCTACGCCCGCCGCGGCGAATCCCTGCTTCTCCCCGCCGACCTGATCGGCGACTGCGGCCGAGTCGTGACCGAACGCCGCAAGGCCTTCACCCGAGGCTATGATTCGGAGGCGACACGTCTCGGCAAGGGCGTGATCGTCGGGGTCGACCGCGACGGGCCCGCTTACTCGGCAGGACTTCGCGACGGAATGAGGCTCGTCCGCCGCGAGGCCGGAAAGATCGGAGACGCCTCGGTCCAACTCGCCTATCGAGTCGCCGACGGCGGGGTCGAGCGGGTCATCGGCTACATGCCCGAGGGCAGGAATGAGCTCCAGGTCCAGCGAGTCGAGCTGACCACCCGGCCCGACGCCGAGGTCGCCTGCAGGACCCGTCTCGGCGGCGCCTCATGAGCTTCACTTCGAAGATATTGCTTCTCGGCTCGGGCGAGCTCGGCAAGGAATTCGCCATCTCGGCCAAGCGGCTCGGCGCTTATGTGGTCGCCTGCGATTCCTATGCCGGCGCCCCGGCGATGCAGGTCGCCGACGATTCCGAAATCTTCTCGATGCTCGACGGGGACAGGCTTCGCCAGGCCGTGGAGCGCCACCGGCCCGATTTCGTCGTCCCCGAGGTCGAGGCGATCCGGACCGAGATATTGGCAGAGCTGGAGGCTGCGGGCACCCGGATCGTCCCGTCTGCCCGGGCGACGATGATGACGATGAACCGAGATTCGATCCGCGAGCTCGCCGCCGACACTTTGGGCCTTCGCACTTCGCGCTACCGCTTCGCCGAGAGCTTCGAGGAGGCCCTTGCCGCCGCCGCCCACGCCGGCTTCCCCTGCGTCGTCAAGCCGGTCATGTCCTCGTCCGGCAAGGGCCAGCGCACAGTCGAGACGGCCGCGGAGCTTCGCTCCGCCTGGGATTATGCCGTCGCCAACATGCGCGGCGACCGGGCTCGGGTCATCGTCGAGGAGTTCGTCCGCTTCGACTATGAGATCACGTTGCTCACGATCCGGACCCGGGACGGAATTCTCTTCTGTCCGCCCATCGGCCACCGCCAGGAACGCGGCGACTATCGGGAGAGCTGGCAGCCGACTCCGATGTCCCGGGCCGCGCTCGACGAGGCCCGGGAAATGGCTCGCAAGGTGGTCGAAGATCTCGGCGGCTACGGCCTATACGGAGTCGAATTCTTCGTCGCCGGCGACGAGGTCATCTTCTCCGAGCTCTCGCCTCGCCCGCACGACACCGGAATGGTCACCCTGATCTCGCAGAACCTCTCCGAATTCGACCTTCACGCCCGGGCCATATTCGGACTCCCAATCCCCCATATCGCCCTCACCGCCCCCGCCGCCGCATCGGCGGTGATCCTCGCCGACCGCGAGTCGAAAATCTTCCGCTTCGAAGGCCTCGCCGAGACGCTGGCTTTGGGGAGCGAGGGTTCGGAAGTGGACGTGCGAATCTTTGGCAAGCCGGTTACGAGGCCCAATCGGCGGATGGGAGTGGCGCTTGCGACCGGGGAGACCTCGGAAGAGGCGCGAGCTTTGGCAATGCGCGCGGCGGAGCAAGTCAGGATCGTCTACGACTAGGCTGTCGACATTCAGCACCGTGGCTTCTGTCCCCCTCTCCCTTGGCGGGGAGAGGGTTGGGGTGAGGGGGCTCTGCGGCCGAAACCTGTCGCGGACGCCCTACCCCCTCTCCCTGCCCTCTCCCCGCCGGGGAGAGGGGGTAAGCGCGCCGACCTGATGAATGTGATACAGCCTGGTTGCGCCCGGCTACCCCCACATCCCATTGAATCGAAACTACGTTCTTCCTATGTCCATGAAATGCCCGCGACCGCCTCCTTTCTCCTCCGCCGCCCTCCCCGGCAGAAGTTGCGGCCGGGTTTTCAACTTCCAGGAAAGCCGAAACTTCGAAACTTCCGAGCCTTCGCCGAACCTTCCGCGCCGGATTTGCGAACGGACGCGCCGCACACTATTTGACGGAAGCGGCGCCGCGGCGCCTCAAATCCCGAAGAAAACGGAGACCAGCGTGTTGAACAAGAGCCTTTCATTCGCCGTCTCGGCGCTGGCGCTCGCCGCCGCCGCTCCCGCCGTCGCCGGCGACCGGCATGATTGCATCGACGAAAGCTGCTCGATGGTGTCGCTGATCGCCGCCGACGACCAGGCCGGCCAGGCCGGCGCGGGCGGCTCGGCTTCGGTGGACGCGCAGCGTTTCGGAAGCTGGGGCATCGACCTCGACGGGATGGACCGCTCGGCCAAGCCCGGCGACGACTTCTTCGCTTATGTGAACGGCAATTGGGCGAAGACCACGCCCATTCCCGCCGACCGCTCCTCCTACGGAGCCTTCGCAATCCTTCGCGACCTTTCGGAGTCCCGGCTTCGCCGGCTCGTCGAGAGCTATCCCGCCGGCGACCCGGCCACCGGCGGCGACCAGTCCAAGGTGGCGGCGCTCTACCGGGGCTTCATGGACGTGGAAGCGGCCGAGCGTCAGGACGCTATCCCGCTCCTCACCCGGGTCGCGCCCATCTACCAGGCCAGGACCCGCGACGACATCGCCCGGCTGATGGGACGCTCGATCGGCGGATTCGGAAGCACCTTCTTCGGCCCGGGCGTGAGCGACGACGCCAAGAATCCGGAGCAATATGCGCTCTACATGGGCCAGTCCGGCCTCGGCCTCGGCGACCGCGATCTGTATCTGAACTCCAAGTTCAAGCCGCAAAAGGACCGCTACCGCATCTATGTGACCCGGATTCTGGAAATGGCCGGCTGGCCGGCGGCGAAGGAATCGGCGGCCGAAATCGTCGCTTTGGAGACCCGCATCGCCGAGGCGCACTGGACCCGCGCCGAAAGCCGCAACCGCGACAAGACCTACAATCCGATGACCCTGGCCCAGCTCGAGATCCAGGCGCCCGGCTTTCCCTGGCGAACCTACTGGCAGGCCGCCGGTCTCGAGCGCACCGAGCGCGCCGTGGTCAGCCAGGTCACCGCCATTCCCAGGCTCGCCGCGATTTTCGCCGAGACCGATCTCCAGACCTTGAAGGCCTGGCAGATGTTCCACACCGCCGACGACATGTCGCCCTTGCTCTCGAAGCGCTTCGTCGACGCCCAGTTCGAGTTCCGCTCCAAATTCCTGAATGGCCAGCCCGAGCAGCGCGACCGCTGGAAGCGCGGCATAGCCTTCGCCGAAAATGCGATGGGCGAGGCGATCGGGCGCGATTACGTGGCGCTCTATTTCAAGCCCGACGCCAAGGCGAAGATGGACCGGCTTGTGACCGATCTTCGGGCCGCGATGAAGGCACGGCTCGAGCGGCTCGAATGGATGGGTCCGGAAACCAAGGTCCAGGCCTTGAAGAAGCTCGAGAATTTCGGGCTGAAGATCGGCTATCCGGACAAATGGCGCGATTATTCGGAGCTCCGGATCGTCCCCAGTGACCTGGTCGGCAATGCCGAGCGCGCCTCCCGCTTCGAGTGGGATTATCGCCGGGGCCGGGTCGAGCTTCCGGTCGACAAGGCCGAGTGGGGAATGACCCCGCAGACGGTCAATGCTTATTATTCGTCGGTGAAGAACGAGATCGTCTTCCCGGCCGCCATCCTCCAGCCCCCCTTCTTCGATCCCGACGCCGATCCGGCGGTCAATTACGGGGCGATCGGCGGTGTCATCGCCCACGAAATCACCCACGGCTTCGACGATCAGGGCCGAAAGTCCGATTATGCGGGCGTTCTTCGCGACTGGTGGAAGCCCGAGGACGCGGCGAAGTTCGAGGCCCAGGCGACCCGGCTGGGCGATCAATATGCCGCCTACGATTTCCCGAGCCTGCCCGGGATGCACATCAACCCGCGGGTCGCGATGGGCGAGAATATCGCCGATCTGGGCGGGGTCCATCTCGGCCTCGAAGCCTATCGCAACTTCCTCGGCGGAAAGCCCGGGCCGGTGCTCGACGGCTTCACCCCGGAGCAGCGCGTGTTCATGGCCTGGGCCCAGGTCTGGCGGACCCTGTGGCGCGACGACGCGCTGAGGCAGCAGATCGTCAACGGCCCGCACAGCCCCGGCCAGATCCGGGCCTTCGCTCCGCTCCGCAACGCGGACGAATGGTATAAGGCGTTCAACGTCCAGCCCGGCGACAAGCTCTACATCCCGCCCGAGCAACGCGCCCGAATCTGGTGACGCCCGTCAACGCCGGGTCGCCAGCCAGATCATGTGCTTGGCGCCCTTGCGCCCGGCATGGGCCCGGACAATGACCTCCTCCACGGCGAAGCCTGCCTTGGCCAGCCGCCGGGTGAAGGCCGGGTCGTCGGCCGCGGACCAGATGGCCAGGATCCCGCTTGGCTTCAGCGCCGACCGCGCCCGGTGAAGGCCGTTGAGATCGTAGAGCCTGTCGTTGGTCTCGCGGCTGAGCGCGTCCGGCCCGTTGTCGACGTCGAGGAGGATCGAATCGTAGCCGGAGCCGGGCGAGGCGATGAGATCGCCGACGTCGCTCAGAGTGACCTCGACCCGGGGATCGTCCAGGCTTCCGCCATGGACGTGCGCCATAGGCCCCCGCGCCCACCTCACGATCGCGGGCACCAGCTCCGACACCACGACCCTGGCGTCGCGCCCGAGCGCGCCCAGCGCCGCTCGAAGGGTGAAGCCCATTCCGAGCCCGCCGATCAGTATCTCCGGCCGCTTGAGTCCCGCGATCCGCTCGCAGACCAGGGTGGCGAGCGCCTCCTCCGATCCGCGAAGGCGGGTGCTCATCAGTGCGTTGGCGCCGAGCATGATCCAGAAGTCGTCGCCGCGCCGCACGAGCCGGAGCTCGCCGCCGCCGCCGGGAATGGGGGCGCTGTCGATCAGCACTCGCGGAATCATCGCGCCCCCTTAGACCATCGATGGACAAGCGCAACGAACCCGCCGACCCCGGCGTTCGCCCCCCCGAGCGAATATAGGAGGATCGAATTGTGAGCGTCGCCTTCCGCCGCGACAGCGACGAAGAGCATAAGGAGCCGAAATTCGAGCTTCCGATTCCGGTCGGCCCCAATTTGGTCACCGCCGGCGGCCTCGCCAGGATCCGGGCGCGCGTGGCCGAGCTCGAGGCGCTGATCGCCGCCGGACCGGACGAGGCCGCGCTGGAGGGGTCGAAGCGCGCCCTTCGTTACTGGAATACCCGCCAGGCCACCGCCGAGCTTGCGCCGCCGCCGCCGCCGGGCGAGGTCGGCTTCGGCTCCCGGGTCGGATTCCGCCAGGGCGGCTCCCTTCGCCGGATCGACGTAGTCGGCGACGACGAGGCCGATCCCGCCGCCGGCCGGATATCGTTCTCGGCCCCGCTCGCTCGGGCACTGATCGGCGCCTGCGTCGGCGACTTCGTTGACTTTGCGGGCCGGACGGAAGCGCTTGAAGTGGTCGAGATAGAAGCGATCGGGAGCCAGGCGCCGGCGAGCGGCATATCCCTTGGGAAATGAAGCGCTTCAATGACGGACAAGTCGACCGATTGTCGACTGTCGAACAGGTCAGGTTACCGATTTCCGATGGATCGTTTAATCGATGTGGACCGGAATCACTGATTGACTCACGTCTTCAATTCGATACGATCCGTAGCTGATTGGCTTGGGCTCGGCCCGGCATTTGCTTGGATAAATCGCCGCAAAGAGTCGCTGTCGCCGTGTTTCAGGCGAGGCTTGACCTTTGGCTACTGGGGGCAGTGGCCGGTCAAGTCGCTGAAGTTGTTGGTCGTTCGTGGGGGCACCATGCAAATTGGGGCTGATCGAATCCTGGAAATTGCCCCGCCGCGCCTGAAGGCGCTGGTCGAGGAGACTCGATTCGTCGGCCCGAGCGCCGCCGTCTCCCGGATAAAGTCGCTGATCCGAAAGCTCAGCCGCTGCTCGAGCACCACCCTCATCCGCGGCGAGACCGGCACCGGCAAGGAGCTGATCGCACTGATGCTCCACCGCAACAGCCCGCGCGGCGACCGGCCCCTGGTCCCGATCAACTGCGCCGCAATCCCCGAGGCTCTGATCGAGGGCGAGCTGTTCGGCTACGAGAAAGGGAGCTTCTCGAGCGCGTCGCGCGCCTATCCGGGCAAGTTCCGGCTCGCCGATCGCGGAACACTCTTCCTCGACGAAGTCGGGGAGCTCAGCCTGCCCGCGCAGTCGAAGCTTCTTCGGGCGCTCGAATCGGGCGAGATATTCCCGCTCGGATCGCACCATGCCCACCATGTCGATGTCCGGATCATCGCCGCCACCAACCGCGACCTCGAGAGCGACGTCGCCAGCGGCGCCTTCCGACCCGACCTCTATTACCGCCTCGCCGTCGTCCAGCTGGCGATCCCGCCGCTGAGGGAAAGGCCCGAGGACATAATGCCGGTCGCCCGCTCGTTGCTCGGACGGATCTGTGCCGAGCTCAGGCTGCCGCTCCCTGCGCTTTCGAGCGAGCTGGTCGCGGCGCTTCGCCGCCACCGGTGGCCAGGCAATGTGCGCGAGATGCGCAACGCGCTCGAACATGCTTTGGTCACCGCCGACAGCACGGACATGCTCGAGGCCGGCGACCTCCCCGCCAGCGTCGCCGCGCCGCCGGCCGGCGGCTCCGACGGCGCCGGCGCCGCCGAGCGCGCGCTGCTCCTTCGCGCTCTGGCTGCGGCCGGCGGCAAGAAGGCCGGCGCCGCCCGCGCGCTCAACTGCTCGCGAATGACCCTCTACCGCCGCCTGGAGCGCGCCGGGCTCGAAGGCGTCGCCTGAAGCACGACCCCCGCCTTCATACCGAACATCCCAAGTGTAACGCCGCTTCCGTGACACCTGTAACCCCTGTGACGCCCGCATCGAGCCACGCTCCCGCCTAAACCCTTGCGGCATAGCTATCTTCCAATCTGGCACGGCCCTTGCGGTTAGAGCCGCGACGCTCCCCGGCCGGGCAGCGGCGGGAGACGGCAATGGGGGTACAGAGAAGGGACGATCGGCAGGAGCGGCCCGCCGCCGCCGACGGATCGCGCACCTACGTCAACCACATGCACCTCCATCTCAGCCTGTCCGAGGTGCTGATCGACGTCGGCCAGGCCGGCCCGGGCGAGGTCGCCGCGATTACGGGCCGGTTCGTCACCAGCCCCGATTACCTCTTGAGCATGCGCAGCACGATAAGCGGCGCCATCGAGCGCTACCAGGCCGAGTTCGGCGGCATCGTCTCGGCAGGGCCGGGAGCCGGGCGTGGCTGATCTCGGCGCCGTCCACTCGATCGGCGAGACCATCGTCAGCCTGCTGACGACCCGGCGCTCGCTGCTCGCCGCCGAGGGCCGGCTGGATCCCGTCCCGGCCGAATCGAAGATCCACCACGTGCCGCTCGCCACCCTGGTCGGGCCGACCCCGCCGACCGGGGGCCTCTCCGTCACCTGCTGGCATATCGGCCGCTCGGATCACACGCTCGCCCGTCAGGCCATGCAGGACCCGTCGCAGGGCGCGGGCATCTCGCTCGAGCTTTCCTATCTGCTGGCGAGCTGGAGCTCGACGACGGCGGACGAGCTCTCGCTGATCAGCTGGGCGATGCTCGAGCTGAACCGCTTCCCCATTCTCGATTCAGGCCAGCTTCCTTCGTCCGGATGGGAACGCGGCGAGAGCGTCCAGCTCGTGCCCGACGAATCGGATTCGGAGCGCCTCTTCCGGATCTGGGACGCGCTCGGCCAAAAATACCGGCTCAGCACCCTGTTCAAGGCGCGGGTGGTTCGGATCGGCTACGGCCCGCTCACCGACGACCTTCCGGTCGCGGCGAGCCGCTTCGGCTTCGCCCATGGCGACCCCGCCTTGGAGCCGGCGTCGTGATTGCGATGCTCGCCCCCGATTTGCTCGACCGGCGCGCGCTGGCCCTGCTCCGGCTGGTCGACGTCGCCGGCCGGCCGGTCGTCGGGCCGGTGCGGATCGAGGGCGACGGCGTCCGGACGGTCGCAAAGGGCGATGGCCGTTTCGCCTTGCTCGAGGCAAGGGGCTTCGAGGCCTACACCGCCACCTTCGATCCGCTCGCGGCGGCCCCGGTAAAGACGATTCGCCTCGATCTCACCCCCGCCGCTCGGGACGTCGCTCCGCGCGGCATCGGCCTTCGCCTGCCGCGCGATCCGGATCCGGACTCGCCTTCCTCGCTGTTCGAGCCCCAGCCGGTCGAGATGCTTCCCTCGGCCCTGGCCACGCGCTTGGGAAGCGCCTGCACGATCCGGGTCTCCGTTCTCCGCGGCGACGACGGGCGGGCAATCGAAGGCGCTCTGGTTCGGTCGCGAAGCTCGGACGGCGCCTTCACCGCCCAAGCCGTCACCGACGCCCGAGGCGAGGCGTGCCTGCTCTTCCCGTTTCTGCCCCTCGCCTTTCCCGGCGGAACGATCAGCGCGGAGCAGCCGGCCCGGGTCGTCGTCGACGTCGATCCGCAGGCCGCCCGCTTCCACGATCCGGCCGAGGCCGGAGCCGCTGCGGAGGCCGCCGCCCTTCGAACCTCCGGCCATCCCGATCCCGACTCGCTCGCCGCCTCGGCGCCCGCCCCGGATTTCGCCGCGGGCGCCGAGGCCACGCTTTCGGCCGGCCGCGAAAGCGCGGTCCGCCTCGAATGGAATTCCGAGTGACCCCCACCCAACATATCGACCCGAAGGAGGCCATCGATGCCTGAATATCTAGCACCCGGCGTGTTCGTCGACGAGACGAGCTTCCGCGCCAAATCGATCGAGGGCGTCGGCACCAGCACCGCCGCCTTCGTCGGCCTCACCGCGCGCGGACCGGTCAGCCGGGTGCCGAGCGATCCGACTCCGCCGATGCTGACCGGCTTCGGCGATTTCGAGCGCTTCTACGGTGGCCTCGATCCGCTGAGGATCGCCAATGTCGCCGTTCCCAACCATCTCGCTTTGGCCGCCCAGGCCTTCTTCGCCAATGGCGGCGGACGGCTGTACGTCGCCCGGATCATCGGCGGCGGCGCCGCGGCGGCGACCACCGGCAATCTCGCAAGCAGCGGCGGCCAGACCAAGAGGGTCGTCGTCCAGGCCCGCTATCCTGGCGGAGGAAGCGTCGACGGAAGCGACGCTCAATATGCGGTGACCGTCACCGAGTCGGTCCTGCCGACGACCAAGCGGCTCGCGCTCAAGCAGCCGGCCGGGACCATGGTCCAGCTCGTCAACGGCTATTACGTGGTCGGAGTCGACCCGATGCCGACGAGCCTCGAAACCGTCGCCGCCTTCACCGCCTTGGCCGAAGACGGCGCTCTGTCGATCGTCACGGTTTCGGTCGAGGTCAGGGATTCGAGCGGGATCGTCTACGAGGCGGCGGGGCTCGGGCTCCATCCGCGCCACCCGCGCTACATCGGCACGGTAATGGGCGCCCGGCCGCCCAAGAGCATCGACCGATTGACCAACCCGGTCGTCATCGAGCTCGGAGACGCGGTCACCGCGTTCGAGCTGAGAGAGTTGCTCACGGAGGAGCCGCTGCTTCTCAAGAACGGAGCGGACGGCAACGCCCCCACAGTCGACCCCTATAACGACGCGCTCGCCTCCTTGCTCGCGCTCGAGGACATCTCGATCATCGCCGCGCCCGGCGCCTCGACCTTCGCCGCCGCCGCGGCAATCAACCAAGCCCTGATCGGAAGCGCCGAGGCCCGCCGTTCCTACCGGATCGCAGTCCTCGACACGCCTCCCGATCTCGAGCCGAACGATGTCCGGGACGTCAAGAACCTGATCGATTCCAAATATGCAGCCCTTTATTATCCCTGGATCCGGGTCGCCAACCCGCTGGCCGCGACCGATCCGCTCCAGCCGGGCGAGATCGAGGTTCCGCCGTCGGGCGCCGTCTGCGGAATCTATGCTCGAAGCGACGTCCAGCGCGGAGTCTGGAAGGCGCCCGCCAACGAGACGGTGACGGGGGCGCTCGATCTCCAGCGCGACGTCCGCTTCGGCGAGCAGGAGGGTTTGAACCCGCTCGGAATCAACTGCATCCGCAAGCTCCCCAACCGGGGAATCCGGGTCTGGGGCGCGCGAACCCTGAGCTCGGATCCGGAGTGGAAATACGTCAACATCCGGCGCTACTTCCTCTACCTCGAAGCCTCGATCGACCGCGGCACCCAATGGGCGGTGTTCGAGCCGAACGGCGAGGCCTTGTGGGCGAACGTGCGCACCACAGTCTCCGACTTCCTCTACAACGAATGGATGAGCGGGGCGCTGCTCGGGGCCACCCCCAAAGAGGCCTATTTCGTCCGCTGCGACCGATCCACCATGAACCAGAACGACCTCGATAACGGGCGCCTCGTCTGCCAGGTCGGGGTCGCTGCGATCAAGCCCGCCGAGTTCGTCATCTTCAAGATCGGCCAGAAGACCGCCGACGCCCGCGGATAAGGAGCAGCATTCATGCCACGCGATACCCCGTACAGCGCCTACAACTTCATCGTGGAGTTCGACGGCAACGATCCCGCCACCTCCGCCTTGGGAGGCTTCTCCGACGTCTCCGGGCTCAGCACCGAAGTCACCCTGATGGAATATCGCCAGGGCAACGACAAGGAGAACAGGGTCCGCAAGATCCCCGGCCTGCACAAGGCCGGCGACGTCACCTTGAAGCGCGGGATCATGGGCCAGACCAATTTCTGGCAGTGGGTGCAGATCACCCGAACCGACCCGACGCACCGCCGCGGAGTGACCATCACCCTTCAGGACGAGCAGCATAATCCGATCCTGAAGTGGCGGCTGATAAACGCCCGGCCGATGAAGTGGACCGGGCCGACTCTGGCCGCGAAGGGCGGCTCCGACGTCGCCATGGAGGAGCTGGTCCTCGCCTCCGAGGGCTTCGAGTTCGAGACGGCCTGAGGAAGGGCCCAGCCAGACCATGTTCCTTCCGGGCATCAGCTTTTCGGCGAAACGGCCGGCCGCGGCGGCGGGGCTCTCCTCGCGCGCCGACGTCGCCATGTTCGTCGGCTGCGTCCCGCGCCGCGATTCCGCCGTCCCGGCGGCCCTTCTCGATGCGCTGGCGCTCGGCGGCTGGTCGCCGGACGGGCTGTTCCGGGTCGAGGCGGAGCGGCTCGATACGCTGCTCGACGTTCCGGTCCCGGTTTACGGCTGGTCCGAGTTCGACTCTCTCTTCGCCTGGGAGCGCCGCCCGCTCGCGGCCGGTTCGGGCGGCTTCGTTCCGACCTCGCTCGGGCTCGCCGTCAGGAGCTTCTTCGAAGAAGGCGGCGCCAAGGCCTGGATCGTTCGAACCGGCGACCCGGCGCCGCTCGATGCGGACGAGGCGGCGAAGCTGCCGCTGCTCACCGGCCAGGGCGCCGAGGGCGCCGGGCGGGTCGCGATCCTTCCGGGCTTCAGGGGCGCCAGCCCCGCCGCCGATCCCGGCGATCCGCGGACATGGTCCGGCGCGGGGGCCATATTCGGGGTCGGCGACGCGGCGATGCTTCTTCTCCCCGACCTGATCGACATCTGCGCCGGTGGTCCCGAATATGCCGAGCCCGAGCCGGCGGCGCCCGCTCCGCCCGAGCGGTTTCGGCCCTGCGCTCCAGCCGCGCCCGATCTCGCCCCGGAGAAAAGGGACGGCCGGCCGCAATTTCAGGCGCCGCGCCTCGATGGCGCCCAATATGCCTTGTGGGCGGATTCGCTCCAATATGCGCTGGACCTGCTCAGCCGCGCCCGGGGACCCGACCATCGCCGGGACGTGATGTTTCTTTCCGCCTTCCCGCTGCCTTTGCTCGGCGAGTTCGGGGCCGGCGACGAGACTTGGCCGCTGGCCGTTCTCGGCGGACCGGTCGGCGGCGGCAAGAGGCTGCTCGCGGAAGGATGGATCGATCATCCGCGCCTTCAGCTCGCTTATCCCTGGGTCCGGACCGCCGCCTCGCCGGACATGCCCGAGGGCGTGCAGAGCCCGGAAGGGCTGCTGGCGGGGATCGTCGCCCGAACCTCGCTTGCCGACGGCGCCTTCCGAAGCATCGCCGGACGCGAGGCGCGAAGCGTCCGCAGCCTCAGGCCCGAAATCGGCGAGAGCGACCTTGGCCGGGGGCTGGAGGGCGAGGCGGACTGGCTCGGCGAGCGGCTATGCCTGATCGCTTTCAGGCGTGGCCGGCCGGAATGGCTGAGCGATTCGACCCTGGCGCGGGAGCGCAAATGGCGCAGCGGCGGAGTCTCGCGCCTGATGGGGATCGTCCTTCGCGCCGCCCGCCATTTCGGAGACGATCTGATGTTCGAGCCGTCCGGACCGGCTTTGTGGGCCCGGATCCGGGGAACGGTCGAATCCTTCCTCGACGGCCTCTGGCGGCGCGGTGCGCTCGACGGCCGAAGCCGCGATCTGGCCTTCCAGGTGGAATGCGGCGAGACCAGCATGACCTCCGCCGATATCGATGCGGGCCGGGTGATCGCGCGGATCGGCTTCACCGCCGCTTATCCGATCCAGCATATCGGCGTGTCCCTGCTCCTCCTCGAAGCGGCCGGCGACGGTCAGGCGAGGGAGGCGGCCTGATGGCGATGGAAATGCCCGCCGGCGAGGACGTCCAGATCCCCTTCGGCAATTTCGCCTTTCACGTCTCGTTCGAGGCCGCCGCGCCCGCCGGGCCCGGCGCCAGCGAAGCCGCGACCGGCACTGCCCCGCAGAGCTTCGCTCCGGGCACCGGAGTGAGGCCCGAGCTGTTCGGCGGCTTTTCCGACATTTCGGGCCTCGAGGCGATGATGGAGCATAAGGTCGTCAAGGCCGGGGGGCGCAATTACGGCGCCTATATGCGCGCCGGGCCGGTCAGCTTCGGCACCGTCGTCCTGAAGCGCGGGATCGTGCGCTCCCAGCATCTGTGGCGCTGGTGGTCGATGTTCGCCGGCGCCGACGGGGCAAGCGACGGCCGGCCGCTCACCGCCAATCGCTGCAACCTCCTCATCGGACTGATCAGCACGATCGGCGATTCCAGCACGGCGATCGACCTGTCCTCCTACAAGACCGGCGACATCAAGCCGAAGGTGCGTCTCGGCTGGCGGCTCAGGAACGCGATGCCGGTCAAGTTCCGGGTCGGCGACCTCAGCGGCAAAAGCAGCGACGTCGCCGTCGAGGAGCTTCACCTCGTCCATGAGGGGCTGGAAATGAACGGGGTGGCGGCATGACCGCGGGCCTCGCTTACTTCACCGCCGGAACGGCGACGGGGACCCCGATCCCGGTCCACTTCAACCCCGTTTCCCTCAGGGTCGCTTTGACCAACCAGTTCGGCGACGATCCGCCGGAGCAGCATGCCCGTGCGACGACCGGGAAGCTCGACGTCGAGTTGCTGTTCGATACCACCCACGACGGAAGCGACGTCCGCTCGGCGACCGAGGCGCTGCGCGCTTTGGCCGTCGCCACGGGCGTCACCCCGCCCGCGAGCGGCCAGCAGCAGCAGTCGAACGGAAGCCTGCCCAAGGCCTTCTTCCACTGGGGCACGACCTGCTTCGAGGGGCTGATCGAATCGCTGAGCGAGACTCTCGATTACTGGTCCTCGGACGGAGTCCCGCTGCGCGCCTCGATCACTCTCGGCATGAAGGGCTCGGAGCTGAAGTCGAGCGCCTACACGGCCTCGGCGATGGCGAACAACGTCACGGTTCCGGACCTGGTCGATTCCGTGGCCATCCCGGCCTTGGACGGAATGGGCGCGAGCGGCGCGGCGGCAAGGGGCGGAGATCCGGGCGCCGGGCGTTTCCTCGCCGCTCTCAACGGAATGGAGAGCATGCGCGCCGGAGCCTCGGCCGGAGCCTCGCTCAGCGCGTCCGCCTCGATCAACCTCTCCGCCGCGGCCGGCTTCGCGATGAGCGGCGGAGTCAGCGCCGGAGCGGGCATCGGCTTCGGAGCGGGCGCCTCGGCGGGCGCGAGCGCGTCCGCGGGGCTCTCCGCGGGAGTCGGGGTGGGAATGGCCGCCGGCATGTCGGCGGGCGCGGGCGTCTCTGCCGGGGCCGGAGCTTCGTTCGGAGCGTCGGCGGGCGCGTCCGCCGGCTTCGGCGCATCCGCCGGGGCGTCGTTCGGCGCGTCCGCGGGCGCTGCGGGCTTCAGCAGCTCCAGCCTCTCCTTCAGCGGCTCGGCGAGCGCGGGTGTGAGCGCTTCGCAAGGCGCCTTCGCCGCTCTCGGCACCTCGAAGACGACCCTGCCGAGCGGCGGGTTCAGCCTCGACAAGCTGCTTCCGCCGCCGGCCCCCGTGGTCGGCGCCAATGCGCAATTCGACAGCACCGGCAAAGTCGTCTCCGCCGGCGGCCAGGTCGCCGCCGTCTACACCGCCTCGGCTTCGGCCGGCGTGACATTCTTCTGAGGAATTGGAAATGACCGTGAGGATCGACGAGATCGTGACCGACATGGCCGAAGAGCCCTCGGCCGCTCGCGCCGCCGGCGGTTCCGAAGCGGCCGGGGCGGCAAGCCCGGTCGAGAATCTCGACCGTCTCGAATATGAGCTCGAACGGCGGCGCCACCGGCTCGCCCGATTGTCGGCGGACTGATCCGATGGCGCTCGCGGACCCCTTCCTCTACACCGCCTCCCCGACCGTCGAGGTCGGCGGGATGAGCTATCCGCTAATCGCCGGCAATCTCGAGCGCATGCGAGTCACCGAGGCGCTTGGCGGACTCTCCTCGCTCGAGCTGGTGCTCACCGACAGCGTCACCCGCGAGGACGGTACGATGGGCCATGCGGCGGGCGCGGGCTCGCCGCTCGAGCTCGGCGCCGGGATCCGGGTCTTCGCCGGCGCCGCCGAAGTCCGGGCCTTCGAGATATTCGACGGCCAGATTACCGCCATCGAGAGCGAATTGCGGGATCATGGCGCCCCCCTCTTCACAATCCTCGCCGAGGACCGGCTGTTCCCCGCCCGCCGCAAGCGCCGCACCCGCTTGTTCGAAGACAGCCCCCTTTCCGACGTGCTCGATTCTATCGCCTCGGATTACGGGCTGACCGCCGAAATCCGCGACGGCGTCGACACCATTGCCCGCGATTGGATGCAGCTCGACGAGACCGACCTCGCCTTCCTCCGGCGGATACTCCATCTGTGCGATTCGGACGTCCAGGTCGTCGGCGACAAGCTGCAGGTCGGCCGGATCGGCAAGGACCGGCGAAGCCTCGTGGCATTGACCGCGGGCTCGACCCTCAAGACGGTCCGGATCACCGCCGACGTCGCCGAACAGGTCAGCGAGATCCGTCTCGCCTCCTTCGACCCCGACTCCGGCGAACCGGCCGACGCCACCGCGCCGGCGGCGGGATCGGGACCGGGCAGCGGCAAGACCGGCGCCGATATCCTCGGCGAGAAGTTCAGCGCGGTGACGTTGCATATCGGACGCTCCGGCCCGGTCACCGACGCCGAGGCCGACGCGCTCGCCCGATATGAAGCCGATCGCCGCTCCCGCGCCTTCGTCACCGCCCGAGGCACCGCCTTGGGCAATGGCGAGCTTAGGGTCGGAAGCTGGATCGAGCTGAGCGGAATCAACGCCCGGTTCGCCAACCAATATTCAGTCACCCGCGCGGTCCACCGCTTCGACCGTGCCCATGGCTACGAAACCGATTTCGAGGCGCAATCCGCCTATCTTGGAGAGCCGGAATGAACCCCGCCGGCCTCTTCCCCGCAGCAGCCCAATGGCTCACCGGCACCCACATCGCCAAGGTGACGAAGGTGGACGAGGCGCCCGCGCCCGGCCAGGTCCAGGTGCAGCTGTTCGGCCCGGATCCGGACGGCGAGGCGAAGATCTGGGCCCGGGTCGCGGTGCCCTATGCCGGGCATGATTTCGGCGCCTTCCTGATCCCCGACGTCGGCATGGAGGTGCTGGTCGTCTTTCCCGCCGGCGATCCCGCCCATCCGGTCGTGATCGGGACGCTTTGGAACGGATCGACTTCGGTCCCCGAGACGATCGGCGGCGACCGGGTCGACCGCTGGACCCTGACCGGAAGGAACGGCACCCGCATCGCCATCATCGAGGAATCGGAAGGCCGGGAGACGGTCGAGATCAGCACGCCCGCCGGAGCCGTCGCGACCCTCACCGATCAGGAGGGGGGCAGGATCGACATCGAGGTGGGAAAACACTCGATCACGATGGGCAGCTCCGGAATCGCCATCGAGACCGAGGGCGAGTTCAAGGTCAAGGCCGCGAGCATCGCGATGCAAGCCCCCACGGTGGACGTGAAGACTCCGCTCGCCACCTTCACCGCGGCCATCGACTGCAAGGCCCTGACCTCCACCGCTATCACCTCGACCACCTATTCGCCCGGCGCCGGGAACATCTGGTGAGCGCCGCCACCCTCCATCCGGCGCAGCGCCGCAGGATCGCCGCGATGATGCCGGTCGAGACTCCGGACGAGGTCCGTCTGCGCCCGCTCGGCAATGGCGACTTCCGAACCCTGATCGCCACCAGCGCCGAGCGCCGCTTCGTCGAGGCCCTGTTCGAAGACCTCACCGCGTCCGACTGGCAGGCGCGTCTGGCCGCGATGCGCGGCGCGAGGCGCGGAACGGACGGAGTGCTCGAGCTCAGCCTTCCGATTCACCGCAAGTTCCAGCTCGCCTTGTTCGAAATCGTCTGCGAGCAGCCCGGATTCCCGCGGCTCGATCCGGCCAAACTCGCTTCGCAGGGCATGGTCCTTCGTCGCCACGTCCCTTCGGCCGCGCCCCTCGGCTGGGTTCGCCGCGGCAAGAAGGCGCTCGGCTGGAAGGCCGTCGACGAGAAACTCGACCCAGATCCCGCGATTCGCGGCCGCGCCCATCCGGCCAATGCCGCGGTTCGAAGCCTGATCGCCCGGCGCGGCCCGGCGATCCCGGTCACGGAAGAAGTGATCGACCTCTTTCCCGCCCCGCCGAGAGTGTGCGATGCCCTGAAGCGGACCGTGCTCTTCGGGATCGTCCCGGTGATCGGAAGCGAGCGAAGCGACGATCCGCCGCCCGCGCTCGATTATTCAAACCATCCGCAACGGGCCGAATTCGAGGCGCATCTCTCCGGCTATCTGAAAGCGAGAGCGCCGCTCGATCTTCCACGCTCGGGCCATGCCCTCGACCCCGACTGGAACGTGCTCGATCCGGTCGGAGCCGCGGAGGCCGACAGGCCTCGCATCAACGCGCTCGGCCTGTTCCTTCAGCAGGCGATGGTCGAGCTCGACGTGTTCGGCGGCGGCGGCGCTGCGAATGCCCTGATGGCCGTTCTCGCCGAGATCCGCCTCGCCACCGCCCGCGACGGCCGCGGAGAGATTACCGCCGGCGTCGATGCGGCCACCTTCGTCCGCCGAGCCGGCCCGATCCTGATAGAGGGCGCCGCCAATGTCGACGGCTTCGCAATGCCGCTCGATTGGCCGCGAATGGACTCCGCCCTCGGCGCCCGCCTCACCGCGGCCGCGCTTGCCTGCCTGACCGAAAGGCACGGCCAGGTCCAGATGCCGGAAGGCCAGTTCGACGACCCGGCCCATCTCTTCACCATCCGCCCCTTTATCCGGGTCCGCGGCCATGACGGCTGCCCGGACCGGCTCGTCTGGGGGCCCTATAGCGAGCCGTTCCGCGTCTGCGCCTGGTGGGACGGCGACGGGCCCGGCACCAAGATCTCGCTTCCCGATTTCGGCCAGCTCAAGAAGGTCAAGCCGAACGTCGCCTTCGAGATGCCGCCGGCTCTGGCCAATCTGCTCAAGGGCCCGGCCAAGGATCTGATGGACGGAAAAGGCAGAACGTCGGGACTCGAGCTCGGCTGGCTGTGCAGCTTCTCGATCCCGATCATCACTCTGTGCGCCTTCATCTGCCTCAACATCTTCCTGTCCCTGTTCGACCTGTTCCTGAAGTGGATGATGTTCATCAAGATCTGCATCCCGATCCCGAAGAAGTCCGACTCATGAGCGGTCCGATCCTCACCTCGTCGCGGGGCGCCGGGTTCCGCCCGCCGCTGTGCTGGCCGCTCATGCCGGTGCCCGACCCGGAAGGCCGGATCCGATTCCCGACGCTGGAGGACAGCATTCGCCAGCGAATCGAGTCCGTGCTCCGGACCAGCCCGGGCGAGCAGTTGATGAGGCCCGCCTTCGGAGCCGGCCTCGAGCTTCTCGTCCACCAGCCCAATACGGCCGAGGTCCGCGCCCGAGCCCAGGAGACGATCCGCCAGGCGGTCGCGGTCTACGAACCGAGAGTGACCCTCGACCGGGTCGACGTCGTCGCCGGCTCCGATCCCCGCGAGCTGATCGTCACGATCAGCTATCGAATCCGCGCGACGGCCTCGGCCGGGCAGGTTTCCGCGCGAGTCCCGGTGGGAGCCGCCTGATGCCGATCCGTCCTCCCGCTCTCGACGACCGCGGCTTCAACGATCTTGTCGCCGACCTCGTCCGCCGAATTCCCGCCCACACGCCCGAATGGACCGATCCGCGCGAGGGCGATCCGGGCCGGACTCTGATCGACCTGTTCGCCTGGCTGGGCGACACAATCCTCTATCGCGCCAACCTCGTGCCGGAACGCCAGCGCCTCGCTTTTCTCCGGCTGCTCGGCCAGCAGATGCGCCCCGCAATCGCCGCGCGCGGCCTCGTCCAGGTTTCGATCGGAGACGAGGCATGGACCCGCCCCTTCACTGTGCCGCCTCGCACGGCCATCGCCAAGCCGGTCCATTTCGAGACGGAGTCGGAACTCGTCATTCTCCCCGTCGAGGGCGCTGCCTATATCAAGCGGCGCCCGGACCGGCGCGAGCGGAAACAGCTTTCCGATCTTCTGCCCGATCTCCAGCAGCTTTATGGAGTCTCGCGGACCACTTCCGCCTACGTCACCACTCCAGTCTTCCTGGACGGCCGCGCCGAGCCCGAAGGGTGCGATTTCGTCGCCGACAGCCTCGACAAATGCCTTTGGCTGGCCCTGCTCGCTCCGACCCCGGAGCCGGCGACCGTCGCGGCCGTGACCAAAACGCTCGGCGGAGGAGACGATAATCGCCGGGTCGCAATCACGCTCGGGGTCGCTCCGGCGCTGACCGCGCCGGGCACGCTCGAGGCGGTGTCCGCGCGCGCGCCCATCCCGCACGTCTGGGAAATCTGCTCCGGCAGGGAGCCGGGCGACCGATATCTGCCGCTCGAGCTCCTGTCCGACGGCACCGCCGGCCTGACCCGGCCGGGAGTCGCCCGATTGCTCCTCCCCGGCGCGGACGATTTCGCGGTGCCCGACAACGACGTGCTCAGGCAGGTCCAGGCCGGGGTCGGCGACCGGCCGCCGAGGATCGACGATCCGGTGACCGCCCGGCGTCTGGTCGCCTGGATCCGACTGCGCCCGCTGGCCGAGACGAGGCTGAGCTCGCTCGCTCTCTCCTGGGTCGGGGTCAACGCCGCCATGGCGGACCAGCGCAAGACATTGGGCCGCCAGCAGATCGGCCGGGGCACCGGCGCGTCCGGCCAGGAATATTCGCTCGGCTCCGACGGGGTCGATCCCTCCAATTTGCTCATCGAGGTCGAGGAGGAAGAAGGGATGCGCGCCTGGCGGCAGATCCCGGACGTTCAGGCCGCCGGCGCCAATGAGCGGGTCTACAGCCTCGACAGCGAGGCCGGCACGATCCGTTTCGGCGATTCGGTGCGCGGAGCGGTCCCGGGCGCCGGCCGGGCGATCCATGTCGGTTATATGCGCGCGGGCGGCGGCGGCGCCGGCAACCTCGCCGCCGGGACGCTCAAGGCGCTCGGCCCGATGCAGGGCGCGCCCAAGCTCAAGCTGCTCCAGCCGCTCGCCATGACCGGCGGGGCGGACGCCGAAGCGCTTGAGGAAGCCGAGGCGCGGATCCCGGCGACGATCCGCCACGGCGGCCGGGCGGTGACGAAGAGCGATATCCGGGAGCTGGCGCTCCGAACCCCCGGAATGCCGGTGGCTCGGGCCGAGGTGCTCGAGCGGTTCAAGCCTCAGCAAAGGCGCTCCGGAATCCCCGGCGTGGTCTCCGTCATGGTTCTTCCCGCCCGGGACGGCACCGCCAAGCCCGCCCCGCGGCCGGACCGGGCGATGCTGGAAAGCGTCTATGCCTGGCTCGACCAGCGCCGGCCGCTCGCCACCGAGCTTTACGTGATCGCTCCGGAATATGTGCCGCTGGGTGTAAGCGCCGCGGTCGAGTTCGTCGATCCGGGCCAGCGCGACGCGGTGCTTGAGCAGGTCGCCGAGGCGATCAGGCTGCACCTCTGGCCGCTCGCCGGCGGAGGACCGGACGGTCAGGGCTGGCCGCTCGGCCGGACAGTCGACGACCGGCTGGTCGAAACCGCGATCGCCCGGGTCCCCGGAGTCCGTTCGGTCGCTCCCGTCCGCCTGTTCGGCAAGGGCCGCGGCGGCGCCTGGCTTCCGGTGCGCGAGGATTCCACCGGCCGAGCCGTCATCCGCCTCGAGCCCTGGCAGCTGCCCGAGCTCGCCATGCTCGCCGTGTCCGAGGGCAGCGCTTCCTCCGCCACCCTGCCGCCCGGCTCCGGATCGAGCTCGGGATCGGGATCGGACGAAGAGGGCGGGATCGCCATTCCGGTCGTGCCGGAGCTCTGCTGATGGACGTCAACGGTCTTCCGATGTGGCAATATGCCGGCCGCCGCGCCTTCGGGCTCGCAGCGGACGCACAGCCGCCGCACTCGGCAGTCGACCTGCACTTCAAGGACGAAGCCGGGCATCTCCAGCTCGCCCGCCGGCAGCCCGTGCCGGCACTCGCCGAGGACCAGACCTTTGCCCGCGCCGCCGTCGCCGCTCCGAGCCCGGTCGCGGACGGCCTGGGCGGCTTCGCCTGGTGGGATTTCGGCGAAGGGAAATTCAAGGCCTCGGGCTTCGCGCCCGGCAGCGTCGATCTTCCGCTTCCGCTGCCCGAGCCGCCTTCGCTCCAGGCGCCCGAGGATATCGCGCTGGGGTCGGACGACATGCTCTACGCGGCCCGCGACGGAGCGATCGTCATGCGCGACATCCGCGACCGCTGGCCGCCCGCTTTGGCGCGCAAGCCGGGCTTCCGGGCCCATTTGCTCGCACCGATGCCCGGCGGCGGGGTCTGGGCCTTGGACCGGGTAGGACGAAGCCTCGCCCGGCTGTCCGGCTATCCGCTCCGGTTCGCTGGATTGCGAAATTCCGATCCAGATCGGTTCGAACCGGTGGAGCCGAACCGGAATCCCCCGCGGCTTCGAGCCCTGCGCGGCGCCCGGCTTCCCGATGCGTTCGAGGCCGTCGCAATGGCCACCTCGCAAAGCGGGCAGCTCGCCATCCTCGCCTGGGAAATGGACGAGGATGCCGCCCTGTTCACCTTGGAAGGCGGACGGCTCGTCTTCCGGATGAGACTCGCGGGCCTTCGCTTTCCCATCTCCATCGCCTGGAACGGCGAGGACCAGGTGGCGGTGCTCGCGACCGACGGGGCCGGCCTCGCCTCCCAGGCCTTCGTCTACCCGATGGACCTTCCGCCGACCGGCCGCTCGCTGCCCCCCGAGGGCCGGGTTCATCCGCTGATCGCGGCTCGGGTCTCGCGCTTCTGCAACGCGCTTTCGCCGACCCCGCTCTATCTGGTCCGCGAGGCCGACAGCGACCGGCCCGTGTCCGCGCGCCCGCTTCGTGCCTTGTCGGGCGGGCTCTATGCGCGGCAGGGCTCGACCCTGCTCGGGCCGATCGATTCCGGCCTCGCCGGCTGCGTCTGGCACCGGCTTTATGCCGAGGCGGCACTGCCCGGCCATGGCGCGATCGACATCGAGGCGCTCGCCACCGACTCGGCCGGCACGCCCGCTTTGCCCGGCGAGGAGGGCGCCGGACGCTGGGCGCCGCATCGGATATCCAAGGCGCGATCCCCCGATTCGCCGCCGGATCTTCCCCATGCGAGCTGGTGCCGGGATTCGAGCGAGGTCCCGTTCGGAGCCGCCAGGCTGAGCTGCCCGGCCCGGCCCGAATCGGCGGGCCTGTTCACCCTCCTGCTCCAGGATTGCGGGCGCAAGGTGCGGAGGCTTTCCGGCCGCTATCTGTGGCTTCGGGTCACGCTCACCGGCAATGGCCAGGGTTCGCCGGAGCTCGCGGCGGTCCGGGTCTACGGCAACCGCTTCTCCTATCGCGACCGCTATCTCCCCGCTTTCTACCGCGAGCCGCTCGGCGGTCCTGACGCGGCGGCGCAAGGGCCCGCGACCCAGCACGATTTCATGGACCGGATGCTCGGCCTTTTCGAAGGCGTTCTGACCGAGACCGAAGGCAAGATCGCCTCCTCCTGGCTGCTCACCGATCCTGCCGCGGCGCCGGCCGAAGCCTTGCCCTGGATCGGCAGCTGGATCGGCCTTCCCTTGCAGAACGGGGCGATTTCCGGCGATTATCGGCAATCCCTGCTCGCCGCGCCCCACACCGCGGCCCTGAACGGAACCCTCGGCGGCCTCCTCGGCGCGCTCGAGCTGGCGACGGGCGGAATCTTCGTAAGCGGCGGCCGACTCGATCCCTCCCGCCCCGCCCCGCCCCCCGGCAGCCCCGCCCTCGCCCGCCTCGGCGACCTCTCCCTCAGAGCGCTGATGCTCTCGATGCAGCGCGGCGGCGAATGCGCGATGCTGACCGGGGGCGCGGTCACCGGCGGCGATATCGTCGTCGTCGAAGGCTTCCGCCTCCGCCGAACCTTCGCAACCATCCTCGGAGTGGACCTCGCCGACGAGGAGGATCCGCTCACCCTCGGAATGGCCCGGTCCGGCAACAGCATCGTCGGCGACACGCTGATCCTCGGCGACGAAGCCCGGTCCGAGCTTCTCGCCCTCTACCGCTCCGAAGTCGACGACAGCCGCGGCGATTCGGCGGCGGTCGAGCAATTCTACGCCCGGCTCGCCCACCGGGTGCTGGTGCTGGTGCGAGGCGTCGACGATCCTGCCGAGATGCGCCGCCTCGCCGAAATCGTCGAGGAGGCGATCCCGGCCCATGTCGAGCCCCAGGTCCACCACGCCCGCGACCCGCTGATCGTCGGCGCCGCATCCCTGGTCGGGATCGACACCTATCTCGCCGAAGGAATGCCGTTCGAGCGGGTGAGGCTCGGCCGATCGATTCTCGGCGAAGGGGATTTCGTCGCCGGCAGCGGCCACCTCGATCCGCGCGCCGACGCGCCGGGCTCGATTCCGCCCGTCGCCGTCGCCCGCGGCCCGGGCGAAGTGTGGACCGGCTCCGGCTTCACCCTCAGCGCCGCCGGCTCGAGCGCCGCGCCGGGCCGGAAAATCAGCCGCTACATCTGGTCATGGGAATGAGAGGAGAGCCGAGACATGCCTGAGTTCAAAGCCGGCCAGACCGAGATCCGCGCCGACGGGGTGATCGACGTCGAGGTCAATCCGCGCAACCCGCTGCCGATCGGGGCGCACCGCTTCCAGCTGGTCGTCGAGGACAATGCCGGCAACGTGTCGCAGCCCGCCTTCATCAACGTGATCGTGCGCGACACGGAAAAGCCGACGGCGGTGCTCGACATGGTCGATTCGAACAACAAGATGGTCGATCCCGTCGTTCCCGCCGGCAAGGGCTTCCGGCTGTCCGGCCTTCGCTCGACCGACAATCCGCCGGGCAAGGTCGTCAAATATTCCTTCACCCTGATGGATCGGGGCGACGTATGACGGCTCTTGCCACCGGAGTGCCGTACGTGACCGACGCCGCGGTCATCGAGGTCGAGAACGCGCTCAAGCCAGGGCGGCATCGCTTCCGCCTGACAGTGCTCGACGGCGCAAAGAACGAGAGCGATCCCGCATTCATCGTCGTCACCGTCAGCGAGGTGAAGCGCGAGCCCCGGGTCGATCCCCGGATTGAGACTTGGATCGAGCGCGCGGAGCCCCGGATCGATCCGCGGATCCTCACTCGCCGGGAAACCGACCGGATCGTCCTCGACCCGGGCGGCGGCGGCGTTGCGCGCCCGACCCGTCCGACAATATTACGCCGCCCCGGAGGATGATCCGCATGGCCAGCCATCTCTATTCCGCCGCCGATCCGCTGGTCCAGCAGGCCCGGGCGGAACGAGTCAATTACGCGACCGGAGTGCTTCTCCAGGCGGAGGATTTCCGCGACGAGCAGACCTATCATCGCCGCCGCCTCGCACTTGCGCTCCGCCACCTCGCCGGATTCGGAACGCTCGCAGGCCTCGCCGTCCGGGCACCCGAGACGGAGGATAACGATCTCGAGCTTCGGGTCGAGCCGGGCGCGGCGCTTGACCGCTACGGCCGGCTGATCGAGGTCGGCGAGCCCTGGTGCATCCATCTCGCCCGCTGGTTCGTCTCCCAGGAAACGGCCCGGCTCGTCGCCGCCCTCCACCCGGCGCCGAGCACTCCGTTCGACCTCGCCGTCGTCGTCGACATATTCATTTCGGCCAGGGATTGCGGCCGCGGAATGACCCCCAGCTTCGCCCAGGGACCGTTCGACGCTCTCGATGCGCTGGTGCCGGCCCGACTCGCGGAAGAGCCGGCCTTCGAGCTGGTGCTCCGCGCCGAAGCCGGGACCATTCCCGCGCCCAAGAACAACTGGCCCGCCCCGGGCGCGAGCAAGGAGGCGAAGCTCGCCGCGGTGCTCGGCTCGTGGGACCTTGGCCTTTCCGGCGACCTCGACGAGGGGCTGGACCCGCTCCGCGAGCATGTCGCGGGCCATGAGCTGTCGGCGGTGCTTCTCGCCCGGATCGCCATCCCCGTCACTCGTCCCGCCGACGCGGGGGCGTCCACCCCGCCGACGCTCGACCCGACCCGCCGGCCGAGCGTCGACAACGGCCTCAGGCCCTTCATCTTTCTGCCCGGAAAATGGCTCGGCCGAACGCCCGCCGAAACCCCGATCGTCGAACCCGAGGAGCCCAGCGAATGAACCAGCTCGAGAAGGCCCATGCGCGGGCCTACATCTCGGTCGCCGAGGCTTCCGAACTGTCCCGAATGGCCGGCACGAAGGGTCAGGACATTTTCGCGCGCGAGGATGTCGAGGACCAGATCGGCGCCGGCCCGCTGATCCTCGACGGGCTGAGGCGGAGGCCGCATTATTTCGACGGCCGCTTCCTCACCGGCGCCGACCTCACCCGCGACCAGGATTATATCCGCCAGCGCCAGGCCGACATGGCCCGTTCGGGCGGCTCGGGAGTGATCAGCGGGCTCCAGGTCCGAAGCCTCTCCCAGTTGCGCGGCCAGACGCTTCGAATCAGCCCGGGGGTCGGGCTGACTCCATCGGGCGACGTCGTCATGATCACCCAGCAGCGCGACGTGCCGCTGCTCGATTTGCCTCTCACCCGTCAGCTCGACGCGGCCTTGGGCCTTCGGCAGGAGCCGCGGGTCTCGCTCGGGCGCCGGACCGGAATCTTCATCCTCGCACTTCGAGCGGTCGAGTTCACGGCCAACCCCATCGCCGCTTATCCGCGTACCCTCTCCGGCAAGCGCACGGTCGAGGACGGCGACATCATCGAGGCGACCGCCCTCACCCTCATCCCCTTTCCGGAGACCGGCGGCGCCGCAAATCTCACCGCCGCCCGCCGCAGCCTCGCCAGGCAGATCTTCATCGGCGAGCCGAGCGGGCTCCCGCAGGACGCCCTGCCCCTCGCCATGGTCGCGGTGGACCGGGGCACTATCCGCTGGATCGATGTCGCCATGGTCCGGCGGGAGACGGGCATGGATTCGGGCGTACAGGTCGCCTTCGGCGGCCGCCCCCGGGCCGTCGCCGAAGCCCACCTTCTCCAGCACCGGGACCATCTCGGCGACGTCCTGACCGAGTTCCTCAGCCGCGGCCTGCCGCCTCTCTTCCCCGCCGCCCATGTCTTCGCCGCCTTGCCGCCGGCGGGGCAGCTTCCGGCGGCGGCGGTCCAGCCGGACGAGTTCGGCTTCCGCCAGATCTATTTCCCGCCCACCGTCGACGCCGACATCGCCTTCGTCCCGATCGACGAGCTCGGAGCCCTGGTCGAGGAATCGCTCGCCTTGCCGCCGATCGACCTGGAAGCCCCGGCGGCCGATCTCGATGCGACCGGAGTGCTCCTCCTGGTGCCGGTCAGCCGGGCGCGCTTCCAGCGCTTCTCGCAGGCGCTCGGCGCGACGACGACGACCGTCGCGGGCGATGCCGGAGCGGGCGCGACACGGCCGGCGCTCGACCTCATATCGCGGCTCGCGGCCAAGCGGAGCAAGCTGATCGAGGCTAAGCAGCGCGACTCCGAGGCCGAGGCGCGCCGCCAGTCCGAGGAGCTCAAGGTCAAGGCCTGGCACGCCGCCTTCCACGAGGCGGTCGCCGCACTCCCGCAGGAAGAAGGGCGGCCCCCGCTGCTCTGGTATACGCGGCGCCGAACGGTCGCATTCCAGACCCGGCTGGCCGGGGTCGGAGTGGCAGTGAGCGGCGACGACGTCGTCATCGGCAAGGTCGTCAATTCCAATCTCGAACGATTGAAGCTCGACCGCCGGGTCGCCAAGCTCAGCGGAACCGCGACGCCGCAGGCGACGGCGCGAATGATGTCGCTGCTCGGCTCCCCCGCAATCGCCGGCTCCGACATCCTCACCGCCGCGGTCGTCGCCGATTTGGAGCGGCTCGCCAGGGGCGAGCCGGCGCCAAGGGAGATCGTGTCGCGCGCGAACATCGCGATCACCCGCGCGGGTCTGGAGCGCGCCGCCCTCGTCAGCGCCGCCGGGCTGTCCACCCTGGCCCGGACCGATACTCCGCTAACCCTCGGCGAGGGCGAGGTGATGGACGGCGCCGAGGATTATAGCGACGCCCGGGTCGGCGAGGGGCTGGCGCGGCTGGATTCCGTGCTTGGCGAGGAATGGCTCGATCCGAAGGTCGCGATCTGGATCGGCGAGAGCGGCAGGGCGCTCTCCGTCGACTCGGCGTTCCGCCGGGCGCCGGGCGAGAAGCTCAAGGTCTTTGCCGGGCTGATGCGCGACTCCGCCGACAAGAAAGACGGCGACGCGATCGACCGGCTGATCGAGAAGATGCGCTGAGAAAGGCGAATAGCTGAATGGACGTCACCCGGAAGATCCGCCGCCCGCTCGCCGACGAGCATGTCATCGGAATCGACCCGCCGATGCGGCCCGAATTGCCGGAGGCCTGGCGGCGGCGCTTGAACCCCTTCGCCGGACGGGCGCTGAGCGACAAGGCGCTGACCGCCGAGCAGGAGAGCCGCTCCGGCCTCCAGCGACTGCAAGGGCTGGCTCGGGCGCCGGGAATTGTCGAGGGTCTCGAGATACTCGTCGACGGCGCGTCCTTCGGCCGGGGCCCCGACGAGGCCTTCTTTCAGCTTGCCTCCGGCCACGGCATCGCCCGATCGGGCGAGGATGTCAGCGTCGGCGGTGGCCGCCGGCTGGCGTTCGGCGACCTGCCGGTGATCCTTCGCGCCGACCATGCCGACGCCCTCGCGGGCGAAGGCGAGCCCGTGCCCGAAACCAGGTCGCTCGCCGATCCCGAAGGGGACAGCGTCTTGTCGGGCATGGCTGCGAGGCTCCGGCCCGTTCTGCCCCGGCGTCTCGGCGCCACCCTAGGCGAGATCGTCGCGAACGAGGAAAGCGCCGGCCTTCCCCATGTCGGGGTGATCGTCGCACAGCCGGTGACCGCGACCATCCTCGGCCGGCAGCGCGACGAATGCACGCCCGACCCGCGCGACGACCCCTATGTCGACCTGCAGCGGATCGACGGCTGCCGTCTCGCTCTCTATTTGTGGCCGTCCGAGGCCGTCGCCATCGCCGGCGGCCCAGATTACAGCCTTCCCGCATCGGGCTCCGCGCTTCGCAATCGGCTCGCCTACCGGGTCTTCGACAATGAAAAACTGCTCCTCGACGAGGAGATGCACCCGTGGGAGGAATGGGGCGTTCCACTCGCTCTCGCCGCATTCGACGAGGAATGGCGCCTGGACTTCGTCGACCGCTTCTCGGTCGCCCGGATCGGAGGCACCCCCCGCCCACGAACCCCACTCGTCCCGAACGCCGGCGAGCCGCGGCTATGGCAGGCCCGGATCGACCAGTTCGTCGCCCATCTCTCCGAGCTTGCGAGCCTCGACGAGCCAACGCTCCGCGCCGCCTTCGTCCGAATGCCGCCCGTCGGGCTGCTTCCGCCGGACCTTTTCGATCCCATGCTTCGCCGCCAGAAATTCTTCCCCGGCAATTTCGGAGTGTCGGCCGTGCCGGTGGCGCGAAGCAATCTCGAGCTCGCGATTCGCGAAGCGGCTCCGCTCGCCAGCTTCAACCGCAACGTGCCCGACCGGGTCGAGATTCTCGTCCCGGTTCCCGATTCCGCCTACGATCCCCGCCTCCTGGAGCGCGAGGTCGAGGATCCGCGCTTCGCCGAAGCCATCGCCGGCTTCATCCAGGACCGGGCGCTCTGGCTCGCCCGGCGCGAGGCGGCCCGGCGGCGCTACGACCGGCTTCTGGAAAGCGTCTCCGGCCAGGTGACGGGCTGGCCGGGCGGCGACCTGCCGATAGAGGAAAATTGCCCGGCGCCGCGAACCCAGGTTCCGGTCGAGATCGGCCGCACCCGCCGCTTCGCCGAGCAGACGGCGGCGCGTTCCCACCTGATGATGGAGGCGAAAGCCTCGCTTCCGGTGGCGAAGTCCGATTCGCTCTGGTTCTGGATCAGGATCCACTCGGCGAGCGGGCTCACCGGGCTTTCGCTCCGCCTCGGCCGCGGCAGCTTCGCCATCTCCGGACGGGGCACCTTTCCGAACATCGAAGCCGGAGTCTATTGGGGCGACCCGGCGGTGCTCGAAATCGGGGGAGACCCCAACAATCTCGAGGCGCGCCGGGTCGGGGACCTGCCGGAGCCCTCGATCTGGCACCGGATCGAAGTGCCGGCGGATCGCGCCTGGGATTCGAGCGGCTCGGCGCTCGACGATTTCCACATCAACGTGGTCGAGTTCGCACAGCGCGGCGGCGACGTCGAATGGGGCTCGTTCGGAAAGACCGACGCCAACGGCAACGTCTATACCTACATTGGCGACGACGCGCCGCCGGGAGCAACCCTCAGGATCGACAACAAGCCCGAGCCGGCCGGCTGGCCCTGGCAGGTCGTGCCGGGACGCGAAGCGCTCGACGTTCCCGACTTCGACACGGTGAGCGAGGCGGGCCGGCGGCGGGTGACAGCCATTGGCGGTTTCCGGGAGCGGTGGACCCAGCCCTTCCTCGCGCAGGAGATGGCCCGAATCGACGAGAATGGGATCGCGGCCTTTCTCTCCGACGTCGAGGGCCGCCTCAAGGCGACTAACGACGTCGTCGATCTCGGCTTCGTCCGGGCGCGCTCCGACATCTACCGCGTTCGCCAGATCATGCTCGGCGCCGACGCCGCCTCGCGCCTGGTCACTTCCCCCTCGCTCGCCGACCTCGCCTCGCGCGACGAAGGTGCGCGCGCCACGAGCAAGGGGATCGGCGACTTCCTCAGGGACATCAACAAGCCTCCGGCCCAGGCGGCGGGCGCGACGACGGGGACCGGCGGAGCTTCCGGCACCGGGAGCTCCGGTTCGGGGGGCCAGGAGGCCGCAGTCCGGCCGAAAATCCAGCTGATGCACATGGCGCCGATCAACGTCATGCTCGCTGCGCCCGTCGTCCGTCCGGTGGACGTGGTGGAACGTCGCATTGCGACGACGATGTCGATCGCCGCGGCGCAGCCCGCGCCGATGCATATGATGGCCGCGTCGACGCCGCTGACGATGATGCCCCTGCAGATCGCGTCGTTCCAGGCGGCGGCGCCCAAGCCGAGGGCGGCGACCCTGCCCATCGCCGCGCTCGCGCTCGACGGCTCCCGCTATCGGGGCGCCGACATCCGCCGCCAGATTCCCTATGCCGGAATGGTCGAGCGCACGGTCACCGTCGCCGAGCGCCTCAATCCCGCCCCGGCGGAGCAGGCGTTCAAATATGCGCTCGCCACCAAGGACGCGATCCTGGTGACTTTGGGCCGTCTGGCCGGCGGGTCCGGGCCGGCCGGGATCGCGCTCGGCGACCTTCCCGTACCCGGCTACAAAGCGAAGGACATCAACGTCGCCGCCGCCCCCACCCTGGGCCAACTCCTCGAGGACCGGGGCCGCAATATAAGCAACCGGCTCTATACCGACGCGGAGGAGGCGCCCGCCGAGAAGCACGAATCGAGCTATTTCACCGCCACGGTCGAGGCGATCGACAACAGCGTCGCCCTCATGCGCCTGGTCGAGGCCCGGGTGACTTTGTTCGAGGAGCTGGTGCAGAGCCTGCAGGACCTTCGCGACGACATCCAGGCCAGCGCCCGGCGCGCGGTCGCCTATCTGCGCTCGGTCGACGTCGAGGTGGAGGAAGCGCGGCACGATATCGGCACCGCCGCGCGGCTTCGGGCCGAGGAGGCGGATCGGGTCGCCTCCACCAACGCCCGGCGCGAGGCGGTTCTCGCCGGGCAGGTCGAGGCCCTGGCCTGGCGGCGAGTCCGCGAGGCGGGCCACCGCACGCCCGTGGCGACCCTCGAAATCGCCAGCGGCCTGGCCGTCGAGCCCGTCGCCGCCTGCAGGCAGGAGCATGAGGAGATCCCCGACGAGATCGAGGATTATGTCGAGCTTCTTCGCGACGCGCCGGTGAAATGGTTTCCGCGGATCGCCGCCGAAATTGGCCGGATCCAGAAGCTGGAAGCGGCCCGGGCGGCGATCGAGAAGATGCGCGAGCGCGCCGCGATTCCGCTCAGAGTCGCCGCGCCCAGGACGGCCGGCACATCGCCCAAGTTTCTGCGCGGAGTGCATCAGGCTCTCGCCGCCCAGCGCCGGGTCACGGAAGAACGGCGCCTCGCCGTCGCCCGGTTGAACCTTGCCGCACTTCACTCGCTGTCGCTGCTCCAGGCCCAGGTGCAGATTCGCGAGACGGCGAGCCTGGCCGACCTGATCGGCGGTCGCCACCGCCAGCCGAGCCTCACCAAAATGGCTGCCGACGAGATGGAGGCGATCGGCCAGGTCGCCGGCTGCCTGCACGCCGCGTTCGCCGAGGTCGTTCCGGCGGTCCGTCTCGGCTGGGCCGAGATCCTCTCCGAGTTCGACAGGCCCGCGCCGCTCGAATCGCTTGCCGGGCTGCCGGACTGGGCGGAAGTGCCGATGGAGCTTCGGCGGACTCTCGACGGCCTGGTCGACTGGCTGTTCGCGCGGATCGACGGCAACGTCCCCGAGGCCTGGAGCGCGGTGAACGAGCTGGTGCGGATCGCAATGCTGATGGCCTCGCACGCGCCGGTAGACCGGATCGTACCCGCCCGCCTGGTCGCGCCGGCCCCGGCGAAGATCGGCACCCGCCTGCAGCTCGCCGTCGAGGGGTCCCGGATCCGCAAGGGCATGATCGCCCTGATCCGCGACCGCGACAACAGGCTGGTCTCGCGGGCCGTGGTCGAGGATCTGATCGACGGCCATGCCAGCGCGATTCTCACTCACAATTTCGGCCCGGTGGCGAGCCTCACGGCCGACATGCGGATCGAGCTCGTCAACGAAAAGGCCTGAGGCATGGCCGGGGTCGAGATCGGCACGCTGAGGTTGCGCGGGGCCCCGCATCTGGCGACGCGCGCGGCATTCCGGATCGAGGACGGCCTTCGCACCGAGCTTTCGGACAGCCGGCGCCTGGTCCTGATCCGGAGGATGCGGCCGGGGCGGAGTGCCGTCTCCTCGCGGCCGGAGGAGCGCTCCGGGGCGATCCGCCTCGCCTACGAGGCTTCGACGCGGGACGCCCGTCACGGCCGCGACGCCGGCAATGGCTCCGCCCTCAACTGCGTCTGGTTCGAGAGTCCAGCCGAAGCGCGGCGGATGCTCCTCGCCGAGCTTCTCGCCGGGCGGCGGCCGGGCGGCTGGTTCTGGCGGCTGGCCGTACCCGAATGGCGCGGGCGCGGTCTGGAGGCGTGGCTCGCCGAGATCGTCGAGCGCGTCCTTGGAAGCGGCAACGAGCAGGAGTCGCTCACCCTCATCCTCGTCGCTCTCGAGCATTCGAACATCGACGCCGTCATGCGCGCCGTGCAGGCGGGGATTCCTGCGTCCCTACCGTCGCCTTGCTCGCCGAGCCGATCGGTTCGCGAGACACCGGTTCGAGAAGAACGCGGCCTGTCCAACACCGCCGAACGCGCAGCAGCGGCGATCGAGGCGGCGGCGGAGCTGCGCGCGCTTCTGCCCGCGGCCATGCGCGATCGGATCGAGGGCCTGGCCCGTCGCCTCGGAGCCGGCCAGGGCCCGGTGCTTCGGCTCCTCGAGAGATTGTTGCTTCTCGTCAGCCCATCGCTCGCGCTGGCGCCGGAGCAGCTTCGCAAGCTCGCTTCGGCCTGGTCCGAGCTGCTCACCTTGCCGGCGACGGCCCCGCCCCCACCGCTCGGCAGCGAGAAAGCCTCGCCGTCCGAACCTCCCCGTACCGCCGAAGCCCGGACGGCTCCGTCGTCGAGCCCCATTGCTGAGCGCGACCCTTCCTCGGACGAGACTCCCGTCCGCCCCCCGGCAGCGCGAAACGCGGAGGCTCCGGAGCCTTTCGCCGATCCCGGGCCGTCGGCAGAAGCCTTCCCGGTCTCGCCCGGCAAGAGCAGGTCGGACGCCGCCGGACTGTGGCTGGCCATCCCCTCCCTGATCCGGCTCGGCTTCCGCGAATGGCTGTGCGAGCGGCCCCTGCTTCTTCGCCAGGATGCCGGAAGGACTCTGCTGCGCAGTCTCGCCCGCCATTATCGGGTTCCCGCCGAAGATCCCGCCCTCGCCGCCTTCGAGGCGCTGGACGAGATTGGCGAGACCCCGGACTGGGCGCGCTGCTGGAGGAGCGGCCTCGACGGATGGCTTAGGCGGCGCGCCTGTGTCCCGCTTCACCGGCTGGTCTGGAAACGAGGCGAAGTGAGCCTCGCCGACGACGTGCTGACCGTCCGCTTTCCGCTCGATTCCGCCGATATCCGCCTTCGCCGCCGGGCGCTCGACGTCGATCCCGGATGGGTGGACTGGCTCGGCCTGTCGGTGCGCTACCGCTACGTGGAGAAAGGCCGGTGAACGCGCCTCGTCCGGGCATCGGCGGCGGCCTTCGGGCGCTAGCCTTGGAGTTCGTCGCCGAGGCGTGCGGCGAGGAAGCGAGAACCGCGGACTGCGAAGACGAGGTCGCCCGCCTGCGCTCTGTGCCCGTTCCCGGCGAGTCGGGACTGGTCGAGCTCGCCGACCGTTTCGGGCTCGGCGACGGAGAGCTGCTCGCCGCCGCGCTCTGCCTTGCGGCCGAGACCGAGCCGCTCAGCGCCCGCCGGATCGCCGCCGCCCAGGCGCCGATCGGCGGGGCAAGGCCGCTCGCCGGCTTCGCCGCCAGCCTGTTCGCGCGCTTCGGGTTGGATTGCCTGACCTTGCTCGCCGGCCCAGGCGCCGCGGCGGGGCTGTTCAGCCTGGGCGACGAGGACGCACCCCTGCCCGAACGCTCGATTCGACTCGCACCGCCAGTGGTAGCGGCGCTCTGCAACCTCCGGCTCGACCCCGACGGAATCACGAGCCTCCTCTGCGAGCCGACCGGCCTTCCCGAAGCGATCGGGCGCGAGGCCGAAGCCTGGGCGGAGCGCCTGCGCGGACAGGACGGATCGAACCTGCTCGCGATCCGGACCCCGTCGGTACGCGAAGCGGAGGCGCTGGCCCATCGGATCGCCGCCGCTCTCGGCCTGGCCTGCGCGGAGATGGGAACGGAAACGCCCTCCCGGCATGCCGCCTGGCTGGCCGCCGCCCGGGCCCTGCCGGTGATCCGGGCCTCGCTCGGCCCCGGAGAGCGCTTCCGTGCGCCCGCGCCGGGGGCCTATACCGGTCCGCTCCTCATCCTCGCGTCGCCGGAAGGGCTGATCGAAACCACCACGCCGCTCCACGAATGGCGAGTGCCGATCCCGAGCGAAGCCGACCGGATCGCATTGTGGGAAAAAGCCGGTCTCGACGCCGATCTCGCCCGGAAGGCTGCGGCGGCCTATCGCCACGGCGCCGGCCGGATCGCCGAGATCGCGTCGCGGATTCAGGTGGCGGGCTCCGACGACGACCCCTGGCGCCGGCTCACCGAAGCCGTGGGCGCCGGCGCCGGCGACCTCGACCAGCTCGCCCGCCGTTCGTCAGCCCAGGTCGAGCGGGCGGACCTCGTCATTCCGCAAAGCCTCGCCGGGGCGCTCGATTTGCTGCTCGACCGGATCCGGCTCCGCAACCGGCTGGCCGAGCCGCTCGGCCCGTCGCTCCGCGCGCGCTACCGGCCAGGAGTGACCGCCCTCTTCACCGGCGAGTCCGGTACCGGCAAGACCCTCGCTGCCCACTGGATCGCCAATCAGGCAGGGCTGCCCCTCTACCGGGTCGACCTCGCCGCGATGACCAGCAAGTGGATCGGAGAGACCGAGAAGAACCTTTCCACCCTCCTCGACACCGCCCAGCATGCCGACGTCCTGCTTTTCTTCGACGAAGCGGATTCGCTGTTCGGGGCGCGCACCGAAGTCGGCGATTCGCACGACCGATTCGCCAACGCCCAGACCAACTACCTCCTCCAGAGGATCGAGGATTTCGAAGGAGTCGCGATCCTCGCCACGAACAGCCGCGACCGCTTCGACCCCGCTTTCGTGAGGCGGCTCGATTCGATCCTCGAATTCCCGCTTCCGGACGCCGCCGCCCGGCGCGCCCTGTGGGGGGGCCATCTCGGCGACGGCCACGCCTTGGGCGAGCGCGAGATGGACTGGCTGGCGCTCAGCGTCGATCTCGCCGGCGGCCATATCCGCAACATGGTGCTGAGCGCGGCCGTCCGGGCCGGAACGCAGGGTCGGCCGATTTCAGGCGCCGACGTGATCGCGGCGGCGACCGAGGAATATGCCAAGCTCGGCCGCTCACCGCCCCGGCCGCCGGCATGGTAACTCGCCCGGCCAGGCGAGCCGCCCTCAGCCGCGCGGCCACGGCGCCGCTGCGGCGACCGGACGCCCCGGCTCGTCACGGAGCGGACCCGCCGCGGCGGAGCACCCCGATCGAACGGGCCGCCGAATCGCTGCGGCACAGCCCTGCGGTGCCCGGCTACCTTGCCCAGGGCCCGCTTTCGGTCGCTCATCGTGAAGCGCAGGCGCCGGACCCTCAGCCTCAGCCGCAGCTCGATGCCCTGGACGGTGCCGAAGCGGCGCAGCAGCACGCCCCTGACCCACCGGCGGCCCCCCAGATGGGCCAACAGCTGGACCAGGACATGGACCGGGCGTTGGAGCCGGGCGGCGATGGCGCAGCGGGCCCGAGCACCGCCCTCGTCGCGGTTCCGGGGAGCGGCGGCGGAGCCGGCTCGAGCCCGGGCGGTATGTTCGATGGCGAATGGGCGGTCTACACTCCGCCGCCATTGCCGCCGGTCGAGCGGGGAACGGCTTCGCTCCAGCATCACCCCCTCGACGTGCCGGACGGCGCCCCCGCTTTCACCGCGCCGCTCTACCTTCGCCACAAGGCGCGCCAGAAGGCGGAGGCGCTCGACCCGGACCTTGCCGGCTATGCGGAGCGCTTCGCCGTGGCCAGCTCGGCGGCTTTCCGCGTCTACGACCAGGTGCTGGGCCGGATGCGCGCTCTCAACGATCAGGCCCGTTCCGGCGAGGACCGACGCGCGAGCGACCGCCAGCGCGCCCTCGATACGGCCCTTGACGGCCTCACCCGGGACCTCGATCGGGCTCGGGATATCCTCTCGGAAGCACGTTCCCGCCAACGTACCCGACTTACCCTCTCGGTACAGACGACGCGTCAGCAGATCCGAACCACGGCCGCGAACGGAATCGGCTCGCTTAACTGGCGGGCCAACAAGGTCGACCGCGACCTCGAACCGCTGCACGGGCGCGAGCGGGGCATAATCGCCATGCCGACGCAGAAGGCGGCGGAGCTGCAGACCGCGCGGCTGCAGGCGGAGGCTTCGCTCGACGGGCTGGTGAACACCGCCGAGACCGAATTCACTGGCCCTGTCGTTGGGCTCGGCGCAGCGATGAGTGAGGCCGTCAACGAGGCTTTGATCGGCGGCATCAACCTTCCGGTCGCCGAGGCCAAGACGTCCATCGGCCAGCAGACGGAAGGGATGCGGACCGCCCTCGGAGCGCAGGTCGGCCCGCTCACCGGCTCGCTCTGCCAGTCCTTCTGTCCGTTCGACGATCTGAAGACGACGCTTCGCACCGAGGGCGCGTCGGCCGTCGGGCGGGCCAAGGCGTCGAGCGAGCAACGGCTCCGGGAGGAAACGCAGAACGCGGAGACGAACCTGGAGCGCGCCTTCGCCGACGCCGAACTTTCGCTGGTGAGACAGCACAATCAGATGCGCGAACGCCTGATCGAGGGCATGCGCCAGCGCGACCGGGCGGAGCGGGCGCAGGCCGAGCAGCAGGCGGCTCGGGGGGCGGGTATGCTCGGCGCCGTCGCCGGCGCTCAGAGCCGGGCGGTCTCCGGAATCGACGGGATGATCGCTCGGCGGAGCGACGGCACGGAGGAGGATTTCGCCCGCTCCGTTATCGACTTCTCTAACGGCCTCGCCGAGGGCGGTGTCGCAGCGGCCCGGAGGCAGGGGCAGCAGGCCGCGGCGGGGATCGAGACCGGGCTCGCCCGCACCGACGCGTCGTCCGCGGCGGGTAACGAGCGCTTCGTCGAGGGCGTTTCGCGCTCGGCCGAGCAGCTCGTCGGGCTGGCCGGGCAGACCTCGCAGACCACGGAGATCATGGTGTCCGGCGTCGCCGAGAATATGGGTAAGCTGGCCGCCCCGATCCGAACCACCGTGACCGGATTCCTCCAGCGCGCCAACACCCAGTTCGCCTCCGCCCGAGCGAGCCTGGTGCAGACCCTCGACCGCACCGCTACCCAGGTCGAGGACGGCTTCGCCGGCGTCAGCAGAGTGAGCGAGGCGCCGGCGGACACCCTCGCGCCTCCGGCCGCCCCCTCGGGCGAGCCCGCGCAACCCGGCCCGTGCCGGCTGGGCTGTCAGGCCGCCGATTCGGCCGCCGCGCCGGAACAGCCGGGCGCAGCCCAGGAGCATGGCGCCGGTCCCGGGGCGGTTGAGGGAACCCGGCCGAACGCCGGTGGCGGCCCAAAGCCGGTCAACGATTATATCGCGGACCTGAACGGCTATTGGATCGTACCGAAAGAGCATCCGACCGTCGCCGGCTTCATCACGTCGGTCCCGCCCCCGGTGGCGGCGGACCTCAACGGACGCGCCCGGCGGCTGAGCGGGCTGCTCAGCTACGGGGGCAGCGAGCCGGCGAGCGTCCTCGACCAGCTGCGCGGGATCACCCGCAAGCAGGGGCGTGCGATCGAGGAAGCCTATCCCCGCAGCGACCTGCGCAGCGACCTCGACTGGTATCTGAACGCCGGCAACGCCTTCTCGGGCATCACCACCCGGGTCGAGGCGATCCACTCCGCGCGCGCCTATCTGAACGGCAATGTCGAGGCCGGCGCGATGCACGAGCTTCGGGTGGCGACCGAATGGTCGAACGACAGCGCCCATATCGACCGGATCATGCAGGGCCTGACGCCCGAGCAGATGCGCAACATGCAGGCCCGTTACCCCGATGCGATCCGCGAGATCCGGGCCGATCTGAACACCCTCGACGGACAGGTATTCGACGCGCTCGCCGACTGCCGGGTCGGCGACGCCGAGGCCCTGCGCCTGCGCGAACGTATCCGGACCGCCCGAGATACGCGCGGCAATGCGGGAGCCGACGCCGCCGGCGACGCGATCTCGCAGTCGAACCTGGCCGCCGGCACGTCGCGCCTCTCGGGGGCCGGGCAATTCGCCGAACTCGAGGACCCTGCCGCGAGGAGCCAACGTCAAGCTCAGCAATGGGACGCCGTCCTGACGGGGGTCGCCACGCTCCGGGGCGTGACCGAGACTGCGGGCACTCGCGGCTCCACCCTCATCAACCTCGCCATCGAACAGCGCGAATACCGGGTCCGGTCGGACGGCTACGACGACCCTATGGAGCGCCGACACGGCGGCAATCGTTACGAAACCCGCCGCGAGGGCGTCAGCCCCGCCCAGGAGCGGCTGATACGGCAGCTCGTTACCCAGGGCGAAGGCAGCCTCGAAGCGCGCGCGGCCCGGCTGGCCGTCGAGCTTGGCCGGCCGGGCGGAGCCGATCCGGAGCGGGTGCGCAAGGCGACCGACGACCCGGATCTCAACCCCGAGCGCGCACGCACGCCCGCGGCCCATGCCGCCGCGATCGAGCGCCGCGACCGAATGTACCAGCTCGCCGACGAATGGGCGCCCCCGGCGGATCCGTTCATCGGGCCTCGGCGGCCGGAGGACGTACGCAGCCAGATCGCGGAACGGCTCGCCGGCGGAATGTCGGCGTCCGACCCGCGGCGGCAGCAATATGTGCGATCTCTGGTCACCGGCGGCGCCGACGACCCTCAGTCCGTGATCGCCCGGATCGACTATGCGGTCGAGGGCGCCGGCACCAACGTCGACGTGCTGAGAACGACTCTGGGCACTCTCACCCGCGACCAGTTCGAGACGGTGCGGGAGCAATATGACCTCACCCACACCCCTGATCTTCTCACTCGGCTCGGAATTCGCGGTCACCAGAGCTTCTGGGAGTCGGAGACTTCCGGAGACACCGCCAACGAGCTCGAGCTGCTCTCGATCGGAGTCCCCCGCAACGACCGCGAGCGCGCCGAGGTGGCGGCGCTGCAGATGCGTCAGCAGATCCGGGACTCCAGTCGCCTCGGCCGGGCCGTCGCCGGCGAGGAGTTCCAGCAACTCGACGACGACTATCGCCGACTCATGTCGATCATGGGCGCCGACGGCGTCGGCTTCGACGAGCAGGGCAATTTCACCGCTCTGGACGCCGCCGGCCAGCCTACGACGCTGGGCCGGTTCGACGCGGACGGCAATTTCAGGCCCCCTCCCGGCTTCAGCGCCACCGATCTTGCCGTCGCGATGACCGTGGGCCCGATCTCGGCCGAGAATTACAAGGCGGCGACCGACCGGGTGGCGGACTCTATCGCCACCGCGCTCGTCGTCACGGCGGCGATCGTGACGACGGCGCTGACCGGCGGGGCAGCCGCCTCGATCTGGATCCCGGTCCTCGTCACCGCGGCGGCGGGCGTCGCCGCAATGGGGGTCAAATATGCGATAAAGGGAGGAAGATACGGCAGCGAGGAGATGATGTTCGACCTCGCCTCGACGATCATCCAGGCGGCGACGGCGGGGGTCGGCGCCGCGGCCGGTGCTGCCCTGCGCGGCGGCGGCAAGGCGGTCGGCGCGCTGGGCCGCAGCTGGCGGATGAGCGAGCAGGCGCTGGCCACCGCCGCCGGCGGCGGCGGGCGCGCCGCAACCCAGGCGCTGCCGGCTTTGACGCTGGGCCAGGAGCTGTTCGTCGGCGCACTTTCCAGCGGCTTTGCGGGCGGAGCCAATGCGGCGATCAGTCCCGATGCGTGGCGCAGCGACAATTATGCCGCCTCGATCCTCCACGGCATCGTCCGCGGCTCGATGAGCGGGGCGCTGGGCGCCGGAGTCACACGCGGCGTGGTCGGCGGGCTCACCAACGCCTCGCGCGGCCTGGGCGCCCGAATGGGCGCCAGCCGGGCGCTCGCCGGGGGAGGAACGCTCGAACAGGCGCAGCGCGCCGCCTCGAGGACCAGCCGCCTCTTCGGCACCAGCGCCCTCACCGAAGTCGGCGGACGCGCCGTGGGCAGCGCCGCCAGCTCCGCCGTCTCCCGGGCGGGGGAGATAGGCTACGACCAGATCATGCTCGGCAAGCATATGGAGGCCGGCGAATTCTGGAACCAGATCGGAAGCGCCGCCGGCCAGTCCTTCATCCAGGGCATAGGCGAGGGCGCCGCCGACCGCACCATGCGCGGTCTCAGCCGCTCGCGGATGCGCGAGCATGCGTTCACGACCCGCGACGACATCCACGATTACCGCCGCCGGGGCGCCGAGGCGACGACCGCGGAGGGACGCCGCCTCGGCCTGATCGCCCCTTCGGAGCCCTCCGCGCCGAGGCCGCCCGGCGCCCCGTCGACCCGTCCCGCCCCGGTCGCGGAGCCGGAACCGGCCCGGCCGGTCGCGCGCCCGACCCTGGGCGTCGACGAGGAGGGCGCGATCCTCCCCCTGCGGTCCCCCGGCGGCAGCGACGAGCAGGCGTCCGCGTCCGCCCGCGCGCCACGGGCGGCCAATGACGACGAGCCGATCGTCGCCCGAACGTTGGAGCATGACGAGAGCGATCGGCCGCAAAACTCCGGCAAGCCGCCTCCCGTCCCCGTCCAGGTCGAGCTCAATCCGACGAACATGCTGAACCTGGGGGCGATCGAGGACGGGGCGGTATTCATCCACCCCAGGACGGAAAGCCTCGAGGCGGCGAACGACAATTACCGGATGCTCACCCAGGCCGATCCCACGCGCGAGGCCGCCATCTACCGAAACGCCGACACCGGCCAATATATCGTCATCCAGGGTTCCAGGGGCCATGTGATGACGGTCGATCATCAGGGCCATTTGAGAGTCGCCGGAATTCACGAGGGCGTGCCTCTCGCGCGCGGCCCGGGCAAGGCGTTGGGCCGGGGCGCCTGGGTTCTGGAGCAGCATTACCATCCCACCGCGCCCGGAAGCGCCTCGAGCGCCTTCCTCGCCCGCTTTCCAACGGGGACCAACGGCGACGTCAGGGTCGTGATCCAGGAGGCCGCGGATCACGGTATCGGCAATCGCCCGTCGCGCATCGACTTCATCGACAACGGCCGCGTGAACTACTCCACCTTCGCCTACGACCCCGCCACCCGGGCGGTAACGATCGACTATCCCGATCCGGTCACCGGCGCTCGAGTCGAACGAAAATTTTCCAGCCCCGAGGCCTATGATGCAGAGATCGTCAGGATCAGGGCTCGCGGAGCCGAGCTTCGCGAAGGCGCTCCGGCGCTAGGCCGGGAGGCGGCCGGGACTCGCCTCACCGAAGGCGATGCCTTTCAGGCCCGCCGTCTCGGCGAGGCGACGATGTCCGGTCAGGCGCATCGGGAAGCGATCGAGGTTCTGCGGGCCAGGGGCGCGTCGCCCGAGACGATCGCATCATTTCGTGCGGAAGTCGCCGCGGCCGACGCCGCCAACCGGGCCGTCGTCCGCGACCTCGGCCTCGTCGGCGAGCGGGATTCGATGGCGCGACTCCACCTCATCATGAACGATACCGGCCTCGACGCGCCGGTCCGCCAGGCCATCGCGGACACCGTCCTCGAAGCCACTCGCGAGCATATGATCGCCGCCGGCCGGTTGGCGCCGGACGAGCCGCTGATGCTACTATTCCATGGCGGCCCGACCGGCCGAAGCGCCTCGCTGCGTGAGCACGGCGCTCAACTGGCGCGGATCGACGGGGGCTCGCAGGACGATTTCGGCCGCGGCCTCTATCTCACGAGCCGGATCGAATCGGCGGATATCTATGCCGCCAAGTTCGGAGTGGCTCGCGGCGAGGTCTTTCCGTTCGTGCTTCGCGGCCGCGATCTCGGCACGGTGGTCGACGTCAGCCCGGGCGGGGTTCATCGGTCCGAATGGGAGGCGTTCGTGATGCGCAATACCCACCTCTACGACAATTCGGTCGCCATTGCCGGAGCAAGGCTCGATCTCGAGGCCTTCCTCGCCGGCCGGCAGCCGTTCGGCACGGTGGACGCCTTCGGCGATCGCGGCATCGTCTTCGAAGCTTTCCTCGCCCATCTCGCCGCCACGACCGGCGATCCACGCCTCGCCGCTCCCGACGCGGTGCTCGGCGAGCTTGGCGGGCCGATGACCAGCGGAGTGGGGGGGCGCGGCGACCAGCAGGCGATCCGCTCCCAGGCGGCCCTGGACGAGCTGAACCGCCAAATGGGCTTCCGCTCGCGGGAGCCGGGACCGAACGGAACCCCGCCGCCGGAGGGTACCGCTCCGTCGGCCCCCCGCCCCCCCGGTGCCGAGCCCGAAGCGGGCTCAACCCCGCGCCGGGCCGCCGGGGATGAGGAGGAGGGCACGATCGTCGCGCGCTCGCTCAACGACGACGACGACGAGGCCGAGCCTGCGCCAGCCCCGGACGTCGACACCAATCCCCTCGCCCATCTTCCCGAGCTGAACGTCTCGATGACTCCGGACCAGCGCATCGACTTGTCGAGGCGGGTGAGGGCGGCGGCCGATCTCCTTCCCGACGCCCATCCGATGCAGGAAGCGCTCCACGACCTCGCCAGGGCTATGTCGAAGCCGCCCGTGGCGAAGCCGACTGCGAGGGAGCAAGGCCGTGAGCCGGTCCGGCGATTGATCGCCCTGCTCGACGATCGCGAGCATGGAGAGACGATCCGCCGACTGATCGTGGACGGTCCGCCGCCGGACGAAGCGAGCGCGGCCCGGCGGCGGCGCGACGAGCGCCGCGCCTTGTCGGCGAAGCGGGGCCGGTCCGAGGACGAGCAGGTGGTGGGCGACCTGCCGGAGCGGCGACTTGCCGAGCTTCTGGGAATGCCGGGCGTCGAGGAGGGAGATGCGCCTTCGTCCAACGCGCGGATGCGCGAAGTGGAGATCACCCCCGAATATTCGCTGCTCGTTACCGACGCTCCCATCATACCGAGCGACGGCTCCGGCGGAATCGATCCCGATTATGGCGCCAGGATGGCCGCCGCCTATCGCGACCTGCTCGGCTTCTCGGCGGACCGCAACGTCGCCATCGCGGAAGTCCGGGTCGGCGATACTTCGCAGGTCCTCGTCACCAAAAGCAACAACATGAAATATCCCGGCCTGACCCACCTGCCGGAGGAAACCCGGTTCCACCCCTTCAACGTCAATGGCTTGCCGCGCAGGAACGACACGGAGCGCATCCTGCTCGAGCATATCGGCAGGCAGATCGAGGCATCGGGAATTGCGGAGTCGGACTATGGCAAGATCACGATCCGAATGTACACGGAGCGGGAACCCTGCGATTCCTGCGCCTCGGTCATCGAGGAGTTCAAGAAGCGATATCCAGGCGTGAACGTGAACGTCACCACCAGCTACATCTGAGCCGCCCCCTCGATCCGGCCCACGCCGGAATCGAAAAGCCCCGGAAATCCGCGGATTTCCGGGGCTTTCTAATGGTGGGCGTGGCAAGGATTGAACTTGCGCGCCCTGAGCTGCTGCCGGTCTGATGGACGCTGAGATAGGCTACGCTACCTCAGACTGTTTCTCGAAGTCGATGGGGCTGAGGTACCCCAAGGTCGAGTGCCGGCGCTTCGGATTGTAGAAGCGCTCGATGTAATCGAACACGTCGGCCTTCGCTTGGTCTCGCGTTTGATAGACCTTTGTGGCGATGCGTTCGGTCTTGAGCGACGAGAAGAAGCTCTCCATCGCCGCATTGTCCCAGACGTTGCCCGAGCGGCTCATCGAGCAGGTGACGCCATTATCGGCCATCAGCCGCTGGAACTGCTCGCTCGTATACTGGCTGCCCTG
>JBBSIZ010000020.1:0-59186 GCA_038257735.1 Sphingomonadales bacterium | reverse complement strand
GCCACGCAGGTGCGGCTCCATGCGAGCCCACTGATCGTCCCGCAGAACCAGTCGAACGCCTTCCATCCAAGCCTCCCGAAAAAGAAGCTTGAATCACATCCTCACCACAATGGGAATCCTAATTGTCCACGGCTCCTAGACGACAACCTGGCGCAGTATGGTGCCATCCGAGCCGAGGCGGCGGCGACGGGCTGGAGACAAAGCCCCTTGCGAGATGAGGCAAGCTGGCCGGTTACCGGCGAATATTTCCGTGCATTTCTCGCGATCGACGCTCCCGAAACCAGGCTGCTGATGCGCCGCTATCTGACCGAGCCGCATTTCGGAGAGGAAGCTGCTCGCGTGATTAAGGTCCAGTGGGTCAGCGCGAATGAGCCACGCTTGTCAGGTATCAGCAGCTGGCGGAACCAGTTCGCCCATGTGGCGGCACGACGCTCTCAGCGACAAGTGGATCCCAGCTCGACAACTGAAGATGCGGAAGCAGTTTTTTCTGTGGTCGAGACATTGATCGGCAGTGAAGCCAGCGAGCAGGAGCGCTCACTTGGCGTTCGGCTGGCCATTGAAGCAGTCCGTCTCCCCCATGGGGAGCGCAGGGACGCGATCGACCGGCTTCTGGCTCTGGCGCACCCGCGCTTACGCGCTGATCTCGTGGCCGGCCTAGTCCAATCCGGAGAGGTGGTTTCCACGGCTACGGTTGTGGACGGGATCAGCGAGTTATTCGAGCGGGCAAAGACTGAGAGCTGGCTTCTCCACGACAGCAGCGACTGGGCACTCCGGGAGTGGCTGCGGCTTTTGCCCTTCACTGATGACCTTGCCGCGGCCGTGGAGGCGATTCGCGCCATCCCCGTGGAGCATCGTTCACGCTCTCAACTGGATTGCGTCGTATCGGGGCTCGCGATGACGCCTTCACCGGGCGCGGAGGATGCCCTGCTCGCGCTCGCGGAGGTCGAGCCTCGTCTCTACGAGGATCATGGCTGGTATCGAGCTGCACAGACGCTTCGATCCGAGGCAGGTGCCCGTAGATTGATCGACCTGGCCGCGACCGAGACAGTGAAAGGTACCCGCTCTTCGATGGGCGGATGGCAATGGGCTCGCGATCTCGGGAGCATGCTCCGCGAATTTCTGGGCCTCAGGCAATATGTCTACGAGCGTCTGCGAACCGCTGAACCGACACCGGGGCACGTCCGACTCGCAAAGGGTGTCGCGGAAGCGCTCGACGATGATGGTCTGCTTCTTCTGCTCGACCTTGAGATGAAGTGGACTCGACCTTTCTTGTCGTTCCACGCCATCCAGGACCTCGTGACTGAGCACGTGCCTTCGGCTGAATGGAGCAATGCCTACTCGATAGTCCCGGTCGCTGCCGGTCGATTGCGCAAGCGCCTGCTGGCTCTGACCACCGATGGCGGAGCGCAGGACGTCCATGCCCGGGCGCTTACCACCATCGATATCGTTCGCGATGAGCATGGCCGCCCGGGCGGTGAGCCGCGCCATCCTGATCTAGCCTCCGGGAGGCCTTGGCCGATCCTGGCACCCGATCCAGACGCATCTGCTGATTGACTCGGTCAGATGTCAGGCGCGACTTTGGCATACCTGTAATCCCTGACGAGCCGGCTCGATGTCGCACGGCCGCGGCCTTTCTGCGTCAGGGGCAGGTCCTTGATCATCAAGAGGTAGCTCAGTGCTTCGGTCGCCGTGAAAGCCCGTTGTAGGGCCCGTGAGCTGCCCACTTCCGGTTCGAACAAGCCATGTGCGACAACGCCCCGCAGCTTCTGGGCGAGCATAAGATGGTCCACGGTCACTTCATCTAGCCCGCTATCGGGAAAGCGCTTCGCGACGGTAGCGACCAACCGAGAAAGGCGGTCCCGGTTCGCCTCTGATCGAAGCGTTCGGAGCGCACCTGAGATCCGGCCCTCCAGCCCCTTCTGGCCTCTGTTCTCGGCCGCCTCGAGGGCCGCGCTAGTGAGGGCGGAAAGATCCTCGTCTCCAAGGGTTCGCTCCGCCTTTGCGCCCGGAATCTTCTCCAACCAGCGGCAAGCCATTAGCAGCCGCTCTCCCGAAACCTGGTCGTGCAGCCCAAGTGAGCCCATCATCAATGTGCTCGCCTCCTCCCACTCGGATGAGCGGTCGAGCCAGGCGGCGAGGCAGGCGCCCATCGTGCGGATTTCCCGAGCGTCGAAGGCGCAGACGAATGAATAATGTGGACGAAGGTCGAATTCGCGCACCGGCGCTTCTGCCCACATATATTCCACGCCAAAAAGATCGTCTCTCAAATCCCTCTCAAGGCGCTTGCCGTTTTCCTGCTCGGTGAACCTGGAGATTGCGATTTCAGAAGGGGTCAGTTGGAAGCCTGCGGCCGCGGAGAAGAATCTCAGCACGCGGTGAACATCCCCAAGATAGGAATGCAGGGTGCGAGGCTCGCCGAATTCGATGTCAAATATTGGCCACCACTCATTGAGCCCAAGGTCGAATGAACCGCTCCCTCCGTACCAGCAGCGTACGGTCAGATCACGGGAGCGCACTTCGAACAATTGCGAATCTCCCGCTCGAAAGGCGAGGGCGCGGCTTGCGAGTCGCCGCACCTTTGTCGCGTTGTCGAGGAGTGCCTTGACCTTACTTATCTTAAATGACGTCCGGCGAATCGCGTCGCTGGTCTCCCACGGCCGATGGCCCACCACGACGGTGTTGGCGTGGATCTTCGCGGCGTACGTTGTGATGGGGTTCTCGCCGAGCAGCGAGCGATTGCCGGTTCCGCCCGCGACCGTATCGTGGAGCGACACCGAACGGCTATCCTCCAGCCGCAGGTGCAGGACGGCACCGCCTTCGATATGGAAGAAGCTGTCATAGTCGAAAAGCTCGACGCTCATGCCCTCGGCACCGATCGATAGGTGGCCTGTTTGTCCGGCGGCTTCGCGTCGGCAATGATAGAGTCGGCCCTTCTCAAGCCTTTTCATCTTGATAGCTCCGGAGTGTCTGAGATGCTCGTCGGCTCGGCGAGCGATTGCACCTAACCGCCATATTTGATGCGTTCGATCGCGGCGATGAAGGCTGAATGGTCGCGAAATCGGCTCGTATTGGCGATGGCCGCCAGCATGAGCCTGAACATGTTCAAGAAGAAGGTTGCGAGTAACTCGTCGTCATCGACGCTCTTTGCGTGATGCACGTGGCGGGAGCGGAGCTGATAGGCGCGCTTAAAGTTGGCGACGATCGCGCGTCGCTCCTGACCATCCTTGGCCAACGCAAAGGCCATGCGATCGCCCACGCTCGCCTGGATCCCCTCGTTCGGGCCTCCGAGCAGAATCAGTTCGGCCGAGGACATGGCCAGCATCAGGCGTCGGGACCGGTCGCTGGTCGCGACTGCTTCCGAATAGATGGTCAAGGCTGACCAGACACGCTTCTGGAACTCGGTAAGCGGCCTCTCTTCGAAATAGACCGCGAGGTTCTGGAGGATTGACGCGTGCTTCTCCAGATAAGCGGTCGTTAGCTTCCAGTCCCAAAACCCGACCGGAGCTAATTCAGTCGTGCTCGAGACGAGTTCATCGGCGTTTCGGATGCGCAATACCGTCGTTCGCGGTACATGCTCGACCCCGAGGGGGTAGCAAAGGCAAGTCACATCGTGGGAAATGGCCGCCGGCGACAGGAAGCGCAGTACGGCGGCCATGTCCGTGGCGATCTCACGCGCTCTCTGGTCGGCGTACCGCGCCTCCCCGACGAGCTCGACGAGAACGACCGTTCGGTTGGCGAGCTGTTCGCGCATCCGCGTGCGCGCCTCCCGAGACGTGGTCGGAGCGTTCGGATGATTACGGGCGAAGGCCTCGTCCGCGCGATCGAACACGATGGGATCCAGTGGGGCGACCACCACCTTGCCAAGACCAAACGCCGCTTCCACTTCGACGAATGCTATCGGGACCGCCAGCTGCCGCTTCCCGACCTCCTCCTTGCACCGGCCCAGCAGCCATGCCGAGAGGTTGCTTTCACTTTCGCCGCAGAGCCGGGCTCGGCACCATTTGAAAATCTCCGTTTCTAGAAATTCCGGGGAGATGCCGGTCTTGAACGGTCGCGCCCTAAGGGCCTTTTCAACGAGGAGGCGAAGCTCCCGGTAATCCGGGCCCCTCAGGCCATGTTCCTGGCGGTTCTCGACGAAGAAGTGGCCGACGATCCGACCCATCTGGTCAGCATATGCGCTGATCCTGGGCCCCGAGGAATCTGCATGCACCGTGATCGTCGGCGGCGTCCGGGTCTCGAAAGGATCAGGTGCAGGCTGCGTGAAGGGCCGCGGCTGAACGAGTTCGAGCAGCTTCAGACCGTCCTGGTTGATAGCCTCCGCCGCCCGAGCGTTGAGGCTGTCAGGCCCAAAACTCTCGACCCGTTCCCTGTCCATGTCGAGCAGCCTAGCATAGCCCGCCGCGGGTGAAAGACGCGAGGTGAGGTCGACTCACTCCCCATCGGAGCTTGAGATGGAGGGGCGAGGGAGGCTCAAGCCCGAATCGAACAGGCGTGCAAAGATTTGTGGTCCTCGCCGTCGCCCGACACTTTTCTGAAGCAATCGATAGGCCCGCCTCTCCCAACGCGCAACGCGTGGGTCATTTCAAGCCTGCGTGTGGGTCAAGGTAAACCTGTCCTCGCGCCGGCGATCGCGAAGTAATGGTGAGCCCTGCTGGGTTCGAACCAGCGACCTACTGATTAAAAGTCAGTTGCTCTACCGACTGAGCTAAGGGCCCCAATTGCCGAATCCCCTAGGAGCGGGCCGGTACGGGGTCAACCGCGGCTCGGCCCCGATCAGGCGAATATGTCGGCCAGGGCCTCGGTGCTCGGTCCGTCCGTCCAGTCGCGCAGCTCGACATAGAGCGAGGTCTGGATAACCGCCCACATGGCCAGAATAAGGGTCTGGAAGACGGCGTTGAGCGAATAGAAAAGGAGCGGCAGCCGGGCGGGCGGCCCGAGGGGGAGGGGCTCCAGAAGGCTTTCGGGCCCCCCGAGCAAGTCCGTATTGACCAGCCCCATGACTCCGCCGGCGAGCCAGGAGCCGATCGACGCGACGAGGACCAATGCGAAAACCTTCCACCGCGCGCGCCGGGTAAGGCCACGGCTGCGGCGCAAAGCTTCTAGCGGCCCGAGCCGTTCCTCGACCAGAGCTGGCCCGGCAACCGCCCAGATCACGTAGAGCAACGCTCCGGGAACGACCAAGAGGATCAGGCCGAGCCCGATGGCGGCGCCGCTCAGAACGGCCATTACGAACAGCGGGAACGCCACGGCCAGTCCGGCTGCGGCGGATTCCCCAAATCCCGCGACGCCCCCTTCGCTATGGGCGATCGTCGTCCGGACGAGCGCGCCCTGGGTGATCATCGCCATCGCAATGGTGCAGGCCGGGGTTGCGAGCCCGACCACCGTCGCTCCGAGAACCCCGAGCAAGTCGGGCGCCTGATGGCTATGATTCTGAATGGCGTAAGCGAGCAGGGTCGTCGGCAGGCCTCCGAACAGGAAGGCGAGCGCCAGAGCCGTCAGGGGATTGCTTCCGATCGTCCCGAATGCCCGGCTGAAGATTCGACCGATCGAGACGCTGCGGTCGCCCGCGCCCGCTGCGGCGGTTGCCATGACTTTTTCCCCTGTGCCCCGGCCTCAGACTGACCACGAGGCACCGGACTGTCCAGCGCATTTTGACGTTGCGCGGGCCAAGGCTTCGTCTAATTCTCGAGCGGCGCGCCGTGGGTCGGCGTAGGGGGAGGATCCAATCGCGGAGAAGGCGCAGGGTAAGGCGGGCGCAGCCGACGGGCTGGCTGCGGCGCACGACGCGCTGAAGGCCGACTCGTCGATCCAGTTCAGCCTCCAGCCCGCGCCGCCGCCGCCGCAGCCGCCGCAATGGCTTCGCTCGGCCCTCGAGTGGCTCGGCGACGCTTTCAGCCCGGTCGGGCGCTTCTTCCGGTGGATCGGCGGCTTCATGCCCGATGCGCCTTATGCCCGGATACTCCTCTGGACGGTCCTGGCCGCGGCTGCCCTGGGCTTCGCGGTCATGCTCTACCGGCGAATCCGGGACGGCGAGTGGCGGATGCCGGGTCGCCGCCGGCCGGTCGGGATCGAGGCGGAGGCGGAGGAAGAGGCCTGGGCTCCGGAGGCGACGCCGGCGCGCTCGTGGCTTCGCGAGGCCGACGGTCTGGCTGCTCAGGGCCGCTACGCCGAAGCGGTGCACCATCTCCTGTTCCGCTCGATCGAGGATATCGCCCGCCGCCGGCCCAGGCTGGTCCGGCCGGCCCTGACCAGCCGGGAGCTCGCCGCCGCGGAAGCATTGCCGCCGCCGGCGCGCAGCCTGTTCGCTCGAATCGCCGGCCTGGTCGAGCATAGCCTGTTCGGGGGTCGCCCCGTCGAAGCGTCGGACTGGTCGTCGGCGCGGACCGCTTATGCGGACCTCGTGCTGCCGGGGACCTGGCGCGGATGAGCGACCTCGCCATCGGCGCCCACGGCCGGTCGGAAGGGGCGTTCCGGCCGAAGATCCTCGGCCTGATCGTGGCGATCGGGATTCTCGCCTTCTCCGCCATGTTGGTCCTCGGCGCTTATGCGCCAGACCTTCGCTCGGGCCGCAACGGCGGTGCCCACGCTCTGTCCAACGCCGCGACCGGCTTCAGCGGAATCGTACAGCTCACCCGGGCGACAGGCCGCAACCCGGTCATCCTTCGCAACAAGGAAGATCTCGATACCGAGGATCTGGTCGTCCTGACTCCGGAAACCGGGGCGAAGGATTTGACCGGCGTCCTGGAGCGGCGGACCGGCAAGGTTACACTGATAGTGTTGCCCAAATGGCAGACCGTCGGCGATCCCGACCGGACCGGCTGGGTGCGGGCGCAGGGCCTGAAACCGGCCTGGGACCCGCAGGGCGTGCTCGCCCCGGCCCATAAGCTGAAAGTGGAGCGCCGCCGCGGCGGCGGCAGGCCGCTCGTCACAATTCCCGAACATGCTCCGGCGGAGATGCGCTTCACCGCCCCGGGTCCCCTCCAGACCGTAAGCGGCGAAGGCCTGACTCAGATCGTGACGGATTCGGCCGGACGCGCGGTCCTCCTCCAGTTCGGCAGCCAGCCTCTGTACCTGCTCGCCGATCCCGATTTGCTGTCGAACCGGGGCATGGCCGATCGGGGGCAGGCGGCGGCGGCCCTCGCCATGCTCGATTTTCTCAACTCGACGGACTCGGGATCGATCACGTTCGACGTGACCCTGAACGGCCTTGGCCAGACTCGAAGCCCCTTGAGGCTGATGTTCGACCCGCCGTTCCTCGGCGTGACCCTGGCGATCGCCGTGGCCCTGCTTCTGACCGGAGTGCAGGCGATCTCGCGCTTCGGGCCGCCGCGAAGGCCCGAGCGGGCGATCGCCTTCGGCAAGGCCGCATTGATCGACAATGCAGCCGCCCTCGTCCGCCAGGCGCGGCGCGAGGCCAAGCTGGGCGGCCGTTACGCCGCGGTGATAAGGGACAAGGCCGCGACCGTGTTCGCAGTCCCGGCGCGGCTTCGCGACGATTCGGTGGCGGACTATCTCGACAGGCTCGACGGACGCCCGAGCTTCTCGGCCCTCGCTTCGGCGGCCGAGCGAGCTCGGAGCCGGGAAGAATTGCTCGATGCGGCACAGGCGCTGCACCGGTGGCAGGGGGAGAAAAAAGGGTGAGCTCAGCTCAAGTACGGACACTGGCGGCGACGATCCGCGGCGAGGTGGCGAAGGCGGTGGTCGGTCAGGATAAGACGGTCGACCTGATGCTCGTCGCTTTGTTCGCGGGCGGGCATATCCTGCTCGAAGGGCCGCCGGGAACGGCGAAGACCCTGATCGCGCACAGCTTCGCCCGGGCGGTCGGGCTCGATTTCGGCCGGATCCAGTTCACTCCAGATCTGATGCCGGGCGACATCATCGGCGCCAACCTCTTCAACTTCCAGAGTTCGACCTTCACTCTCACCCGCGGGCCGATCTTCACTGAATTGCTCCTTGCCGACGAAATCAACCGGACTCCGCCCAAGACCCAGGCGGCCCTGCTCGAAGCGATGCAGGAGCGCACCGTCACGATCGACGGCGAGAGCCTGGCGCTCGGCGAGCGCTTCATGGTGGTCGCGACCCAGAACCCGATCGAGCAGCAGGGCGTCTATCCGCTTCCGGAGGCGCAACTCGACCGGTTTCTGTTCAAGCAGACGGTCGATTATCCCTCGGCCGAGGAGGAAAGGCGGATCATCGCCACCCATGGCGCTCGCCAGGCGGTGATGGAGCCCGGGCAATGGGGAGTCGAGAGGAAGGCGGATTCGGCCGCGATCGGCGCCGCGGTCGCGGAAGTGGGCGAGGTGAAGCTGGTCGACGAGGTGATCGACTATATCGCCGCTCTGATCCGGGGCACCCGCGACGTCGCGGATCTCGAGACCGGCGCGAGCCCGCGCGCCGGTGCAATGCTCGCCGGCGCGGCCCGCGCCCGCGCCGCGCTGGACGGCCGCGACTTCGTCATCCCCGACGACGTCAAGATGCTCGCCCCGGCCCTTCTGCGCCACCGCTTGATCCTGTCGCCCGCGGCCGAGATCAACGGCCGGGTGGTCGAGGATGTGGTGACCGACATCATCGAAACGATCGAGGCGCCGCGTTGATCTATCCGACGCGCATGGCGGTGCTCGCGGCGGCGGCCGGGGTGCCGTTCACCCTCGTCGTCGCGGCCGCCATTCCGGAGCGATGGTATGCCGGCCTCGCCTGGCCGGTGGCGGTTCTGCTGCTGGCGCTGGCCGACGCCTTCGCCGCGATTCGTCACGGCGAAGCGAAGCTGGAAGCTCCCGCCACCGCTTTTGTCGGCGAAACGGTCGACGCGGTGATCACCGTCACTCTCAAGGGCGGCGCGTTTCCAGCCGAGGCCGAGCTCGCGCTCGCCGCCGGCCCGCTCATCGGGATGGAGGATGACGGGCGGCTTCGGATCGCTCTCGACCAGGGCAGGGGAGCGGCGATCGTCCCACTGCATATGTCGAGGCGCGGCACCGGCCGGCTCGAGCAATTATGGCTGCGCTGGCGCGGTCCGCTGGGCTTCGTCTGGCGGCAGCGGCGGATCGAGCTCGATTCGACTATCCTGATCCTGCCCGACGTCCGGCCGGTCCAGGAGCGCGGAGCACAGGTCTTCCAGCGCAACGCGCTCCAGGGCCTGATCGCCCAGATCAACCGCGGCGACGGCAGTGATTTCGATGCCCTCGTCGAATATCGCTCGGGGATGGACCGAAGGGCGATCGACTGGAAGCAGTCGGCCCGCCACCTGAAGCTCCACGCCAAGGAATTCAGGACCGAGCGCAACAACCAGATCGTCTTCGCGATCGACGGAGGGCGGCAGATGTCGGAGCCGGTGGCGGGCCTGCCGCGGGTCGACCGAGCGGTCTCGGCGATGCTTCTCACCGGCTGGGTGGCGCTCAAGCTCGGCGACCGGGTCGCGCTTCACGCCTTCGATTCGAGGCCCAGGATCGCAAGCGGCCTGATCTCCGGCTCGGCCGCCTTTCCAGAGCTCCAGCGCCTCGCCGCGAGCATCGACTATAGCGGCGAGGAGACCAATTACACTTTTGCCCTGACCACGCTCGCCACCCGCCTCACCCGCCGCTCGATGATCGTCCTGTTCACCGAGTTCACCGATCTCACTTCGGCCGACTTCATGGTCCGGGCGGCAAGGCGCATGGTGGAGACCCACCTGCTGCTCGTGGTCGTCCTTCGCGACGAGGAGCTGGAGTCGATCGCCGATGCGATGCCGGCGAGGCCGGAGGACGTCACCCGGGCCGTCACCGCGGCGGCGCTCATCCGCGACCGCCGGCTGGCGCTGACCCGGCTCCAGCATCTCGGGGTCCATATCATCGAGAGCGAATATGACCGGGTCGGAGAGCGGCTCGTCGCCGGCTATGTCGACCTCAAGCGGAGGAACCTTTTGTGAGCGGGGCCGCCTCGGCGATCGTCGAAAGTCGCGCGGTGGTCGTCAACGCCAGCCGGTTCCGGGCCGCGCACGAAGCGGACTGGGAGCGGCTCGAGGGGCTGGTGACCCGGATGGAGAAAAGGTCGATCCGGTCCCTTTCCGACGACGACATCCTCGCTTTGCCCTTGCTCTACCGGACCACCTTGTCCTCGCTTGCCGTCGCCCGCGACACCTCGCTCGACCGCGGCCTCATCGTCTATCTCGAGCAGCTCACCACCCGGTCCTATTTCCAGTTATACGGAGTCCAGACCACCGCATGGCGGCAGCTCGGCCATTTCTTCGCCCGCGGCTGGCCCGAGGCGGTTCAAAGCCTGTGGCGCGAGACCCTGGCCTGCGTCTTTCTTACCGCGGCGAGCGCGGTCGTCGCCTTCCTGCTGGTGCGAAACGACCCGAGCTGGTTTTTCGGTATCATCCCGGAATCGCTCGCCAGCGGGCGCGATCCGTCGGCCGGCGCTGAGGCCCTTCGACAAACCCTCTACGAACGCCAGGACGACATGCTCGCCACCTTCGCCACCTTTTTGTTCACCCATAACAGCCAGGTCGCGATCTTCGCCTTCGCGCTTGGTTTCGCCTTCGCGGTGCCGACGGTCCTGCTCATCCTCTATAACGGGCTAATGCTCGGGGCCTTCTTCGCCGTCTTCGCGGCGAAGGGGCTCGCCTTCAACCTGGGCGGCTGGCTGGCGATCCACGGCACGACCGAATTGTTCGCAATCGCCATCGCCGGCGCCGCCGGGCTTCGGATCGGAATGTCGATCGCCTTCCCCGGACGCGAGACCCGTACCGAATCCGCAGTCCGCGCCGGCCGCTCGGCGGCGCTCGCAATGGCCGGAACGGTCATAATGCTGGCAGTGGCCGGCCTCCTCGAGGGCATTGGCAGGCAGACGATCGTCGACGACTTCTCCCGTTATTCGATCGGCGCGGCGATGCTTGCGGGCTGGCTGACCTATTTCTACATGCCGCGAAAGGGACGCGATGCGCCTGCCGTTTCGCAATAAGGGCGGCGCCCCGGCGTCGATGCGGCGCAGCTTCGTCACGCCCGAAGGAGTGGATCTCCAGCTCGAGCTCGGCACCGCCGGGACCCGCGCTGCAGCGTTCATGCTCGACGCGATGATGATCGTCACGATCCTCATTCTGATGACCGTCGCCCTGGCCTATCTGGCGCTGGCATCGAAGGCCGAATGGGTCATCATCCTGTGGCTGCTCGGCTTCTTCATCCTTCGCAACGGCTGGTTCTCCCTGTTCGAGATGGGCGGCCGCGGAGCGACTCCGGGCAAGAGGCTGATGGGCCTCCGGGTCGTCGCCCGCGACGGCGCCCGGCTCACCGGCGGAGCCGTCATCGCCCGCAACGCGATGCGCGAGATCGAGGTTTTCCTGCCCTTGTCGTTCCTCGCCCAGCAGACCGCCGAGGGCACCGCCGACGCCTTCCTCGTGATCTTCGCTCTGGTGTGGAGCGGCATTTTCCTGTTCTTTCCGCTTTTCAATCGCGACCGGCTGCGGATCGGGGATCTCATCGCGGGCACCTGGGTGGTCCGCGCGGTCGGTGTCTCGCTCGGCGCCGACCTGGTCCATGACGTCGAGCGGCCGCGGCGGACGTTCACCGACGCGGCGCTCAACCTCTACGGGGTTTATGAGCTTCAGACGCTCGAGGACGTGTTGCGCAACGGCGGCGACGAATCGATAGCGACCGTCGCCCGCGCCATCCGCGACAAGGCCGGGATCGACGAGGGGGGCGATGACCGCGAGTTTCTGTCCGATTATTACGCCGCGCTCTGCGCCCGGCTCGAAGGCGGGCTGATGGTCGGCCGGCGCCGGGAGAATAAATTCGAGGAGGCCGTCACCCGCCGCTGAAGCGGCCGAGGCGGTGAAGAAGCTGGCGGACGCTGACCCCGGTGATCGGATCGCGCCAGTCCGGAGCGATTTCGGCGAGGGGCTCGAGCACGAAGCGGCGGCGGCGGAATTCGGGATGGGGGACGATGAGCCCGTCTCCGCCCCAGGCGCCCTGCGACCACAATATGATGTCGAGATCGAGCACTCGGGGCCCCCAGCGGCGGCCGGATCGGCGTCCGAAGTCGCGTTCCACCTGTTTGAGGCGGGAGAGCAGGGCAGGGGGATCGAGGTCGCTCTCGACGAGGGCGACGGCATTGGCGAAGCCGCGGCCCGCCGGACCCAGAGCGGAGGTGAGGCGTATTTTCGAGAGTTGCTCCGCCGCGATCGCCGCCGCCGCGGCGCGCACTGTCTGCACCGGGGAGCCGTGGCGGCCGCGGCGGTTGGAGCCCAGGGCGATCGCATAGCTTGTCAGCGCCATCGGCACGGCCCTAGACGCTGGTGATGTCCCTTGCCATCTCTCCCGTCCCCGCCCTCGAAGCGCCCCGCGACTGCCCCTTGTGCCCGCGCCTGGTCGGCTTCCGGGAGGCACTGCGCGAGGAGCATTCCGACTGGTGGAACGCTCCGGTGCCGCATTTCGGCGATCCCAAGGCCTGGCTGGCTATTTGCGGCCTGGCGCCCGGAAAGCAGGGCGCCAACCGCACCGGGCGGCCGTTCACCGGGGATTTCGCCGGCCTATTGCTCTACGAGACTTTGCTCAAATTCGGCTTGGCCGAGGGCCGCTACGAGGCGCGCCCCGACGACGGACTCCGGCTCAGAGGCGTCGCCATCGTCAACTCGGTCAAATGCGTCCCGCCCCAGAACAAGCCCACGCCGGAAGAGATCGCCACCTGCACCCGGACCTATTTCCAGCCCTCGCTGGCGGCGCTGTCCAATGTATGGATGCTGGTCGCCCTCGGCCAGATCGCCCACAATGCGGCGGTGCGCTCTGTCGGTGGCCGTCTCTCCGCTTACCCCTTCGGCCACCTCGCCGAGCATCGGCTACCGGACGGGCGACTTCTAATCGATAGCTACCATTGCTCCCGCTACAACCAGAACACCAACCGGCTCACCCGCGCGATGTTCGAGGACGTGTTCGTACGCGCGCTGGCGCTCAAAGGCCGAGCTTGATTGTCAACGACCGTGGTGAATCGCAATTTACCTAAAGTGTTTCATCAAAGCTTACGATATATACCATTGGAGTGTGTCTCAGGGAAGAAATGGCCGAAGATGGTGACGGTATGTAGAGTAGGAGGAGACGAAAGATTTGCAGGAACCATCTTTACTTGCGCGCGTTATTGGCTGGTATGTCAAAGCTTATATATACAGCGAGTCGGCGTGTGTTGCTTAGCTTGTCGGGGATAGGCTTAGCCGCGGCCTGTTCGCCTCAAATTCATTCCGGAGACGGTTCTGTCGGGAATTCCGGCCTCGCCGCCGCCGTGGCTACCGAGGCGCAGGACCCTTCGAGCCCCGGCCCTTTCGCTCCCGGTGCTGCATCGCAAGCGACGGGCAGCAGTCGAGCGGCGGCACCGCCCCGCAAGGCGGCAACGGTCCCGCCGGGATCAGGGAGACGAGCAATTCAGAGCGAGATTTTCTTGGCCCGCGCGAAGGCGCCGCTTCCGGTTCTGGGCAGGTTCCACCCTGGGCGGCTGGACGTGACCGGCGGGTGCCTGACGGTGACGTTGTCCGGGAGTGCAGGCGAGGCAACCGCCGTTTTCCCGCCCGGCGCGCGCATCGTCTACCGCGACGGCGAGCCAGCGGCGGTCGCCTATGCCGTTCGGAGTATCCCGATCGGTGAAGACACGAGAATCCCGGGCGGGGGCTCGGTGTCGTCTGCAAATCTTGCAACGACACTGCCGGCAGGCTGCCCGAGAGAATTATTTCCAATCGGAGGCTAGTAGGAAATTGCGTGCCGTATTGTTGCTTCTCGCAGCTTCGACACTGTCCACTCCCGCGCTGGCGCAGGAGCCCGCAACCAACCCGTCCGTGACCTACCTGACGCAGGCCTACGGGATCGGTAAGGACGAGGCGCAGATGCGGATCGACCTGCAAAACGAAATCGTCGCGCTCTCGGAAAAGCTCAATGCGAGCGGGGACCCTGATTTCGGCGACATGTACATAAAGCACGAACCACAGTTCAAGATCGTCGTCATGTTCGCCGGTAACAGCGATCGTAAGGCGTTTATGGACAGCCTCGATCCCAAGTTGCGCCGCCACGTTCAGCTGAGGACGGCGAAGAAATCGCGGGGCATGTTCACTCGGGAGCTGAATGAGTTGAGCGTGGCGCTGAACGCCCTGAAGATTCCGTACACCGCGAAATACGAATTGGAGACGGAGCGGTACGTCGTCAGCTTAGAAACCGAGGACGCCGCGGAGCGAGCCCGGGCGGCGCTTCCCGAAACCCGCAAGGTCGAGACCCTGGTCCAGGTCGTGCCGCTGCCGAGGATTCAGGCGCCGCCGACCGGCCTGGTCGCCGGCGACCGCTTCTACGGCGGGGACTCGCTGTACGTCTCGCAATTACCGGCCGGAACCACGGTCGCGACCGCTCGCGCTAACGACCTGGCGGACTGCACGCTCGGCTTCGCCGTCGGCTACACGATCGGCGGCGTGGCCAAGAGGGGCTATCTCACGTCGGGTCACTGCCCTGATACCATGCGCGTCCTGATCGGAAGCCATTACGTGACCTAGTCCGGTCCCGACGTCCAGCGGCCGCACCGGGCTGCCGATGGCCTCAACGACAAATATGATTTCCAGATATTCGACGCGACCGGCGTCACGGTCGACAACCGGGTCCGTTATTTCGATGAGAACAGCATCCCCGAATTCCCCGATTCGGGCGAGCTTCGCCTCACCGCGATCACCGGCTTCCTGAATCAGAAATCCGGGATGGTAGTCTGCAAATCGGGCGCTAATTCCGGGATCACCTGCGGAACCATCTCCAACGGGAACCTGACCTGGGACGGCGCGCCGGGCTGGATCGAAGTGAACCGGACCAACCAGCGGGTGATCAGCGTCGGCGGCGACAGCGGCAGCGGCTGGTTCCTCTATCCGGGCACTTCCACGACAATCACGGGCGTAGGTGTCCACACCGCCGGCAACGCCGTGCCGGGGACCACCGGGATCGCCATCTACATGCCGATCGACTATATCGACGATGCGAATTCCACGATCAACACTATCAAGATGTAGCAGGTCGATCCCGAACGCCCGGGGCAACGGTCAGATATCCTCTGCCAAGCGCCGATACAGATCCGGCCGACGGTCGCGGAAGAAGCCGAAGGCGGCGCGGTGCTTCCTGGCCTGCTCCAGGTCCAGCACGGCGGTGATGACCCCCGTTTCCTTGTCGCCATACTCCGCAAGAATGTCCCCACGCTCGTCGCAGATGAAGGAATGGCCGTAGAAACGCTGGCCGTGCTCGGTTCCGATCCGGTTCGCGGCGACGACCGGAACGACGTTTGAGACGGCGTGGCCGATCATCGCCCGCCGCCACATCCGGCTGGTGTCGAGGCCGGGATCGTGCGGCTCGGCGCCGATCGCCGTCGGGAAGAGCAATATCTCGGCGCCGTCCAGCATCAGCGCCCGCGCCGTCTCCGGATACCATTGGTCCCAGCAGACCGCCGGACCGACGGTGCCGAAGCGGGTCTCGTAGGTCTTGAATCCGGTATTGCCGGGGCGGAAATAGAATTTCTCCGAATAGCCCGGCCCGTCGGGAATGTGGCTCTTGCGGTAGACGCCCATCACCGCGCCCTTGTCGTCGATCATGGCGAGGCTGTTGTAATGATGGTGCCCGTCCGCCTCGAAGAAGCTGGTCGGGATATAGACTTCGAGCTCGGCGGCGAGCGCCTGCATCGCGTGGACGGCGGGATGCCGGCCGACGGGCAGCGCCCGGGCGAAATGGCCCTCGTCCTGGGTCCGGCAGAAATAACGGCCCTCGAACAATTCGGGCGGCAGGATCAGCTTCGCCTCGCGCCCTGCCGCCTCGCGCACAAGCTCGGAGACGGCGGCGATATTCTCGTCGATCGAGTCGGTGAAGGCGAGCTGGAGGGCGGCGACGGTGAGGCTGGTCATTCTTGCTCCGTTAGCAGGATGCAGGCGTCATGCCAGCGGAGGCTGGCATCCCGGCGGGTGAAGGGCCTGGCGCTTGTCACCCCCTGGGGCCCCAGCCTTCGCCGGGGCGACGGATCAGCGCGGCATCTGCTGGCTGATGCAGTGCAGGCTGCCGCCGCCGGTCAGCGTATGCGGCGCGTTGATTCCCACCGCCCGTCGCCCTGGGAACAGCCGCTGTACCGCCGCCACGGCCGCTCCATCGTTCGGAGCGTCGTAGAGCGGCACCACGACCGAGGCGTTGCCGATGTAGAAGTTCATGTAGGAGGCGGGGACGATCTCGCCGTCCCGCTCGACCCGGCCCGGGGAGGGCAGGGGCTCCACTTTCAGCCCGTACGCCTCGGCACGGGCCCTGGCGTCTCGATAGACGCCGGCATTGGGATCGTCTTCGCCCGCGGGTTCGGGGATCGCCAACGTCCCCTCCGCGACGAACCGCGCGACGTTGTCGGTATGGCCGTCGGTATGATCGTTGAGCAGGCCCTCGCCGAACCAGAGCAGGCGGTCGATCCCCAGATCTTCGCGAAGCCGCGCCTCGACATCGCCGCGAGTCATTCCCGGATTGCGGTTCGGGTTGAGGAGGCATTGCTCGGTGGTGACCGCGAGGCCGGTGCCGTCCACGTCGATCGCTCCGCCTTCGAATATCCACCCGCACCGCTCGGCGTCCGTGCCGGTCGTCCCGGCCAGGCGAAGCCCGATCGTACAGTCCCCCTCCAGCTCATATTTGCCGCCCCAGCCGTTGAAGCGGAAGCTGAGCGGCCGGCGCTTCGAACCGCTTTTGAGGACGATCGGCCCGGTGTCGCGAAGCCAGATGTCGCCGAACGGCTCCTGAATCACCGTCGCGAACGGCGCCAGGTGGCGGGCCGCACGGGCCGATTCGGCGTCGGCGCAAACCAGACGGACCTCTTCGCCCTTCCCATCCGCATGGACCGCCGCGGCAAAGGCCGCGACCTCCAGCCGCGCGGGCCCGAGATCGTCCCCCCAAAGATCCGGATGGCTCGGGAAGCCGATCCACACCCACTCATGCTCCGCCCATTCGGGCGGCTGGCGAAACGGCAACTGGATCATGCTCCGCCCATAGCCGCCCCGTGCAATCATCCCAAGAAAATTGGCTTGAAGATTAAGTAACTATTATATAACTATTTATGGCGAGGAGATAATCATGGGCAAGTATGAACCGTTAGCGAGCCGTCTGCAGGCCTTTGCGCACGACGAGTGGGCTACGAGCTTCGAGCAGATCGAAGAGGTCCTGGGTTTTCCGCTTCCCCCCAGCGCCAGGCGGCATCGCGAGTGGTGGGGCAACCAGCGTGGGCGGGGGCATAGCCAGGCGATGGCGTGGCAGGACGCTGGTTGGCAGGTCTGGAAGATAGACCTCGCCGCGGAGCGCGTGATCTTTCGCCGCGTGGAACGTGTTGTTTCACTGTCCGGCGGCCAGCAGGCTGAAAGCGACGAAGGGCTGATCGAACAAGCCGGCGAGCTTCTCGGCATCCAGGATCGCGGGCAGATCGTCCGTGAAGCGTTGCGCGCGTTAATACAGCGCGAGGCCGCACGACGGTTGGCGAAGCTTGGCGGAACGATGCCTGATTTCAAAGCGCCGCCTCGCCGCCGCTTCGGATGATCCTGGTCGACACCTCGATCTGGGCAAACCATTTCGGTCAGCAGAACGCCGATCTCGATGCACTGCTCGAGCGCGAAGATGTGCTTGGCCATAGGTTAGTGACTGCGGAGCTTGCGCTCGGCAACCTCGCCGATCCCACGGCAACCATAAAGATGCTGGAGTCCATTCCACAGGCCAAGGTCGCATCCTATGCCGAGCTCATGATCCTCATCCGGCTTGGGAAACTCGCTGGAAGCGGCATCGGCTTTGTGGACGCCCATCTGCTCACGACGTGTCAATTGTCGGCGTCGCGGCTCTGGACGCGCGACAAACGGCTTCGGAGGCAGGCCGCCGCGCTTGGCCTTTCATGGGAGCCGAACTGACCAGAAGAGGACTCAGCTTCCCGGATTGCGCTGTTTCGGCCGGCGGAGCGCAATTGCGGTACCGTCATCGCATGATCGGCCCCGCATTGCCCCGGCTTTTGTCGCGGATGGCTCGGAATTCGTCGCCGGGGTTCCAGTTCGGCCAGTCGGTCGAATCGGCGAGTTCGCGGCCGATCAGCCAGTAGATTTCGAGGTCGCGGATCGCGCCTTCCCAATTCCACTTCGGATCATATTCGTCGCTGGGCTGGTGATAGCGGTTGGTCCGGTAATCCTCGGCGGCGGCTCGCCCTGCGGCGAGGCCGCCCGCGACGAGATCCTCGCCGCCCTCGGCGTAGAGCATAGGCACGCCCTGCCGGGCGAGGCTGAAATGGTCGGAACGGTAATAATAGCCCGCCTGCGGCGAGGGCTCGTTCTTCACAACCAGCCCGTAGCGGTCGGTAGCCCGCTTCATATAGTCTTCGATCTGCGACTTACCCTTGCCGATGACGACGAAATCGCGCGTGTTTCCCCCCACGTTCAGCCCGTCCATGTTCACTCCGCCGACGGTGCTCGCCAGCGGGTAGACCGGGTTTTCAGCATAATATTTCGAGCCGAGCAGCCCCGATTCCTCGGCCGTCACCGCCAGGAAGACGATCGAGCGCCCGGCATTGCCCCTTTTCGCATGGGCTTCGGCAAGGGCGATCAGGCCGGCCGTTCCGGTCGCGTTGTCGAGCGCGCCGTTGCAGATATCGTCGCCGGTGGAGTCGGCGTCGCAGCGGCCGAGGTGGTCCCAATGGGCGGTATAGATCACATATTCGTTGGGCCGCATCGACCCGGGCAATATCCCGATCACGTTCTTCGAAGCCTGTTTCTTGATCTGGTTGGCAAGGCCGATCGAGGCGCGGGTCCTGAGCGGCACCGCCTTGAAGCCCTGACGCTTGGCGGCTGCGGAGAGTGCGGTCAGATCTTGGCCGGACGCCGACAGAATGCGCCGGGCCGCCTCGTTGGTCAGCCAGCCGATCACCTTCGACTGGTCCATGTGCCCGCCCGGCTCGTCCATATTATATTGCGGGCCGGTCCAGGAGGATTGAACGACGTTCCAGCCGTAGGAAGCCGGATCGGAATCGTGGACGATGAAGGCGGCGGCGGCGCCCTGCCGGGCCGCTTCCTCGTATTTGTAGGTCCAGCGGCCGTAATAGGTCATCGCCTTGCCGTTGAATCTCCCCTTGAGGTCCGGGGCCTGCCAGTCGGGATCGTTGACGAGGATGACGACCGTCTTTCCCTTCACGTCGATTCCCGCATAGTCGTTCCAGCCGCGCTCGGGCGCGTTGATGCCGTAGCCGACGAACACCATCTCGCTGTTCCGAAGGTCGATCCGGGGCTGAACCTGGTAGCTGTTGGCGACGAAGTCGGAGCGGTGGCCGAACGTCATCGGAGCTCCGCCGCCGGTTATCGTGAGCGGGGTGGGCGTCGCAAGGCTCTCGACCAGCGGCACGTTCTGGTACCAGCTGCCCTTGTTGCCCGGCTGAAGGCCCGCTTTGCCGAAGCGCTGGGCGATATAGGCGATGGTCTTCTCCTCGCCCTTCGTGGTCGGCGCCCGGCCCTCATATTCGTCGGAGGACAGGATCTGGGTCGCGGTGGTCAGGGTCGCCAGCGAGATAGGCGGGCCGGAATAGGGGCTCTGGACGCTGCGCTCGCGGGGCGCGGTCGCGCAGGCGGCGAGCAGCAAAGCGGCGGCGGCGGAAGCTGCGAGGGATCGAAGCGGCACGGACATTCTCCTCTCGTCCCCACCCGCGCCATTCCATGGCAGCTAGATTTTGCGCTTGCAAGCTTGCGCCGGCGCCGGTCCGGTGCCATCGTCCCTTCCAGCTTGGAATTGGGGTCTAAGCGATTGGGGGTATTCATGTTTCGGATTTTTTCGCTCCACCCGTTTGCGGCGCTCCTGCTCGCCTCCGCTGCTGCTCCGGCGGCCGGGGCCGCCCCGGCGGATCCGCCGGCGGCCTTCGGCGCCCGCGAAAGCGTGCTTTCGGTCAGCCTTTCGCCCTCCGGCAGGCAATTGGCTTTCATCAGCCCCGGTCCGGGCCTGACGACCTATTTGTATACCGTGGACTCGACCGGCGGTGGAACTCCGCGTGAAACCCTCAGCGCCGACGGCAAGCCGGAGCGGCTGGAGCATTGCGGCTGGGTTTCGGAAGTGCGGCTCGTCTGCTCCATCTTCATGATCGGCGCGAGCGCGTCGGCCGACGGCAAGGTCGTGGGGATGACCCGGCTGGTGGCGATCGACTCCGACGGCAAGAATATCAAGCTGTTGAGCCGGAGCATGAGGCCCGCCGACCAATATGTTTCGTTCGGCGGCGGCTCGATCGTCGACTGGCTTCCCGACACGGAAACTTCCGTCCTGATGGCCCGGGAATATGTCCCTGAAGCCAAGATGGGGACTCGGCTGATCGACAAGCGCGAAGGCTATGGCGTCGACCGCGTCAACACCGCCAATCTCGATTCCAAGGTGATCGAATCGCCCAACCCGAAGGCCAGCCGCTACATCAGCGACGGGCGGGGAATTGTGAGGATCATGGGAACGGCCGATATTGCGGGCGCGACCGGCTATGAGAGTGGGCGCCTCGATTATTATTACCGGACGAAGACGTCGCGCGACTGGAAGTCGCTGTCGAGCTACTACACGCTCCGGGAAGAAGGCTTCTATCCTGTCGCGGTCGATCCCGATCTCGACGTCGCTTACGGCTTCAAGAAGGACGGGAACGGCCGTTCGGCATTCTACAGCGTGGCTCTCGACGGATCGAAGCGCGAGACCCTGATCTTCGCTCACCCCCAGGTCGATGTCGATGGTACGATGCGGATCGGCCGCCGCGGGCGAGTGGTCGGAGTCACTTACGCGACCGAGAAGCGCGAGGCGGTTTATTTCGACAAGGATCTTGCCGCCCTCGGACGCTCGCTGTCCAAGGCCTTGCCGGGCCTGCCGCAGATCCGCTTCATGGATTCGAGCGTCGACGAGAGCAAGCTCCTGCTCTGGGCGGGGGGCGATACGGATGCCGGCCGCTATTACCTCTTCGACAAGGGAAGCAAGCAGCTTAACGAGCTGATGCTCGCGCGGCCCCAGCTTGAAAACGTCGCGCTCGCGGCGATGAAGCATGTCACCTACAAGGCCTCGGACGGAACCGATGTGCCAGGCTATCTGACACTGCCGCCGGGCTACAGCGGCAAGGGCCTGCCGGCGATCGTGATGCCGCATGGCGGGCCGAGCGCGCGCGACGAATGGGGCTTCGACTGGCTGGTTCAATATTTTGCGAGCCGCGGCTATGCGGTGCTTCAGCCCAATTATCGCGGCTCGTCCGGTTACGGGGAAGGCTGGTATCAGAAGAACGGCTTCCAATCGTGGCGGACCGCCATCGGCGACGTCAACGACGCCGGACGCTGGCTGGTTTCCCAGGGGATTGCCGATCCCGGCAAGCTCGCCATCGTCGGCTGGTCTTACGGCGGCTATGCGGCGCTCCAGTCGCAGGTGCTCGATCCCGCCTTGTTCAAGGCCGTCGTCGCGATCGCTCCGGTCACCGATCTCGCCAGCCTCGTCCAGGATTCGGACGGCTACAGCAATTACCGGGTGGTCAAGAATTTCGTCGGCACCGGACCGCATTTGCGCGAAGGCTCTCCGGCGCAGAATGCGGAGAAGATCAAGGCGCCGGTCCTGCTCTTCCACGGCGATGTCGACCTCAACGTCCCAATCGCCCAGGCGCGCAAGATGCAGGACAGGCTCAAGAGCGCGGGCGCGCAAAGCGAGCTGATCGTCTATCCCGGTCTCGATCATCAGCTCGACAATACATTCGCGCGTACCGACATGCTGAGGCGTAGCGACATCTTCCTTCGGCAGGCGATGAAGATCCAGTAAGGGGCGGCTCCCGCGGGTGCCGCCCTCGATCTTCACCGCCCGGCCGTCCATGACGGCAGGCACGGCCGGTGCAGGTTGCGGCGCCCCGGCCGTCGTGCAAACCTGCGCCGGCCGGAAGCGCCAAGGGGCCGGCGGTGCGATAAAGGGGGCCTTTCCATGATCCGTGGGCGATTGTCGTTCTGCATTCTCGGCCTGCTCATGCTTCCCGCGGCGGGTCCGCCGGCCGATCCGGCCGCCGCCTTCGGCGCGCGAGAGGACGTTCTCGCGATCCACCTGTCCCCGGCTGGACGGAAGATCGCCTTCATCAGCCCGGGGCCGGGCGCCTCTTCCGTCGTCTACGCCATCGACGCGGTCGAGGGAGCCCAGCCCCGCCGGGTCATCGGCGCCGACGGCCGCAAGGAGCGGATCACGGACTGCGGCTGGGTCTCGGAAGAGCGGCTGGTCTGCGAGGCCGTATTCCTCATGGAGAATGCCGTTCCGGGCGAGCTGTTGATGGCCAGCCGGATATTCGCCATCAATTCGGACGGAAGCAAGCCGATGCTGCTGAGCCGGCGCAGCCGTGCCGACGACTCATATTTCGCATTCGGCGGAGGCGAAATCCTCGATTGGCTTCCCGGCACCGACGGCGCCGTCCTGATGGCGCGGCGTTACGTGCCGGAAGTGAAGATCGGCTCGATCGTCGAGGACAAGCGGGAGGGCTATGGCGTCGATCGGATCGACGCCGGCAACGGTGCCGCCAAGGCGGCCGAATCGCCCAATAAGCGTGCCGGGGGCTTTATCAGCGACGGGCGCGGCAATGTCAGGATCATGCTGGTTCCGGACATTGCCGACTCCGGCTACGCCACCGGCCGCTTCACTTATTATTACCGGACCAGGGGGTCGCGCGACTGGAAGCAGCTCAGCATCTACAATGCCATGACCCAAACCGGTTTCCGGCCGGTCGCCGTGGATCCCGATCTCGACGTCGCCTACGGCTTCAAGGGCTCCGGGGGCCGGGATGCTCTCTACAGCGTGGCGCTCGACGGTTCGTCGCGCGAAACCTTGATATACTCGCATCCGCAGGTCGACGTCGATTCCACCGTCCGCATCGGCCGCGCTCAACGCGTCGTCGGAGTGACCTATGCGACCGAAAAGCGAGAGGCGGTCTTCTTCGACAAGGATCTGGCCGTCCTCGGCAAGGCCTTGGCCAAGGCGCTGCCGGCGTCTCCGCTTATCCGTTTCATCGATTCCAGCGTCGACGAGAGCAAGCTCATCCTTTGGGCCGGCAGCGACACCGACCCCGGCCGTTATTATCTGTTCGACAAGGCGGCGAAGCAGCTTCGGCCGATGATGCTAAACCGGCCGCAGCTCGACGGTGTGACTCTCGCCCCGATGAAGCCCGTCGCCTATACCGCCTCGGACGGAACGAAGGTGCCCGCCTATCTTACCTTGCCGCCGGGCGGGACCGGCAAGAACCTGCCTTCGATCGTCATGCCGCATGGCGGCCCGAGCTCGAGGGACGAATGGGGCTTCGACTGGCTCGTTCAATATTACGCCAGCAGGGGCTTTGCCGTTCTACAGCCCAATTATCGCGGCTCGGCCGGCTATGGGGATCAATGGTATCAGAAGAACGGCTTTCAATCCTGGCGCACCGCCATCGGTGACGTCAACGATGCCGGCCGGTGGCTGACGGCGCAAGGCATTGCCGATCCGGCGAAATTGGCGATCGTGGGCTGGTCCTATGGAGGTTATGCGGCGCTTCAGTCCGGAGTGCTCGACCCGGACCTGTTCAAGGCGGTCGTCGCAATCGCCCCGGTAACCGATCTCGGCCAGCTGGTCGAGGATTCGAAAAATTGGTCGAACCACCGGCTGGAGCGCAACGCCATCGGTTCGGGCCCGCACGTTCGCGAAGGCTCACCCGCGCAGAATGCCGGGAAGATCAAGGCGCCAGTGCTCCTTTTCCACGGCGACAAGGATCGCAATGTCGACGTCCGTCATGCCCGGCTGATGCACGACAAGCTCAAGGGTGCCGGCGGGCGGAGCGAGCTGGTCGTGTTCGAGGGCCTCGACCATCAGCTCAGGGACGGCGACGTCCGCGCCCAGATGCTTCGCCGAAGCGACGCCTTCCTCCGGACCGCGCTCGGCATCCAATAAGAAAAGGGCGGCCCCATGGGGCCGCCCTTGAAAAATCTTCCCCGGCAAAGGCCGGGGAGGATTTAAGAATCAGCGCGAATAGAATTCGACGACCAGGTTCGGCTCCATTCGGACCGGATAGGGAACCTCGTCCAGCGTCGGAACGCGGGTGAAGGTCGCCTTGGCGGTGCCGTCGGGGGCGACATATTCGGGGATTTCGCGCTCGGCGAGCCCCTGGGCTTCCATCACCAGCGCCATTTCCTGCGCCTTGGCGCCCAAGGTGATCTCGTCGCCGACATTCACCCGGCGCGAGGCGATATTGCACTTCACGCCGTTGACCCGGATGTGGCCGTGGCTGACCATCTGGCGCGCGGACCAGATGGTCGGGGCGAACTTGGCGCGGTAGACGAGCATGTCGAGGCGGCGCTCGAGCAGGCCGATCAGATTCTGGCCGGTATCGCCCTTCATCCGCGCGGCTTCGGTGTAGGTGCGCTTGAACTGCTTCTCGGTGACGTCGCCGTAATAGCCCTTCAGCTTCTGCTTGGCGCGAAGCTGGATGCCGAAATCGGACATCTTGCCCTTGCGGCGCTGGCCGTGCTGGCCGGGACCGTATTCGCGCTTGTTGACGGGGCTCTTGGGCCTTCCGAAGACGTTCTCGCCCATTCGGCGGTCGAGTTTATACTTGGCGCTGCTGCGCTTGCTCATGTCGGGTCCAATCTGCCTGGTTTCACAAGTCCCGGAACCGCACCGCATGACCTGCTGCCATACGCGGCCGCCGCTTCACCGGGGTGCGGAGCCAATTGCGAAGGGGGCCTATGGCCAGAAGGCCGTCAAAAAGTCAAGCCGAGCCCGGCGCTCGGCGCTGCATCGAGAGCTGCCGCCGTCTTAATTCGGCCTTGCGCGGTTGATGAGTGCGTTGTCCTGGATTCCCTGGACCTGGCTGCGGGCGGCCGCCCCTTCCTTCTCCCACGTCGCGCGGGACTTGCAGGCGCGGGGTTTCCTCACCAGCGAGCCGGTCTCCTCCATCCGCTTGCAGATGACCTTGTCCGGGTTGCCGGCCTCGGCCTCGGTCGTGCCATGCTCATGCCGGGCGAAAGCGGGGCAGGCGCTCAAGAGTGCCAAGGCGGTTACGAAGACTAAGTATCTCACTGTGGCGAACCCCCAAGCCTGACCAGTAGATAGCCTGTATAAGTTCGACCTCGTTTGCAATTCGGCGCCGGATGGTCTTTTGCCGCCTCGTTTTTGACGGCGGTGAGGAATACGATGTCGAAGAGCGGAACCGATCCCCTGGAATGCCGGTCGATGGCGGAGGTCCGCGACGGCGTGGACCGGGTCGACGAGGAGATAGTTCGGCTGCTCGGCCGCCGCTTCCGCTATATGGACGCCGCTGCCCTTATCAAGCCGGCGCGCGAGGCGGTCCGTGACGAAGGACGCAAGGCGCAGGTGCTCGCCAGCGTGGCGCGGCTGGCGCTTGAGCATGACGTGCCGGAGAAAGCGGCGGCCGATTTATACGAGGGCCTGGTCGAGGCTTCGATCGCCTACGAATTGAGGCGTTTCGACGCGACGAGAAGCTAGCCTCGCCGCCTTGACTGCACCAGGGCCCGGACGATGCCGCGAAGGGCCTGCACTTCGCGGTTCGACCAGCCCGCCTTGGTGAGGAGGGTCCGGATCGTATTGCGGGTCGCGGGAGTGCGGTCGGGCGGATGGAAATAATCCGCCGCGACCAGGGCGTCGTCGAGCTGGCCGATCAGGCCTTCGAGCTGTTCGTGGCTGGCCCGAGGCTCGGGCGGATCGCCCTGGGTCGGCACCGCCAGCGCTTCGTGCTTCGACCATTCGTAGGCGATCAGGATCACCGCCTGGGCGAGGTTGAGCGAGGTGAATCCGGGGTTGACCGGAACGGTGACGATCTTCCCCGCGATCGCCACTTCGTCCGTCTCCAGTCCGGAGCGCTCGGCCCCGAACAGGATAGCGGACGGCTCGGCCATCGTCCGTATCTCCCGGGCCGCTTCCTCGGGTCCCACCACCGGCACGACCAGGCCGCGCTTGCGCACCGTCGTCGCATAGACATGGGCGCAGTCGCCGACCGCCTCGGCCACCGTGCCGAACACTCTCGCCCGCTCCAACACCAGGTCCGCGCCCGAGGCGGCCGGCCCCGCCGATGGATTGGGCCATCCGTCCCGCGGCGCCACCAGCCTCAGGTCGGTGAGGCCGAAATTGAGCATGGCGCGGGCGGCCTTGCCGATATTCTCCCCCAGCTGAGGCCGGACGAGAACGATTGCGGGGGGCGGGCTCACTCCTGGTCCGCTTCCCCGACGGACCCCGCAAATTCCTCGAAATCCCTGGCCTCGCGGAAATCCTTGTAGACGCTGGCGAAGCGAATGTAGGCGACCGGGTCGAGCGCTTTCAAACCGTCCATCACCAGCTCGCCGATCCGGGTCGAGGCGATCTCGCTGTCGCCGCTGGTCTCGATCTGGCGCTGGAGCGAGGAGACCAGGCGGTCGATCCGCTCGGGCGGTACCGGGCGCTTGCGGCAGGCGATGGCGATCGAGCGCTCAAGCTTGGTGCGGTCGAAGGGCTCGCGGCGGCTCCCCGCCTTGACGACGGTCAGGTCGCGGAGCTGGACCCGCTCGAAAGTGGTGAATCTCGCCGAGCACTCCTCGCACTGGCGGCGGCGGCGAATCGAGGCGCCGTCCTCGGCGGGGCGGCTGTCCTTCACCTGGCTGTTCTCGTGGGAGCAAAAAGGGCAGCGCATTCAGGGCTTCTTCCTGCCCTTGAAATAGGCATAGCCGGCGCCGGCTGCCGCACCGATGATCGGGCCGACGAATGGCACCGGAATGGCGACGACCGCTCCAAGCGCCGCCCATTTCGCCATGCTCGTTCCGAGCTTTTTTTCTTCTTCGGTCATGGCCTCATTGATCCTGATAGATGGGGAAGCGGGCGCAAAGCGCTCGGACCCGGCCTTTCACCTCGGCTTCGACGGTGCAATTCCCTTCCTCGCCATTGTCGCGAAGGCCCTCGAGCACGTCGGCGACCATGTCGGCGATGTCGCGGAACTCGGCGGTGCCGAAGCCGCGGGTGGTTCCGGCGGGAGAGCCGACCCGGATCCCGCTGGTCTTGACCGGGGGCAGGGGGTCGAATGGAATACCGTTCTTGTTGCAGGTGATCGACGCCCGCTCGAGTGCCTCGTCGGCGTCCTTGCCGGTGATCCCGAGCGGCCTCAGGTCGACGAGGGCGAGATGGGTGTCGGTTCCGCCGGAGACGAGGTCGGCGCCGCGCTCCTTGAGCCGGCCGGCGAGCGCCCGGGCATTGGCGATGACTGCCCTGGCGTAGCTCTTGAACTCCGGCTGGAGAGCTTCCCCGAAAGCGACCGCCTTGGCGGCGATGACGTGCATCAGCGGTCCGCCCTGAAGGCCTGGAAAAACCGCGGAGTTGATCTTCTTGGCGATGGCCTCGTCGTCGGTCAGGATCATTCCGCCGCGCGGCCCGCGAAGGGTCTTGTGGGTGGTGGTGGTGACAACATGGGCGTGGCCGAAGGGGGTAGGGTGCTCGCCCGCCGCGACCAGGCCGGCGAAATGGGCCATGTCGACCATGAAGATGGCGTCAACCGAGTCGGCGATGGCCCGGAAGCGGGCGAAGTCGATGTGGCGCGGGTAAGCCGAGCCTCCGGCGATGATCAGCCGCGGTTTATGCTCTTTCGCAAGCGCCTCGACCTGATCGAAGTCGATGCGATCGTCGTCGCGCCGCACTCCGTACTGGACGGCGTTGAACCACTTGCCGGACATGGCCGGTTTGGCACCGTGGGTAAGGTGGCCGCCCGCGTCGAGCGACATTCCGAGAATGGTGTCCCCCGGCCTTGCGAGCGCCAGCATCACCGCGCCGTTCGCCTGAGCGCCGCTATGAGGCTGGACGTTGACGAAGCCGCAGCCGAACAATTGCTTCGCCCGCTCGATCGCCAGCGTCTCGACCGCGTCGGACGGCGCGCAGCCCTGATAATAGCGCCGGCCCGGATAGCCCTCCGCATATTTGTTGGTGAGCACCGATCCCTGCGCCTGGAGCACCGCCCGCGAGACGATATTCTCCGACGCGATCAGCTCGATCTGGTTCTGCTGCCGGTCGAGCTCGGCCGCGATCGCCTCCGCGACCGCAATGTCGGCTTCCCCGAGGCGCCCGGTGAAGAAGCCCGAATGCTGGACATCGGCGAAATCGAAGGCGGAAGCGCTGCTCATGCATTTTCCCTGGCGAAGACGGGGTTGGAAAGCTTGTCGACCCGGCGCTGGTGGCGACCGCCTCCGAACGGAGTTGAAAGGAACTGGTCCACGATGTCCCGCGCGGCCTCAATCCCGATCAGCCGGGCGCCCATCGCGACGACGTTGGAGTTGTTATGCTCGCGGGCGAGGCGGGCCGAGAGACCCTCGGAAACGAGGGCGCAGCGGCAGGCAGGATGGCGGTTGATCGAAATCGAGATTCCGATGCCCGAGCCGCACAGGGCCACCCCGCGCTCCGCCTCGCCGGAAGCGATCACCTCGGCCATCCGGTAGCCGTAATCGGGATAATCGACGCTGTCGGTCGAGGTCGTCCCGAGATCGAGCACCTCATAGCCGCCGGAGCGCAGATGCTCGATCAGAAGCATCTTCATCTCGAAGGCGGCATGATCGGCGACGATGGCGATGCGCTCGGCCACGGGGAGGCTCCGGGGGGGATTGAGACGCATTCCGTAGTGTAGGGTGGCGACGATTGCCACCAGTGATTGCGACGAGAATCCCGTTACGCCGCCGCGCGCATCTCCAGCCGGTCCCAGATCTCGACCAAGGCCTTGGCCAGCTCCCGCATCATCGCTTCGTCGTGGCGCGGGCCCGGGGTGAAGCGGAGGCGCTCGGTGCCGCGCGGGACGGTGGGATAATTGATCGGCTGGACGTAGCAGCCATATTCGGCGAGCAATATATCGCTGATCTTCTTAGCCTTGACCGGGTCTCCGACCATCAACGGCACGATATGGGTCGTTGACGGCATGACCGGCAGGCCCGCCTCCCCGAATATCGCCTTGAGCCGCTCGGCATTGGCTTTCTGCGCTTCGCGTTCGACGCGCGACGCCTTGAGGTGCCTGACGCTGGCCAGCGCTCCGGCGACCAGCACCGGCGACAGCGATGTGGTGAAGATGAAGCCGGGCGCGTAGCTCCTGACCACGTCGACGATGTTGCGGTCGGCCGCGATATAGCCGCCCATTACCCCGAACGCCTTGCCGAGCGTCCCTTCGATGATGGTGATCCGGCGGGCGACGTCGTCGCGCTCGGAGATTCCGCCGCCGCGCGGGCCGTACATCCCGACCGCGTGGACCTCGTCGAGATAGGTGATCGCGCTATATTTGTCGGCGAGGTCGCAGATGGCGGCGATCGGAGCGACGTCGCCGTCCATCGAATAGACGCTCTCGAAGGCGATCAGCTTGGGCGCCTCGCAATCCGCCTCGGCGAGCAGCGATTCCAGATGCTCGAGATCGTTGTGCCGGAAGACCTTCTTCTCGCAGCCCGACGCCCGGATTCCGGCGATCATCGAGGCGTGGTTCAGCTCGTCCGAGTAGATTATGCAGCCGGGCAGGAGCCTGGCGACGGTGGAAAGGGTCGCTTCGTTCGAGATGTAGCCCGAAGTGAAGAGAAGCGCTGATTCCTTGGAGTGGAGATCGGCGAGCTCGGCCTCGAGCTCGACATGATAATGGGTGTTGCCGCCGATGTTGCGGGTGCCGCCGGAGCCCGCGCCGACGTCGTGAAGCGCCTCCTCCATCGCCGCGACCACGTCCGGATGCTGGCCCATGCAGAGATAGTCGTTGGAGCACCAGACGGTGATCGGCTTGGGGCCGTTATGGCCGGCGAAGCAGCGCGCATTGGGGAAGGCGCCCTTGTTGCGCAGGATGTCGATGAACACGCGATAGCGGCCCTCGGCATGCAGCCTGTCGATCGCCTGCGCGAAGATGCGGTTATAGTCCAAAGTCGTTCCCCGGAGTCCCTGAGCCCTTATTAGCCGATCTCGGTCGGGATTGGCTAGACGCAGCTTTCCCCTCTCCCGCTTTCGCGGGAGAGGGGCTAGAGCCGCTCGATCCGAGTGATCCCGTAGCGGGCGAGGCCGGGGCGGTAGGCCTCGACGCTGGTGTCCCTGCCGGTGAAGAGAGCCACCCCCTCGCTCCGCTGGTCCGCCCAGGTCAGGTGGCGCGTCAGCCAGGCGGTTCGGCGGGCGATTCCCTCCTTGCCGTCGACGAATCGGACGGGTTTCTGAGCCGCGGCGCCAAGCTCCTCCTCGACCAGCGGGAAGTGGGTGCAGGCCAGCACGATCGTATCGATACGGTCGCCGCCCGGCTGATCGAACAGGCCCGCCAGTGCTCGGCGGCAGGCGCCCGTCCCGGCCGCTTCGCCGCAAAGCTTCGACTCCGCGAAGTCGACCAGCTCGGCCGAGCCATGGCGGATCACGGTGCAATCCGAGGCGAATTCCGCCGAGAGCCGGTCGACATAGGGCTGGCGGACGGTCGCTTCGGTACCGAGGACCCCGATCGTCCGGCTTCTGGACAGCTCGGCCGCCGGCTTGATCGCCGGAACCGTCCCGACCACCGGCAGGTCGAGCGCGCCCCGGACGGCGTCGAGCGCGATGGTCGAGGCCGTGTTGCAGGCGATGATGATCAGCTCCGGATCGAATCGCTCGACGAGCCGGCCGAGAAGGGCTGGAACCCGCGCCTCGATCTCCGCGGGCCGCTTGGTGCCGTAGGGATAGCCGGCGCTGTCGGCGGCATAGACGAGGGGCGCGGCGGGAAGCAGCGCCCGGATCGCTCCGAGGACGGAAAGGCCGCCGACTCCGGAATCGAAGATGAGGAGAGGGCGGTGACTGGCCACGCGCCCCGTTTAGCGGCAGAGCGGACGGCGGCAAGGCGGCTTCGTTCACCGCTTTCGATGAAAGTGTTGCATCCGCTTTTCGATTTGCTAAAGTTATGCAGGGGTCGTGGACATGCAACCAATCGCCGCACCAATCATCGCTCCAATCGCCGCCTTGCTGCTCGGCTATGGTCTGGGCTCCATCCCCTTCGGCCTTCTCCTCACCCGGCTGACCGGCTCCGGCGACCTGCGCAAGATCGGCTCGGGCAATATCGGAGCTACCAATGTCCTGAGGACAGGCCGCAAGGGCCTCGCCGCCGCCACCCTGCTGCTCGACGTGGCGAAGGGCGCCGCCGCCTTGCTGCTGGCCGAATGGCTGTTTCCCGGGACCGTTCAGCTCGCGGCGATCGGCGCATTGCTCGGCCACCTCTGGCCGGTCTGGCTGGGCTTCGCCGGAGGCAAGGGGGTCGCCACCTATTTCGGGATCCTGGTCGGATTCACTCTGGCCGACGGGCTCGGCTCGGGAGTGCCCGCCGTTTATGCCGCCACCTGGATCGGCGCTTTGCTCTTGACCCGCTATTCCTCGCTCGGCGGGCTCGCCGCGGCCCTCGTCACTCCGCCGGCGGCGGCGCTGGCGGGACGTTTCGACCTCGCTCTGCTCTTCCTCGGCTTCACCTTGCTCGTCTTCTGGGAGCATCGCGAGAATATCTCCCGACTCCTCGCCGGGACCGAGTCGCGGGTTGGCCGCAATGCCTGAGCCGTCGGGCGACCAGATCGCCCGGCTGCGGCTGATTCGCTCCGAGAATATCGGCCCAATCACCTATTTCCAGCTTCTCGCCCGCTTCGGCTCGGCCGCCGCCGCGCTCGAGGCGATACCCGATCTCGCCGCGCGCGGCGGCGGCCGGGCGCCCAGGCTCGCCTCCCGTTCCGCGATCGAGCGCGAGGTGGAGCAGGTGGAGCGGGTCGGCGCCCGCTACCTGTTCCTCGGTCAAGGCCTCTATCCATCCTTGCTGGCGGAGCTGGAGACGGCGCCGCCCGTCCTGATCGTCAAGGGCCATCCGAGCCTGCTCGACAAGCCGATGCTGGCAATGGTCGGCGCTCGCAACGCCTCGGCCGCCGCCTGCCGCTTCGCGCGCTCGCTTGCCCAGGCGCTCGGGGAAGCAGGGACGGTGGTCGTCTCCGGCCTCGCCCGGGGCATCGACTCCGCAGCCCATGACGGGTCGCTGGAGACCGGAACCATCGCCGTCGTCGCCGGCGGGGTCGACATCTACTACCCGCCGGAAAATGAGGGCCGGCAGCGGGCGATCACCGAGCGCGGCCTCGTCGTCTCCGAGCAGCCGCCGGGCGTGGAGCCGCGCTCCCGCCACTTCCCCTCCCGCAACCGGATCATCGCCGGCCTCGCTTTCGGAACGGTGGTGGTTGAGGCGGCGCCGCGCTCGGGCTCGCTGATCACCGCGCGATGCGCGGCCGAATGCGGCCGCGAGGTGATGGCGGTGCCGGGCTCCCCCCTCGATCCGCGCGCGCAGGGCTGCAACCAGCTGATCCGCGAAGGCGCGACCCTCGTCCAGTCGGCCGACGATGTGCTGGAGGCGATCGCTCCCTCTCGGGTCCGTCCGTTCCGCCAGCCCGAAAGGGATTACGGACTACCGGAGGTGATCGTGGAAGCGGACGACGAAGCGCGGGACTCGGTCACCCGGATGCTCAACGGCACGCCGGTGCCGGTCGACGAGCTCATCCGCCAGTCGGATCTGCCGCCCGCGATCGTCCAGACAGTGCTGCTCGAGCTCGAGCTCGCGGGCCGGCTGGAGCGCCATGCCGGCGGTCGGGTGAGTTTGATGTGAGACGATATTGATATTTACGAAGTGGGTGAGAACTAAATCCCTCTCCCCGGCGGGGAGAGGGCAGGGTGAGGGGGTACGGGGTCCGCGAGGAGTCTCGGCCGCCGAGCCCCCTCACCCCAACCCTCTCCCCCCTGGGGAGAGGGGGAAGAGTAGCGACGAGGTCGATTGTCGATACCGCCTGGCACCATCCCGTCAGCTTGCGTTCAGGCGGCTCTTGCTGTTTATGTGACGTTGTAACATTCACATAAGGGGAGAATGTCATGAGTCACGCCGCCCGGTTCGGGATCGTCAGTCTCGGCGCACTCAGCCTCGGCCTCGTCGCTATCGTTCCGGGCGCACTCGCTCCCGGCGCCGCGGCGCAGGCTCGCGATCCTCTCTGCCGCCGCGCCGCCGCCTTGCCCGCTCTCCCGACCGAGCCGAAGATCGTCCAACCTCAACAGCAGCGCCATCGATCGCCCGCAGCCTATGATGCGGTGACGGCGCCGATCATGCCGTCGCCACCGGCGCCTCCCGCTCCGCCGCCGCCGCCGCCTCCGCCGGTCCCCGAGCCCCTCTACGCACCGTCGGCCCCGGACGCATCGAGCGAAGGCGGCACGATCTCCGTCACCGGCAGCCGGGTAAGCTCTCCCGCCAAGACGAGTACCACTCCGCTCTCGACCGCCGACGATTATGTTGACGAGGCGCGCCCCGCGCCCGGACATTATCCCCGGCCCCGGCCCCGGCCCCGGCCCCGGCCGCAACCGGGCCTGCTCACCGCCGGCGACCATGACGATCTGCTCAATCCGGAGCTATACGCGACCTATGCGGGCGATTACCTGCAGCGCAGCGTTATTCGCGACCTGCCGAGCCTGGACACGAGGCGGGTTCTGACCGTGGCCGTGCAGGACCAGTCCGGGAGGCCGGTTCCGTTCGCCCCGGTGACCCTGACCTGCGCCGACGGCAATACGCTCTCGCTCGCCACCGTCGCCGACGGGACTGCGGTCTTCCATCCCGGGCTCGACCGGCTGGACGGCAGAGTCAGTGTCAGCGTTCCGGGGGCGCCGGTCCGAAGGGTCGAGATCGCCGACTCGGCCGGATCGCAGCGGCAGAGCGTCACCGTCCGCTCGGGCGCGGTTCCGGTCCGCAAGTTCGATCTGCTGCTGGCGATCGACACGACCGGGAGCATGGGTGACGAGATCGCCTATCTGAAGTCCGAGCTTCGCTCGATCCTCAACGAGATCCGGCGCAGCCATCCCGGCCTCGACATCCGGCTCGGACTCGTCGCCTATCGGGACGAAGGCGACGATTATGTCACCCGCACCTACCCGTTCGTTTCCAGCCTCGATTCGATGCAGGCCAATTTGCAGACTCAATATGCCGCGGGCGGAGGCGACTATCCGGAGGCGATGGACCTGGCTTTGGCGCGGGCTGTCGCCCAGGACTGGCGGCCCGACGCGGTCAAATCGCTTCTCCTCGTCGCCGACGCTCCGCCCCACGACCGGAATATCGGCAAGGCCTGGCGCGTCGCCGAGGCCGCCCGAGCAAAGCGGATCCAGATCGTCCCGGTCGCGGCTTCGGGCGTCGGCGACGTTGCCGAATATGTGATGCGGGCGATGGCGGCCGCGACCCAGTCCCGCTACATCTTTCTCACCGACGACAGCGGCATCGGCAACCCGCATGCCGCCCCCGCCGTCGACTGCTTCCTCGTCACCCGCCTCGACACTCTGGTCCGCCGTGTCCTCGACAGCCAGATTTCCGGCCGCCGGGTGGAACCGAGGGACGGCGAGGTGATCCGCTCGGTGGGGCGCTACGAGGGCGGGAAGTGCATCCTCCCGTCCGATTACCAGCGCTGGCGGCAATTCTAGGTCGCGTCGCCCCAGCGAAGGCTGGGCCCCCGGCGGGTGAAGGTTAATGCGCCTTTCGCTCCCTGGGATCCCGGCCTTCGCCGGGATGACGTTCGTGACGAGAGTCCTTGACGCGGCTCCCGGCGGGTCCCCACCTGTACGCGTACGCGTGAAGGATCCCCATGAAGCTAGTCGTCGTCGAATCGCCCGCCAAGGCGAAAACCATCGAGAAGTATCTGGGCGCCGGCTACCGGGTGCTCGCCTCCTACGGCCATGTCCGCGATCTTCCGCCCAAGGACGGTTCGGTCGATCCGGACTCGGGCTTTGCGATGGAGTGGGAGACCTATGCCGACAAGGCGAGGCAGCTGAAGGCGATCACCGACGAGGCCAAGAAGGCGGACACGTTGATCCTCGCCACCGACCCCGACCGGGAAGGCGAGGCGATCAGCTGGCACGTCCAGGAGGTGCTGAGGAAGCGCAAGGCGCTACCGGCCGACGTCGAGCGGGTCACGTTCAACGCCATTACCAAGGCGACGGTGACCGAGGCGATGAAGCATCCCCGCGCCCTCGACGAGGATCTCATCGACGCCTATCGCGCCCGCCGGGCCCTCGATTATCTTGTCGGCTTCACCCTCTCGCCGGTTCTGTGGCGCAAGCTTCCGGGCGCAAAGTCGGCCGGGCGGGTTCAGTCGGTGGCGCTTCGGCTCGTCGTCGATCGCGAGGGCGAGATCGAGCTGTTCCGGGCCCAGGAATATTGGAGCGTCGCCGCCCTCATGGAATCGGATGGGCAGGAGTTCCTCGCCCGTCTGGTCCGCTTCAAAGGCGAGAAGCTGGACCGGCTTTCGATCGGCGACCAAGGCACGGCCGGGGCCGCAAAGGCGGCGGTCGAGGCCGGCCGATTCTCGGTCGCCTCGGTCGAGACCAGGCCGCTCAGCCGCAACCCGCCGCCGCCCTTCACCACCTCGACCCTCCAGCAGGAGGCGGCGCGCAAATTGGGCTTCGCCGCCAGCCACACAATGCGGATCGCCCAGGCGCTCTACGAGGACGGCTCGATCACCTACATGCGGACCGACGGGGTCCAGATGGCGCCCGAGGCGATTTCGGCCGCCCGCCGGGCCGTCGCGACCCGCTTCGATTCCGGCTTCGTTCCGGACAAGCCTCGCCACTACGAGACCAAGGCCAAGAATGCCCAGGAAGCCCATGAGGCGATCCGCCCCACCGATTTCGGCCGCGACCGCGCCGGATCGGGCGACCATGGCCGGTTGTACGACCTGATCTGGAAGCGGGCGCTGGCCAGCCAGATGGCTTCGGCGCGGCTTGAGCGGACCACCGCCGAGCTGGTCGACGGGACCGGCCAGACCGGCCTTCGGGCCACCGGTCAGGTCGTTCTCTTCCCCGGCTTCCTCGCCCTTTACGAGGAAGGCCGCGACGACCCTGATCGCGGCTCAGGCAAAAATGCCTCCGCCGATTCCGAGGACGACGATTCCCGCCGCCTGCCTCGGCTTCGCGAGGGCGACGCTCCCGCGAAGAAAAAGGTCACGGCCGACCAGCATTTCACCCAGCCGCCGCCGCGTTACTCCGAGGCGAGCCTGGTCAAGAAGATGGAGGAGCTGGGTATCGGCCGCCCCTCCACCTACGCTGCGACCCTTCAGACCCTGAAGGACCGGGGTTATGTCGAGCTGGAGAAGAACCGATTCATCCCTCAGGAGAGCGGCCGCCTCCTGACCGCTTTCCTAAAGCGTTTCTTCGAGCGCTACGTCTCGTTCGACTTCACCGCCCATCTCGAGGACGAGCTCGACGACATTTCCGGAGGCCGGGCCCAGTGGCAGGCCGTGCTCGAGGCTTTCTGGCGCGACTTCAAGCCGAAGACGGTCGAGATCATGGAGCAGCAGCCCTCGGAGATTACCGCGGCGCTCGACGAGTTCCTCGCGCCCTGGCTTTTCCCCGACAAGCCGGACGGCACCGACCCGCGCATCTGCCCGGCCTGCGGCGAAGGACGGCTCGCGCTTCGAGGCGGTCGCTTCGGAGCCTTCGTCGCCTGCTCCAACTATCCCGAGTGCAAGTTCACCCGGCGCTTCGGCCAGGGCGGGGAGAATGGTGCCGTGGACGAGGGACCCGAAATCCTCGGCAAGCATCCCGAGACCGGCGAGGAGATCAGCCGCAAGACCGGCCGCTTCGGGCCCTATATCGAAATGGGGCAGGGCAAGGAGGCGAAGAGGGCCTCGATCCCCAAGGATTCGGGCGAGTTCGACCTCGACCTCGCGGTTCGGCTTCTGTCGCTGCCCCGAACCGTCGGCGCTCACCCGGAAAGCGGAAAGCCGATCACCGCCTCGATCGGCCGATACGGCCCCTATCTCGCCCATGACGGCAAATATGCGAAGCTGGGCTCGACCGCCGAGGTGTTCGAAACAGGAATGAACGCGGCCGTCGTCAAGCTGGCGGAGGCCGCCGCCGGCGGCGGGCGGGGCCGCGGCGCGCGGGAGCCGCTGAAGATACTCGGCGCTCACCCGCGCACCGAGCTGGAGATCAAGCTGATGGAGGGCCGGTTCGGCCCCTACGTCACCGACGGTACCACCAACGCCACCTTGCCCAAGTCGCTCGCGCCCGACGAGCTGACCCTGGACGAAGCCGCCCAGCTGATCGACGAGCGCGCCGCCAAGGGTCCGCCGGTCAAGAAGGGGAGGGGCCGCAAGCCCGCCGCGAAGAAGTCGCCCGCGAAGAAAGCGCCCGCGAAGAAGAAGGGCTGATGCGGCGGCCCTGGGGGCTCGCCGGCCTCGGAGTCACGGCCGAGCTGATCGCCCTGGCGCTGTGGGCGCTGCTGGGCTGGTATGATGCGGTCTTCTGGCCGCTGGTGCTGCTCTCCGTTTTCGCGGGCGTTGCCGGAGCCTGGATCGTGCTTGCGTTGATGCTGGACCTCACTTTCCACCGTCCGCGCGGCAAGCGGGTGCGGCCGTTGCGAGGCTTCGACCTGGCGCTCGGCAGTGGGCTGTTCCTCCTCGCTTTGCTTCAGCTGCGCGACGCGCTCGGTCAGCTTCCGGCCTGATCTCCGCAGGTCCGGCAGCCGGGATCTTTGGCGATACACAAGGTCCGCATCGACGGGGCCAGTCCGTCGAAGACATGGACCTTGCCCGCCGCCTCGCCGCCGAAGCCGGCCAGCTGCCGGATCGCCTCCATCGCCGCCCAGCTGCCGGCGATTCCCGCCACCGCTCCGAGCACGCCCAGCTCGGCGCAATTGTCGCAATCGTCCGAGTCGAACGCATCGCCGACGAAGCAGCGATAGCAGGGGCGGTCCGGCTCCCATCCGCGCCAGGTGCCGACCTGAACCTGGAACATTCCGATCGCCGCGGAGACGAGGGGGATTCGGAGGGCGGTGCAGGTGTCCGATACGACGAGGCGGGTGGCGAAATTGTCGCTTCCGTCGATCACGACGTCCGCCCCCGCCAGCAGATCGGCGGCGTTGGACGCATCGAGCCGCTTGTCCCGCATGTTAAAGTCGACATCGCCGTTGAGCCGAGTCACGGCCTCGGCTGCCACCTCGATCTTGGAAAGCCCGACGTCTTCGGTACCGAAAAGGATCTGCCGCTGCAGGTTGTCGAGCGAGATGCTGTCGTCGTCGAACAAGGTCAGCTGTCCGACTCCGGCGGCGGCGAGATATTGAAGCGCCGGGCAGCCGATGCCTCCGACTCCGATCAGAGTGACCGCGGAACCGAGCAGCTTGCGCTGGCCCTCGCCGCCAATTTCCCTGAGGACAATGTGACGGGCATAGCGGTCCAGCTGGTCGTCCCGGAGAATCACCGCCCCGTCGAGCCGAACCCGCCGGCCCCGCGTTCGGTCGAGTCCAGCGCGTCCACCTCGACGAACGCCGCCCGAAGCACCGGCGCCGGCACCAATTGCGCGATTCGCTCGCCGCGGCGGACCTCGAACGGCTCGGAGCCGAGATTGGCGAGGATCACCTTCACTTCGCCGCGATAGTCGCTGTCTATCGTCCCGGGCGTGTTCAGGCAGGTGATTCCGTGCTTCAGCGCCAGGCCAGAGCGCGGCCGGACCTGGACCTCGAAGCCCGGAGGAATGGCGAGGGCGAAGCCGGTCGCCACCGGGTGGCGAGCGCCCGGCTCGAGGGTCAGGTCCTCGGCGGCGACGACGTCCAGGCCCGCCGCCCCATCGCTCGCATAAGCGGGGAGGGGGAGGCCCTCACCGTCGGCAAGCCGTTTTACCTCTATTTCGATCATCGCGCCTCTCGATCCGATGGTCGATCGAGTAGCGCCCGGCTCCCTGGGTTGCAAACAGCAGGCCCAGGAAGATCAGGATCAGTGCAGGCCACCATCCGACGAAATCCTGCGGCCAGTGCACCATCCATACCGCCACGGCGAAGACGAAGGCGGTGATCAGACCGGCCCAACGGGTTAGCAACCCCAAGATGAAGGCGATCCCGCACAGGAGCTGCGCCCAGACGCACAGCGACGCCATCAGGCCGGGCAGCGGGAAGTTGAACTTGGGTGAGGAATCTCTCGAATTCACCCATCCGTTCGGCGCTCAGCACATTGTCGTGGCTCTGGAAGACGAGAAAGGCGCCGGTCGCCCAACGGAGCAGGAGCAGAGCGAGGTCAGCGAACCTCGCCAGCGGAGTCAGGAGCAGCAGGTCCGTTCGCATTTTCCTTTTCCCCCAGCGCGGCGGCGATCCTGTCGGCGAGACGCCGTGCAACCTCGCTCTTCTCGCCCTCCTCCCAGCTCTCGACGCCGGCGGCCGTGATCAGGTGGACCCGGTTGCGTTCGCCGCCCATCACGTCCCCCGATACATCATTGGCGACGATCCAGTCGCAGCCCTTGGTTGCTCGTTTCGCCTGCGCAACGTTTACGACGTCCCCCGTTTCCGCGGCGAAGCCGATCAGCAGCCCGGGCCGAAGCGGGTTGCGGGCCAGCCCGGCCAAAATGTCGGGGTTCGCGATCCAGTCGAGCTTCGGCGCGCCTTCGGCCTTTTTCAGCTTGGCGGGAGAGGGGTTCACCCGCCAGTCCGCCACCGCCGCGACCAGGACCGCCGAGTCCGCTGGAAGCGCCGTCTCGACCGCGGCCTCCATCTCACGCGCGGTTTCGACGTCGACCCGCTCGACGCCAAGCGGGGCGGGGAGCGCCACCGGCCCCGCCACCAGGGTCACCCGCGCGCCGAGCGCGGCCAGCGCCTCGGCGATGGCGAAGCCCTGCTTTCCCGACGAGCGATTGGCGATCACCCGCACCGGATCGATCGGCTCGTGAGTCGGGCCCGCGGTGACGATGACGTGCCGGCCGGCCAGCGGGCCACCCGAGGCGAGCCGCGCCCGAATCGCCGCGAGGATCTTTTCCGGCTCCGGCAGCCGCCCGGGCCCATATTCGCCGCAGGCCATCTCGCCCTCGTCGGGATCGAGGATCGTCACCCCGTCGGAGCGCAGCCGCGCGACATTGCGTCGGGTCGCTTCGTGCCGCCACATCCGAACGTTCATCGCCGGCGCGGCGAGCACCGGCTTGTCGGTGGCGAGGAGCAGGGTGGTGGCGAGATCGTCGGCGATCCCGGCCGCCATCTTCGCCATCAGGTCCGCCGTGGCCGGGCAGACGACGACCAGGTCGGCCTCGCGGCTGAGCTGGATATGGCCCATCTCGGCCTCGTCCTTCAGGTCCCAGAGGCTGGAATGAACCAGCTGTTCGGACAGGGCTGCAAGGGTCATCGGAGAAACGAACTGCGCCCCGCCGGCGGTCAGAACGCAGCGAACGCTTCCGCCCGACTTGCGGATCAGCCGGATCAGCTCGCAGGCCTTGTAGGCCGCGATGCCGCCGCCGACGATGAGGAGGATGCGTTTGCCGTTCAACCGTCGATCCGTTGGAGCTCGGTTCGACATGCGATTTCTAGCGGCTCCAGAGCGCCCGCGGCGATCCTCCAAAGTAGGCGATAGTTCAGGCTCTGATAGTGATGGGCAACGATGTTTCGAAGCGCATACATCTTGCGCCACTCGATCTGCGGATGCCGCGCCTGGAGCTCTATTGAAAGCTTGCGGCTGGCCTCCCCGATCGACGCCAGGCGAAGCGCCGTCGCGTCTCCCTTCGTACGATCCGCCAGGAAATCCGGCTCGGTCGTACCCACCAGATCGGCACGGATAAGTTCGACCAGCTCCACGATATGATCGAGGTGGAGGGCATCTACTTCAGACCCTGGAGTCATCAGTAGATCTCGACCAGCTCGGCCTCGACCCGCGGACGGATTCGGCGATGCAGGAGCTTCCTGTCAACCAGGTCGACCGGGCGGCCGAGGAGTTGCTGAAGCCGCTCCGTCGCGTCAAGAAGGTCGAAGAAATCCAGAGTGTCGTCATTTTCCGCCTCGTAGAGCAGATCGATGTCGTTGGTATGTTGCTCGCCCCGCGCCACCGATCCGAACAGGTAAAGCTTTCCCAGACCGAGCCGCTTCAGCTCGGGCGCAACGAGCCTGACTTTGTCGAGGACGTCCCTGCGGTTCATGTCCTCAGAATACTACCCATGCCGCCCAAGCGCCAGCCGCCGCCGAAACTATGGCCGTGACCACATAGAGCCAGTAGCGCCGCGGCCTCACCACGACCACTTCCGTCAGAGGCGGATCGGGCGGCGCAGCGCCCGGCGGCGGGTAATAATGGTCGATCCGGCGGATCAGCTCGGGGATCTTGGCCAAGGTCCGGAAATCCCGAACGATCCGGTCGGCAAGCGCCGCTTCGGGGCCGAGCTCGCCCCTCACCCATTCCCTCAGGAAGGGCTCGGCCGTCTCCCACATGTTGATGTCGGGATCGAGCGCGTGGGCGACTCCTTCCTCCATCACCATCGTCTTCTGGAGAAGGAGGAGATGCGGCTGGGTCGGCATCTCGAAGTCGCGGGTGATGGTGAACAGGCCGTCGAGCATCTGGCCGATCGAGATGTCCTTGACCGGAAGACCGCGTATCGGCTCGCCGACCGCCCTCAGCGCCGTCGCGAACTCGTCGACGTCATGGTGCGAGGGAACATATTGCGCCTCGAAATGGATTTCGGCGACTCGCCGGTAATTGCCGGTGAGCAGGCCGTAGAGGATCTCGGCCAGCCATATTCGCGCCTGGCGGTCGATCCGGCCCATGATCCCGAAGTCGATCACCGCGAGCCGGCCGTCGGGGAGGGCGAAGAGATTGCCCTGGTGGAGATCGGCGTGGAAGAAACCGTCGATCACCGACTGGCGAAGGAAGGCTCGGACCAGGATCGCCGCCAGCGACTTCAAATCGTGCCCCGCCGCGACCAGAGCATCGCGATCCGTGAGCTTGACCCCGTCGATCCACTCGAGCGTCATCACCCGCCGCGAAGTTCGGGTCCAGTCGATCGCTGGGACGTAGAACCCGCTTTCCGCGACGAGATTCTCGCGAAGCTCCGAAGCCGAGGCGGCCTCGCGGCGAAGGTCAAGCTCGCGCGCCGTCCATTGCTTGAAATAGGCGACCACCGCCCTCGGGCGAAGCCGCGCCGCCTCGGCGCCCATCCGTTCGACCCGTGTCGCCGCCCAGGCGTAGGTGTCGAGGGCACGGGCGAAATCCTCCTCGATATTCGGCCGAAGCACCTTGACCGCGACCAGTCTTCCGTCGGTCGTATGGGCCCGGTGGACCTGCGCTATCGAGGCGGCGCCCACCGGCTCCGGGTCGATATAGGAGAAGATTTCGTCGAGCGGCTTTTCGAGCCCCTGCTCGATCGCCCGGCGCACTTGCTCGAAAGGCGCCGGGGGCAGGCTGTCCTGGAGGAGCTGAAGGTCCCGCGCCGCCTCGATCCCGACGAGATCGGGGCGGGTCGCGAGCGCTTGTCCGAACTTGATCGCCGCCGGCCCGAGCTCGACGAAGGCCTCGCCATAGGCCGGGACCCGCGGGATTCGCGCTCCCAAGCGGGCGATCCGGGCGAGCCGGCGAACCGGCTGCGGCGTGTTGGGGTCGCGCTCGATCCCGCGAAGCGCCCCGTGCCGCGCGAGCACTCGGCCCCATTTGAGAAGCCGCCAGATATGGACGACGGGGTGGGTCATTCGGCGAAGGAGGCCATCAGACCTTCCATCCGCCGTGGATCGCCACCAGGCCGCCGAGGATCGGCTCGGCCTTCACCTGGGCGAAGCCGGCCTTGCCTATCATCCCGGCGAATTTCTCCATCGGCGGAAACCGGCGGATCGACTCCACCAGGTAGCGGTAGCTTTCCTCGTCCCCGGCCACGGCCCTGCCGATCCGGGGCACCGCGTGAATCGAATAAGCGTCGTAGAGCGAAGCGAAGCCCGGCCAGCGGGTCGTCGAGAATTCGAGGCAGTAGAAGCGCCCGCCCGTCTTCAGCACCCTGTGCGCCTCGTTCAACACCGCTTCGATGTCGGTCACGTTCCGGATCCCGAAGGCGATCGTATAGGCGTCGAAGGCGGAATCGGGGAAGCTCAGGGTCTCGGCATTCTCGACCGCCCAGGCAAGGCCCTCGATCCTCCGCTTGTCGGCCCGCTGCCGGCCGACCTCAAGCATGTCGGGATTGATGTCCGCGACCGTCACCCTCGCTCCGTGCCGGGCCAGGCGGAAGGCGATGTCGCCCGTGCCGCCGGCCATGTCGAGAATGGCCTCCCCCTTGCGCGGCCTTACCCGCCGGACGAACAGATCCTTCCACTGCCGGTGAAGGCCGCCCGACATCAAATCGTTCATCAGGTCGTAGCGCTGGGCGACGCTTGAGAAGACGGCGCCGACTCGCCGGGTCTTCTCGTCGGGCGCCACCTCTTCGAAGCCGAAAGAAACCTTGTCCATCGCGCCCGCCTCTAGCAGGGGTTTCGGCGCATGTGCACGTCCCATCTCCTCGTCATGCCAGCGAAGGCTGGCATCCCAGCGGGTGAAGATCACCTGCGCCCTTCACCGGCCGGAACCCCGGCCTTCGCTGGGGCGACGGACCATGCCTGAGCTGCCCGAGGTAGAGACCACCGTGCAGGGTCTTGTTCCCGTATTGCGGGGAAGGAGGCTCGTCTCGGTCGAGGCCCGCCGAGCGGACCTTCGCCGTGCCTTCCCGCCCGATCTTCGCCAGCGGCTGACCGGCGCCACGGTCACCGGCCTCTCCCGCCGCGCCAAATACGGGCTCATCGCAACCGACCGCGGCGACACTCTCGTCTTCCATCTGGGAATGTCGGGCCGCTGGCGGATCGACCCGGCCGAGATCGGCGCCCACGATCATTTCCTGCTCGAAACGGACGAGGGAAGGCGCGCCGTCCTCAACGATCCGCGCCGCTTCGGTTCGCTGGACCTGGTGCCGACCGACTCGCTCGACATCACCGCTCCCTTCGCCGCCATGGGCCCGGAGCCGCTGGGACCCGAGTTCGACGCGCTCTACCTTCTCGGGGCGCTGGAGGGCCGTTCCGCGCCCATCAAGGCGCTCCTGCTCGACCAGCGAATCGTCGCCGGCCTCGGCAACATCTACGTCTGCGAGGCGCTTCACATGGCGGGCATCGCCCCGTCGCGGGCCGGAGGACGGATTTCGCGCCCCAGGCTGGAGCGGCTGGCCGAGGCGATACGGGCCGTGCTTCTCGCCTCCATCGAGGCCGGGGGCTCCACGCTTCGCGATTATGCACGGCCTTCGGGCGAGCTCGGCTATTTCTCGAAGCAATGGCGGGTCTATGGGCGGGAAGGGGAGGCCTGCCATTGCGGAAGGGTGATCCGGCGCCGAATCGACTCGGGCCGATCGACCTTCCATTGCCCCCGCTGCCAGCGCTCTTGAGGTTGACCTTTCGGCCCTGCCTGGCGTAGAGGCGCAGCCGAGCGGGTGCGGTGCTTTGGCCGCGCCCTTTTCATTTCAGAGCAAGAGGCAATCAGACGATGGCGAACACGCCGCAGGCAAAAAAGCGAATCCGCCGCAACGAGCGCCGGACCGAGATCAACCGCACCCGCGTCAGCCGAATCCGCACCTTCGTCAAGCAGGTCGAGGCGGCGATCGAGGCCGGCGACAAGGATCAGGCCCTGGCCGCCATCTCCCGGGTCCAGCCGGAGCTCGCCCGCGGGGTCGCCAAGGGCGTCTTCCACAAGAACACCGCGGCCCGCAAATTCTCGCGTTTGACTCGCCGTATCGCCGCCCTCGCATAAGCGCCTTGAAAAGCTTCGAAGTCGCCCGCCGGACCCGTTTCCGGCGGGCTTTTTCGTGCCCGGGGAACACAAGGCGAAACCCTAGGACTTCCCGCGATTCGCGAGGGTGTCTAATCTTAAAAATGGCAGTTTTCTGCCGTTTATGACGGCAAGCTGCGGAAAATGCGTGTCAAGCATGTTTCTTTTTTAAGTCGCCGAATTTCGGCCTTGCAAGGCCGCTCCGAGACTTCCAAAAAGGTCTCTCCGATGGGGCGAATCTCCCTCGGACGCCACAGCAAGAACGATCTTTCGAATCGGCCACCGCCGGGGGGTTGCCGTGCGTCGGGAGAGGTTTGCGCCAGTCAGGGCCCGAGTGAAAGAGGCCCGGTAGGAAAAGGGGGTGCGTTTCGTGTCTGTGAAGCCCGCGGGAGGCAGTGCGTTGGACGGGATGGAGCGGGGCGCGCTCCAGTCGGCCTGGGAATCGATCCGCGCCGGTTTGCGACGCGATTGCGGCGCTCGTACTTTCGACGGCTGGCTTCGTCCGATCGCGCTCGGCGGCTTCGACCCGGACTCGGGCGACCTGCGGCTGGAGCTTCCGTCGCAATTCATGGCCGACTGGGTTCAGACCCATTTTTCCGAGCGCCTCACCCTCGCCTGGCGCGCCGTCTGCCCCGCGGTGCGCAACATCTCCGTCCGGGTCGGCGCCGCCGCTCCCAAGACCGCCGCGGTCGTCGAGATACCGGCGCCGCCGGCCTCTGATGAGCCTACCCCCCGCGACGGGCTCTATGCCGTCGCCCTGGAGCCCCGCTACCGCTTCGAGAATTTCGTCGTGGGCAAGGCCAACGAGGTCGCCTTCAGCGCGGCCAAAACCCTCGCCACCGCCGACAACGTCGCGTTCAACCCGCTCTTCCTCCACGGCGGCACCGGGCGAGGCAAGACTCACCTCCTCCACGCCATCGGCCACGAATTCCACCGCCTTCGCCCGCGGTCGAAGATCATCTACATGTCGGCCGAGAAGTTCATGGTCGAGTTCGTCGCCGCGCTTCGGGCCAACGACACCATCCGGTTCAAGCAGCATCTTCGAGCCGCCGACCTCCTCATGATCGACGACGTTCAGTTCATCGCTGGCAAGGAATCGACCCAGGAAGAATTCTTCCACACGATGAACGAGATCATCTCGGCCGGCCGCCGGCTCGTCATCAGCTCGGATCGCGCTCCCCAGGATCTAGACGGGATCGAGCCACGAATCCTGTCCCGCCTCTCCTGGGGCCTGGTCGCCGACATCAACCAGGCGGACCTCGAGCTTCGACTGAACATCATCCTCAAGAAGCTCGAAGCGCTTCCCGAGGTGAAGGTGCCCGAGGACGTCGTCATGTTCCTCGCCAAGAGGATCAGCTCGAACGTTCGCGAGCTCGAGGGCGCTCTCAACCGGATCGCCGCCTACGCGACCATGCAGAACCGGGTCATCGACCTCGATTTCGTCGGAGAGGTGCTCGCCAACACCCTGCGCGCGAACCAGCGCCGGATCTCGATCGACGAGATCCAGACCCGGGTCTCCGAACATTACCGGATCCGAAAGGCCGAGATGACCAGCGCCCGCCGCGCCCGCGAGGTCGCCCGCCCGCGCCAGGTCGCCATGTATCTCTCGAAGCAGCTCACCCCCCGCTCACTGCCCGAGATCGGGCGCCGCTTCGGCGGGCGCGACCACACGACGGTGATTCACGCCGTCCGCCAGATCGAGAAGCTTCGAGCCGAGGACAGCGAGCTCGACGCCGACATCCGCCTCCTGACGAGGCAGCTCGAAGGCTGACCGTCGCCCCGGCGAAGGCTGGGGCCCCGGGGGGTGAAGGGCGACAGCGTTCTTCACTCGCTGGGACGATGCTTACTTCCAGGCGGGTCCCTGGATGTCGAAGCCGGCGGCCTCCAGCCCGTCCAGCAGCCCGCCTCGCTCGGCGAGCGTGCGCAGGTTGAGCACCGCCACCGTCACCTGAGGTTCGGCGAGCAGCCGCTTTAGCTGCGGGAGCAAATCGGCGTGGCGCTCGGCGAAGACGCCGCTCGGCCAGCAACGCTCGTAGACCGGGTCAGCCGGGGAGGAGAGCACGTCCCGAACCCGCCGCGCCGCCCAGGCGTCGGACCGGGCCTGCACCGCCGCCGGCCCGGCCTCGGCCATGGTCAGAGCGGCGTCGAGGCAGGGCAGATGCTCTTCGGGCGTCGAAGCGAACAGGTCCTTCACCACCGGCTTCGCCTTGGAGCGCTCGATCGGCACTACCTCGGTCAGCTTGTGCTTCTTCGCTGCGTGAGCGGCATATTCGGCGACGTTGCGGCTATAGTCGATCTCGCCCTTGGCCCGGTCCCTCAGATCGCCGGCGAGGTGAAGCGGATGGCGCCGGTCGTAATCGGCCCGGACCATGTCCTTCGCCCGAAGCGCCGCCAGCCTGCGCATCGCCTGCGGACCGGCGATCGCGGAAAGGCTCTGCCCCTTGGGCAGGCTGCCCATCCCATTCCATTTGGCGAGCCAGCCGATCGCCCGGAAAGGCGAGGCGGTGAGGGCGAAGGATTGCGGGAACATCACCCGGTCGGCCTTGCGCATCGCCTCGGTGAGCGCGGCCGGATCCCAGTGGGTGGATTTGGAGACCCCGTTGATTCCGCCGACCAGGACGAGCGTGGTGGTGTCGCCGCGCACCGTCCACATCGGCACTCCGCTCCTTCGGCCGGTGACGACGATGTCCTCGACCTGGACGCTGTCGGCGGCCTTGTTCTGCGCCGGCGCAGCGGACGCGAGCGCGATTCCGGCCAAAGCGACCGCTCCGATGGATTTCAGCATTCACCCTCCCCGAGACTTTCTCATTCCCTGTCGGGACGCGAAATTCGGGTCCGCCGATGAACGCCCGTTGAATGCGGGCAAAAGAAAAGGGAGGGCCTTCGCCGGCCCTCCCTCGATCTTTCGGTCGGACGCCGGCTTAGCGCCTGCGCTCGGGCGCGACCGTGATCTTCACCGTCTCGCCGCTGTTTCCGGGGAAGCCGGTGAACATCGCCTCGATGAGGTTGGGCACGAGCGAGCTCAGCTCATCCGTGCGCGAGCGTGCCCGGGCGGTGCCTTCGAACACGGACCGGCCGTCGGGACGGCGAATGTCCATGTCGAGGAAGCTCGAATAAACGGTATAGACGTCGATCTCTTCGCCCTGGCCGCGATACCAATAGGGATCGTCCCAGCCGTAATAGAAGGGGGAGCGAAGCCGGCCGTAGCCGCCGAAGCGCGACCAATAGGGCCGGTAGCCGAAGCCGCCATAGCCGAAGCCGCCATAGCCGAAGCGACCATAGCCCAGCGCAGGCCGGGTGACGACCTGCTGGCGGCCGTCGTCGACTCCGTAATCGAGCGAAACGATCAGCGACGCGGAAGCGGGCGAGCTCGCTTCGCTATAGCCCTGGGCCGCCATGTGCCGGCGCACCAGCTCGGCGTAGCGGGAGAATTCGAGGCCGCCGCGATCCTCTTCGCGGGCCGCCTGGATGGCGAAGGTCTGCCCGGCCGGGGCGGGCATCGCCTGATAGCGGGACACCTGGGTCGGAAGGCCGGTCGCGCAGCCGCCGAGCGCTAGCAGGGCCGCCGGCGCGGCGAGGGTCAGGAATTTCTTGGCGAGAGACATGGGACGAATCCTCTTTCGGAACGAAGCCGTTGCTGTAACTATATAGGAAACCGCGCCTTTCTACAAAAGGGGGGCTGAATGGAGGCTGAAGGGTCGGGCTCAGCCGACCTTCTTGCGTCTCAGCAGGATCAATATGTCGTCGCGGTTCAGCGCTCCGATCGTCCAGGCGACGGCGAAATAGACGATCCCGCCCGCCGAGACGAGCGCTCCCATCCCGACGATCCGGTCGCCCGCGGAGCCGGCGAAGCGGTCCGCGAGAGCGTTTCCGAGGACCCAGAGTACGGCGCCCATGGCCGCTCCGGCGAGGAGCTGGCGCAGGACTCGCGAAGCGAGCCAGCCGGGAATTCGGAAATGTCCGCGCGTCTGAAGCAGCGCCGCCAGAAGGAGCGCGTTCGCCCAGGCTCCGATCGCCGTCGAAAGGGGGAGGGCGACGATGCCCAGCCGCGGCACGAGGATGAAGTTGAGGGCCACGCTGCCGAGCAGGGTGGCGACGGCGATGACGACCGGAGTCTTGATGTCGCGGCGCGCGTAGAAGCCGGGCGCGAGGATCTTGATCAGGACGTAAGCCGGGAGGCCGAGCACGAGCGTCGCCAGCACTGCGGCGGTGACGGATGCATCCGCCTCCGTAAAGCGTCCGCCTTCGAAAATGACGGTGGCGATTGGACCGGCGGCGATGGCGAGCGCGACGGCGGCCGGGATCGTCAACAGCATTCCGAGCTCGATCGCCTGCGCCTGCACCTGTCCCGCACCCGCCTCGTCGCCCTTGCCGATCGCCCGGCTGACGGAGGGAAGGATTGCAACTCCGAGCGCCGATCCGATCAGCGCGAGCGGGAGCTGGTTCAGGCGGTCCGCTTGGCCGAGGATGAGCAGCGAACCCTCCGGCAGCCGGGTAGCGAAGTAAGCGTAGAAAAACTGGCTGACATAATAGGTGCCCCCCGCCAGGGTCGCCGGGAGCACGAGAGTGAACAACTCGCGCACCCCCGGCGTGATGCGCGGTGCGCGGAATTTAAGGGGCACGCCTGCGCGGACCATGCTCGCCCAGGTGAGGCCGAGCTGCGCCACCCCGCCTAGGAGCACCGACCAGCACATGGCGCGGACGGTCGGTCCACCGCCTTCGGGAACCAGGATCAGCGCGATGACCAGGGCGACGTTGAGAAGCGCCGGGGCAAAGGCGGCCGCGGAGAAGCGCCCGACCGAGTTCAAGACGCCCGACACCAGCGACAGCAGGCAGATCAGAACCAGATACGGCATCGTGATTCGAGTCATCGCCACCGCGAAGTCGGTCTTGCCCGGGTCGGATCCCCAATTGTCCGGAACGATGAGACCGATGAACAGCGGCATGAAGATCATGAAGATGCCGGTGATCACGAGGAGCAGCGGAAGGAAGACCGCGAGAACCTCCTCGGCGAAGAGCCGCGCCTCCGCGCTGCCGTCGTCGTCCTTGAGCCTCTGACTGAAGAGCGGGACGAAACCCGCTGAAAAGGCGCCTTCGCCGAACAGCCGGCGGAAGAGATTGGGGATCAGGAAGGCGAGCGTGAACACGTCGGCCGCCGCGGAGGCCCCCAGCACGCGCGCAACGAACATCTCCCGGACGAATCCGAGGATTCGGCTCACCAGGGTCAGTCCGCCGATCGTGCCGGTCGATTTCCAGAGGTTCACCGGCTTGTCCGCCCGGCCGGAGTCAGGCCTGGCCGATCTCGCCGGCGGCCGCGCCTTCGTCGCCCAGATCCTGCTGCGCCCGAGCGACGTAGAGGGCGTGGAAATCGATCGGATCGAGCATCAGCGGCGGGAAGCCGCCTTCCTGCACCGTCTGGGAGACGATGTGGCGGGCGAAGGGGAAGAGGATCCGCGGCGCTTCGGCGAGCAGGAAGGCCTGGATCTCGCCCTCGTCGGAGACGTTGCGGATCCCGATCAGGCCCGCATACATGAGATCGACCGCGAAGGCGGTCTGGCCGTCGGCGGTGGCCCGGACCTCGATCCTGAGCGCGACCTCGTAAATCTCGTCGCTCAACTTGCTCGAGCCGATGTTGAAATCGACCTCGATCTTGGGCTGGGTCTGCCACTGATAGACGGAAGGGGAGTTCGGATTTTCGAAGGAAAGGTCCTTCACATATTGGGAGATGATCCCGACCTGAGGGGCGGTGTCGTTGCCATTGGGCTGCGTCTCGGCGGGATTGCCTTGCTCTTCGGCCATTTGATTCGCCCTCGAAAGAAGTGGATGGAAATAGTTTGGGTGGAGGCGGGCCGCGAGGCGCGGAACCCGGTGCGCCCGGGCGGGTAGCAGGAGAGGCCGGACCGCGCAACCGGTCGCCACGACCGGTTGCGGATCCTTCGGAACCGACCGAGATTTGAATACTTGACGCCGACAGCCTATGTACGAGGCTCGTTATATTCGGAGAAACTAGTGACCGAGATTGTCCTGCTGGCGATGGTGGCCTTGTTCGTCGGGCTGAGGCTCTACTCGGTGCTGGGTCGCCGTACCGGTCACGAACAGCAGCCGATCCTTCGTCCCGCCGAAACCCCGGCCTCGACCGATGCCGCCGCTCCGGCGGCCGATCTCGCCGTCGATCGGCCCGAGACGGGCGGCTTCGTCTATGAGGAACCGGCCACCCCCGGCATCCGCGCAATCGTCGCCGCCGACCCGAGCTTCGACGTCGGCCGCTTCCTGGAGGGCGGCCAGGCCGCCTACCGGATGATCCTCGAAGCCTTTTGGCGCGGCGACCGCGAAGAGCTCAGGCATCTCGTCGGAGGCGACATTCTCGCCACCTTCGAAGAGGTGATCGCTACTCGCGAGGAAGCCGGCGAGCAGCTCGACAACCGGCTCGTCCTGATCGAGAAGGCGGTCATCTCGGACGCCCGACTCACCGGCCGCTCCGCCGAGGTCGACGTCCGCTTCGACGCCGACATCGCCGCGGTCACCCGCGACCGTGAGGGCAAAGTGATCGCCGGCACTCTCACCGATGCAATCCCCACCCACGACGTCTGGACCTTCCGCCGCAACCTCGCCAGCGGCGACCCGAACTGGCTTCTCGTCGAAACCGACGAAGCGGACTGAGCCCGGAAGGGCGAAAGAACCTTCGCTGGAACGACGTAAGTCGAGAAACAATTTTCCTGCACCCCCCTGTGAGGTTTATCCTCCTTCGGTGAGCGGCGGCGAATCACTTGAACTCAATCGGGGCGGGCCCCGAGGGGACCGGAATTTTTCCGTCCCAGGGAAGCCGAAACAATGAAACTTCCGACCCATTGGCCGCTCCTCGCCGCGATGATCCTGCTGGCCAGCTGCGTGCCCAAGCAGACGCCCCAAGCGTCTCCGACGCCGCGGCCGGTTCCGACCGCTCAGACTCCGCCTCCGCCGGTCCCGCCGCCGCCGCCCACCGCCCAACTGCTCGGAGTCTCGGCCGGTTCGGCTCTCCCTGCGCTCGGCGAGGCCGAGGCCGCCCGCGCGCTCCAGGCCTTCCGGATCAGCTGCCCCGCTCTCGTCAAACGCACCGACGTCAGCGGCCTCACTCGCCCGTCGGACTGGCAACCGGCCTGCGCCGGCGCCGCTTCGGCAACCAATGCATCGGCCTTTTTCGCGGAGCATTTCGAAGTCGTTCAGGTCGGCGACGGCGCCGCCTTCGTCACCGGCTATTTCGAGCCCGAGATCGCCGGCTCTCGAACCCGCCGGCCGGGCTATGAGGTGCCCGTTTACCGAAAGCCGCCCGACCTCGTCGAAGTCGATGCGGCGACCGCTCAAGCCGCCGGCACTCCGCGCCGCGGGCGTCTCGAGAACGGGATCGTCGTCCCTTATTTCGAGCGGTCCGATATCGATTCGGGGGCGCTCGCCGGCCGGGGCCTGGAGATCGCCTGGGCCGCGGACGAGATCGACCTCTTCTTTCTTCAGATCCAGGGCTCCGGCCGGCTTCGCCAGCCCGACGGTTCGGTGGTTCGGATCGGCTATGCCGGGCAGAACGGCCGCGAATATGTCGGCATCGGCAAGCTGATGAAGGACCGCGGCCTGCTCGGCCCGGGCCAGACGAGCATGCAGGGCATCGTCGCCTGGCTCCGCTCCAACCCCGAGGAGGGGAGGGCGATCATGCGCGAGAATAAGAGCTATATCTTCTTCCAGGAACTCACCGGCCCCGGCCCGCTGGGAGCGCTCGGCCTGCCCGTAACCGGCCGGGCGACCGTCGCCACCGATCCCAGATATGTGCCAATGGGCGCCCCAGTCATTCTCCAGCTCGACCGGGCCGAAGCGAGCGGACTCTGGATCGCCCAGGATACGGGCGGGGCGATCAAGGGCTCGAATCGCTTCGACACTTTCTGGGGCGCCGGCCCCGAGGCGGCCCGGATCGCCGGGGGAATGCAGGGCCGCGGCCGCGCTTATGTGCTGGTGCCGAAGGGCATTTTGGCCCGGCTCGATGCGACGTCTCGACCCTGAGGAAGCTAGATTGTGGGCTAAGGTGGTCGAATCGGTTCGGCCGCTGGACGGAGTCGCGATGCCGGAGCTCGCGAGCGTCGCGGCGGAGACTGGGCCCCGTGAGTCGCCTTCGCCGCGAGCCGGCCTTCGCCGGGGAGCGACCATGCCGCCGCCGCCGCCGCCCGCCCGCAGACCCCCCGGCGAGACTCTGGACGGGAGCTGGGACCGCCGGCTCGGCCGGGGGCTGGTCGCGCCCGATTCGATGGTCGACCTGCACGGCCACAACCTCGCCACCGCCTACGATCTGCTCGACCGGCGGCTCGAGCAGGCGATCGGCTCCGGAGCGAGGCTTATGCTCCTCGTCACCGGCAAGCCGCCCGGCCCCGAGCGGCCGGCGAAGCGTGGCGCCATCCGGGCGGCCGTCGGCGACTGGCTGCATGCGTCGAGGCATTCGGGGCGGATCGCCGCCGTCCGCAATGCCCACCCGCGCCATGGCGGCGCCGGAGCGCTCTACATCGTCCTTCGGCGGCCGCGCGATTGATGGATACCGAATGGTAACGCTTCCGGCATAGTCTGCATCCCGAACGCGCGCCTGTGGGGGGCAGCGCGGCAGACCGGACAGGAATTACCGCCGATCATGGCTTCGACGGTCGCAAAGATCAGCAATCGCATGCTCTCGGTGACGGCAGGGCTGTCGGCCTTCGTCCTCACGCTTCTGGGTTTTCTTTTGCTCGGAAGCCTCAACCAGCAAGTCGCCGGCTCGGTCGTGTTCGGACTTTTCGCGCTGACCATAGTCTACATGGCCGCCGAGAGGCCCAACAGCGCCCATGCCCGGGCCGTCTCCGCCCTGATCGGCCGTCTGATGGCGGTCAGCCGCGGCGATCTCGCCTCGCCCGCCCCCGCCGCCCTGAAGCGCGAGATGCCCGCCCTCGCCGCCGCCGTCGAAGGGCTGTTCGACCAGGTCCGCTCCAATCTCGACGACGCCCAGGCGATGGCCATGTACGATCCCGTCACCGCCCTTCCCAACCGCCTCCATTTCCGGCGCGAGGCCGAGCGGATCCTCGCTTCGCGCGACAGCGGCGCGGCCCTTCTGTTCGTCGACCTCGACGGCTTCAAGGAAGTCAACGACCGTCTCGGCCATGCCCAGGGCGACCAGGTGCTGGTCATGGTCGCCAACCGCCTTCGAGTCGTGCTCAAGGCCGAGATCGCGGACGGAACCCTGGCGCCGCCTCTGCTCGCCCGGCTCGCCGGCGACGAATTCACAATGCTCCTTCCCGAAGTCTCCACCCGCGAAGAGGGGGAGCGAATCGCGGCGCGGGCGCTCGCGGCGCTCGCCGAGCCCTTCAAATCCCCGACCGGGTCCGTCCTCATCGGCGGCTCGATCGGGATCGCACACGCTCCCGAGCACGGCTGCGACCTCACCACTTTGATGAAGGCGGCGGATATCGCCATGTACCACGCCAAGGCGTCCGGCCGCTCGCGCCTGTGCAGCTACGAGCCGAGCCTCGCCCGGGCCTCGGAGGAGCGCGCCGCCCTCGAAGCTTCGGTCCGCCGCGCCGTCGAGAGGCATGAGCTGGAGCTCGTATTCGAGCCGCGACTGTGCCTTCGGACCGGCGCGATCACCGCCGCCGAGGCGCAGATTCGCTGGAACGGCGCCGGCGGAGCCCGACTCCTCTCCGGCGACGAATCCATGCTTCAGGAAACCGGCCTCGCCGTCCGTCTCGGCGAGTGGACTCTCGACGCCGTATCCAGCGCGCTCGAACGCTGGCGCGCGGCCGGGCTCGACCACCGTCTCTGCTTCCCGGTCGCCGCCCGTCAGTTCGAGCGGCTCGACTTCATAGAGCGGCTGCGCGCCGCCTTGACCCGCGCCGGGCCACCGCCTTGGGGCGTCGAGATCGAACTCAACGAGGCCGCCGCGTCCGGGTGCGACAAATGGGTGACCGGGGAGCTCGAGCGCCTCCGCCAGGAGGGAGTCGAGGTTTGCGTCAGCGAATTCGGGTCCGGCCGGGCGCGTCTTTCCGGATTCACCAGCCTGCCGATGAACCGGGTCCGGCTGGATAGCGGAATCGTCGCCGATATCGATCGGTCGGACCGGGCGAGGAGCGTCGCCGCCTCGCTCATCCACCTCGTCCACGGCCTCGGCTGCGAGGCGGTCGCCGCCGGTGCGGAGCGGCAAGACCAGGTCGAGGTGCTTCGCGCTTTGGGGTGTGACAGCCTGCAGGGCTTCCCCGGAGTCGCTCCCATGCCCGAGGACGCTTTCCTCGCCTGGGCCGAGGCTCAGGACTGCGCCCGAAGCCTCTCCCGCGACGTCTATCCCAATGCTGCCCTGACGATGCGCGCGTAAATCCGGGCGAGGGCTCGAATGTCCTCGGCCGAAGCCGCCTCGTCGAGCTTGTGCATGGTGGCGTTGGGAAGGCCGAAGTCGACCACCGGACAGATATCGATCAGGAAGCGGCCGTCGGACGTCCCGCCGCTCGTCGAAAGCGCCGGCTCGACTCCCGTCTCCTCTCGGATCGCGCTCGTGATCAGCTCGTAGAGCGGTCCCGCCGGGGTCAGGAAGGCCTCGCCCGAAATCATCGCCTCGACTCTCGCTCCGGGCGCCTCCGCCTCCGCTGTCCGCCGCACCAGATCGACTAGGTCCTCGCCGCGATGGAGATTGTTGAATCGGATGTTGAGCTGGATCCGGGCGCTTCCGGGGATGAGATTGGTCGCCCTGGTGTCCGTCTCGACCGACGTCACTTCCAGGTTGGAAGGCTGGAAGGCGCCGCTTCCGTCGTCGAGATGAACCGCCTCCAGAGCCGCGATCACCCGCGCCAGCTTCGGCACCGGATTGTCGGCGCGGTGGGGATAAGCGACGTGCCCCTGCACGCCCGGGACATGGATCCACATGTTGACGGACCCGCGTCGCCCGATCTTGACAATGTCTCCCAGCCGCGCCTCCGAGGTCGGCTCGCCGATCAGGATCATGTCCGGCCGAATGCTCCGCTGCGCCATCCAGGCCATGATCGCCCTGGTGCCGTGGATCGCGGGGCCTTCCTCGTCGCCGGTGATGAGCAGGCTCAAGGTGCCGCGATGCTCCGGGACCTCCGCCGCCGCCGCGACGAAGGCGGCGATGCCCCCCTTCATATCGACCGCGCCCCGCCCGTAGAGCAGCCCGCCGCGGATTTCGGGCCGGAAGGCATTCCCGGTCCACCCCTCGCCGGGCGGAACGACGTCGAGATGGCCGGCAAAGCCGAAATGGGGGCTTCCGCCGCCGCCGCCGCGAGTCGCGAACATGTTCTCGACCTCGCCGCCGCTGACGAAGCGATGAACCTCGAAGCCCAGCGGCCTCAAAGCGGCTTCCAGAATGTCGAAGACCCGGCCGCTGGCGGGCGTGACGCTTGGGCATGCGATCAGCTCGGACGCGAGCTCCACCGGATCGATTGCACGGGCCATGCGGCTTCGCCTAGCAAGGGGCCGGCGCCTTGCCCAGCGAAAGGCCTTTTCATGCCGAAGCTCGACCTCGATGCCATCCCGCGGACCGCCGCGACCGGTTATCCCTCGCCCTGGCGCGAGGAGATGGCGAAGCGCCATTACCGCCGCCTCGGCCCCGCCTCCGGCCTCGAAGACTTCGGAATCAGCCACGTCACCCTCGAGCCGGGCGGTATCTCGAGCCAGCGCCACTGGCATGAAGGAGAGGACGAATTCGTTGTGATGCTCGAAGGCGAGGCTGTGCTCGAAGAGGACGGGGGCGAGGCGATGTTGCGCGCGGGAGACTGCGCCGCCTTCCCGAAGGGCGTCGCCAACGGCCATCGCCTGGTCAATCGAAGCGGCTCTCTTTGCGTCTTCATCGCGATCGGCAAATCGGCGGCGACCGACTGCCACTATCCCGACATCGACCTTCACCTCGACGGCGCCGCCGGCCGCTTCACCCGCAAGGGCGGGAGGCCTTACTAGACGGCCTATTCCGGCACGCTCTCGTATCTCTCGATCACCCAGGGCTCTTCCTGAGCCGCCTCGACCCACTCGCGAAGCCAAGGGTGCGAGAGCATCCCTTCCATATAGGCCGCGGCGAAGCGGGGCATCGGGACCGAATAAGTCACGAAGCGGGTGACGATCGGAGCGAACATGATGTCGACGGCGCCGAACGTCCCGAACAGATACGGTCCGCCGCCGCCATGGCGCGCCCGCGCCTGAGCCCAGAGCTCGAGGATCCGCACCACCTCCGCCCGGACGTTCTCCGAAAGCTCCCTGGGCGGGAATTGCTTCCTCAGGTTCATCGGGCATTCGCGGCGGAGGTTGTCGTAGCTCGAATGCATCTCGGCGGCCATCGAGCGGGCCATTCCGCGGGCGACCTCGTCCTTCGGCCAGAAGCGGTCGCGGTCGGTCTTGTCGGCCAGCCATTCGACGATGGCGAGCGAATCCCAGATCACCGCCTGATCGTCCCAAAGCACCGGGACCTTGCCGCCCGAGGGGGCGAATTCGTTGCCCTCGCGGGTCTTGTCCCATTCCTCGTCGAACAGGGGAACGGTGATCTCCTCGAAGGCGAGGCCCGATTGCTTCACGGCGAGCCAGCCGCGAAGCGACCAGGAGGAATAGGCTTTGTTGCCGATGATGAGCTTCAGCATGTCGTCTCCCGTGCGTGGGGGACCCTGAACATTGGATTGAGGCGAGGTGCAACGAAAAAGGGGGCGGGGGCGGCTTGGCGGCCGGGGCGGCCCGATGCGGGGTTCCCGTCGGGTCTGTGCCGACTCTTGGCGGGGCTGGCGCGGGCAGGCCGGCCCGGCCGCCGCCGGACGGGCTCGCAAGCGACCCGCCGGCCGGCCTGCGCCGACTCCACGCGCTGCTCGAGCGGCGCTGCGCGCCGGGCTCGCTGCGCCTGGGCGGCTTGGCGGAACGTCCGAAGTTGGCCGAAAAATAAAAATCCATCCGATCAGTCTTCGCCCTTCGATCGAATTCTTCGATAAGTGACCCCGCGCGCCGGCTTGAAGCCGAAATAGGAGTCGCGCGCCTCGCCGCCCGCCTCCATCCGGGCTTTCGCCCGGGCGGCGACCGATTTCTCCTCGGCCTCGGTGAGTCGGCGGCGATAATGAGGATCGAGCGGATCTCCGGGACCCTGGAAGCGGGGAGGCGGCGGAAAGTTGGTCCACCACGCGCCTTCGCGGTCGCGCCACAGGCGATAGCCGCCGTCCAGTCCGCCGCTCTCAAGCCGCTCCATCGACGGGTCCCAGTCGGCCGCGATCGACTCGCTCTCGGCCGCTCCGGGGCCGGCGAACAAGGACTCGGCCTTCTCGATCAGGGCCAGGAGAAGGCGCGGCGAGCGGATCCTTTCCTCGCTGATCAGCTCGCCATGATAGAATCGGCGGACCAGCCGACCGTTCACCGCCTCGTCGATCAGGGCGGCCCGGCCGCGCTCGGACAGGCCCTTGCGAAGCGCGGCGTCGCAGGCGGCGTTGAGCCCTTCGGCGCCCGGCCGCCGGCGAAGCCGCCTCACGCTCTGTGCCGACATCCCGACCAGCGAAGCGGCCGTTTCCGGGCAGAGCGTCTCGGCGAGATGCTCGACATAGGCCCGCTGCCGCTCCGGCGTCCAGCCGTCGACCCGGTAGCGCACGGGGACGGGGTCGAAGCCGGGGAGGAGCGGGGGATCGGCGGGGGAGGGAAGGGGGACGAGCGGGGTGGGAGCGGGCTTGGGCGCGGGCTCCGGCGGTGGCGGGTCGAGCGTGGGAATGTCGTCGGGCGCGGCCATTGCGTTCTTGTCCTGTTCCATAAGCTCCGGGTATCATAGGAAGATGCCTTTGACAAATCCTACGGTGATCCTATCGCCTTCGTCGCGCCGAAATTCATTCGGTCACCCGGTCCCTGGCGGGGACCGACAGGGATTCGCCGCGGGGTGCGGGGTGATTGTCAGGCGATGGCCGGGAGGATGCGGGGTGGGTGCCGGGCGCGTGCCGGAAGCTTGTCGTACGGTTGCGGAGCGCATTCGGGGCGCCAGCGCCGGCTGACCGCAAAGTGGAGGGACCCGCGCTGGCGATATTTGGAAGGAAAATCGAACCGGAGCCTTGGTAGGGCGGATGCGGGCCGGTTCGCGGGGGGTGAGCCGGTCGAGATCAGCGACCACCTCCTCACGGTATGAATAATTATGCACGAACCCACCCCCCAGCCTGTATAAATTCATGGGAATTCTGCATAATTATAAATGGAATGGTGCGCGCGCGGAGGATCGGCCGTGGCGCGCGATTGATGCCAACGTCATCGTCCGCTCCCTGATCGGAAACGATCCGGGACTGAGAGGGGGACACGTACTTTTTCGCGAACAAGTACGTGTCCCCCTCTCAGTCTGCAGCTCGGCAAACCGATTTGGACAATGAATTATGACAATTCCCTGGAATGCTATCGCTCCACTTTCGTTGGCGGAAAGGAGCGCCACTTTGGCTCCTTCGCCAGCTGTGCAGAAAGGTGGCTCGAGCTCAGCACGGATGATCGCGCAACCGCACGTATCGAGACGCAAAAGGAAGTGGTGGTCCCCACCCGCAAGAAGTCTCCGCACGCCGACGACATCGATTGGCTGACCGAGCAGCTCGAACCCGACGAAAAGCGGCCTTTGATGAGCGCGCCCTAGGCGTCCTGAGGATATGGGACTGAGAGGGGACACGTACTTTTTCGCGAAAAAGTACGTGTCCCCTCTCAGTCCCCGGCTGCGAGAAGCCTC
>JBBSIZ010000019.1:0-59374 GCA_038257735.1 Sphingomonadales bacterium | reverse complement strand
TCGCGTTCGGGCGGCGGAGCCATACCGGCGTCGACCCACTGTTCCGCCGTGCCGCCTTGTAGCAGTTCGAGTGCGCGCAACTCGCGTGCCCGCAGCAGCGCTTCGGGCGTGGTTGAACTCCGGCCCGCCAGCGTCATGCGGTCCGGTTCTAGAATCTGAAACAACTGACGGAATGCGTCGGCATCTTCGAGCTTCGGCGTCGCCGAGAGCAACAGGAGTTGGCGAAATTCGCCCGCGACATCTTCAATGCGCTGCCGGGCGGTACTTTGCAGGCGCTGAATCTCATCGACGATCAGCAGATCATAGAGATCGGGGTCAATCTCAGTGACCGACTGGAGTTGCTCATAATAAGCGAGCCGGACATGTGCGCCCGGCTCCTCCGGCGCTTCGGCGAGCGGCACGACATGGCCCCGCGCACGGCATTCGAGCAGCCATTGTGGTGCCAGATTCTCCGGCACCAGGATCAGCGCGCGATGGTCTGGCTGTCGGATGCGTAGCGCGTTGAGGATCATGAGCGCCTGAACGGTCTTGCCCAGTCCGACCTCGTCGGCAATGAGGTGACGTATACGCGTATCCGCGAGAATCCGCTGCACATTCGCGAGTTGGTGAGGATAGGGGACCGCGGCGACGCCGAGCGCGCCACCCAACCCAGCCACCTCGCGTTCGACCGAGCGGCGGGCCGCCTGGATGCCAAGGCTGAGATCGATGAATGGATCGCTCATGCCGACACCGACTCGATCGCTCGCGAGCGGAGCGCCGCGTAGCGAAGCGCGCGTGCCGAAAATCGGTCGGCCAGCAAGCGTTGGGTCGCGGCCCGCCACGGTAGCCGAGCGGCGACGGCGGGCTTGGCGAACAGCCAATAGGCGGCCTCGACCAGTTCGCGGCTCCAGGCCCGTGCATGCTGCTGCGGGCGATGCCTGGCGATCCAGTCGGTAAGCAGGTCGACGGCTTCGTCAGGTGTCATGGCTTCGAAATCGGCGAGGCTCAGCAGATCGCCCGCGCCGAGCGGACGGAGCAGATCGACGAGATCGCTCAGCGTCGCCTGAGTCGAAGCGCTACCCAGCGCGCGGTCCCAATTGTCACTGGATTCCCCAACATCGACATCCGCGTCGACGTCGAACGGGCAGTCGTCCCCCACCGACTCGATCGCATCCGCCAGCGCCGCGTAGGCATCGTTGAAGAGGCCATCCAGTTCGGCCGCCATGTCGTCGTCGATCGGTTCCCGGCCAGAGTCAACGGCGAGACCGAGCGACCGCGCGTCGATCAGGCGCAGCAGGATCCGATGGAGGAGACCCTTCTGACCCGGCGAGAGGGCGAGATCGACATAGCCGATGCCAAGCTGGCGACAGGCCTCCAAGAATGCCTCGGAGAAGCTCCCACCCCGATGACGGGCCCGCGCCACTTCCCGCCTCGCCCATTCCTCGCCACACAATTGCTCGACCATCCAGCATTCGAGCAGTTGCACGATTTGCCCGCGCCGATATTGGGTGACCGGATGATCGACGCTTGCGGCCGACCAGGCAATGAGCGCATCGGTGACCGTGCGCGCATTGCCCGAGCCGGCGCCGGCTTCGAACCGCCGCAGCAGCCGGGCGGGCCGATGCGGCGTTGCGACTTCGTTGGCACGCCAATTCTTGGGGCCGAGACAATGGCCGCCGCCTTGCAGGGGCTCGTCGCGCCCGGCACGGATCAAGGCGATATCGACATCGCCCTTGGGCTCAAATCCAGGCCTTACGACAAGGGGCTCGGCGGCCTTGACGGCGAACAGGTTCAACTCGCCCGCTTCGTCTCGCGCGATGAGTTGTCCCCGCGCATCGCGAACCCATTCGAAGGGCGCCGCCACGCGCTCGAAGCGGAAAGACTCGCGCACGAGGCCATCCACCGTGACCACTAGATCGACCGCATCGGCACCGAGCAGCCGCTCGACCGCCTCGTTGGTGAGCAGCTTCTCCCAGATCGGGTGATCGCCGGCGAGCCGACAAGGCGTGTCGGGCAGAATATCGACGGCGCGCGCAATCTCACGGTCGCCGCTTATCACGCGAAGCTGGATTGCAGCTTCCTGGACCGAAGCGATACTGTCGAAACGCAAAGTGATCCCGTGGGTGGCCAGATCGGTGATGGCGCCCGTTCCGGCGTCGATGCCGATCGTGAGCAATGGGACGTCATCGGCTTCCCTGACGACGTCGAAGGCCATAATCTCGCCAGCCCCGTAGCGAATGCCATAGCGCCCTGACTTGCGGGGGGTGAAAGCACCAATCAGGCTGGCCTCGCCGGCAATTGTCGATTGGTCGCCATCCGGATCGATCAAAGTCGCCTCGCAATTGCCGGCGGACGAAAACAATTCGAACGCGAGCACGGCGCCCGAAGCGAAACGTCGGACCGGCCGGTGCTGCTCATTTTCGGGCGCACCAACCCAGGCGAAGCGTGCGGACTGCCTGATGTCGATACCCATGGTGGCCAGCCACGGTGCAATATCGGATGCGGACGCATCGATCCGAATGGCCCGCAGGCCCGCCACACGACCAATGCTGGTCGCCGACGCAGGCGCCGGTAGGCGCTCGGCGTTCACCAGCAAAACATAGCTAGCGCCGCTCGAGACTGTCTTCGACATGAGTTGGCCATAGTCGCCGCTGGCATCGGCGTCGGCGAACAGCAGCGGTGCCCCGGTGTCAACACGAAGACTTGTGAGAAACGCCTTGGCTTCCGGCTCGATCGGCAAGCCCGTCAGATCGCCGAGCAGATGCGCGTCAGCGGCCGGCAAAACGTCGACGGTCAAGGCAAGAGGATGATCGGAAAAGAGGTTGCGGCTGGGGACCGGTCGACCGCTCGACCAGAGCAATGTGCGCCAGCGGATCGCATCCAGCGCTTCTCGAGCTGCATCACGCTCCGCCTGCTCCATCTGCGGCAGCTTGAGGGCCAGCGACCAATGCTGGTCGAGATTGCGCAGCACCAGCGGCGCATAGCGGATTTCCGCTTCACCATTTCTGCGCCGCGGTGGCCGTTTGGTCGGTGACGCTTCAAGCGCCTTTTGGCGTCGGCGCGCATCGCGTAGGGCCATGCTTGCCGTCTCGTCTCGGCCGAGATCGGCGGCAATGCGGGCCAGCGCGCCGGCGTCGATCGAGGAAGGAAGGGCCGGATTGAGAAAGTAGCGGACGACGGCGGCGGCTGTGCGCTGATCCTCCAACCAGCCAAGCAGACGGACGCCGCACGACAATTGCGCGCGGCTTCGGATTGGCGCGATCAATTCCGCATCATCGCCTTCGAGATCGAGCCGCCCTCGAATGTCTTTCAGGCTGCGCGCGAACGGTCGATGCAGTTCGGCGGGCATGATCGCATGGAGCACCGGCCAGGCGATGTGGCAGAAGGCGGAGTTCCACGGCGTTTCGGGCGGGTGGGCTAGGCCGAACCGATCGGCGGCGCGCATGAATAAATGCGACAGTGCATTACGATCGAAGCCAGCCGTGCCGAAACGCTCGGCGAAGATCGGCCAGAAGTCGGTTCCGGTTCCCGCATAATCATAGCCGACCTCGGTCGCCGCGATCAGCAGCGGTAGAGCGCGTGCCTCCCACCAACCGCCATCGATCGCATGGCTCTGGAGGGCATCACGTGTCGCCGACAGCAGCTGTGCCAATTGGCTTTGCGACAACGCATGTTCGAGCAGATAGAGCGGTCGCTCCGGCATCTCCGCTCGGCGACCGTCGAAATGCGCCGCAAGTCCCGCTTGCAGTTGGTCGATCCGAGCTTCGGTGCTGATGTTTCCCCCTCCGGCCCTCAAAGAGTCTTGGTCCACCGCGCGAAGCACGGCAACAAATCACGATCACCGACTTATCGAAATAGGGCGTCGGCTGTATATAGATCAGACAAGCGAGGTCTGCGCGCGCCGAACTCTGAGAGAGGGTTCAAGGTAACACGTTAGACCGGCCATGGCCTCGCTGCCACCGTCAGGTGACGTCGCAGGAGGTACACATGGTTCAGAATAGGCGCAGACCGCTAAAGCTTGTGCTCGCTCCCAGAACGCCGCCCGACACCCAACTGGCTCCCATCGACGAGTCCGACCCGCTTGCGCGCCAGCGGCGCTATGTAGCCGAAGAGGACAAGAAAGGCGGCGGCCTTGGCCTCGTTTTCGCCGACGCATTCATCCGTGGCATGCGGGAAATTGGCTACAAGAGCCCAGCATGGGCGATTGCCGAACTGATCGACAACAGCTTCCAAGCCGGAGCGACCGCAGTCGACATCCGGATGGACGGCGTGGATTGGAAGGCTGAGCGATCGAAGCCGAGCCAAATCGCCATCGTCGACAACGGAATCGGCATGATCGCCCGGATGATCCGGCATGCGGTGCGCTGGGGCGGGACTGATCGCGAAAACAATCGCCAGGGCTTCGGCCGCTATGGCTATGGCCTCCCCAGCGCCGCGGTAAGTTTGGCAAAGCGCTACTCGGTCTATTCCAAGACGGCTGGCGACACGTGGCACGTCGTCAACGTCGATCTGGAAGCGCTCGGCAAAGCGGCAAGCGCGGTCGATAAGATCGACGAACTTCTCAATCCGAAGGTCGCCGAACTTCCCCTATGGCTCAAGAAAGGCGGCGTCGTTGATGTGAACGCGCTCGAGTCCGGTACCATCGTCGTGCTCGAGGACCTCGATCGCTTGTACACGATGAGCGGCTGGATCACTGCTAAGAGCCTGCAGGTGAAGCTCCTTCAGCAGTTCGGCGTAATTTATCGCCATACTCTTCCGAACAAGAAGATCTACGTCGCCGGTTCCAAGACCGAGGTGATCGATCCGCTCTTCCTGCTTCCCGAGGCGCGCTACGTGGACGAGACGAGTGTGAGGGCAAAGGCGGTCAGGGCCCCCGCCTTCGAGATGGAGGGCACGTGCGGCAAGGGCGCCGTCCGCATCCGCGCCGCCATTTTGCCGCCCAACTTCCAAAATGCGGACCCCGCGGAACCGCTGAAGGGCGCGAAAAAGGCGCGCCGGTTCGATATTATGCGCAGCAGCAATGGAATCATCGTGTGTCGGGCCGGCCGCCAAATCGACGTAGTTTCGCCTGATTGGACCAAGTTTCAGAATTACGATTTGAACATGAAGATAGAGATCGACTTCGATCCCGCGCTCGACGAATTCTTCGGCCTCACCACCTCCAAACAGCAGATCGTGATCGACGAGCGGATGTGGGAGAAGCTCAAGCAGAGCGGGGAATCCTCTGGAGGTCTGTACGCGCTGATCAAAGAAATGCGCAAAGAAGTGAATCGCATGCGAGCGACACTCCAGGCGCAAGAGTCGGGCAAAGACAGCGGCAAGCCGCGACCCAGCGCCACGGCAATGCAGGCGGCCGAGAAATTCAAGACAAGGCCTTCGGGCGTTTCACCTCAGAAGAAGGCGGCGGCCGACAAGGCGCTCAGCGAATATGCGCAGGGCCTCGCAAAAGACACAGACATGCCACTCGAGGAAGCGACCGCTTCCGCGAAGCGCGAAACCGACGAGCGACGGTACGAAATCGAATTTGCCGCGCGTGAAGAAGCACCCATGTACCAGGTGCGTCGCCTCGGTCTGCAGAAGCGCTTGACCATAAATACGTCGCATCCATTCTTCGAGAAAATCTATCAAAGGGCGGGCGAGGCAAAGGCAGGTTTGGAAGTTCTCTTGTTCGTGCTCGCGGATGCCGAACTCGACGCCGATGGCGAGCGAGAGACCTTTTATCGCGCTGAACGGCATTGCTGGTCGGAAGGGCTGGTCCACGCGCTCGAGGAACTTGTTAGTGATGACTCGGTCACTGATCGTGCCTCGGCTGAGGCAGAGGACGGATAGGCTGACGTGGCCCAGGAAAATCAGCGCGAGATGCGCTGTCCGCACCTTTTTTCATTTCGCCACGGTGAAGCCGCTCGGCCTACCCAAGCAGACCGACCGGTTAGGCTTGGGTCGGCTGGCGCTTGCGCGAATGACGTTAGGTGGATCGGCCTGTGACGGCTTCCACCGCGACCCGACGCGGTTCGGCGGTCGTCGACGGCGCCTTGGCGGCACAACGCGCCTATGCCGAACGGCTGGCCGAGCGCTCACAATTTGGACTGATGGTCCCCGAAGCTTTCGTGCGCGGCATTCGCGACCTCGGCTATCGCTCAAATGGCGATGCCATCGCTGAACTTATCGACAACGCCCTACAGGCATTTGCGACGCGCGTCGAAGTCGCTTTCGGCTATAGTGGGACCCGATCCTCCAAAAAGCCCTCGCAGTTGGCGGTCATCGACAACGGCCATGGGCTCGAGCCCGCGATGATCCGGATGGCCGTGATGTGGGGCGGCACCCATCGTGAAGACGACCGGAATGGACTTGGCCGCTACGGCTACGGCCTTCCTTGCGCCTCCGTGAGTTTGGGGAGGCGGTTCTCTATCTACTCTCTTATCGCAGGCGGCGATTTGTATTCGGTCACGCTCGACCTCGATGACCTCGCCTCGGCTCGATATTCGGACGACCGGGGTGAGATTGTAATTCCGCCGGCCGAGCGGGCATCTCTGCCGGATTTCGTAGCCGAGCACATTGAACGGGCCTTCCCGGAAGGTTGGTCGTCCGGCACGGTCATCCTAGTCGAAAAGCTTGACCGTCTTGAATGGTCTACCGCCCTGGGTTTGCGCGACAATCTGTGCCGCCAGTTCGGAGTGACCTATCACAAGCTTCGCCGCGACACGGCACTTTTCGTGGACCAGGCGTTCGTTGCGCCGATCGATCCACTATTCTTAACGCCACGCTTCCATCTACACGATCTCGACTCTGATCGCGCGCAACCGCTGGACCCGGTTAGGATCGTCGTGCGCGATCCCGAGACCGGCGCCGAACAGGGGGTCCTGACCTTGCGCTATGCCTGGTTCCCGCCCAGCTTTGGATCGATCGAAAAGAGCCGTGACGCGGTCGGCCTCAACGCGAATCCCCGCTTTGCTATCCTCAAGGACTATCACGGTATCATCTTCAGCCGGAATAGGAGGCTGATCGACGTTCAGACGCGCGCGCCTTGGACAACATTCATCAACAATGACCGCTACATCAAGGTTGAGGTTGAATTCTCTGCCTCGCTGGATGAGGCTTTCGGCGTGACCACGTCCAAGCAGCAGGTCACCGTAAAACCCCACATTTGGAACCTGCTCCGTGAAGCCGGTGTGCCCAAGGCGATCGAGCAGTTGCGAGCGAAGGTAAGGGAGGCGAAGCTCGACCGAAGGATCGCGGCGTTATCCCCGGCGCCGGGCGAGCATGTCCTGTCGGAGCGTGCGATGGGCATCGTCGCGACTCAAACGGGTCATGAGCATCAACTCGACTTCAAGCTCCCGCTTGCTCAATATCGGCTTCAATTTGAAGCCCTGCCAGGTGGCTCCTTCTTCCGCGTCAACAGGGAGGCCGGTGCCAGGACGCTTCACATCAATACTTCCCATCGGTTCTACGACAGTCTCTACGATAGCTCGGGCTCAACCTCGGAGTTCAAGTCCGCCCTTGAGATCCTGCTCTTTTGCTTCGGCGACGTCGTCTTGGACGCAGGCGATTTTAGCCGCGGCGCTTACCATCATCAGATTCAATCCTGGTCTCGCCGGTTGGAACACGCCCTCGCCATGATGGCCTCGCACCTGACCTTGGCCGATTGCGGAGGCGAAGACGCTCCGCCCCGGGTTCGACAAGACGGGTAGCGAAAACTCCCCTCCTTTGCGATACGGGTCTCCGGCCGCCGGATGGCCGTTGAATCTGGAGGCAGGGTGTCCGCCAACGATAAACTTTACGGCCCAGGGCGGTCACGATCATTTTCCCCATTCCTCGCGCCCGGCGAACGCAAGGAACTGCAAAGCCACATCAATTTTACCGGTGCTCCGGTGCCTGGCTTCGCGGACGAACTCCGCGAACTGTCTCGCCGCTATGTGGACGACGGCGATAGCCTGAAGCTGCGGACGGTGTGCCTCTTGGTCGCCGACTTGTTCGAACAGGGCTGGCAGGTGACCACCAGCGACGGCGCCATCATGTTTCGCCCGCCCGGCATAGCGCTGGGCGGCGCCGAGACCGTCGACGACATTAAAGCCCGGGTCCGCTTGACCCTTCAGGCTGCGCGCGCGCGGCAGCTTGCCGAGCCTTCGGTGCGTCGGTTTTTTGAGAGAGTCGAGCGGCGCCGCGTGCGTGCAAATGGGCGCCGTTCCTCAATTGTGGACGTCATCGACGACGGTGCCGAACTCGCCGCCAGTCTGGACAGCATTCGCGATTTGCCGGACATCGAGCGCGAACAGGCGCTCGCCGATCTGATCGAGCCGGTCGTCGAGGTCTGCGAAGCCGGCCTCCGGTGCGCCGACACCGGCCTACCTCTCATCGATATCTGGCGTTTCTTTCGCCACACTTGGGCTCACGAATACCGATCGGTACCGGGTCGGCAGATGATGTTGCTGATCCGTAACGCCAAAAGGCCCAACCGGCCCGTAATAGGCATCGCGATGCTGGCAAGTCCGGTGATGCGCCTAACGGCGCGAGATCAATGGATTGGCTGGCTCACGGATTCGGCGCAGCAACTCGTCGAGACTGGGCAATGGCCGGCCACGGAATTGGCCGTGGCGTTGCACGACCGGTTGGATGCGTCCATCGCAGATGTTCGCTGGGACGACCTTGCAACTGCCTCAGAGATAGGCCGGCCGACCGAGGCTGTCGCGCTCCGGCTGGAGCAACGGGCTGCCGGAGCTACATTCGCGCGCGATGCGGAGCTACGAGCCCACTACGAGGCGCACCGCACCTCGGATGACCAAGTGCGGCCGCATCGCGGTTCGCTCCAGTCCGCGTCGCCCGATTCGGACTGGTACGCCGCGTCGGACGACCTTCTTTTTGTGCGAAAGCGGGCTGAGACCCTTTCGAAGCTTCTATTCGCGAAACAGATTTTCCGCTCAGTGAATCTGAAGCGTTGGCCAGAAGCCGGCATGCAGCGGCTGTTTGCGACCCGGGATGGGCGGCGGGCATTGGACGTCGCGATGACCGAATTCCGGAAGGCGGGGTTGTCGAGCGAGATCGCGGACGTCAGCATCTGCGGGGCGATCGCGCCCTACAATGAGTTGCTTGGCGGAAAGCTCGTGGCGCTCCTGCTGGCCTCGCGGGAGGTACGCGACGCCTATGCACAACGCTATGGGGGGCAGATCAGCGTCATTGCCTCGCAGATGGCGGGTCGGCCGATTACGAAGCCTGCTGCGCTGCGCATGATCACGACGACCAGCCTGTATGGCGTGGGATCAAGTCAGTACAATCGACTGAAGCTGAAGGCTCGGGACCATCCGGCGCTTCCGTTCGACCTGAAATGGGAAACGATCGGCAAGAGCTTGACCGGTGGCTTTGGCACTCTTCATCTCGGTCGAGAAACAGCACAGGCGCTGCGAAGCATGGCATTCGCACGCTACGATGCCCGGAGGGTCAATAATCGTTTTGGTGAGGGTACGAGTCCGCGTCTTCGCCAGATTCGGGAGGGCCTCGATGTCCTTGGTATCAGGAGCGACACCATTCTCCACCACGCCAATCCCCGGATTTTCTACGGCTGCGAGCTCGCCCCGGGCGCCCGCGGTTTACTGATCGGACTTGGAGCGGCGCCTGACTCGGCCCCGGACGCAGCGGATATCGCCCAAGCTTGGCGGCGTCGCTGGCTTATCAATCGTGCGGCGCGCGACGAAACGCTTACAGAGATGCGACGACTGGGTCCGACCAGCGTTCTCGCAAGCCTCCATGCCGATCCCGACGGGCAGTTCCTCCTGCCGATTGAAGGGGACTGAGCATTTGCCCTTGGTGGTGATCGCGCTCGACCGGGAGATTTGAGGCGCGGAGCAAAAATATGGTTACCGCCCCCTTATCGGTTCGGCGCCCAGATGGTATTACATTCATGACAGGCGAGGTTTGAGGCAAGCCGGGCTCCGACAGCGGGTCCAGAGGCAAGGTAACAAACCTAACGACGACCTCCCTGTGCCGCCGCATCAGCCGGTGCGGTGCCACGCGCAGGAGGTCAGCATGACCAAGTCGAAACCGACGCCGGCAATCCCGGCGCAATGGACCAAGTACATCAAGCGGCACGCCCGCAATTATGCGTTCGGCGTGTTCTCCCCCGAGGACGCCGAGCAGGTGGCCTTCGAGGCCTTCCTCAAGGCGCAGAAGCGCCACGTTCCCGCAAGGGGCGTGTTCGATCGCTACGCGAAGGCGGCGATCCGCAATGCCCTCCTCAACGCGCGCAAGGGCGAGCAGCGGCACTGGGACCATCGTGAGAGCGCCGATGAAACCCCCAAGAGCGTGGCCGCCGTTCCTGCCTGGGCGGGTGAAGACGAGATCCTCGATGCCGTGCAGGAAGCGAAGACGGTGCGCGCCATCTCGCTCTGGGCCGACCGCCTTCCCGCGAAGCTCGCGCCGATCTGGCAGAGCCTCTACTCCCTGGACTTGTCCCAGCGCGAATTCGCGGCCGAAGCGGGCGTCAGCCAAGCGCGCGTCAGCCAACGCAACGGCCAGTTGCTCGATCTGGCGCGCGAGGCGCTGGCCGACTTCGCCGAATAGACTGGGCCGCCATCACCGGGCCGCGCCGAAATAGGCGCGGCCCGGTGCCGTTCGAACTGACCGCGGACCATTTCGTGTCGGGGTTGACGGCCTACTTCGTCAGCATCTGCCAATTGTCGATGTTGACCTCGATCACCTCGAGCAGATCGACCCCGGCCGTCAGGCCTTTGGCGAGCTTTGCGGTCAGCGTGGCGGCCGACGCCTCCTTGCTGCGGACGATCCAGGACGACGTCGCGGTATGCGCCTCGTCCTCGAAGTGAGCCGACCGCAACGTCGCCTTGAGCTTGCGCAATCGCTCGATCAGTCCGTCATAGCGATCCTTGGTCGCCCCCTGCGAAGTGCGCTTTCCGGCAATCCGGTAGGACACATGAAAGGCCGTCCCGGGGTTCACAATTTTCAACATCCTCATCGATCATTCCTTCACATCGAAGCGCGCTGCGGGATTGCGGCGCGGACAAAATTGGTTTGCCGCACAGAAATACCTTGGCGCGGGTCCAGACCGCATTATTCGCGTGCGTCAGGGATAAATCCGGCTTGGCCCGTTGAGTCTGCGGGAGGGCAGTACATGGGGCATGAGGAATTGGACGGCGCCGACGCTGGCGTCGTGAAGCGCAATGAACGGCTGGCCGATCTTCACGAGGTGGCGTCTATGCTTCTTGAAGGGCTGGACGAACTAGGGCTGCACGAGGCCGCAGCCTATGTCTCACTCGCACGGCGACGGATCAGGGAGCAGCACCCGATCCTCGCCCTTTCCACTGGCGACGATTCCCAGCCGGCCTAACTAGGGCCAGCTTTCGCCGACGCTGCAGTCAGCGCTTGTCCTTCGGCGGGTTTGGGTCGTTGCCGTGGCTATCGGAGCGCTGGATCGCGCCGTCCTTGCCGTGGACCTGAAGCTCGGTCTCCTGGTTCCGGCTGATCTGCCGGCCCAGCTTCTCGGCCTCGGCCTTGGTGTCGGTGACGTGGCTGGCGCGCTGGCCGCCGTCCCGCTTCACCTGCCAGCCATTCTCATGTGGCATCACCCGGTGCGTGTCGCGTGTCATTTTCACTCCTTTGCGGCGGGCCTGTGTTGAGCGGTTAACGCCCGACAGACTCACAGGTTTCCGCCAAATGCTGATGGTCGATTTCAGTGGATCGGTCACCGTGAATCGCTATCATTTCCTTGGTAATTACTTGGGAAACGCGCGAGACGGACTTTGATGAAAACGAGCCTTGATCACCTTCCGGCAGGCAAGCGGCGCGAGTTGGCGCGGGCGGTCGAGCTCATCCGCGAGGGGTTCGCCGAGGCGATCAAGGGGAGGCGGGCGCCGCGGTTTAAGAATGGGAAGCTGCTTAAGATCATCCTGTTCGGGAGCTACGCCAGGGGCGACTGGGTGGAGGATCCGGTCGGCCGCTACTTTTCGGATTTTGACCTACTGGTAGTCGTCGACCACGAGGATCTAGCTGACGTTGGTGAATTCTGGCTGGAGACCGAGGACCGGCTGCGCGAGGAGATGGCGCTATCGACGCTAAAGACGCCGATCAGTGTCATCTATCACAGCCTCGACGACGTGAATGAGAAGCTGGAACTCGGCCGCTACTTCTTCATCGACATGCTGCGTGACGGTATCATGCTCTTCGAAGAGCCCGATCATCCGTTCACCGAACCCAAGCCGCTCACGTCTCAGCAGGCGCTGGCGGAAACGCGCGAGCATTTCGAGGAATGGTGCGGCAGCGCCAGTGAATTCCTCGAAACAGCGCGATTTACCGTGAGCCGAGGCTGGAGCCGGAAGGCTGCCTTTCTGTTTCATCAGGCAGCCGAGAGCTTTTACCACTGCATGCTGCTGGTTCGCTCTCTTTACAGCCCCAAAACGCACAATTTGAATCGCCTGCGCGCGCTCAGCGAGGATCTCGAGCCACGCCTTAAGGATGTGTGGCCGAATAGGACGAAGTTCGATCGCCGCTGCTACGAGCTGATCCGCGCCGCGTACGTGAAAGCGCGCTATTCACGTCATTACCGGATCACGCCGGAGGAGCTCGCGTGGTTGGAAGAGCGAGTAGCCCTCCTTCAGGACATCGTTCGCGAAGCCAGCCTGGGTCGGATCGCGGAGCTTGAACAGAACTCATGAACCTGAGCGCCGGCGTCTGTGGCTGAGCAGCAGGCGTGGCCTGTCCCTACACGTCGCTCACTCCCGCTCCCGTTTTTCAGCCGCAGACGGGCAGCGCCCGAACCGCAGCGATGATTTCGTCCCGCGAGTCTGCCGGCGGCGCACCTGGCGGGGTCGTATCCCTCTCGCGAAGCGTGGACCAATAGCGCGCGCCTCCCAGCGCGAAATGCGCTGGATCGCCACCAACTCGGCCGTCTCGTGCGATCAACCGAGTCATAATCCGGGTTCCGCATGAGAGGTTTGTCTCCGGCCGGGTGAGGTCGACTTCGGTGCGCAGGCCGCAGCGATAGGCTGCCTCGTCGGCCAAAGAGAGCTGGAGCAAACCGAGACTATATTGGTGCTGGCCGACTTCCCAATAAGGCTCGGCCGCATGGAAGTTGGATTCCGGCCGGGCCATCGCCGCCAGCATCGTGCGCCAGACGAGCGCGCGATCATTGGCGGTCAGGCGGGAATAAGCCGGGCAGAAATTACCGATGTCAGCGGGCTCAGTCGCGGCGAGCGGATGATCATGCCCGAGGATCGGCTCCAGCAGCGAAAGCACTTCGGCTCGGGTCAGCGTCCGGGGCCGTGCGCCCTGGCGAAGGAGGCATGCTCGCCCAAAGCGCTTCGCATCGGCCTGGGTCGTGAAAGGGCGCGCGCGCATTTGGGCGGTACAGCTCGGCTCCGTTCTCTCATCGTTGCCGACCTGGGCGAGACCGAGGCTGGCAGAGACCGCCATCAATGAAGCAAGACCGAGAAGGATATTCATCGTTGTGCTCCTATATCGGTAACGAGCTGGGCGAGCGTCTCATCGAACAAAGCCACGTCGAAATTCTGGGGATCGTCATGGCCGCCTCGATAACGGGCGTCGACGACGGCATGAAAAGCGGGGATCAGCCAGCGCCCGCGGCGCATGCTCGCGGAGACGTAGAGGAGGGCAAGGCGGCGATATTGGGAATTGGCGAAGCCCGGCACCGGCGCAACGAGATCGTTCGCGTTGCTGGCCGGACGGACACGAGCGGGATCGCCGATGCGAGGCTGAATATTCTCAATCCCGATGAACAGTCCCCGCTTGCTGTTCGCATCGTGACAATAGTCGAACTTGGTGTGGGAGATGTGGCGGTCGAAGGCGGTCTCCACTAGGGATTCTCCGACCCTATTGGTCCAGGCATGGGCGAGCGGCGGCCTGCTCCCGAGCGGATAGTGTCCGCCGAATGTGCGGTTGGTCGGCCAAGTCCGGTCATTGAGCAATGGTGGGAGTTCGCCCACAGCGGGGCAGGCGGCGGTCGGCCGCTCGGTCCCCGAGCAATTGGGCGAACTTGTGTCGTGGATGACGAAATATTCGGCTGAGATCGGCGTGGTCTGGGCGAGGCCTATGTCGCCCGGAGCGATGCGTTGGGCTCGCACGTAAGCGATCAACTGCTCTCCCGAAAAGGGCAAGGCGCCGCCGGCGCGAGAGGTCAACCTATCGGGGGCATTTGCCTCGCCGATCACCCGCCCTCGACCGACCTGACGGAGAAGGCAGCGCGCTTGCTCGGCCGGCGTCCCTGCGAAACGGCGGGTCGAGACGTTGAAGCCGCAGAGACCGGCGCGAACCTGCGCGTCGGTGACCCCACGACCGAGCGCACAGCGCGATGACGTCGAATCCTGCGCGGCGGCGGTTGAGGCATAGATGAGCAAGGTGAAGAAAGCGGCGGTCCTCATATTCACCCTCCTTGAGTCGAGTCCCAATAGATGCACGAATATTTCTCTCTATTGCGCCACAAGGCAAGCGCCGCGAAATAACCCAATAAGATTTTCACTCGGCCAATCTCCGTTTTCCTCCGAATCAACTCGCGCCAGCATTCGTGATGATCGCACCTTCGTCTGAGGCATTGCCACGAAGGTAAGGGCGGACGCCCCACGAAAAACGTTTCTGGGGAGATTGGACCATCGGCGGCCCTCGGTGCCCATCGGCCTCGTCCGAAATGTGTCGGTTGCCGGGGGTTGACGAAAAACGGACTTACGCCGGCTCGCCACTTCACTAGGTGGGTATCCGCTTGGCTTCACCGCCGGGCCGGGAACGCATCGGGCCGGTGCATCGCGAACAAGGCCCAAGCGCGCTTCTGTTAGAGACGTAATAATTTGGAAGATAGAGGCTCGCCAAGGGGCGAGCGCTATCTGGAGCGCTACGAATGTTGGACCATGCCCAGGATATCGCGCTGCTGCTCTCAAGCTTTGGGTTGGCTGTAGGCGGCACGGCCAAGCTCGTTCACGAGTGGTATTGGGGACGCGCCCACTTGCTTCGAGCCAAGCGCGGCGAGCCTGAACTTGCTCCGCCGCGTACCGTCCTGTCGCGCCTTACACGACGATGAGCACGCTCTGGTGGGGTTGACGGAAGCCGCCGCCGGGTTGGGCGATATCGGTTGGCCTATCTGCGTTTCCGCCCTGGTTGCGTCCGCCGTGAGCTAAATAGCCCCTCGAACGTCGCCTTTACTACATCACACGCGACCTGTGGATCGCTCATGTCGAATTCGATGCCCAGCTTATGGCACGCCTGGGCGCTGGCGCTGGCGAGGAGCTTGGCCAGATTCTCCAACGCGCTTCGCGCCTTGGCGATCTCCTCGTCGGTCGGCCGTTCCGGAGCCACATAGAATGTGTGAGGATCGCCCGCCTGGCGCCGAACGAAGCGGCGCACGAAGCGAACCTGCTCGGCGTCTTTGATCCAGAAGGCATCATAGCCGGCGTTGCGCCAAGCACGCGCCTGAACGTGCCGGCTATCGGCATCGATTTCGTTTGCCCACCATTGCGGGCGCTGCGCGCTTTTGGGCAGCATCTGACCGATAATCCGCTCGATATCCGCGAAGCCGAGTTGGATCTCGGCCGCACCCTTGCGCGCGAGATAGGTTTCCAGCTGATCATATTTGGCCATGTCCGGTCCCTTCCCGGTCGAGACAAGATTGCGACTCAATTGGCTTTGCTGCAACTGTCGCCGCGTCGGGTCCGTGAAATAAGGCCGGCGCTCTTGAGCCAGGGGGCGCGCTTTGGCGCGTCGGCGTGCGGCGCCGGTCCGAACTAGCGGGCGTTTGCGTGCAGACGTTTCCACACCCGACCCCTTCTCTCATGATGCGGATGTGCTCCATGCCGACCGATTTTCCGAGCCTGCTCATCCCCATCCTGGCGACGCTCGTCGGCGCTGTGGTCGCAGGCTATGCGAGCTTCCTCGCCGGGCGGGGCATGCGCTCTCACGATTGGAAACTGTCGCTGATCCGCGAAAAGCTGCTCGACTATCGGCAGCTCTACGCTCGCTTTCTAGCCGAGGGCGACCGTCTCATGCTGTTATCGGCAGATGGGACGAAAAGGAGCGTCGAGGAACTGGGGCCCCTCTTTTCCAGCTTCTCGGAGCTTTCCCTGGTCGCGACCGATGCCGTATCCAAGAGCGCGGCAAGGATGTGCGAATGTGTGCTGAATTCCGTCAGTCAGAAACCCGACGGTGAAGGTGAATATTTTGCCGCCAAGGGGGATTTTCTCCGAGCCGCCCGCGAAGAGATCGCTTCGATGGAGGCTTCCGCTCAAAAGCACGGGTTTTGGAATAGGCGTTAGGCTTGGCCGATCTAGCGGTGCTTGTGACGTGGGATCCGGCCAAACGGGTTGGTGCGCGACCCAAGCGGGGCATCGCCGGCCGGCGCAGGATCGTCGCGGCAGCCGTCGCACACTGTGCTTGGAGGATTGTAGCCTTCCGGCAGCGGAAGTTTGCAAACCGCGCAGATCACGCCGTCTTCAATCGCTTCGGACCATTCGCCCATGTTCCCTCCTTGCCTGCGGACGGCATAGTGGCCGCGCGATCTTAACATCGGGTTGTGCGACGGAGACACGACAGTCCAAGGAGAGGTCGAAAGGCCATGGCTATCCTTTCGCTCGCTCCAGAAGCTATAGGCGGAGCTTATCGCGAGGAGGATATAGTGCATGACCGAGCAAGCTCAGCCCAATCTCACTGAACTCACGGTCGATCTCATGGCCGCGTTCGTCTCGAACAACAGCGTGGGATCAAGAGACCTTCCCGAACTGATCGCATCTACACATGCGGCCCTAGCTGCCCTGAATGACCAGAAGGCCGAACCGGCAGCGGAGCCTCAAGCCGAGCCTAAGCCGGAATATCCGCCGGCAGTTACGGCGCGAAAGTCGCTCGGCAAGCGCGAGCACATCCTCTCCATGATCGACGGCAAGCCCTACAAGACGCTCAAGCGCCACCTTTCCCGCCACGGTCTCACGCCCGACCAGTATCGCGCACGCTACAAGCTGCCTGCGGACTATCCCATGGTCGCGCCGGCTTACTCCGAAGCGCGGCGAGAGGTGGCCAAGCGCCTTGGCCTCGGCCGCAAGCCTGGAATGAAGCGCAAGCGCGCCTAGGCCATCCCGCGATGGCGGACGATGGAGACGAAGAGTCGCTTCTGCGGTTCCCGGCGCTCGGGCCCTATAGGGTGCCCATGGTCCGCGGGCGGCGACGGATCGACTTCGAATTGGCGCGCGACAGTGTGTTCGCGGAGGCGATACCCGAGGCGGACTGCCGCTTCGGAATCGATCTGAAGAAAGCGGTCGGCTGCTACATCTTCGGGCTGGCGCCATCGCAACGGCTCTACCCCTATTATGTTGGGCAAGCCTGTCGCCAGACGATCTACCGCCGGCTCTTCCAGGAGACGGACAAGCCAGGCCTGTACAACGACATCTTGACCCGCTGCGGGTACAAGCGGGCAACCCCCTTCGTCTTCCTGCTGCCGTTACTCACCCGCGGCGGATGGGCAGCACGGCTCGGCTCGAACCAGCGCGTCATCAATAACGCGGAGCACACCCTGATCGGCCTGGCGCGCGCCGCGAACTGGGATTTGTGGAATCTCAAGCACCGGGCGGGAATGGACGCCTTCTACATCGACGGCGCGTTTAATTCAGACCGGCGGGTCAGCGGAAGCGCGTGCAAGCTTCGAGAAATGCTCGACCTCGAGCGCGAGCGGGAAAGGTCCTGATCGTCGAGTCACCGTGATCGTACGAGGGCGTAGCTAAGCGCCATACGAGAAATCCGCCCATCGGGGCACGAATGCGCTCGCAGACGCCGCATGGCGCCAGCGATTCTCCAAGGCGCAAAAATGACCCCGACCAAATTGCTCATCGGCCAAATCCTCATCGTCTTCGCGATCGTTTTCGCGGGACTGTGGGCGGCCACGCAGTGGGCGGCCTCGATGCTGGCTTACCAGCCCCAGCTTGGTCTTCCCTGGTTCGAGCTTCGTGGACTTCCCATCTATCGGCCATGGGCGCTGTTCGCCTGGTGGTATCATTACGAAGCCTACGCGCCGGAAGTCTTCGACAAGGCGGGGACGCTCGCTGGAGCAAGCGGTTTCGTCGGCTGCGGCGCCGCCGTCTTTGGATCGCTCTGGCGGGCGCGGCAATCGTCGAACGTCACGACCTACGGCTCCGCGCGCTGGGCGAACGCGCGCGAGATCAAGCGCGCCGGGCTGTTCGACGCGGCGGGGGTCTTCCTTGGCCGCCTCGAAGGTCGCTATCTCCGGCATGACGGTCCCGAGCATGTCATGGCCTTCGCGCCGACTCGCTCGGGCAAGGGCGTCGGCCTCGTGGTCCCGACCCTCTTGTCCTGGACGGGCTCCGCGGTCATCCACGACATCAAGGGCGAGAACTGGACGCTGACCGCCGGCTGGCGCTCGCGCTTCTCGCATTGCCTCCTATTCAACCCGACCGACGCGCGCTCGGCCCGCTACAACCCACTCCTCGAGGTCCGGCGCGGCGAGCACGAAGTGCGCGACGTCCAGAACATCGCCGACATCCTCGTCGACCCCGAGGGCGCGCTCGAGCGCCGCAATCACTGGGAGAAGACCAGCCATTCGCTGCTGGTCGGCGCGATCCTCCACATTCTCTACGCCGAAGAGGAAAAGACGCTCGCGCGGGTCGCGACCTTCCTCTCCGACCCGCAGCGCGCGTTCGTCGACACCCTGAAGCGGATGATGGCAACCAACCATATCGGGACGGCCGATCATCCCAAGGTCCATCCCGTCGTCGCCTCGGCCGCGCGCGAAGTACTCAACAAGTCCGAGAACGAGCGCTCGGGCGTGCTGTCCACGGCCATGTCGTTCCTCGGGCTCTACCGCGACCCGACCGTGGCCGCGACCACGTCCGCCTGCGACTGGCGAATCGCCGACCTGGTCGAGGTGGAGCATCCCGTCTCGCTCTACCTGGTCATTCCGCCCTCCGACATCTCGCGCACCAAGCCTCTGGTTCGCCTGGTGCTCAACCAGATCGGCCGGCGCCTGACCGAGCGGCTGGAGGGCGACCCCGCCAAGGCGCGCAAGCACCAGCTCTTGATGATGCTCGACGAATTTCCGGCCCTTGGCCGCCTCGATTTCTTCGAGACCGCGCTCGCCTTCATGGCCGGCTACGGAATCCGCGCCTTCCTCATCGCCCAGTCGCTCAACCAGATTTCGAAGGCCTATGGCGAGAACAACGCGATCCTCGACAATTGCCATGTCCGGGTCGCCTTCTCGACCAACGACGAGCGCACGGCCAAGCGCATATCGGATGCGCTCGGAACCGCGACCGAGCAGCGCTCCATGCGTAATTATGCCGGGCACCGGCTCGCGCCCTGGCTCGCCCATGTCATGGTCAGCCGTCAGGAGACCGCCCGACCCCTTCTTACCCCCGGCGAGGTCATGCAGCTTCCGCCAGAGGACGAGCTCATCCTCGTCTCCGGCCTCGCGCCCATCCGCGCGAGCAAGCTTCGCTACTTCAAGGATCGCAATTTCAGCGCCCGCGTCGGCCCGCCGCCCGCGCTCGTCGCCGGCGACTATCCCGATCGTCCGAAGGCGCGCGGGAACGATTGGGAGTGCCTCGCTCGCGGCATTGATGCGCGGCTGGCCATCGCGGCCCACGAAGATGAAGCCTTGGAATCCGCCGATGAAGGGGGCGTCCAGCAGCAGCGCCATCCTTCGATCGAAGAAGAGCCGGCTGCTTCGGCTGCCGTCGAGATCGCCGATCCGCTCGGCCTTGGCGACGACGACGGCGAAGCAACCGCGGACGCCAGGGCGATGGACCGAGTTCGCGGCCTGACCGCCGTCGTCGGCGCGCGCGCCATGAACGAAGGCGGTCGTCATGACGACCTGCTGCCGAGCTTCTGAAAGCGGTCCGGTGAAGCCCCGCCATCATCTCTATCTCGACGAGCAGCTCACCGAGCAACTGGAGGCGCTCGCCGCCAAGCCGGGTAGCTCTAAGTCGGCGATCGTCTCCGATGCGCTTCGCGCCTTCCTCGCCCGCCGCGGCGCAAGGGAGCTCGACGACATGCTGAAGATCCGGCTCGACCGCATGTCGAACCAGCTCGGGCGCATCGAGCGCGACGGCCAGGTCAGCCTCGAAAGCCTCGCTCTGTTCGTCCGCTACATGCTCACGGTGAACGCCCCGCTCCCCGAAGCCGACGAGGCGGGGCGCGCCATCGGGCGCGACCGGTTCGAGGCCTTCGTCGCACAAGTCGGCCGCCAGCTGGCAGGCGGCAAGCGCAGCCTCGGCGTCCTCGGTGACGAGGAGGCCGGCCGATGAGCCCAGCCAGCACCGAATCCGCCGATCGGCGCCGGGCGATGCTGCGCACCGCCATGGGACCGGCGATCGCCGCCGCTCTGTCCGATCCTCTGGTCGTCGAGATCATGGTCAATCCCGATGGCGCGCTAAGGCTCGACCGCCTCGGCGAAGGCCGATCCGACACGAATGTGCGGATGGAAGCTTCGCAGGTGGAACGGATCATCCGCCTCGTCGCCAGCCACGCCCGCGCCGAGGTCCACGCCGCAAATCCCGTCGTCAGCGCCGAACTGCCGCCCCGCGACGAAGGCACGGCCGGGGAACGGTTCGAGGGCGTCCTGCCGCCGGTATCATCCGCGCCCTGCTTCTCGATCCGCAAGCCCGCGGCCCGCGTCTACACGCTCCTGAACTATGTGAACGACGGCATCATGAACGCCGATGCGGCTCGGCTGCTCAGCCTCGCGGTCGTCGAGCGCAGAAACATCCTGGTGGCCGGCGGCACGAGCTCGGGCAAGACCACCTTCGCCAACGCCCTTTTGGCCGAGATGGCGACTCTCGACGAGCGCGTGATCATCCTCGAGGACACCCGCGAGCTGCAATGTTCCGCTCCCGACTGCGTCGCCCTGCGCACCCGTGCCGGATCCGTCAGCCTTGCGGACCTGGTCCGCTCGACGCTGCGACTGCGACCCGACCGGATCATCGTCGGCGAAGTGCGCGGGGCCGAGGCGCTCGACATGCTCAAGGCCTGGAACACCGGCCATCCCGGGGGGATCGCGACCGTCCACGCCAATAGCGCGCGCTCGGCGCTCTACCGGCTCGAGCAGCTTGTCCAGGAGAGCGTCCTCACCGTCCCCCGTCGCCTAATCGCCGAGGCGATCGACCTCGTTGTGTTCATCTCGGGGCGCGGCACCGGCCGCCGGATCGAGACCATCGCCCGCGTCGCCGGCCTCGATGGCGACGGCGACTACGACTTCACCGACCTCACCCCAACCCGGCTGCACGCCGTCTGAAAGGAGCTCTATCCATGAATGTTCGCCCCTCCCCGTTGCGCGACCCCTTGGTGGGTGCGCTTGCGATCGCGGCCCTGCTTGCCGCCGCCTCGGCCCAGGCCGCCGGCTCGGGCATGCCGTGGGAGCAGCCGCTCCAGCAGGTCCTGGAATCGGTGCAGGGCCCGGTCGCCAAGATCATCGCGGTGATCATCATCATCATGACCGGGCTGACGCTGGCCTTCGGCGAGACGGCGGGCGGATTCCGCAAATTGATCCAGATCATCTTCGGCCTGTCGATCGCCTTCGCCGCATCCTCCTTCTTCCTCTCCTTCTTCAGCTTCGGCGGCGGGGCGCTGATCGCATGAGCGCCGGCGAGGGCCAGCATATCGAAGGCTTCGAGGCGCCGCTTCACCGCGCCCTCGTCGAACCGATCCTGCTCGGCGGAGCACCCCGGACCTTCGCCATCGTCACTGGCACGATCGCAGCCGCGCTCGGGCTTGGCTTGCAGCAATGGATCGCTGGCCTCGTCCTCTGGCTGCTCGGCCACTCGCTCGGCGTCTTCGCGGCGAAACGCGACCCGGACTTCGCCCCTGTCCTCGCCCGGCACCTTCGCCAAAAGGGCAATTTCACATGCTGAGCCTCAAGGAATATCGCAGCAAGGCTGACCGCCTCGCGGACCATTTGCCCTGGGCCGCGCTCGTGGCTCCGGGCGTCGTCCTCAACAAGGATGGCAGCTTTCAGCGCACCCTGCGTTTCCGCGGGCCCGACCTCGAAAGCGCGACCGAGGCGGAGCTCATCTCGACGGCGGCCCGGGCGAACAATGTGCTGCGCCGTTTCGGCACCGGCTGGGCGCTCTTCTTCGAAGCCGAGCGGATCGAGGCGCCGGGCTATCCGGAAAGCAGCTTCCCGGAACCCGCCTCCTGGCTGGTCGACAGGGAACGCCAGGCCGCGTTCGAAGGCGAGAGCGACCATTTCGAGAGCCGCTATCACCTGACCCTCGTTTGGATGCCTCCGGCCGACCAGGTCGCGACCGCCGAGCGCGCGCTGGTCGAGCGGAGCGGGGAGGTGAAGGGCCGGGACTGGCGCCAGGCCGTCGTCGGCTTCGTCGCCGAGACCGATCGCGCGCTCGACCTCTTTTCGGGTTTCATGCCGGAAGTCCGCGCGCTCGATGACGGCGAGACGCTCACCTATCTCCATGCGACCGTCTCCAACCGGCGCCACCCGGTCGAGCTTCCCGAAATCCCCATGTATCTCGACGGCTACCTCGCCGACACGCCGCTCTCCGGCGGCCTGGAGCCGACGCTCGGCGACCGGCACCTGCGCACGCTCACCGTGCTTGGCTTTCCGAACATGAGCCGGCCGGGAATCCTCGACGCCCTCAACCACCAGGCCTTTGCCTATCGCTGGGTCACGCGCTTCATCGCCCTCGACAAGACCGAGGCGACCAAGACGCTGACCAGGATTCGGCGGCAGTGGTTCAACAAACGGAAGTCCGTCACCCAGCTCCTGCGCGAGGTGATGTACAACCAGCCGGTCCAGCTCCTCGACAGCGACGCCGACAACAAGGTGGTCGACGCAGACCTCGCCTTGCAGGCGCTCGGCGGCGACCATGTTGGGTTCGGCTTCCTGACGGCGACCGTTACCGTTTCCGATGCCGATCCCGCCATTGCCGATGAGAAGGTGCGAAGTGTCGAGCGCATCGTCAACGGCCTCGGCTTCACGTGCATCCGCGAGGGCGTCAACGCGGTGGAGGCCTGGCTCTCGAGCATTCCGGGTCACGTCTACGCGAATGTCCGCCAGCCGCTCCTCCACACCCTGAACCTTGCCCACATGGTGCCCCTGTCGTCGGTCTGGGCAGGGCAGTCGAGGAACGATCACCTGGGCGGGCCGCCGCTCATCCATGCCCAGACCAGCGGCTCGACCCCGTTTCGCCTCTCGACCCACGTCGGCGACGTCGGCCACATGCTCATGGTCGGACCGACCGGCGCCGGCAAGTCGGTGCTGCTCGCGCTGATGGCGATGCAGTTCCGTCGCTATCCCGACGCACAGGTCTACATGTTCGACAAGGGCTGGTCGGCGCGCGCCGCCGTGCTCGCCATGGGCGGCGCCCATCATTCGCTCGGCGCCTCGGCGAGCGGGGCAGGGGAGGAGATGCTCGCCTTCCAGCCGCTCCGGCGCATCGACGATCCGGCGCAGCGCAGCTGGGCGGCCGAGTGGATCGCGGCGTTGCTCGTTCACGAGAACGTCGTCGTCACTCCTGAGATCAAGGAGGCGATCTGGTCGGCGCTGGGGAGCCTTGCCACCGCGCCCGCCGATGAGCGGACGCTGACAGGCCTGTCGCTGCTCCTACAGTCCAATGCGCTGAAATCGGCTTTGCTCGCCTATACGCTCGAGGGTCCGTTCGGCGCGCTCCTCGACGCCGCATCCGACCGCTTGGCGATCGCCGATGTCCAATGCTTCGAAACCGAGGCGCTGATGGGCAATGCCGGCGTCGTCCTCCCGGTGCTGACCTATCTCTTCCACCGGCTCGAGCAACGGTTCGACGGCCGCCCGACCCTGCTCGTCTTGGACGAAGCCTGGATCTTCCTCGACAACCCGCTCTTTGCCGCCCGCATCCGCGAATGGCTCAAGGTCTTGCGGAAAAAGAACGTCGCGGTCGTCTTCGCGACCCAGTCGCTCGCCGACATTGCAGACAGCGCCATCGCACCCGCGATCATCGAGAGCTGTCCGCAGCGGATCTTCCTTCCCAACGATCGCGCGATCGAGCCCCAGGCCGCGGATGCGTATGAGCGCTTCGGCCTCAATGAGCGACAGGTCGAACTGATCGCGCGGGCCACGCCCAAGCGCCATTATTACCTGCAGTCGCGCCGCGGCAATCGGCTGTTCGAGCTTGGCTTGGGGCCGATCGCGCTCGCCTTCTGCGGCGCGTCCGATCCGGCTTCGCAGGCCCGCATCGACGAGATTCTGGCCGAGCACGGCCAGCAGGGCTTCGCCGCCCATTGGCTCGAGGGCGCCGGCCTTGGCTGGGCCGCCACGATCCTCCCCGACTTCCAGCAAGCCCAACCCGAGAAGGAGTGAATGCCATGAAGACCAGGTTCCTGAGTGCCTTGCTTGCCACCACGATGGGTATCGGCGGCGTTGTCGCCGTCGTGGTTCCGGTCACGCCGGCGGCGGCCATCCCGGTGTTCGACGCAACCAATTACTCGCAGAACATCCTGCAGGCGGCGCGTGCCCTGCAGCAGATCAACCAGCAGATCCAGTCGCTCCAGAACGAAGCGACGATGATCCAGAACCAGGCCCGCAACCTGCAGCGGCTCGATTTCTCGGCAGTCACGCGCCTGAATGCCAATTTCCAGCGCGTCGACCAGCTGATGGGGCAGGCGCAGGGGATCAGCTTCCGGGTTAACCAGTTCGAGAGCCAGTTCCGGGCCATGTATCCGGGCGCCGCCGGACAGGTCGTCGCCCGCGACAGCCGCATCGCGGCGGCCCGCTCCAGGCTCGAGAGCGTGATGAGCGCGTTTCGCGGGACGATGGGCCTCCAGGCCCAGGTCGTCGAGAACGTCCAGGCGGACAACCGCTTGCTTGGCGAGCTCGTCGAGCAGAGCCAGGGCGCTGTCGGCAGCCTCCAGGCGCAGCAGGCGACCAACCAGCTCCTCGCGCTCGCGACCCAGCAGCAGTTCCAGTTGCAGACAATGATGGCCGCGCAGTTCCGCGTCGAGGCGATGGAGCAGGCGCGCCGGGCGCAAGCGGAGACCGAAGCGCGCGAAGCGACCCGTCGATTCCTCGGCACTGGCCGGGCCTACACGCCCCGATGAGGCCCTGATCCGATTGGAACCGGCTTGACCCCCCAAATGGCCGGCTCCCGCCGCGGAGCCCGAACCGCCCCTTTCGGCGCTCCGCGGCACCCCCTTTCTTCCTTCGTCGGGAACGAACTCGAATGAACGACCTCAATGTCATCGACCGGTTCATGGAAGCCTTCATCCGCTACATCGACAGCGGGTTCGGGCTCCTGAACGGCGACGTCGCGTTCCTGACGACGGTCCTGATCGGGATCGACATCACGCTCGCCGGCCTGTTCTGGGCGATGGAGCCGAACGACAACGTCATCGGCAAGCTCCTCAAGAAGATCCTCTACGTCGGCGTCTTTGCCTTCATCCTCGGCAGCTTCAAGACACTCTCCGAGATCATCTTCCGCTCGTTCGCCGGGCTTGGAATCACCGCGGGCGGCGGGACGATGACGGCCGACGACCTGTTGCGGCCGGGCCATCTCGCCGGCGTCGGCTTCGAAGCGGCGCACCCGCTGCTCGACCAGGTCAGCGAGCTGATGGGATTCATCAGCTTCTTCGAGAATTTCCTGACGATCGCCGTCTGCATGATCGCCTGGGTTATCGTCATCCTCGCCTTCTTCATCCTCGCGGTGCAGATGTTCATAACGATCATCGAGTTCAAGCTGACCGCCTTGGCTGGCTTCGTGCTCGTTCCCTTCGCGCTCTGGAATCGGACCAGTTTCCTGGCCGAGCGCGTCCTCGGCAACGTGGTCTCCTCGGGCATCAAGGTGATGGTGCTCGCGGTCATCGTGGGCATCGGCTCGGGCTTTTTCGATCAGTTCGTCTCGTCGCTCCAGGGCCAGGAGCCGGACACCAACCAGGCAATGTCGCTCGTCCTTGCGGCGATCTCGCTCTTCGGCCTCGGCATCTTCGGCCCGGGCATCGCCTCCGGTCTCGTTTCCGGTGCGCCGCAGCTCGGCGCCGGCGCCGCGGTCGGGACCGTCGGTGCAGTGGTTGGCGGCGCGGCGATAGCCGGCGGCGCCGTCGCCGGCGGCGTGCGCGGCGCGGGCTCGGCCGGAATGTCGGCGATCCGCGCGGGCACTTCGATGGGCTCGGGCGCATCGGCCGCCTATCAGCTTGGCCGCGAGACATCGGGCCAGACTGGAATGGCAGGCGTGCGCGCCGGCATGGCTGGCGTGGTGAGTGCAGCCGCCGCGCAAATCTCCTCACGTTCCGGCGTCGGCGCCGCGGCGGACAAGGGCCGCGACTCCGTATTTCGCGGCGGCGCCAGCTCAAGCGGCGGATCGGAAGGCCCGTCCGCCTCGTCAGATGCGACGCCTGCATGGGCGCAGCGCCTACGTTCCGAACAAACCAGCCGCCACCGGCGCCACGCCGTCATGCAAGCTGTTCGTCATGGCGACCGCCCCGGCGGATCCGCAACCCCCGACATCAAGGAAAAGGACGACTGATGGTCTTCAAGCGCGCAGTGCAACGTTACGGGCACACGCCCGAACCCGTGACTCCCTACCAGAAGGCCGGACAGCTCTGGGACGAGCGGATCGGCTCGGCGCGGGTCCAGGCCCGGAGTTGGCGGCTCGTCGCTTTCGGCTGCCTCGCCATCTCGAGCGGCCTCGCCGCCGGGCTCGTCTGGCAATCGGCCCAGAGTCGAGTCGCCCCCTATGTCGTCGAGGTCGACCGGCTCGGCGAAGCCCGCGCGGTCGCGCCCGCTGACGCCGCCTACCGGCCTACCGATCCCCAGATCGCCTGGCATCTGGGACGCTTCATCCGCAACGTCCGCTCGATCTCGACCGACGCGGTTCTCGTGCGCGAGAATTGGCTGTCGGCCTATGACTTCGCCACCGACAGGGCGAGCGTCTTCCTCGGCGAATACGCCCGCGCGAACGATCCGTTCGCCGACATCGGCAATCGCAGCGTGGCAGTCCAGGTCACCAGCGTGGTCCGGGCTTCGGAAAACAGCTTCCAGGTCAAGTGGATCGAGCAGACCTTCGAGCGCGGCAGCCTGGCACGGACCGAGCGCTGGACGGCGATGCTGACCGTGACGGTCCAGCCGCCCGCTAATGCCGACGTGCTCCGCAAGAATCCGCTCGGCCTCTACGTCAACGGCATCGACTGGTCGCGAGAGCTCGAACCAGCGCCAGCGCCTGGGGCTCCGGCCGCCGCCCCGCCGCCTGCGAACATCCCATCGGGATCACCCCTCGAAGCACCCGCTTTGGCGCCCGTGCCTGCGCCGGCTCCAGAACCTCAAGGAGGACAATAATGCGCTTCAGACTTCTCTTGCTCGCGTCCACCGTGGCGCTTGGAGCCTGCGGCGCCCGCGCCCGGCTGCCCCAGATCGCGTTCGATCCGCCGCCGATGCAGCCGGCCTCGCTGGTGGTCGAGACGCCTGCGGTGGAGCCGGCGACCGTGCAGCAGCTTCCGGGACCGCCGGCAGCCGTGCCGGCGACGCGCGCCGCCCGCCCTGTAAGGCGAGGCGACCGGCGCGCGCCCCCGGCCCGGGTCGATGCCGCCAACCGGGCGGCGCTCCAGGAACCACGTGCGGACGGGTTCATCAATGCCGTGCAGGTCTATGCCTGGATGGAGGGTGGGGTTTACCGCCTCTACACCGCGCCCGAGCAGGTGACCGACATCGCGCTCCAGCCCGGCGAGAGCCTTACCGCCGTCGCGGCCGGCGACACCGTCCGCTGGGTGGTCGGCGACACGAGCTCGGGGTCCGGGACGGCGCGCCGCGTCCACATCCTGATCAAGCCATCCGCGGCCGGTCTTGCGACCAACCTCGTCATCACGACCGACCGGCGCTCCTATCATCTCCAGGTGGAATCGACGTCGCGCACCGCCATGGCGGCGGTCTCGTGGACCTACCCGCAGGATCAATTGATGGCGCTCGATCGGAGCGGGGAGGGTGCCGGGATGGAGCCGCTCGCCTCCGGGCTCGATTTGTCGAACCTCCAGTTCCGGTACGCGATTTCGGGCGACCGGCCGCCGTGGCGTCCGATCCGCGCCTTCGACGACGGCCGGCAGGTCTTCATCGAATTTCCGGCCCGGCTGGACCAGGGCGAGGCGCCGCCCTTGTTCGTGATCGGCGCCGATGGGGACAGCCAGCTCGTCAACTATCGCGTGCGCGGCCATTATTATGTCGTCGACCGGCTGTTCGCCGCCGCCGAACTGAGGCTGGGCCAGCGCGACCAGCAAGTCGTCCGGATCGAGCGGGAGGACGTGCGCCGGCACGGCGAACGCCCGTCGCGGCGGAGGGCCCGATGACCGTCGATACCGCTCCCGCGCCGGCCGCGCCGCTTCCCAAGTCCGATCCGGAAACCCTCGTCCTGCGCGGCTCGCCGAGGCGCGCGGTCCGGTTTCGGCGCGGACTCCTGATCGGCATCGCCGCCGCCTGCTCGGCGTCGATCGCGACGATCGCCTGGGTCGCGCTCCAGCCGGCGGGCCTGAGGCTCGCCGCCAATGGCGACGAGCTCCTTTCGGTCGAGAGGAAAGCGACACCCGAGGCTCTCAACCGCTTGCCCGATACGTATGGCCAGGTTCCGCCCGGCGTCCCGCGGCTCGGCCCGCCGCTCCCCGGCGATCTCGGGCGGCCAATCCTCGAGCATCAGCGCCAGATGGCGACCGAAACGCCGCTTGCGGGCCAGCCGCAGCCCCCGCAGATGCAGGCGGCCGAGCAGGCCGCCCAAGCCGAGCGGCAACGGCGGCTCGCCGAGGCTAGGCAGGCCCGTGAAGCGCCCGTGCTGATGCAGATCTCGCGAAGCACAGCCGCGGATGCTGGCGCGGCCGCGATGGCGGCCCCACCGGGCACGGCCGCGGAAGGGCCTGGCGCCGGCGAAGGCGCAACAGAGCAGGCGGGCCAGGGCCAAATGCTCGCCTTCGTCAATGCCCGCGACACGAGCGGGACCGTTAATCCGCATCGATTGCAGTCGCCGGCTTCGCGCTGGCAGGTCAGCGCCGGCAGCGTGATCGCGGCGAGCCTGCTGACTGGGCTCAACTCCGACCTCCCGGGCATGGTGGTCGCCCAGGTCACCGAGAACACTTATGACTCGGCGACCGGCCGGGCATTGCTCATTCCCCAAGGCGCGCGGTTGATCGGCCGCTACGACAGCGTCGTTGCTTTCGGCCAGAGCAGGGCACTTCTCGTCTGGCAGCGGATCGTCTTCCCGGATGGGTCGTCGATCCAGCTCGACAACCTGCCCGCGACCGACGCGGCGGGCTATGCCGGCGTCGCGGACCGCGTCGACTTCCACACCTGGCGGTTGCTGCGCGGCATCGGCCTTTCGACGCTGCTCGGCGTCGGGACACAGCTCAGCCTCGGCAATTCGGAATCCGACCTGGTGCGAGCCATCCGAGAGTCGGCGCAATCCAATGGCGATCGTGCAGGCCAGAGGATCGTGGAACGCAACCTCGACATCCAGCCGACGATCAGGGTTCGGCCCGGCTTTCCGCTGAGGGTGATGGTCCACAAGGACCTGATCCTGCGGCCTTGGCGCGGTTGAGGAGGGGATGATGCTGAAACTTTCGCGGCTCCCGGATCGAACTCCTGTCAAGCTGACCATCACGATTTCGCCGGAATTGAGCGAGGCATTGAAGGACTATGCCGCTGCGTATCAGGCAACCTATGGAACGAGCGAGCCGGTCGCCGAGCTTGTGCCCGCCATGCTCGTCTCGTTCATCGAGGGTGACCGCGAATTCACGCGAAGCCGCCAAGGACGCACGAAGTGAAGCCGCGCCGTGAACAGCTCGCCGTGAGCCCGCTCTCGGTGCGAATTCCGCAAGCCGTCGCAATGCTGGGAATCGGTCGATCCAAGCTCTATCAGTGCATTGCGGCAGGTGAAATCGACACGATCAAGATCGGGCGCGCGACGCTCATTCCCGTTGGAAGCCTGGTTGATTTCCTGGCGCTGCGCCGCGAACGGTCATCGCTAGAATCCGTACAGGGTGATTAACAATGGTGCCGATCTATCTGCTCATTTCCAAGGTCGTGGTGAGTCACCTGAGCGCGCTTTCCGCCGGGTCGCGCTTGCGACTATGCATCTTCGGCCCTAGCCATTCTGTATGGCTGAACATGCCGTCCAGGAAACTCCGTCCGTAAGGAGTTGCGCTCTAGAAGTCCGGAATCTGGAGGTGCGGCTTCGCGCCACCGGGGACATCCTGCTCTCGCTGGAGAGGCTGGCGATCGGAACCTCGGAGATTGTCGGGCTCGCTGGTCCAACCGGTGCAGGGAAAACGATAACTGCGCTCGCGATCATGGGCCTGCTACCGCCCTCAATGGCTGTCACGCGGGGCCAGATTCTGTTCGAGGGCATGGATTTGCTCCATCTGCACGAGCGTGAGCTGAGCGCGCTGCGCGGAAAGCGGCTTGCGCTCGTCTTTCAGCGGCCAAGCCTTGCGCTCGACCCGATCCGCACCTGCCGGGTTCAGCTGGAAGAGCCCCTGACTCGGCATGGCCGTGCCTCTCGTGACGCACGTCGCGATATCCTGCACGAGGCGCTGATTGCGGTCGGCTTCGACGCGCCCGACCGGATCTTGAATTCGCGTCCAGCCCAGCTCTCCGGCGGCGAAAGGCAGCGGGTGCTCCTCGCCATGGCCGGCTTGTTCAAGCCTTCGCTGCTGATCGCGGATGAACCCACGACAGGCCTCGATCTGCCGCTCAGCCGGGAATTTGCCATGGCTCTGCGCAAGATGAGCGCTGAACGGGACCAAGCGGCGCTGCTGATCTCACATGACGAGGAATTGCTGGGCCTGAGCACGGATCGAGTCATCAGGCTGGAGCAGGGCCAACTATCGCGTGCCAATCCCCCGGTCCCTCCGGTGCCGGCCCGTGCCGCTAGTGTCGATTCCGCAGCCCCGGTGATGGTGGTCGATCGCCTTGAGCAATCCTTCCGGTCAGGCGGGCGGGAAGTGAGCGCGTTGCATGACGTTTCCTTTTCGGTCGGAGCGGGCGAGGCGGTCGGCATTATCGGCGCGTCCGGCGCCGGCAAGACGACTTTGGCGCGTGCGCTGGTGGGCCTGACGGAAGTTGATTCCGGGGCGGTGGTTTTCCCGGGTCGGGAACAGGCCAACGCGAACTCACGCCCGGCCCAGTTGATCTTCCAGGATCCGACTGGTTCGCTCAATCCGGCCATCCGGATATCCGGCGCGGTCGCCGAGCCGTTTCTGCTGCGGGGGCAGGATGAACAATCGGCGAGGACGAGCGCGGAGGGCTTGCTGGCCGAAGTCGGGCTTTCCGCCGAGTTGCATGGCCGGTTTCCGGACGAGGCGTCGGCAGGACAATGCCAGCTCGCCGCGATCGCCCGGGCGCTCGCCGCGGAACCGGCCGTTCTCGTCGCCGACGAGCCGACCGCGTCGCTGGACCAGCAATCGGCCGCGCGGGTCGCGCGCTTGCTGCGCAGGCTGGTCGAGAACAAGCGAGTGGCTTTGGTGCTTATCTCCCACGATGTCGGGCTTGTTGCCGGAATCTGCGACAGGATCCTCGTGCTCCACAGGGGGGAGATTGTGGAAGCAGGTTCCGCCCAACAGGTCATGGCGAACTCGCGTCATCCCGAGACGATCCGTCTCGTCGCTCCTCTCAGGCAAAGCCCCGAGAAGTAGCGTCGGGTCCGTCAAACCGAATCCGAAGCCAGTTCAGGTAGAGATAGAGCAGCGCCAAGCTGGCGAGCGTTGACAGCAACAGTTCAGGGTGAGCGGCGACATTTTCCTTACCCCGCAATAGCAGGATGCCGAGATCGAGATCAGTACGGTTGGCGAACCCGAGCAGCCCGATGGCGCCCTGGATCGCGATGGCTAGGCCAACGATCTGGATGAACAAGGGCCCCAGGACCCCGCGGCAGTTCGGGAGGAGATGACGCCTCAGCTGACGATATGCGGGGACACCAAGCAGTCGCGCCGCCTCCATATAGGGCAGGCCAGCAAGGCGCGAGAACTCGCCGCTGATGATCGTCACCGCGAACGGCATCATTGCGACGACGAAGGTTACTCCGGTGATGATTGGCGACGATCCACCTGACGCGGAGAATGCAGCCAGGACCCAGATCATTGCAGGCACGCTCTCCAGAACCTGGGTCATGGACATTTGGACGCCCGCCAGGATCCGCGACTTGCGAAAGACGAGGAGAAAGCTCAACGAAAGCGACAGAAAGATCGTCGCGCCGGCCAGCAATATCCCGGTGGCCATCGATCGCCCGGTTGCCGACAGCATGACGAGCAATTGGTCTCGCCCGAACTCGTCCGAGCCGAGCAATCCGGCTGCGTTCCATGGTTCGACAGTAGGCGACACTGGAACCAACGCGAATCCGAGCAGCAATGCCATCGGAAGGAGGGGAATCCACTTCATCGCGCCCTGATCCCATAGCGGGCACGAAGCGCGGCGGTCGCGATGCGCAGCCCGCCGATCACGATCGCGCTGAAGCCGACAATCGCGAGAATGAGGTCCAGGTCGGCGCGGCGGATCGCTCGCAACGTCAGCGACCCCAGCCCGCTCAGCCCGAACGCCGACTCCGCAAAGAGCAGGGCCGTCATCAGGCCGATCGCAAGCTTTTCCAAGGTCGGCGCGATCTCGAGGATCAGATGGTGAAGCAGACGCATGCGCAGCCGCAACGGTGTCGCGCCAACCGCGCGAATGGTCACGGCGAAGGGCATCAGCAGGTTGCGCTCCGTGATGGCCGCCGCTTGGGCGGCGGCGAAGGCGGCGGCTGGAAGGGCGACGGCGAGTCCGCAAAGCCAAGGTTCAAGGAAAAAGGCGGCCGATGGCGTTGACCGGGCGAGCGCCACCATGACCCACAGGGCCAGGAATGGCGCGATGAAAGGCGGGAAAAATGCTAGGAAGGCGCCTATTCTCGCGATGGGCCGCAGCGAGCCGGCGGGCGTTAGGGCGACAAGCCCTACGATGACGAGCACCAAGGCTGTCGCGCCGACGAGACGTGGTAAGCTCGCCTCCATCCCGGCAGTCATCTCTTCGCCGACCGGAACGCTGTCGAGTGTCGTGCCGAGATCGCCGCGGCTGAGATCACTGAGGACTCGGCCATAGGATCTTGGAGGGTGGGATCGTTCGACTGCTTCCCGCACCTCGATTTGCGCGCTTCGGAAGCCGAGGATGGAAACCATCGGATCCGGCAGAACCTTCACGATGCCGAAGGCCAAGGCATGGGCCCCGGCGACCGTGAGGAACAGCCACGCCAAAGCCGTCAGGACCGGTTTCACTCCCGGAGTCCGATCTCCTCGAAACTCAGCTGGCCGCTTCCGGTGAGCCGCACGCCGGACAGGCGCTGGGACATGCCGAATATCCCGACATCCCGGAGAATTCCGACCCAGTTGCCGTCCCTCTGTATAAGCTGCGCGGCGCGCTCGAGGTCCCGCGGGTCTGACAGATTGAGTGCGGGGAGCCCCGCTACCGGAGCGCCAAACGCGACATAGGGGTCGCCGGGTGTAAAGAAGGCGGCCCAGAATTTGGGCGTGTGATGAGTCGCTTCGATTGTGATCAGCGCTGCGTCGTAATTCCCGCCGACGAGCGCCTCGATGAGCACGTTCTTGTCGACGGTTCTGTAGCGGATCGGCGCACCACCTATCGACGTTGGCAATTGCGAAGCGATCATGTCCGAATAGGGATCGGCCTCGGTCAGCAGGGTCAGGTCGCCCCGCCTCCATTCAGCGGCGGTGGTGTCGGTTTCACCTGCTTCGACGCGATCGACGGGTGGAAAGGGCGTCGACATGGGGCGGGCCATGCCTCTTGCCCTGCGAGCGATCTGTTCCCGCGGGACGGCCCGCGAATATTGGCTGAGTAGGGTATGAATCTCGGCCTGCGACAAACCGCGCTGCGCCAATCGCCGCAGATTGAACGCGACGACGCGGACCCGGTCTACGTCGGCCCGTAGGATTTGCGCATTCGGAACCGTCGGTCGTCCGCTAGTATCAAGCACGAGTTCCGCAAGTTGAGGAGTGTCAATTTGCAAGAAATCCAAGCGCCCCGCGGCGAAGTTGCTTGCTGCAACGGCCGCCTCGGGGAGATATCTGAATTCTACGCGGTCGACATGGGCGGGCAATGCACCTCCCTGCCGCGCTCTCAAGTCGATGCCGCTGTCCGGAGCCACTGAGGCTATCGTGAAAGGACCCGTTCCGGGCCTGATCCCATAGCGTCCCGGCTGCTTGGAGACGTCCACGATCCAGCCGCCAGGGCCTGCCAGGGCTTCCATCAGCCAAGGCGTTGGCGTTGATTCCCGGATTAACAAGACGGTCGAGCTTTGTGCCTCGATCCCGCTGCATTCGACGGATCCGGGCGTACGACCCGGAGTGCGGGCAATGCTGGCCAACGACCAGGACTGGATGTGAGCCGGCTGCATCGCGGCACAAAGGGAAGCGCCAACCCTCTGGGCCGTGACCGGAGTTCCATCCGGGAAGGTTATGCCGCTGGCGAGAGTGAACTCCATCGTGTTCGGGTCAAGCCGCCGCCAGCTGCGTGCAACGCGGGGCCGCACGGTGCCGTTCTGGTCGACCGCAACCAGCCCGGTATAAATGAGCGTTCCGACCTTGCGGCTGTCAATGTCCGCCATCGTCGACGGGTCCAGATTCAACGCGAAGGTTCGCATCGGTAGGACGATCGGCGTCAATCGGGCATCGGTCGTGTTCGTGTCGCGGCCGACCCAGAACCATAGGCCGGCGGCGACTGCTGCCAGGACCAGCAAGATTGGCCAGAGGCGGCGCATCACGCGGCCTGCAAGATGCGCGGCGGCGAACGGTCGCCCAGGATCGAGCCGAGAAAATGGGCCGGAGAATCCTGGTGGGGCCGCCATACAGGCGCCGCTGCGTCGACCTGCGACAAGATCTCACTTCCGACAGAACATGCGCCGCTCGGCACCAGTCTAACGAGCCCGTCCGGCCGATCGAAGCGCCGGACGAGGAAGTCGCCATAGCCCTCCTCACGCCGCTCGAGCGCGCCCAGTTCGTCGTCGAGGACGACCTCGACGCCAGCCTCACCGGCAAGTCGATTGAGGACGAGAACATCGTCAATCACCGCGTCGGTCGATGCCACCGGACCGCCGGCGGCGCCGCGGCCGATGCGCAGCAGCGGGCTGATTGCCCAGTGGCGGACGCCGAGCGATGCCAGCAGAGCTGGCATATTTTCGAGCAGGTGACGGCGCCGGGGGAGGAGGACCGAACTGACGGTGATGCGGCGATCGAAGTCGCCGATCGCAGCGAGGGCGCGGATCCCGGCAAGCGTGTCCGCAAGGGCGCCGACCCGGCCGCGAAGGCGGTCATGCTCGGCGGCGATGTCGCTGTCGATGCTGACCGTAACGCCTGCCGGATCGAGCGCCGCGAGCGCCGGGGCCCGTTCGGCGAGCAGGGTCCCATTTGTCACGAGGCTTCCGGGAATGCCTAGCCGCTGCGCCGTTTCGAGGATGGCCTGGGTATAAGGCCAGGATTCGGGCAATAGAGGTTCGTAGCCCTGGATCGAGACGATCGCAGTCGGTTCCGCCTTCACCACGTCCTCGACGAAATAGGCATAGTCGGCTGGCGACAGGACCGCGTCCGACATTTCCTTTCGCTGGCGGATCGCACAAAAGCTGCAATCGAGGTTGCAGCGCTCGGCGGGCACGACGAAAGTCAGCGCAACGCCCGGGTCGCGCCATTTGAGCTGCGCCGGCCACGCATAGATCGCACTCATGACATCTTCCTCTGCTGCAACCGGGGCGAGCCGCCCACGAAATCTCTTAACGTATAAAGCTTCCAGCCCGACGTGTCGGCATTTGATTGGCGGCCCTCATGAAGCGCCTTGGCCGCCTCGTGCAGGGAGGTAAGCTCTTCGGCCATGCCGTTCCGTGGATCGCCGACATCGATGAAGGGCGTCGCGGTTGGATCCTCGCCGGTCGAAAAGCTGTAGAACTGCTGCTCGCCTTCCGGATTGCGCGCAAACACCGGGATAAAATCCCGGGGCGAGCTAGAAAGCCCTTGCCTGACCCACGTCTCCGGGGTCTTCCGCCAGAAGACAGTCTCGGCCGCTTTTCCGCCGCCGCTTTCCCGGATCGCTATGATGCACCTTTCGAGATCGACGTGCTTCCATCCGGTTTCACCGTCCGTCTTGGCATTCTCCTCGACCTCGAGCACGACCCCCAGCATCTCCCGCAACGAAGCGATGCCCCCCAGCAGCGGTATCATCTTTTCCGGATCAGATCGGGCCGGTTCCAGCTGCGCCCAGATATGTAGCGACTTGGCGGCCGGGCCTCGACCTTGATCGAGTTGGAGGTTCAGCAGCTCTGCCAGGACGAGGATCTGCGACTCCCGATCGCTGATGCGGATAGCGTCCGGGCGCCCAACAACGATGACGCTGGAGCCCTGCTGGCCGAAATCCCGGTAGAGCGCCCTGGGTCCGAAGCCTGGCGGAAGTAGGCAATAAACGGGCCCGGCGTCGTCCGCCGGATACATCGCCCTGATGGCGTTCTTTATACAACCATCGAGGTAAGTGCGATCCAGGTCGGCAAATGGGGTGCAGAGCGACCAAATCTGGCTTCGATCCTTCGGACTCCGCGCCGAGATGTCCCAGTTATTCAGAGCGATCCTTAGATAGGCCTCGGCGACCGGTTTGGTGATCGCTTGATGGTAGATCTTGCCGCTGGCTAGTCGCTTGCCTTTGCCGAACTGAAGCTGGAAGCGGTTGCGGTCGAACTCGTCGACTCCGGGCGCCTGGGCGATTTTTTCGGCGACCTCTTCGTCCTTGAGATGCCCGCTTCGGCCGTCCCGGCGCGCGCCTTCCCTCCAAGCTTCACGAACCAGCCAGATGAAGGCGCCCGGCTCGATCTCGGCAAGCTCCGGCAGGGCACCGCGCCCCTCACTAAGCCGCTGCAGAGCTTGGAAAAGCTCGCGCTCCTTATTCGATAGAGGGCGGGGCTGTTGGGCCGACAATCCAGAACCTCCATGCATGGCCGATCCCGCGCCGGCCGGTGTCTCGCTTATCATCCTTGCGAGTGAACGCAAGCTGAGCGATAACGACGCTCTAGGAAGCTGTTGTGACGCGTGTGCGGAGTCAATGTGGCTAAAATAGGAACTGACTTTTCCGATTTCGATTGAAACGAGCAGCGACTCGCGTATTCAAGGGCCGGGAGGAATGCCCGATGTCCGAGTCGAAATCCCGTCCACGAGCCCCCCGGCCAAGGGCTGGAAAGAAGTCCAAAGCCGAAGTTATTGAGGCGGACACTCACACGAAGCCGCTTCGCTATCATCCCCGGCATTCGCCTCGCCGGTCGCAGCAGCCGCTCCCGCAGCACCATAACGACAATTCCAATCCCACGCCGCCGACGACGCCAATGGCCGCCGCCCTGCAGCGTCCAACGAAGCCATTGCTGCCCGCCGTCGCGGATCCGCGCACACTGCCCGGCAGGAACCTCACGGTCGTGCCGCTTCGCCCGCGCATCGGCCGGATCACGGATCAGTTTCTTCGCGATGAGCTCCCGCTCATGAACATGGCGGTCTCGCGCGGCGAGGTCTCCGCCGCCTTCGTCGCCGACGCGGTCCGCAGTCGCCTATCCAAGTTCGATCTCGACGGCCTCGCGCGCATCGCTGCGCGCCTTAGGACGGAGGACGCCATCTACGTGCTCGGCGCGCTCGGCGCGATCGCCTCCTCGATCGTCCATCACGTCCGGGTGGAGTCCGCTGACCGCGAGTCCAGCGATGGACTCAACTTGATCCCCGGCCTCGAAGCCGCCTTGCTGGCGTTCGGACGGGCCACCGGCCTGCCGCCGCGAGATCAGGCGTATACCAGTTGGCTGCTCGGCGGACCCTGGACGTTTACCGGCACCGAGGGCGAGCTCCGCTTCGGCCTCGCCGTCCGGGAAGCCGAGCGCCTGCTCGGCATGGCCGTCACTTTGGTTGCCGACCTTCGCGCCGGACGCGTGCCACTCGTCGAGGCGGTCGAGCGGTTGGATGCGGCTGCTGCGCTCGTGGCCGAATATCGCAAGATCCAGAGTGATCTCCAGATTCACGCATTTCCCAAAGAGTTTCTCGAATTTCGCGATTATCTGCCGCCGTTTATGATTGGCGGCAGACGGGTCGAAGGTCCGAACGCGACGTTCACGCGGGCCTGGACCGACCTTGACGTCGCCCTCGGCCTTCTCGGGCGGGCTTTCCATCCGGTCGTGCGCAATCGTGCCCGCTACATGCCGCCCTGGGATCGGAATGAGATCGGCCTGTCCTTGGCGCAGCCCGATCTATGCGGCCTTGTCGCCGACGCTGTCGGCGTCGACCGCAGCCACCTCGTCCTGATGAGCCAGAAGAACCTGCGACGGCGCCTGCGCCGATCGCCGGCCAAGCTGGACCGCGCGATACTGGCGGTGTCGGGGCTGGCTTGGGAAGTGGCCAAGCTCGCAGCCGTGCATTGGGGCGTGATCGTCAAGAATCTGAAGACCCCGGTGGAGCAGATGACCCCGGAGGAGCGGGCCCGGTTGGTGACGCCGCCGACCGGCGGCGTCGGCGGCAATCATCTGCAGAAAACGATCGACCTGATGCGTCGGCGGCTGGATCATCCGTTGGCGCTGCTCGGTAAGGAAGGTGGAAAATGAGAACTCGGCTCCTTTATCTAGAAGACCCTCGGATGGTGGAGTGCAGCGCCACGATACTTGATATCGTGCGCGACGAGGCCGGGCTCGCCGCCGAACTCTCCGTTTCGCCTTATTTCCCGAAAGGCGGCGGAGCGCTCTCCGACGTGGGCTTCTTAGATTCCCCCGACGCCAGGATGCGAGTGGACAAGGTGCTGCCGATCAATGGCCGGATCCTCCATTATGGCCATATGGTCGAGGGCGCATTTAGCGTGGGCGACGACATCACGGCGTCGATCGACACCAAGTCTCGCGAGTACAACTCGCGGCTGCACAGCGGCGGTGAGATCATCTGCGCCGCCGTTCACGAGCTGGGCAAGCGTTGGGCCGTGACCGCCGCCGCGCATGTTCCCGGCCAGGCGCGGGTCGCTTTCCGGACCGACCTTGCGCCGGACGAGGTCGCGGCCTTCGTTATCGCCCTTAAGCAGCGTGTCGTAGAGATCGTGGAGCGCGACGAACCGGTTCTCACATTCCTCGACGTGCCGGAGGACGAAGTTCGCCGACTATGCACGCTCGATGGTGACGGTCTCGAGGGCAAGAAGGGCGGCATTCGGCTGGTCTCGCCGGTGCGCGGGTTCTTCCGGCCATGCATGGGCGCGCATGTCACGAGCACCGGCCAAATCGGCGGGATTGAGTTCCGTAAGACGCGGCTTAAATCGGGAGAACTATCGATTGGCTATGAGCTCGCGGTTTCTGACCGCCAATCCTGATTCGCCGAGGAGGCGGGGACGTTCTCTGATCAGCGATGTCCATTAAGGTCCACCTACGACCGGGGCGGCTTATTTGATGAATATTTGATAGTTTCGGTAACGAAAGGGCTTTTTGCGCCTAAGTCATTGATTTCGTTGGTGACCCCTACGGGAATCGAACCCGTGTTTTCGCCGTGAGAGGGCGACGTCCTGGACCGCTAGACGAAGGGGCCGTCGTGCGTCGAGGGGCGCATATCGGGGGAGGGGCCTGTGCTGTCAAGCTGGCGGTGACGGGCGCCGCGGACTAGGAGGCGCCGCCATGTGCAACCTTTACAGCAACAAGGTCGCCCTGGATGCGATCGCCGGGACCTTCCAGCAAATGGGGATGGCGCCGGGCTTCCCGGACGGCCTGCCCAACCTCCAGCCGCGCGAGGAGATCCGGATCACCGACATTGCGCCGATCGTCCGGTGGCGGGCCGAGGGGGCGGGGGAGGGGCGCGCGGAGCTTGTCCAGCGCCGCTGGAGCTGGCCGGGACCGGGGGGCAGGCCGGTCTACAATTTCCGCTCCGACGGGCGCGAGTTCGGCAGTTCGGAGAAAGGCGGCCGATGCTTGATCGTCACCGACGGCTTTTATGAATTCACAACGCCCAAACAGCGGCGGGCCGACAAGCGCAAGGACAGATGGTTGTTCACGATGCCGGGGCGGGACTGGTTCTGCATCGCCGGAATTTGGCGGACGACGGAGGCGGGCGAGGCGTTCACGATGCTGACGACGGAGCCAGGGCCCGACGTCGCGCCTTTTCACCGACGCCAGGTCGCCGTTCCGGCGCATGAAAGCTGGGGGGCCTGGCTCGACGGAAGCGGTTCGGCGAGGGCGCTGCTGGGCCCGTGCCCGGCGGGGATGCTGGAGGCGGCGAGGGTCGGCTGAACTCTGTTCGTGAATTGTTCTTGACTTGTAGGGTTTTTCCTACTAGATGGGTTGCGACTCGGACGTGGTGCGAGTCGCGGCTCTTTGAAATTGTGAGAGGGAATAAGGTCAGGCCGCCTCGGCGCCGCGTTCGCGGGCGAGGTCGGCCGCGACCAGCTCCGCCACCTCCATCGCCTGGGCCCGGTTGAGGCGCGGGTCGCAATGGGTGTGGTAGCGGGCGGCGAGGTCCTGCTCGGTCACCTTTTCGGCGCCGCCGGTGCATTCGGTGACGTCTCGGCCGGTCATCTCGACATGCACTCCGCCGCCGCGAACGCCCTCGGAGCGGGCAGCGGCGAAGAAGGCCCGAAGCTCGCCCAGGATCAGGCCGAGCGGCCGGGTCTTGTAGCCGCTCGCGGTCCGAACCGTGTTGCCGTGCATCGGATCGCACGTCCACAGCACGGGATGGCCTCGTGCCGCGACGGCGCGGAGAAGGGGCGGAAGCGCCCGCTCGACCTTGCCGGCGCCCATCCGGCTGACCAGGGTGATCCGGCCGGGATCGAGCGCCGGGTTGAGAGTGTCGAGCAGGGCCAGAAGCAGATCGGGGCGAAGGCCCGGCCCGCATTTGATCCCGATCGGGTTGGTGAGGCCGCGCAGATATTCGACATGGGCGGAAGCGGCGAAGCGGGTGCGGTCGCCAATCCAGAGGAAATGGGCCGAGCTTGCGTACCAGCCGGCTCCGTCGCGGCGGGTGAGCGCCTGCTCGTAGGGCAGAAGCAGGCCTTCGTGGCTGGTGTAGATCGGCTCCGGCCCGGCGAAGGCGCGTAGGTGGCTCAGCGCGGCCGCCGACTGGCCATAGGCTCGGAACATCCGCTCCGGATCGGGCCGGCGGGCGGCTTCGTCGAAGGCGAGGCCGTTGACGATGTCGCCGCGATACATTGGCAGGTCGCGCCCGTCCTTCGATTCGACCTCGCGAGAGCGCGGCTTGGCGAACTGGCCGGCGATCCGCCCGACCCGGACGACGGGCAGGCCGCTCGCCGCCGCAAGGCGCCGGGCCATCGCCTCGATCAGGGCGGCGGTGCCCCGGATCGTCTCGGTGGAGAATTCGGCGAAGCTTTCGGCGCAATCGCCGCCTTGGAGAAGGAAGGCGCGTCCCGCTTGAGCCTCGGCTAGCTCGGCCTTGAGGGCATGGGCCTCGGCGCTAGGTACGAGCGGCGGATAGGCGGCGAGCTCACGCAAGGCGGAATCGAGGGCGGCGGGATCGTCGTAGACGGGCTGGTGCCGCGCCTCGAGCGCGCGCCAGCTTGCCGGGGTCCAGTCCTGCGCCATTGCGGACCCTTCGCGGATCGGGCCGGGCCGCGCAAGCAATTGACGCATGCGGCCGATAAGTAGAGGGAAGCGCTTGTGAAAAGTCTCTTTCCCCACAGCGCCTCGACCGGCGACGTCACCGTCCGGGTGTCGGTCAGCTTCCTTCCCGAACAGTCCGAGCCGGGCCGCGGCCGCTGGTTCTGGGCCTATCATGTGCGCATCGAGAACGGGTCGCCCGGAGCGATCCAGCTGATCGGCCGCGACTGGACGATCGCGGACGGACGCGGCGGCCGGCACCAGGTCCAGGGGGAGGGCGTGGTCGGCGAGCAGCCGGTGATCGAGCCCGGAGGCTCGTTCGATTATGTGTCGGGCTGTCCGCTGCCGACCCCGACCGGCTGGATGGAGGGGCATTATTCGATGGTCGGAGCGGACGGTCGGGCTTTCAACGCCGCCATTCCGCGCTTCCCGCTCGTCGCCCCCGCCGTGACCAGCTAGAAGCGCGTTCAAGGAGTGTTTGCGATGCGTGTCCCCGTCCTTGCCGCGACGATTGCCGCTCTCGGCATTCCTGCCACCGGAGCCCCCGCCGCGCCCGCTGCCGAACCCGTGCCGACCCGGGCGATGACCTGCCCGATCGGCGGCGCCGGCTTCCAGTTCCAGCCCGTGGCCACGCCCGTCGTGGCCGGCGAGCGGCCGGACGGACAGCCGATCGGAGGCGTGAAGTTCCCGATCGCCCTTCCCGAATGTCCGGACAACGGCCTTGTCCTCTACAAGGAATATGATCTGGACGAGGTCGCGAGGATCGAGCCGCTGGTCCAGTCCGAGGCTTTTCAGGCGCTGCGCAAGACCGAGACCCAATATTACCGCGCCTACTGGCTGATGCGGGAAATGGGCCTTCCTCCGGAGCTTTACCTGTGGGCCCTGCTCCAGGCGAGCTGGGAGGCGGACGGAAGGCCGGAGCTGAGGAAGCGCTATCTGGAAGAGCTTGTCGAGGCTTCGGCGAAGGTGCCGCCACGTCCGGCGGACCTCGCCTGGATCGGAATGGAAGGACGGGCGATCAACGCCCTGCGCGAGCTCGGCCGCTTCGACGAGGCGCTGGAGCGGCTGGACAAGGTACCGCTGGCCGGGCTCGATTCGCCGGCGCCGACCGGGGCCGCGGCGACTCCGCAGGCGCTCGCTTTGGCGCGAAGTCGCCGCGGCTGGCGAACCTTCTTTACCGCGATCAGGCCGGCGATAGAGCGTCGCGATTCCTCGGTCGAACCGCTCGACCTCCTGCCGCGCAGCTTCGCCGCGGGCCGCTGCCTCGACAAGGCCGGCAAGCTCGACGAGACCGGCCGGGCGTGGTGCGAAAAGGAATCGGAGACGGTCGCCGCCGTCCGGGCGGCGCGCGACAAGCAGGCCAGGGAGCAGGAAGCGTTGCGCCAGTCCCGCGAGGCGAGCGGGCGCTGAACTGCCTCCCCATGCGAAGCATGGGGAGGGGGACCACCGAAGGTGGTGGAGGGGTATTGGCGCCGGCCTGGGAGGTTCGCGTTCCAGACGGCAGACGCCTGCGCTAATTACCCCTCCACCATGCTTCGCATGGTCCCCCTCCCCATCGCTTCGCGATAGCGAGGCAAATCACCGCAGCAACGTCAGCAGCCGGCTCATCAGAGCGATGAAGCGGGGCTCGTCGAGCGGGGCGGCCTCGTCGTTCCAGGTCGCCGAGACCGCGAGCCAGCGGCCGGAGCGGGTCTTGAGGAGGAAGCTGAGGTTGAGAACGCCCGGTTCCGAGCCCCCCTTGAAGCCGAAATAGTCGAAATCCTTCGCCAGGGCCGGACCCAGGCCGGGATTGATCGCAAGCAGGCCCAGAGCCGTCCGGTCGTCGCTCCGGCAAATCCAGTCGAGGGTTCGGACAAGGTCGGAGGGAGAGGCGAACCATTCGGCGGCGGCGATCCCGGCGGGGCGACCGCCGTGCCGGGTCGGGTCGAGAGTCGAGGCGTCGACCAGAGCGAGTTGTGGAAGAAGCGCCCGGCGCCCGGCTTCGTCGGCCGCCGTCCAGCGGGCGAGGAGGGCGGGATCGCCGAGCTTCAGTACGAAAGCTTCGCGGGTGGAGAGGAAGGGACGGTTGCGCTCCGGCGAGCGCAGGCCGAGCTCGGGCAGAAGCCGCTCCACCTTGTCGCGGCCGAGCAGGGCGAGGAGGGTGTCGGCGGCGCTGTTGTCGCTCTGCGAGATCATCAGCGCGGCAAGGCTGTGGAGGGTAAGCGGCGAGCCTTTCGGCCAGTCCTGAAGGAAGCCGGAGGGAAGGGAAGGGGCCCCGAGCGGAACGACGTCGCTCCACCGCCGCTCGCCCGCTTTCACCTGGCGCACCAGCTCGGCGAGGAGGACCAGCTTGAACGCCGAACCGATCGCGAGCGGCCGGTCAGCTTTCTCGGTGAGGAAATTCGCCGGCCCGTCTTCCTCCAGACGCGCCGCGGCCAGCGAGACTTCGCCCGGAAGGCCGGCCATCTCGCCGAAGACGGAGGCGACGTCTGCGGCGGTGGATTCGACGCCGGCGACGAGTAGCCCCTCGACCAGATATGGCGGCCGCGGAGCGACCGCCATCCCAAGCCGAACCACGGCGCGCTCGAAGCGGACGAAGACGATCCCGGCCGTTGGGCTGTTCGCCTCGACCCGCTGGACGCTCCGCGCCCTGCCATAGCTCGCTTTGAGCTGCGCCGTGACCGCGGCCATCTTCTCGGGCGGTATCCGCGCCAGGAAGGCGGGAGAGAAGAATTGCCGCGGAGGGATCTCGCCGTTCAGAGCCCGAACCAGCTCATCGGCGCGGGCCGTGAAGGCGGGCGAGGGCTCGGCCGCCGCCGCGACGACCGCCCAGAAGCATGCCAGCAGGCAGAATATCCACCGGCCGGCGACGGTCATGCGTCGATTTCCTCCTCCGCGATCTCGGCGGCGTGGCTCTGGATGAAGTTGAAGCGATGCTCCGGATTTCGGCCCATCAGCCGGTCGACCAGGTCGCGCACGGGTTGTTGCGGCTGGTATCCGTCGGGCAGGGTCACCCGGATCAGGGAGCGGGACTTGCGATCCATGGTCGTCTCGCGAAGCTGGGACGGGTTCATCTCGCCGAGGCCCTTGAACCGGCTGATCTCGACCTTCTTGCCCTTGAACAGGGTCGCCTCGAGCTCGCCGCGATGGGCGTCGTCGCGGGCATAAGCGACGGTCGGCCCCGACGACAGGCGGTAGAGCGGCGGCTGGGCGAGATAGAGGCAGCCCTGCTCGACGATGTTGGTCATTTCGGTGAAAAAGAAGGTCATCAGCAGGGTGGCGATATGGGCTCCGTCGACGTCGGCGTCGGTCATGATGATGATCCGGTCGTAGCGCAGCTGGGCCGGATCGCAGCGCTCGCGGGTGCCACAGCCGAGCGCCAAAGTGAGGTCGGCTATCTCCTGATTGCCGCGGATCTTGTCGGCGCTCGCCGAGGCGACGTTCAATATCTTGCCCCGGATCGGAAGGATGGCCTGGGTCTTTCGGTCGCGCGCCTGCTTGGCCGAGCCACCGGCACTGTCACCCTCGACGATGAACAGCTCGGTTCCGGCGGGGTCGGCCGTGTTGGAGCAGTCGGTGAGCTTGCCGGGGAGCCGCACCTTGCGGCCGCTGGTCGCGGTCTTGCGCTTGATCTCCCGCTCGGCCCGGCGCTTCAGCCTGTCGTCCATGCGTTCGAGGACGAAAGCGAGCAGGGCCCGGCCCCGCTCCATATCGTCGGCGAGAAAATGGTCGAAATGGTCACGTACCGCCGCCTCGACCAAACGGGCCGCGTCCGGGCTGGTCAGCCGGTCCTTGGTCTGGCTCTGGAACTGGGGGTCGCGGATGAAGACCGAGAGCATCACTTCCGCCCCGCCGACCACGTCCTCGGCCTGAACCTCCTTCGCCTTTTTCTGCTGGCCGGTAAGCTCGGCGAAGGCGCGGATTCCGCGGGTCAGAGCGGCCCTGACGCCCTGCTCGTGAGTGCCGCCGTCGGGCGTCGGGATGGTGTTGCAATAATAAGAAGAGCCGCCCTCGGTCCAGAGCGGCCAGGCAACCGCCCATTCGACCAGCCCAAGGCCTCCCGGGAAATCCTGCCGGCCCGAGAAGAAATCGCTGGTCGCGCAATTGCGCTCCCCGATCTGTTCCCTGAGATGGTCGGCGAGGCCGCCGGGGAACTGGAAGACGGCCTCGGCCGGAGTGTCGCCGTCGGCCAGCGAGGGATCGCAGCGCCAGCGGATCTCGACCCCGGCGAACAGATAGGCCTTGGAGCGGGCGAGGCGATAGAGCCGCGCCGGCACGAACCTGGCCTCATCTCCGAAAATCTCGGTGTCGGGGACGAAGCTCAAAGTGGTGCCGCGGCGATTCTGGGTGGGGCCGCGCGGCTCCAGCTTCGAGGTCGGCTCGCCGCGCGAATAGGTCTGGCGCCAGAGTCCCTTGTTGCGGGCGACCTCGACCACGGTCTCGCTCGACAAAGCGTTGACCACGCTCACTCCGACTCCGTGGAGGCCGCCCGAGGTCGCATAAGCCTTGTTCGAGAATTTGCCGCCCGAATGGAGCATGGTGAGGATCACCTCGAGCGCCGACTTGCCCGGATAGCGGGGATGCTCGTCGATCGGGATCCCGCGGCCATTGTCGGTGACCGTGAGGCGTCCGGCCGTCCCCGCAACGGCCTCGAGAGTCACCTCGATCCGGGTGGCGAAGCCGGCGACGGCCTCGTCCATCGCATTGTCGAGCACTTCGGCGGCGAGATGGTGAAGCGCCCGCTCGTCGATCCCGCCGATATACATTCCCGGCCGGCGGCGGACGGGCTCGAGTCCCTCCAGCACCTCGATCGAATGGGCGTCGTAATCGGAGGCGGCGGCGGCGGTGGACGCGAACAGGTCTGACATGAGAGAGGTATAGGGGGACGGGCGCGGCGGGAGCAAGTTCGGGAGCTGTTCTATGCGCGGAGAGGAGCGGGCATCAGGGAAATAGCCTTGCCAGAATGGCGTGGCCAGTTTATCTTACGGCGGTCTTACAGGATGCACTCGAATGGCGCGGGCGGAGGGGTTGACCACGACGGTTTCGACGAAGGGTCAAGTGATCCTTCCCAAGGCCGTTCGCGAACAAAAACGGTGGGAGGCGGGGACTCGGCTCACCGTTGAGAATACGGAAGAGGGCGTGTTGCTCAAGGCCGCCCGTTCATTCGCCCCGACCGACATAGACGCCGTGTGCGGCTCGCTTCGATTCGAAGGCAAAGCAAAGACGATCGAAGACATGGACTCGGCGGTGGCGGCGGAGGCGCGGAGGCGTGCGCGCCGTTGATACGAACGTAATCGTCCGGTTTCTGACCGGAGACGACCCTGCGCAGGCGGCGAGGGCACGCGAGGCGATCGAGGGCGGCGAGATATTCGTCTCGACATCCGTATTGCTCGAGACGGAATGGGTGCTTCGAAGCGGCTATGGCTTCGCGAAGGCGCGGCTCGTCCGAGCGCTTCGGGATTTCGCCGGCCTGCCTGGCGTTACGCTGGAGGACCCGCTGCTCGCCGCCCGGGCGCTGGACTGGGCCGAGCAGGGGCTCGATTTCGCCGACGCGCTTCATCTGGGGAGCGCTCGGGACTGCACGGCCTTCATGAGCTTCGACCGCGAATTGATCGGGAAGGCAGATGGAATGTCCGACGTCGAAGTCGTCGGGCCCTGAGAGTCGCCGGGGACGGCAGCCCTGGATCTGCCGGGTGACGCTTTGATCGATTTTTCCGATATCCTGCTCGCCGCCGCGTCGGGAATCCTCGGCGGGGCGATGAATGCGCTCGCGGGGGGTGGTACGTTCGCGACCTTGCCCGCTCTGATCGCGCTCGGGCTGCCCGCGAACATCGCCAACGCCACTTCGAACGTCGCCTTGCTCCCCGGCGCCGGAGCAAGCGCCTGGACCTTTCGGGACGAGCTTCGTCCCGTGGCGGGAATGTCGGTCCGGCTTCTCGCTTCGATCACTTTCGGGTTCGGGCTCGTCGGCAGCCTGTTGCTCGTTCTTACGCCGTCCGAGACGTTCGACCTGCTCATCCCCTGGCTGCTGCTCTTCGCCTTCGCGGTCATGGCGTTCGGCAAGGGCGCCGCAGACTGGCTCCATTCGAGGATCACGATCGGACGGCCCGCCTTGCTCGCCGCGCAGGCGCTGCTCGGAATCTATGGCGGCTATTTCGGAGGCGGGGTGGGGATGATCACCACCGCGGTCTACGGGCTGCTCGCCAATATCCGGCCGAGAGAGCTGTTCGCCATCCGAACCGCGATGCTCGCGGTGGCGAACCTTGCCGCCGCCTTCGTGTTCATAGGCTTCGCGATGGTGTGGTGGTGGGCGTGCGTTCCGATGCTGCTCGGCTCGACCCTGGGGGGATGGCTCGGCGCGCTGCTCGGCAAGCGGCTGTCGAACCGGACGGTGCGGGTGTGGACTTTGCTCGTCACCGGGGGGACGACCGCCGTGTTCTTCGTTCGGGCCTTTGGCGGGTAGGCCGGACCGACCGAGGCTTGCCCTAAGTGGGACAGTCCCCGACCTTACGCTCCCGGCTCGCGGCGGCCGAACTCGGACGCTGGGGCGGGCTGCGCGGTCTCGGAGGTGGTGGTGACGATGCTGCTGATGTCGTCGTCCTCGCGGGCTACGATGATCGTCTCCTGGCCGTTGGCGTTTTGAAGGCGAAGGATCCGGCGGTTCTGGACACTGCGCCATCCGATCGCCACGATGATCGCGAACACACCGAGTCCGAAGAGAATAGCCAGGGCGCTTGATGCTGAGTCGGTCATTAGGCTTCCCATGGTGATTTACCGGCAGCCCATTAGCGCTTGAAAAAGTTAAGAAGCTCATATGCTGATGAGGGTGCCGTTTCGAACGGAGCCGCCTGGCAAGGGTCGTCCCTTGGACGCGCCCGCTGGGGGTGGGGGGAAGGCACAATGTAGAAGAGAAAGTGAATTGCTCCGACGCCTGTCGGAACTCACCGGCGCCGGTGACCGTATGATCCCGGCGACGCCCTCAACGAAAGGCCGACGAATGACTTTCTCCGCATGCGCATGGCTCGCCCGAGACGTTCGGGTGCGGCACCTGCTCCTGCTGTTCTTCATGCTGGGGTTGGCCGCGCTCGGTGCGGCCGATGCCCTCGCCCATGGCGTCGCTGAGGGCGACAAAGGCTATATCGAGCAGACCAGCGGCGCTCAGATCGGCGCCTTCCTATACCTCGGCGCGAAGCACATGGTCACCGGCTACGACCATCTGCTCTTCCTGTTCGGAGTGATCTTCTTCCTGTACCGGATGAAGCACGTCGCGACCTACGTAACGCTGTTCGCTATCGGTCACAGCACTACTTTGCTCGCCGGCGTCCTCCTCGGTACCAACGTCAGCTCCCACCTCGTCGACGCCATCATCGGCCTTTCGGTGGTCTACAAGGCGCTCGACAACATGCGTGCCTACGAGCGCTGGTTCGGGGTGCGGCCGAACACCAAGGCGGCGGTGCTGATCTTCGGCTTCTTCCACGGCTTCGGCCTGGCGACTAAGCTCCAGGAATTCTCGCTCTCGCAAGACGGCCTCATCCCCAATCTCATCGCCTTCAACGTCGGCGTCGAGATCGGCCAGATGCTGGCGCTGGGCGCGATCCTCATCGCCATGGGCTACTGGCGCTGGACCTCCAGCTTCCGCCGCCACGCCTTCACCGCAAACGCCGTGCTGATGACGGCCGGCTTCATCCTCTTCGGCTACCAACTGGCCGGTTATTTCGTTCTCGAAGGAGCCTGAGACATGGAAGAGCAGATCCACGCCCCCGCCATCGACGAGCTCCCCTCGAAAGCCCAGCTCAACCGCGCCACCCTCATCGCCGCGGGGGTCGCGGCAATAGTGTTGGCGACGACCGTCCTCCCCGCCGAATATGGCGTCGATCCGACCGGAATCGGCCGGGCCCTCGGCCTCACGCCCATGGGCGAGATGAAACGCGACGCGACCGCTGCACCCGGAGCCGGGGCTGCGCCGACAACCGAGATGGTGGCGACTGGCAATGGCGACATCCTCATGGACGAGGAACCCGCTTCTACGGCTCAAGCGGCTGGCGGATCGGTGGGCCGAGTGCAGCTTACCCTCGCGCCCGGAACGGGCGAGGAGGTCAAGGCTACGATGAACGCCGGCGACGAACTCACCTACGAATGGTCGACCGGCGGTCCTGTGATCCGCTTCGAGCTGCACGGCGAGCCGATCCCGGCAAAGGACGACGAGTTCACCAGTTTCGAGAAGGGCTCATCGGCGGGCGCCCAGGGCAAATTCCGCGCCCCCTTCAAGGGTACCCACGGCTGGTACTGGCGCAACAACACGGGCTCGCCGGTGACCGTCACCGTCAGCGCCACCGGCACGTTCGAGAAATTCGCCAAGGTAGGGGACTAGGCTCAGGTTCCGTTCATCGCCGCCCGGTTAACAGCCACACGACTTTCAGGAGATCAGCATGCGCCTCGCCCTCGTCGCCCTCGTCGCCCTCACCGCCGGCAGCCTTACAGCCCCCGCCATCGCCCATCCGGGCGGTCACGCCGACGAATACCAGCTTCAGCGCCGTCCCATCGCGGAAATCGCCCAGGAGTCCGTGGTCAAGCTCGTCACCCAGGCGAAGCTGCCGGCGACCTGGTCGAAGGCGAAGGTCGTGAAGAGCGAGCTGCGCACCCGCGGCGGTGCCCAGCAATGGGTCGTCACCTTCCAGAACCTCGCCGAACGCAACCGCTCCAAGCGCATACTCTATGTCATCATGAGCACCGAGGGCTCGTTCATCTCGGCCAATCACCGGCTGATCTGACCGATATCCGACTCGCGGGTCGCCTGTGGGGGGCTCTGAGGTGGAGAGAGTCTATCGTGGGTAAAGGCATGGCGGTGACGCCCGGCGATGAGAAGAGGCCGCGGCCGCGGCGGCTCTAGCCGGCGAACAATCCACCGGTGGCTTTGGGCTCGTCGCCGTAAATCCGGTCGAGATAGGCGGAGGTCAGTCCGTAATGGGCCTGGACGGCGCGGCGGTGCTCCGCGCGCTGGGCGAGCGCGATCTCCGCCTCGGCCCGGCGTTCGAAATATTCCCGTTCTTCCTGAGAGATTCAGCCTGGATCAACTCTGTTGGCCACGGACCCGCATCGAACGGCCGGGCGTCGGCGGCCGTTCCCGTGAAATCGCTCTGATCCAAGAAATGCTCCTAGCGAATCCGGGGGCCGCCGAAGGGGAGCGGCGGCGGCGGGCGGCGGTCGCGGCGGGGGATCTGCGCCTGATAGGCGACCCCGCAATGCTGGACGCAATAAGGGAAGCCGGGATTGGACTGATTTCCGCAAAAATGGAAATCGGGCTCGCCGGGATGGCCGATCGGCCATTTGCAGATCTTTTCGTTGAGATCGAGAAGGCTGGTCTTGTCGGCGATCTCCGGGCTCGGCTTGGCCGGAACCAGGCGGCGGGGCGGGGCCGGCGGAATCGGCGACTGCTGCTCTCCCGGCGCCTGGCGGACGAAGCCGCCCGGGCCGATCGAGCGGATCTGAGGCTGTGGGGGGGCGGGCGCCGCGGGCGCCGCCGCCGGCTCGGCCGGAGCCGCGGCCGGCCGAGCCTCGGCGGCGGGTGCTGTGTCTTGCGGTCCGGCTTCCGCCGCTTTCGGCCTGGCTTCGGCCTTGGCTTCGGCTTCCGCCGAAGCTTCGGGCTCGAACGGCGACGGCGCGGAATCGCCGGGCCCCTCGTTCGGCTTCACTGGGGAGGGTCGCGACTGCAGACCGAGCCGGTGCGCCTTGCCGATCACCGCGTTGCGCGAGACTCCGCCCAATTCCTCGGCGATCTGGCTCGCCGTCATGCCCTGGGTCCAGAGCTCCTTAAGCCGGTCGATCCGTTCGTCGGTCCAGGACATTTCACGCTTTCCTTCAAAACTTGCGGCTCACGGCGTCTGCCTCTAGCGACAGCGCGGTGAACGACCAGCCTTCTAATTGGATGCGGGCCGCCCCGGGCGTCCCGGTGATCCGGAACGTGAACTGGGGCGGCCTCAGGACCCTCTATGTGAAGGAGGTGAGGCGTTTCTTCAAGGTCCAGCTTCAGACCGTCTGGGGCCCGGCTCTGACGACCCTGCTCTTTCTCGTCATCTTCAGCGTGGCGCTTGGGCGGAGCGGGCGGATCGTCGAGCTGGGCGGCGCCAGCTTCCACTTCTCCGATTTCCTGGCGCCCGGCCTCATTGTCATGGGAATGCTCCAGAACGCCTTCGCCAATTCGAGCTTCTCACTGCTGGTCGGCAAGATCCAAGGCAATATCGTCGATTATCTGATGCCGCCCTTGTCGACGACGGAGCTGATGGCGGCCCTGATCGGCGCCGCCGTGACCCGGGCCGCCCTGGTCGGTTTCGCGGTGTTTCTCGCAATGCAGCTCTGGCCCGGCGTCGACGTCGCTCCGGTACACCTCTGGGCGGTGCTCTGGTTCGGGCTGATGGGGAGCATGATGCTCGCCTTCTTCGGCCTGATCACCTCGATCTGGGCGGAGAAATTCGATCATGCCGCCGCCGTCACCAATTTCGTGGTGGCGCCTTTGTCCCTTCTCTCGGGCACCTTCTACTCGATCGACAGCCTCGCGCCCGCCTTCCGGGCGGTGAGCCACGCCAATCCCTTCTTCTACGTCATTTCAGGCTTCCGCTACGGCTTTCTCGGCGCCGCCGATTCGCCGATCCTGGCCGGAGCGCTGTTGCTTCTGGGGATCAATCTGGGGCTGGGCATCGCGACCTACTTCATGCTTCGCACGGGCTGGAAGCTGAAGGCTTAGAACGGCAGGCGCCTCGGGCTCGTTCAGGGAAACGGGCTATTAGCTGAACGGCACCTGTCGACTCCATTCAGCTCCGTAACAGTCTCCTGGTCGTAGAAACCCCTTGCCAACCGAGGAGCACGACAATGCGTAAGTTTCTGATTTCAGCCCTTGTGCTTTCCACCGTCGTCGGCGTCGCTCCGGCCGCGGCCAACCACGGCGGCTACCACAGCGATCGCGGCCACGGCCAGCACGCCGGCTGGAACCGTGGCGGCCCGTCCCGTCAGGCGATCAACGAGCTGATCCGCGATCTGCGGCGCGCCGAGAACGGAATCCAGCGTTCGGTCCAGCGCCGGATCATCTCGCGGCGCGAGGCCGCCGGCCTTCGCCGCGAAGCCAACCAGATCGAGCGCAGGCTTCACCTGGCCAGCCGCAACGGCATCAACGGCCGGGAGTTCGCTTCGCTGAGGACCCAGGTCAACCGGCTCGAGCAGCGCCTGCGCATGGAGCGCCGTGATCGCGACGGCCGCCGCTACTCAGCCATGAAGGGCGGGCGCCGCGAATTGACGCGGCGCCCGTCCCCTCTCTAGAGGTGGGAAGGCGATCCGGGCAGGGTCGCCTTTTCGCATTCACAGCTTCGGAGTACCCCATGGCTATCACGCCGCTCATGCCCGTTTACCCGCGCTCACCGGTGCGGCCGGTGCGAGGGGAGGGGGTCTATCTCTACGGGGAGGGCGGCGAGAAATATCTCGATTTCGCAAGCGGCATCGCCGTCAACCTGCTCGGCCACGGCCACCCGCATCTGACCAAGGCGATCCAGGAGCAGGCAGCGACCCTGATCCACGTCTCCAACCTTTACGGATCGCCGCAGGGAGAGGCCCTCGCGCAGCGGCTGGTCGATCACAGCTTCGCGGACACGGTGTTCTTCACCAATTCGGGCGCCGAGGCGGTCGAGTGCGCGATCAAGACCGCGCGCCGCTACCATCATCATCACGGCCGGCCCGAGAAGCACGATCTGATCACCTTCAGGAACGCCTTCCACGGCCGGACGATGGCGACGATCAGCGCCACCGACCAGGCGAAGCTGCGCGACGGCTTCGCGCCCATGCTGCCCGGCTTCACGGTCGTCGACTTCGACGATCTCGAAGCGGCGGAAGCGGCGGTCGACGAGAATACGGCCGGCTTCCTGGTCGAACCGGTCCAGGGCGAGGGGGGGATCCGTCCCGCCAGCCCCGAATTCATGCGCGGCCTGAGGCGGATCTGCGACGGACACGACCTCATGCTGGTCCTCGACGAGGTCCAGTGCGGCGTGGCCCGGACCGGCAAGCTCTACGCCTATGAGCATTACGGAATCGAGCCGGACATCCTCGCATCCGCCAAGGGCATTGGCGGCGGCTTCCCGATGGGCGCCTGCCTCGCCACCGAGAAAGCGGCGGCGGGAATGACGGTCGGCACGCACGGCTCAACTTATGGCGGAAATCCGCTGGCCATGGCCGCCGGCCAAGCGGTTCTGGACGTCGTCGCCGATCCTCTGTTCCTCGAGCGGGTGACCCGAATGGGCGAGCGCTTGCGCGGAGCGCTCGAGCAGATGATCCCCAATCACGACCATCTGTTCGAGAGCGTTCGCGGCCTCGGCCTGATGCTCGGAGTGAAGATGAAGTCGGACAGCCGAGCGTTTGTCGGCCATCTGCGCGAGCACGGCCTCCTCACCGTCGCCGCCGGCGACAATGTCCTGCGCGTATTGCCGCCGCTGGTGATCGAGGAAGAGCATATCACCGAGTTCGTCGAACGACTGTCGGAAGCGGCGCGGCAATATGAGGTGCCGGACGCGGAGTGACGGGGAAAGCTTGAACCCTCCCCGTACCCTAGCCACATCGCCAACATGACTTCTCCCGAATTCGACACCGAGGTGCGCTCCGCAAATCTCGACGAGGCGCTTGGCTTCACTATCCCCGGCCGCAACGCCCGCGGCCGGCTGGTCCGGCTCGGACCGCAGCTCGGCGAGATATTGTCGGCGCATGATTATCCCGCGCCGATCGCCCGTATCCTTTCCGAAGCGCTGGTGCTGGCTGCCCTGCTCGGCTCGCTGCTCAAGGAGGCGGAAGGGCAGCTGACCATCCAGGCGCAGACGGAAAGCGGAGTCGTCGACCTGCTCGTCGTCGATTATCGGGACGGCGAGCTGCGAGGCTATGTTCGGTTCGATCCGGCTCGGCTCGGCGAGCTGCCCACCCACCGCGACCTCGCCGCCTTGTTCGGCAAAGGCTATCTCGCAATCACCTTCGATCATCGGCTGGCGGAAGAACGCTATCAGGGGATCGTCCCGCTCGAGGGCGGCTCGCTCGGCGAGGCGGCTCAGAATTATTTCAGCCAGTCGGAGCAGCTTCCGAGCGTCGTCCGGCTGGCCGTCGACGACACCGGCCATATCGCCGGCGGGATCCTCGTCCAGCACCTGCCTGAAGGGGAGGAGGGACGCGACCGTCTGCACACCCGCCTCGACGATCCCGAATGGGAGCATATCCGGATCCTCGCCGAGACAATCAAGGGCCATGAGCTGACCGATCCCGCGCTTCCGCTCGGGGAAGCGCTCTGGCGCCTGTTCCACGAGGAGGAGGTCCGGGTGATCGAGGGGATCCCGCTCAGGAAGGGCTGCCGCTGCGACTTCGAGCATGTGCGCGGAGTGCTCGCCCGATTCGCCGTCGCCGAGCGGGCCGAGATGGTCGACGAGCACGGGCTCATCAATGTCGATTGCGAGTTCTGTTCGCGGATATTTCCCATTTCGCCCAGCGACCTGGAGGGTTGAGATCGTTTCGGCTCCGGCGCAACTCGCTCCCGCGGCCTGTCCCTGCTAATGAGCTTGGCAATATGTCTTATCCGAGGAATCGATTGCGCTGGAGGCTCGGGCTGGCCGGCTTGATTGCCGTCGCCGCGCCCGCTTTCGCATATGCGCTTCCCAGGCTGGAAGCTTTCTCGCAGATCGAGCGCGGCCGTTGGCAATTGCGCGGCCACTCGGGCGAGTCCCGGTCGATCTGCTTCGACGCCGATCCGACCGTCCTCATCCAGATCGAGCATGGCGGGATCGACTGCGAGCAGGACATAGTCGCGGACGGGAAGGCCGGCGCGACCGTCCAGTATAACTGTCCCGGCCGCGGCTTCGGCCGTACCAGCTTCCGGGTCGAGACTCCGCGCCTGGCCCGGGTCGACACCCAGGGGCTGGCCGACGGTCGTCCCTTTTTCTACCGGACGGAGGCTCGAAGGGTGGCCGCCTGCTGACAAAGCCGTTAAGCCTTTGTTTACCTTGATCCAGGTAAGGACAGAGCGTGCCGATTGTGGGCACGCTTTCCTCCCTAGCAGGCCTCAGGCCGAAACTGGGCCGCTCTTTACCGGGCGGCCCGTTCTTTCGGGCCGCTTGCGCCGCTCGCCGCGGCGGATTAGCCGCCCTCAGCATGTCATCCGCCAAGCCCAAAGCCGTCGCGCTCCTTTCCGGGGGCCTCGATTCCATGGTCGCTGCCGCGATCGCCCGGGAAGCGGGCTTCTCGATCCTCGCTCTTACCGTCGACTATGGTCAGCGCCACCGGATCGAGCTCGAGGCCGCGGCGCGGATCGCCGGCGAGCTCGGGGCGGAGCGGCATGTCGTCCTGCCGCTCGACCTGCGCCCGTTCGGTGGCTCCGCCCTGACCGCCGACATCGCGGTGCCCAAGGCGGGACTGGGGAGCGAGATCCCGGTGACCTACGTTCCGGCGCGCAACACCATTTTCCTTTCGCTGGCGCTGGGCTGGGCCGAGGCAGCTGGAGCGGCCGATATCTTTATCGGGGTCAATGCCCTCGATTATTCCGGCTATCCGGACTGCCGCCCCGATTTCATCGCCGCCTTCGAGCGGCTCGCAGCTCTGGCTACCAAGGCCGGGGACGAAGGCGGGCATTTCCGGATCGCCACTCCGCTTCTCCGGATGACCAAGGCCGATATCGTTCGGGAAGCGCACCGGCTCGGTCTCGATACCGGCCTTAGCTGGTCCTGCTACGATCCGGCGCCCGAAGGGAGCCATTGCGGCCTATGCGACAGCTGCCGCCTTCGGGCCAAAGGCTTCGAGGAAGCGGGCCTGCCCGATCCCACATGCTATGCAGCCCGGCCGTGAGCTATGCGGTCAAGGAGATTTTCCTCACCCTGCAGGGGGAGGGGATGCAGGCAGGGCGGCGCGCCGTCTTCCTGCGGTTCGCCGGCTGCAACCTGTGGTCGGGGCGCGAGCGTGACCGGGCAAAAGCGCAGTGCCGATTCTGCGACACGGACTTCGTCGGCACCGACGGAGAGAATGGCGGCCGCTACGACTCGGCGGCGCTGGCCGGACGGGTGAGTGAGCTGTGGGGGGAACCGGACGGGGTTGCCGCCGGCGGTCCCGGGTCGTCCCGGCGGGATGGCCGGCTCGTCGTCGTCACCGGAGGGGAGCCGATGCTCCAGCTCGACCCGGCCCTGGTCGGAGCGCTTCATTCCGCGGGCTTCGAGATCGCCGCGGAGACGAACGGAACGCTCCCCGCCGCAGCGGGTGTGGACTGGATCTGCGTCAGCCCAAAGGCGGGGACTGAAATCGTCCAGCGGTCGGGCAACGAGCTGAAGCTGGTCTGGCCTCAGGACGGGATCGATCCCGACGCACTGCTCGACTGGGATTTCCGGCACTTCATCCTCCAGCCGCTGGACGGGCAGAAGCGCGAGGAGTCGCTGGCGGCGGCGATCGACTATGTCATGGCCCATCCGCGCTGGCGGCTCGGCCTGCAGGCCCACAAGCTGATCGGCTTGCCGTAGGACGGCGCGGCTTTACTTCGCACTGCCCCCGCAGGCCCGGCGCAGAACGTCCTTCTTGTTATAGCATGAAGCGGCCAGCGGCGGCAGCTCCCTGAACCGGACCAAATAAGGGCGGTAGGCCGGTCGCGGCTCGTAGGCCGGCACCAAGGCGTTCCTCATCTCGCGCAGCCGATCCTGGGCGAGTGGCAAGAGCTGCCCCTTGGGCGCGGCCAGAGCCGATTTGGCGATGTTCGTGGCCGTCTGGCAGAAAATCTGCTGCGCCTGGGCGGCGGACCAGCCATTGTAGGTAATCGTCGAATAATCGTCGAACGCCTTCTGCCCTTTCGCTCCGAGCGTGCGCTTGTAGTAATTGTTCAGCGTCGTGTAGGCGGCGGCGAACTCGGCGCTGTGATGGGCGAGCAGGCCGTTATAATTCGGCACCGCCCGCAGATAATCGGAAAACTGGCACTGAAGCGCGGCGACGTTGAGGCCCGCGCGCAGGTTCCAGAGGAGGTTGGCGCGATATTCGGCCGCGGTCGCGCCCGGCATCGGCAATCCGACCAGAGGGTCGCTAGGCTCGATCGGCGCGGAGCGCATGTCGGGCGGGCTGAGATAGAGCTGGGCCGGCGCCGGGGCGGCCGCCAGCATTGCCGCGACGGCTGCTGCGGCGGCGGTGAAGCCGTTCTTCATCCTGATGACCATAGGATCCCCTCGAGCGCTGGAAACGCTGGCTCCATGCTTAGCAGGGGTCGCCTCGCAATAAAGCTTCACGCGCCGTGCCCGTCTGAAGTGCGGCACGGCTCGTCATACCTAAGCGACTGGCGCCCATATGAAAAGCCGTGCGGACAAGAAAAGGGCCGCCCGGTCGCCCGGACGGCCCATTTCCGAAACGCCTTAAGCGTCGGTTACATGCCGGTGGTGTTGCCGGTGCCGGCGCCGGTGTTCATCATGGTGTCGACCGTGGTGGTGTTGGTCGTGGTCGTGGTGGTCGTCGCGTTCAGGTCGGCAGCGGTACCGAGGGCGTTGCTGTCCGTGGTGGTCGTGTTGAGCGCGTCGACGGCACCCATGTCGTTGGCGCCCATGAGGGCGTCGTCGGTGTAGTTCATGGCGGTGTTGTTGACGGCCGCGTCCTCGCCGCCGCCGCAAGCCGCGACGAGCAGGGCCGCGCCGGCAACCATCGAACCGGTCATCACTTTCGAAAGAAGATCACGCATTTAGAAACTCCCTAGGTTGGAAGATTTGGTCGGGATGGCCCCTTTTTTGCCAAATCAGTTTGAACGATAAACGGAAAGGAAAGTGCTCTCAAGCCTTCTCGCGTCCCCCCTCCAGGGAGCGCAGGAAATCGTAGAGCCCATCTCTCAGCGCCAGGTCGAAATCTTCCTGCCTTGCGGCCACTCCCATCTCGTCGAGGCTGGTCACTGGGAAGTCGGCAATACCGCACGGCACTATCCCTGAGAAGTGGGAAAGTTCGGGCTCCAGATTGACCGAGAATCCGTGATAGCTGACCCAGCGCCGAACCCGGACCCCGATCGCCCCGATCTTCGCCTCGCCGAGCGGCCCGTCCGTCCAGATCCCGATCCGCCCCTCCGCCCGCCGCGCCGAAACGCCAAGCCGCCCCAGGGTGGCGATCACCCAGCCCTCCAGCGAATGGACGAACCCGCGAACGTCCCGCCCCCGAGCGTCGAGATCGAGAAGCACATAGCCGACCCGCTGTCCCGGCCCGTGATAGGTATAGCGCCCCCCGCGCCCGGCGGCGAAGACGGGAAAGCCCTGCGGGTTGAACAGCTCCGCCGGATCGGCGCTTGTCCCGGCGGTGAAGAGGGGCGGGTGTTCGAGCAGCCAGACGAGCTCGGTGGCGGAGCCGGAGCGGATCGCGGCGGCGCGGGCCTCCATCTCGGCGAGGGTCTCGGGATAGGGGCTGAGCCCCGCAGTCACCCGCCACTCGATGTCGTCGATCGCGCTCACGGGCCCTCCTTCGACGGACGGGGCCGCGAGGGCAAGCCCGTCGATCGCGAAACTGCGGGCTAAGCCGAAGGGGTGGTGCCCGGCCTCAGATAGAGGAACATGTGCGGCACATAATCGACCTTGCCGAGCGGGACTCCGGCCTGGCGGAGAAGGGCGTAGGCGATCATCTGGTGGAAGGCGGCCTGAGGCAGCGCCCAGTCGCGGACATATTGCTCGCCTTTCATGTCGAAGATCATCCCGTTGGGAAGCGCGTGGGCGAGCGGCTCCGCGGCGGCCCGGTCGAGCTCGCCCTCGCCGACCGAGGCGAGGAAATCCAGTGTCCCGGCCACCCGCGCCCGCGCCTCGGCCCAGGTCCCCGGCCTCTCGCCGCCGTCCCGGCCCTCCTGGCGAATGGCGAGCACCGCCTCCGGCACCGCCTCGCCGCGAAGCCGGTAGACCGGCTCC
>JBBSIZ010000018.1:0-61437 GCA_038257735.1 Sphingomonadales bacterium | reverse complement strand
TGCTGGATCAGGCTTTCGCCCATTGTCCAATATTCCCCACTGCTGCCTCCCGTAGGAGTCTGGGCCGTGTCTCAGTCCCAGTGTGGCTGATCATCCTCTCAGACCAGCTAAGGATCGTCGCCTTGGTAGGCTTTTACCCCACCAACTAGCTAATCCTACGCGGGCTCATCCAAAGGCAATAAATCTTTGGTCTTGCGACATTATCCGGTATTAGCAGTCATTTCTAACTGTTATTCCGAACCTTTGGGCAGATTCCCACGCGTTACGCACCCGTGCGCCACTAGACCCGCCATCCGAAAACGGGGGTCTCGTTCGACTTGCATGTGTTAGGCATGCCGCCAGCGTTCGTTCTGAGCCAGAATCAAACTCTCAAGTTAATGACCGACAACCACCCCGGGGGAAAACCCGAGGAAGAGGCCGGCATCTCTGGGAGCCGTTCCTGCACTTCACATATACTGTGGATATGTAACGAGACATGTAGGACCTACCGCTGAAGCAAGCTTCATACGATCGGCCCATGGAACGGCTTAGCTTTAACCGAACAACGACACCCAGAGGCTGTCGCTGACCGGGGCCGCCGCCCACATGTCCCTTCATCTAAACCGACAATGTCAAAGAGCCGCGACTTCCTCTCCCCTTTTTATCGGGGCAACCGGGTTACCGATTGAGAAGACGCAGACGGGTCGGGCAAAACCGCCCCGCCGGTGAAGGGCCATATATGGAGGCGACTTGCCCCCGTCAATGACTTTTTTCGGAAACTTTCCAACTCCTGAGCGGACGGCCCGAACCCGAGGTTCCGGCGCCGCCGTCGCTTCGGGAACCTGCCGGGGCAGGCGCCGATGCGAAGCTGGAGGGTTTCCGAAAAACCGCGGGTCCGTCGCCGGGCCGCGCCTTCTTGAACCTATTTAGTCGGGGCTGATCCCGCCTTCAAGCCCCTCGTAGAACTTTTTTCAAAGATGTCAGCAGCTTAGAACCCGAAGGTGTCGGCCGCCGCCCTCGACGCGCTGATCTAGGTAAGGTTCCGCCAGGTGGCAACCCCCCGAATCGGGGCAGCCGTCAAAAAAATGTCACGCGCTAATGTCACGCGCTCTGGATATAGTCGCGCATCGCCTCCGCTTCCTGCTCGATCTTGCTGATCCGCCAGGCGACGAGATCGCCGATCGAGACGAAGCCGGCCAGCCTCTCTCCGTCGACCACGGGCAGATGGCGGACCCGCCGCCGGGTCATCTGCGAAAGAGCGCCGAGCACCGACACGTGCGATTCGATGGTGATTGCGGGCGCTGTCATCACCCGGCTCACCGGCCAGTCGAGCATCGCGGCGCCGTCGCTCGACAGGCAATGAATGACGTCGCGCTCCGAGATGATCCCGACCACGCATTCCCCGTCCAGCACCGGCATCGCGCCGATCCTCCGCTCGGAGAGCAAGGCCACCGCGTCCCGCACCCTCGTTCCGGCCTCGACGCTGACGATGTCGCGGGGCTTTCCTTCGAGAATGGCGGCGATGGTCATGGCAGACTCCTGTTTTTTCGCGCGATTCGGGTTGAATCATCCCATGGCACAGGCCCAAATGCAAAGCATGCCCCGCCAAGACCCAATCCCGCCCCGGCCGGAAGCGCCCGCGCTCGCCTGGTCCCGCTACCGGAATTTGATGAAATGGATGGCCCTGGCCGCCGCGATCGCCGCCGCGATCGCCGTCGCCTGGCTGAAGGCGACCAGCGAGGCGATGCCCTGGCAGATGGTGCTCGCCACGGTCGCCGGAGTCGGCCTCTCGGTGCTGCTCGGCACGGCCTTGATGAGCCTCGTCTTCCTCTCCGACCGGACCGGACATGACGAAGCGGCGTCGGGCAGGGAGGGACGGCCGTGAGCGAGGAGCATGCGGCGGGCGAGAATAGGCGCGAGCCGATCCTCCGGGTGGTGCCGAGGCCCGGCGACATCAACTCGAACGGCCATATCTTCGGCGGCTGGGTCCTTTCCCAGATGGACATCGCCGCCGGGATCGTCGCCGCCCGCGAATCGGACGGGCCGGTAGCGACGGTGGCGGTCGACGCGATGAAGTTCCTCGCTCCGGTCCTGCTCCACGACCTCATCTCGGTCTATGCCTGGGTCGAGCGAATCGGCCGGACCTCGATCGCCATCCGGATCGAAGTGATCGCGATTCGAGACCGGGGCGCAAGCGAGGTGAAGGTGACCGAAGGCCTGTTCACCTTCGTCGCATTGGACGCGAATCACCGTCCGCGGCCGGTAAAGCGGGGCTAGCCGCCGCTCTTCAGGCGGTAGCGCAGGGTGGCGCTGCCATTGGCCGGCACCTCGATTCGCCACAGCGGCCGGCCGTCCCGTTCGAGGAGGGGCTTGCCCGTCGCCCGAACCGCTCCGGCGGTCGCGGAGATCTCGATCTCCGCCATGACGGCATTGGGCTTGGCGTTGGTTACCGTCACCCGCCAATCGTCCCACGCCCCGCCGTCTTTCTCCTTCACTACCGTGGCGAAAACGTCGGTCGATACCCCGGTTTCGAGCTCGACCGGCTCACCCACGGCGACATCGTCCAGCTCCCCCCGCCCGACCAGCACCCTTCGTCCGCCATATATCTCGTAGAAGTCGACCCGGCCCGAAGGGAGGGGCAGGCCGAGCCGCTCCTTCTCCCGGTTGCGGGTGACGAGGGTGGGCGACAGGCCGTGCGTTCCGGGGCCGGAGACCAGCCGGCGATAGGCGAGCTCCACCGGAATCCGGGTGCGGCGGAGCAGGGCCACCTGCTTTTGGCTCTTCGCCGCGACGGTGACCGGCTCCGGGATCAGGTAAAGCTTGAGGTCGCCGAGCTCCTCCTGAACGGCCTCGATGCTCGTTATCGGGACGGAGGAGTCCAGATTGGGCCTTCGGATCCGGGCTCCGGTGACCGTGATGACGGATCCCGGCGGCGCAGCCGGCGACGGCGGCGGCACAGGCAGGAACTCGCGAAGGTCGCTGGTCGTCGAGCCCTGCGGCCAGCATTCGAGGTTCAGCGGCGGCGCCTGCGCCATCCGGCGCTCCGCCTCTTCCCGGTTGAGCCGGCCCGCGACCGCCCGGGTGTCCGCCTCGACGAAGCCGGTCGGGTCGCCATTGGCGAGGGTCAGCCAGGCGAAGAGGTCGATCCGGCTTCGGTCGCGGGACACTTCCGCGATATAATCGGCCTGCCAGTCGAAGCCCGCGGCGAGGTAGGACAATGTGATCGTGGCCCGCGCCGCGGCCTTGCTCCGGACCCGCACGGAAAGGGTCGGCCTGGCCGACAGGCCCGACGGCACCCGGTCGTAGATCAGGGTTTCGGGAAGGCCGGTGCAGCGCAGCGCCTCGATTCCGGAAGGGGTTTCGAGCACCACCGCGCCGCCGACGCCGGAGCGGATCACCGCCTCCGTCTCGGTGACCTGGCCGGTGGTCAGCGAGGTTCGGCGGATATGGACCCGGCGGCCGAGCGAGGAATCGAGCAGGCTGCCCGGGGAAAGCAGCCAGGCATCCTGGTTCTTCTCGACCACCCCGTCCGGAAGGCCGGTGATGATCGCGCTCTCGGGCTGGATCCCGCCGGCGACGCCCTCGAAGCGAATTTCGGCCTCGCCGGCGGAGATGTCGACGGTTCGCCGCTCGGTGATCAGCGCATAGCCGTTCAGCCATTTGAGGTTGAAAGGCTGGTCGGCGCCGCGGTTCGGATCGCGATAGACGGTGACGGACACCGCTTCCGGCCCCGGCGAGACGGAGACGGCCTGGCCCGCGGCCGGCGCCGCGGCGAGGAGCGTCAGCCAGGCAAGGAGGCGCGCGAGCCTCATCGGCCGAATCAGTCGCGCGTGTCGAAGGTGGCGGTGACGACGGCCTCGCCGTTGGCGGGCACCGAAACTCGCCACAGCATTTCGTCGGCGGAGCGGCGCTCGCCCGGCTGGCTCTGCTCGACGATCCTGACGTCGCCCCACAGGCTGTCCTGGATGAGATCGACCGCTACCGGTTGCGGCCTGGCGTTGGTAAGGGTGTAGCGCATGACGGTGCGCCAGCGCGAATCGCCCCTCTTCTCGCGGCTGACGACGACCGGTTGCACCTTCACGTCGAAAGCCTCGCCCGTCTTGATCGCGATGTCGGATCCCATCGGCGTGTGGCCGATCCGGTTCTCGCCGACGAACTGGGCGTTGCCGCGCGAATCCTTCTGGTAGACCCGGACGATCCCGGCCGGGAGCGCGTCGCCGAGGCCCTGGTTGCGCGAACTCGAGAATTGCAGGACGGTATCGGCGCTGCCGCCATCGTCGCGGGCGCCCAGCCAGGGATTGCGATAGGTATAAGCGCGGCGGGCGGCGGCGGCGCTGACGTCGAGGAAGCTCACCTGCTTGGTCTGCTGGTTGGCGATCGTGGTCCGCTCTTTCAGCGGATACAGGTAGAAGTCGCCCAGGCTCTCGCGGTCCGGAGTTTCCATTCCCGGGCGGTTGCCCGGCGGCGGCGGCGGCCGGTAGCCCCGCCGGCTGCCGGAATAATCTTCGCCCCGGCCCGCGATATTGCCGGCGACGAGCAAGGTGTCGGCATTGTCGAAGGTCGTGCCGGTCGTGTTGGTCAGAGTCACCAGCCCTGGACGTCGATTCGGCCCGCGGCTTCGTCGAACATGGCAACGTAATCGGCCTTCCAGCCCATTCCGGGGGTCAGGTAGCTGAGGGTCACCGGCCGGGTCCCGGCCCGGGCGGCCTCGACGGTGACGGACAAGGTCGGCCGGGCGCGCAGATGCTCCGGCACCTTGTCGAAAACGACCCTGACCGGGAGGCCGTCGTCCCGAAGCACCTCGATCCGCTCGCCGATCTGGAGGACGACTCCGCCATTGACCGCGAGCACCTTGGCCCGCTCCCGCTGCTCGGCGCCGTTGGCCGGGTTGGTCCGTACCAGGGTGATCGTCTCGCCCACCGCTTTTTCCATCAGCTTGGACGGCGAGAGGAGGTCGAAATCGAAATTCTGCTCGACCACCCCGACATCGGTCCCGCTCAAGGTGACCGTCTCGGCGCTGATCTGCCCCGACACGTTCGCGAATTCCTGCCTCGACCGGCCGGCCGGGAGGTCGATCTGGCGGGTATCCTGAACCAGCGCCAGATTCTGGTTGTAGACGGTGACCTTGAGGTCGGTCCGGGCGGCCTGCCCGAAGGCCGGCGCCGCGAGGCACGCGGAGAGCAGGAGGATCTTGCGGCGCATATGGAGGCTCCCTGGCTTCGGCGTCCGGGAGAATGTTACAATATTACCTTGACGTCAACGCCCTTGGAGCAATCGTGCGCCAATCCCGTCGTCTCGTCATGCCTGGCCGGGACGACGATTCCGGTTTGCGCAGGCCGCTCTAACGCCCCGAATATAGTAAAGGCGGCGGCCCTGGGTGGGACCGCCGCCTCGTGATCATGCTGTTCCGCCGCGCCTCAGGCCGCGGGCGCGATGTCCGCGTCGCCGTCTTCGCGCGGGCGGCGGGTGCGGCGGCGCGGAGTCTTGGCCGGAGCGTCGCCTTCGACCACGGAGATGGCCGGCGGAAGCACGTCGAGCGAAATGGTGCGCTCGTCGGAATCGTTCTGAGCCTCGACTCGCGGCGCGGGCCGTTCCCGGCGAGGGCGGACGCTCTCGGGCCGGCGTTCGCCGTTGCGCTCCTCGCGCGGCTGGAACTCGCGGCGCGGGCGCTCCTGGCGTTCCGGCGGCTCGGCGCGCTCGGTCCGCTCCGGACGTTCGGTGCGTTCCGGACGATCGTTGCGTTCCTGGCGGTCGTTGCGCTCGGCCCGGTAATTCCGGTCGTCGCGATTGCCCCGATCTTCGCGGTTGCCCCGATCTTCGCGATTGCCCCGATCTTCGCGATTGGCCCGATCTTCGCGATTGGCCCGATCTTCGCGATTGGCCTGGTCGGGCCGGTCGCCCTCATCCTCGTCGCCGTCGTCGTCGCCGTCGGCGGCCATCGACTCGTCCTGATCCTCCTCCTCGTCGGATCCGTAATCGTCGCGGGTCCGGCGCTGCTCCTCGAAGCGGGCGCGGCTCTCGTTCAAGACGCGATAATAATGCTCGGCGAACTGGAGATACCATTCGGACTGCACGCGGTCGCCCTGAAGCTGCGCGTCGCGCGCCAGCGACTTGTATTTCTCAAGGAGCTGGGCGGCATTGCCGCGCGAGCGGTTGTCCTGCCGGTTGCCCACATTGGACGACTGGTTCGGCGAGCGCGGTCCGCTACCACCGCGGCCGCGACGGCGGCCGTTCTGACGATTGTTTATCAAATGTAGGTCCTCGTCCTGGTGGTCCTATTCACGCCACTGTGACAACCGGGCCCCTCCCGGCCGCAAACTTTAGCACGACACCCGGGCAGAGCCGCACACGCGGCCTCCGCCACCTCACGCTGCGAACGTCCTGAGACGTCTAAGCAATCGGGGGTCGGCGACGGATGGCCTCACGCGCACTTCGCTGCGAAGAGCCCCGTCCCTGTCCCCTATGTAGCTATGACCGCACATAAATCCAAGCGGAAAGATGATGACGTGGATTAGCGGCTCAGCAGCAGGCAGCGCTCGATATTCCCGAGGTCCCGGCGTGATGAAACGGTAAAGCCCTGGGCCGCGAAGAGCGCGGCCACCGCATCACGCTGTCCGGCGCCCAGCTCAAGGCAGGCCAGCCCCCCGCAGGCCAGCTGCGGGGCAAGCACGGGTGCGATCATCCGATAATTGTCGAGGCCGTCGCGACCGCCGAACAGGGCTTCAGCCGGCTCATGGAGGATGACTTCCGGCGGCAAGTTCTCCCCGTCGCGGATATAGGGAGGATTGCACAATATCAGGTCATAAGGCCCGCCCGTTCCGGTCCAGCCACCCCTCATTATGCGGGCGCGATCCCGCATTCCGAGGTTGCGCACGTTGCGTCGGGCAATGCGGATCGCCTCCTCAGATTCATCCAGACCGGTACCCCGCGCCTTCGGCCATTGGTCCAGCGCGGCGAGGAGCAGGGCCCCCGAACCTGTGCCGAGGTCGAGGACCGACCTGGGCCCTTCCGTTCCAAAATGCTCCACTGCGGCTTCGATCAGGGTTTCGCTGTCCGGCCGCGGGATGAGGACTCCCGGGCCGACCTCCAGCTCGATCGTCCAGAAACCGCGTCGCCCGGTGATGTAGGCGACCGGCTGGCCGCCTTCGCGGCGGGCCAGGAGAGCGGGGAATGCCGCCGGCACCGTGTCGTCGAGGTGGCGGAGCAACAGCTCTTCGCGGGTAGTGCCCAGCGCATGCGCCATAAGCAGCTCGGCATCGAGACGGGACGTGTTGCCATGCGGAGCAAAGCTGGAGGTTGCGGCGGTGAGCGCGGCGCGGATGGAAAGCCCCTCCCCTTCAGGGGAGGGGTTGGGGTGGGACATGTGTGGGGGAAGCAAGGCGTGGTCCTTCATCTACGACTCCCCCACCCCAACCCCTCCCCTGGAAGGGGAGGGGCATAGAATCACATCTCGTCGAGGCTCGACAGGCGCTCCGCCTCGTCCTCCGAGATGAGCGCTCCGATCAGCTCGTCGAGCTGGCCTTCCAATATCTCGGGCAGCCGGTGAAGGGTGAGGTTGATCCGGTGGTCCGTTACCCGGCCCTGGGGGAAATTGTAGGTCCGAATCCGCTCCGAGCGGTCGCCCGAGCCGACCATCGACTTGCGCGCGCCGGCCCGCTCCGAGGCGAGGCGCTCGCGCTCCTGCTCGTAGAGGCGGGTTCTAAGTACCTTGAGGGCCTTGGCCTTGTTCTTGTGCTGCGACTTTTCGTCCTGCTGGATGACGACCAGGCCGGTCGGAAGATGGGTGATCCGAACCGCGCTGTCGGTAGTGTTCACTGACTGCCCGCCGGGCCCGGAGGAGCGGTAGACGTCGATTCGAAGGTCCCTGGCTTCGTCGATCTGGACGTCGACGTCTTCCGCCTCGGGAAGCACCGCGACCGTCGCAGCGGAAGTGTGTATCCGCCCGCCGCTCTCGGTCACCGGAACGCGCTGGACCCGGTGGACCCCGCTTTCATATTTGAGGCGCGCGAACACGCCCTGGCCGCGGACCGAGGCGACGACTTCCTTGTAGCCGCCCATGTCGGCGGAGCTGGCCGAGATAAGCTCCACCTTCCAGCCCTGGGTCTCGGAATAACGCTGGTACATCCGGAAGAGGTCGCCGGCGAACAGGGCCGCCTCGTCGCCGCCGGTGCCGGCCCGGATCTCGAGCATGGCGGGGCGCTGGTCCGCGGCGTCGCTGGGCAGGAGCTTGAGGGCGAGCGCCCGTTCCGCCTCGGGAAGCTGCGACTGGAGCCCGGCAAGCTCCTCGCCGGCCATCTCGCGTATGTCCGGGCTGGGATCGGCGAGCATCTCGGCGAGGAGCTCGATCTCGTCTCGAATCCGTCGAACCTCTCGAGCGGCGACGGCGACCGGCTCGATCTCGGCATAATCCTTGGAAAGGCGGACGAATTCGTCGGGCGCGAGGGCCGGCGACGACATCGCATTCTGAAGCTCCTCCCGCCGCGCCTCGATCGCGGCGATCCGTTCGGCCGAGATGCTGGTCATCTCGATCCGCCGCCCGAAAGGCCTTCGTAGACGCCGCTGACGGCGCCGAGGATTTCGTCGGCGAGAGCCAGCCGCTGATCGTCGTCACCCGAATAATGGGTCAGGTGCAGGCGCGGCTGCTGAGCTTCCTCCCTCAGGATCAGGACGCCGGAGACGTTCTTCTTTCGTGCATTCTCGATGCGCTTCTTGGCATTCCCTCGAAACGCCCAGTCGGTTGGAATGCCGCTCCGCCGGAGCCGCATGGCAAGCGCGAAAGCTTCCCGCTCGAGCTCGGGCCGGTCGGGCACGACCGCGATCGAAGAAGCGCCGCTTTCCGGAAGCTCGATCAGCATTCCGAGGCGCTCGATTCCTGCTGCCCAGCCGACCGCCGGGGTATGCGGACCGCCCATGCTCTCGATGAGCCCGTCATAGCGGCCCCCGGCGATCACCGCATTCTGGGCGCCGAGATCCTGGGTGACGAACTCGAAGGCGGTGTGGCGGTAATAATCGAGCCCGCGCACTAGGCGCGGGTCGCGCGTCCAAACGATTCCGGCGGAGTCGAGGCCTGCGGTCACCTGACCGAAATAATCGGCGGCCTCCTGCGTCAAATAATCGTCCACCACCGGCGAGGAATCGACGATCGGCCGATCCTGGTGCTCCTTGCTGTCGAGGATCCGCAGCGGGTTCCTCTCGAGCCTCAGCCGGCTCTCTTCGGACAGGTCGTCGCGATGATCCTGGAAATATTCGACGAGGGCGCCGCGCCAGGCGTCGCGCGTCGCCGGGTCGCCGAGCGTGTTGAGCTTGAGGTCGACGCGCTCGCCTATACCGAGCTCGGCGAGGAGCTGGGCGCCCATGGCGATGATCTCGACATCGGCGCCGGGCTCGCCGGCGCCGATGATCTCCGCGTCGAGTTGGTGGAACTGGCGGTAGCGCCCCTTTTGCGGCCGCTCGAAGCGGAAGGCGGGCCCGTGGGTCGATAGCTTGATCGGCGCGTGCTGCTGCCAGCCTTCTGAGAGATAGGCTCTGCAGATTCCGGCGGTGAATTCCGGCCGAAGGGTGAGGCTGTCGCCGCCCCGGTCCTCGAAGCTGTACATCTCCTTGGAGACGATGTCGGTGGTCTCGCCGATCGAGCGGGCGAAGACGGCGGTACTCTCGAACACCGGCATCTCGACCCGGCCGAAGCCGTAGAGCCTTCGAACGCGCTCGAACGCGGCGACCACCGCCTGGAAGCGGTCGACGTCCTCGCCCCAGATGTCCTGGGTTCCCCTTATTCTTTGCGGCCCTTTGCTCATCGCCGGGGCCTTAGCATTTTTGCGGACGGGGGGAAGAGATGGGGTTGCCCGTAATCCAGCGGGCCGCACGGTGCAGCCCCCTCTCCCCTGCGGGGAGAGAGTTGGGGTGAGGGGGCTCAGAAGCCGGGGCTGCCCTTCGGCGGCCGAGCCCCTTCACCCTGCCCTCTCCCCGCAGGGGAGAGGGTTCTCCATGTGCGGCCGGTGGAGACTGGACGAAAGATGCTCCACACGCCATCGAGGCGCGGTCTCACCAGGAGAGTCGCAGATGCGCCGTACCGCCCCCTTGTTCGCCCTCGCCCTGCTCGCCTCCACGGCCGTCGCGGCCGACCGGGCGCCCGTCTTCAGCTCCGCCGAGAGCGCCACCGAGAACACCAAAGCGGCGTTGAAGCGGATCAAGGCGCTCAATCCGCGGATCAACGCCGTCATCGCAGTCGATCCGACCGCCCTCGACCAGGCCCGAACTTTGGACCGGATCCGTCGGGCGCGCGGGGCGCTGTTCGGGATGCCGATCCTGATCAAGGACAATATCGAGACGCTGGGGCCGCTTCCGACCACCGCCGGGAGCCTGGCGCTGGCGCGCAACGTCGCCAACCGCGACGCGCCCCTGGTCGCGCGGCTGCGCCAGGCGGGCGCGGTGATCGTCGGCAAGGCCAATTTGTCGGAATGGGCCAATATCCGCGACAATGATTCCATCTCCGGCTGGAGCGCTGTCGGAGGCCAGACCCGCAACCCGCACGCGCTCAACCGCAACAGCTGCGGCTCGAGCAGCGGAAGCGGAGCGGCGGTCGCGGCCGGGATGGTGCCGGCCGCGATCGGGACGGAGACGGACGGGTCGATCACCTGCCCGGCCGCGATCAACGGAATCGTCGGCTTCAAGCCCAGTGTCGGCCTGGTCAGCCGGACCCATGTCGTCCCGATCAGCCACAGCCAGGACACGCCTGGGCCGATGACCCGCACGGTTCGCGACGCCGCCCTCGTCCTGTCGGCCATCGCCGGAAGCGACCCGGCCGACGCGCAGACCGGGGAGGCCGACTCGCGCCGGGCGGATTATGCGGCGGACCTCTCGGCCGATTCGCTGCGCGGCAAGCGGATCGGGGTGATGCGCTTCGCCAGCGGCTTCGGAACCGACGCTCCGTTCGAGGCGGCGCTCCAGACGCTGAGGGCCCAGGGCGCGGTGCTGGTGGAGATCGCGAAGTTCGATCGGAAGCGGGAGATGGGCGAAGGCGAGCTCAAGGTGCTTCTCACCGAGCTCAAGGCCGATCTCAACGCCTATCTCGCAACCACTCCGCCGGGCGTCAGGACCCGGACCCTGGCCCAAATCATCGCCTTCAACAAAGGTTCGCCGCGCGAGCTGGCGCTGTTCGGCCAGGACACGTTCGAGGAGGCGGAGAAGACCAAGGGCCTCGACGATTCGGACTATAAGAAGGCGCGGGAGACGAGCCTGAGGCTGGCCGGGGCCGAGGGCATCGACAAGATGCTGAAGGACAATGACGTGGTCGCGCTCGTCGGACCGACCATGCCGCCGGCCTGGCCGATCGACGCCGTCAACGGCGACCAGATTTCGGGCGGCGGCGCCGGGAGCTTCGCGGCGATCGCGGGCTATCCGCACCTCACCGTTCCGATGGGCCATGTGAAGGGGCTGCCGGTGGGCCTGAGCTTCATCGGCCCGAAATGGTCGGACGGGGCGATCCTCTCATTGGGCTATGCCTACGAGCAGGCGTCGCGCAAGCGCGTGGAGCCGCGCTTCCTGCCCTCGATCGAGGAAAGCCCGGAGATCACGCCCTATCTGCGGCCGATGTCGCGCTGACGGTCTAGGAGGCCGTCAGCCTCAGGCCGACGATGCAGGCGATGAGGGCGAGGAGGAGGAGTATCCGGATCGAATTGACCGGCTCCCCGAACCACAGGATCCCGACCAGCACCGTCCCCGCCGCTCCGATCCCGCCCCAGATCGCGTAGGCGGTGCCCATCGGGATATCGCGGGCGGCGCGCTCCAGCAGGCCCATTGAGAGGGTCACCGAGACCAGGAAACCCAAAGTCCAGGGCAGGTTCCTGAAGCCGTCGACGAAGCGAAGGCAGGTGGTGAAGCCGATTTCGAACAGGCCGCCGGCGAGGAGGAGCAGCCAGGCCATCAGACGCCCGCCTCGACCGCGGGCATCGGCGCCCGGCTCGGCCGGGTGGCGGCCCAGCAGGCTCCGACGATCATCGCCGCTCCAACGAGGGTCAGCGGCTGGATCGGCTCGGCGAAGACCAGCCAGCCGAAAATCGCGGCCCACAGGAAGCCGGTATATTCGACCGGCGCCAGCCGCTGAGCCTCGGCCCGGGCATAGGCCCAGGACAGGAGCATGAGCGATCCGAAGGCGAGCGCGGCGGCGGCCAGGATCGCGGGCAGCTGCGCGGCTGGCGGCGGAGTCGCGAGGAAGGGCGCGGCGAGGACGAAGCACGCGGCCATGATCAGTGCGGTGAAGAAGGCGATCTCGACCGGCCCCGCAAGCTGCGCCTGCTGGCGCATCAGGATGATGTTCCAGCCGTACAAACCGGCGGAGACGAGGATCGAGATCGAACCGAGCAGGGCTTCGTGCCCGAGCTCCGCCCGGGCCTGGCCGGCGAGAATCACGACGACCCCGGCGAAGCCGAGGAGGGAGGCGATGATCGCGGCGCGCTCGATCCGTTCCTTGAGAAGCAAAGCGGCCAGATAAAGGGCGATGAGCGGGGCGACGAAGGCGAGCGCGATCGCCTGGGCCATCGGCACCCGCGCCAGCCCCCAGAAGAAGGTCATCGCCATGACGCTGCTCATCGCGCCGCGGATCAGATGCACCCTCATCGCGGCTCGGCCCGGGCGCCGCGACCGGCGCAGGAAGAAGACGGCGCCGCCGATCGCGGCCCCCGCCAGCGTCCGCCAGAGCAAGGCGTTGTAGGTGCCGATGGCGAGGGAGAGGCCCTTCATCAGGGCGTCCATCGCCGAGAAGAGCGCGATCCCCGCCGTCGCCACCGCGAAAGGGATGATGGGCCGGGGGTGAAGCTCGTGCGCGCTCATGGCGCGTCCGATAGCGGCGGCGACCGCCGCCGTCACGCCTCCCCTCGCCCCTGACCCCCCGCGATTTCGCGAAGAGGAATTCCAGGAATTAGTAGATTCGCATCGTGTTGCCGCGGATCTCGATCGCGAAGCGGCCGAGGTAATTCTGGCCGAGGAGCGAAATGTCGCTTCCTTCCAAGATCGTCCCCTCGATCCCATGCGCAGCCTTGCCGTCGAGGCTGACCTTGTCGAGGGTCACGAACTTGCCGCGCACCGCCCCCGACGCGCCCATCCCGACCTGCTCATATTCGCCGCTGTCGAAGTCGAGCCCGATCCGCTTCGCGTCCTTCTCGGTAAGCGCCACCCCCGAGGCTCCGGTATCGACGAGAAACCGGACGAGCTCGCCGTTCACCTCGACATCGGCATAGAAATGGCCGCCGCCGCTCCGCTCGAGCACCGTCTCCCGCGGCTCGCCGCCGTGGGAAGCCGGGTAAGCCACGGACGCGGCGGGCGCCGTCGATCGGCCCGACGGCCAGGAGAGGCCGATGATCGTGCCGGCGGCGACCATCAGAAAAAAGGCTTTCCGCATCGCCCGAAGCTAGCGCGAGACGGTGAAGGAAGGCCTAAGGGCTATTCCGCCGGATGGACGCGCGGGCGGCGATATTGCGGCCAGGCGTCGCGGGTCACTTTGAGCGACGAGCGGAAGAAGAGGAAGGCGATGATCGCGGCGATGGCGATGTCGGGCCAGGGCGAGGCCGTGGCCGAGACCAGGACGGCCGCGGCGACCACCCCGATATTGGCGAAGACGTCGTTGCGCGAACATTCGAAGGTGCTCGAAAGGTTCACGTCGTGCCGCCGGTAGGGCCAGAGCAGGCCGACGCAGCTCAGATTGACGATCAGGGCCAGGCTGCCGAAGACCAGCATGGTTCCGGATTCGGGCGGCTGGCCCCAGATCATCTTGATGACGATCTCGACGAGAACCCCCAGGCCCAGAGCGAGGATGAAGCCGGCCTTGGCCAGCGCCATTCCGGCCCGCCACCTGAGGCTTCGGTCGAGCGCGTAGAGGCTGATCCCGTAGACGAGGCCGTCGCCGAGCATGTCCACCGAATCGGCCATCAAGGCGGCCGAATCCGCGATGATTCCGGCGCCGAACTCAAGTACGAACATCATCAGGTTGAGCATCATCACCACGACCAGGACCCGGCGAATGTCCTTGTGAAGGGCGATCCGCTCGAGCTCCTGGCCCTTTTCGTGGCAGCAATGGGCGCTCATTCGGCCGCGTCCGGGATCGGAGTGTCGATCATCGCCCCTTCGATCTCGGCCGCCTTGGCTTCGACCAGCCGGACGATATGATCGACCATCTCCTCGTCGCGAACATGGTGATCGGTGATTCCCGAGAGATAGACCATGTGCTTGCCGTTGCCGCCGCCGGTAATCCCGATATCGGTCTCGCGAGCCTCTCCGGGACCGTTGACGACGCAGCCGAGGACGGAAAGCGACATGGGAGTTCTTATATGCGCCAACCGTCCTTCCAGAGCCTGAACGGTCCGGATGACGTCGAAGCCCTGGCGTGCGCAGCTCGGGCAGGAGACGACCCGGACTCCGCGGTTTCGAATGCCGAGGCTCTTCAGTATCTCGAAGCCGACCCGCACCTCCTCCTCGGGCTCGGCCGAGAGCGAGACCCGGATCGTGTCGCCGATCCCGAACCAGAGCAATGAGCCGATCCCGATCGAGGATTTGACGGTGCCGCCGATCAGCCCGCCCGCCTCGGTGATCCCGAGATGGAGCGGACAGTCGACGGCTTCGGCGAGCTGCTGGTAGGCGGCGACCGCGAGGAACAAGTCCGAGGCTTTGACCGCCACCTTATATTCGCGGAAATCATGGTCTTCGAGCAGCCTGATATGGTCGAGCGCGCTTTCCACCAGAGCCTCCGGGCAGGGCTCGCCATATTTTTCGAGCAGGTCGCGCTCGAGGCTTCCGGCATTGACCCCGATCCGGATCGCGCAGCCATTGGCCTTGGCGGCGTTCACGACCTCCCGCACCCGGTCGGCCGAGCCGATATTGCCGGGATTGATTCGAAGGCAGGCCGCGCCGGCGTCCGCGGCCTCGAGCGCGCGCTTGTAGTGGAAATGGATGTCCGCGACGATCGGCACCCGCGACGCCCGAACGATCTGCCGAAGCGCCTGCGTGCTCTCCACGTCCGGGCAGGAGACCCGGACGATGTCCGCGCCCGCTTCCTCGCAGCGCCTGATCTGGCCGATCGTAGCCTTCGCGTCAGCCGTGATCGTGTTGGTCATCGTCTGGACGGTGACCGGCGCGTCCCCGCCGACCGGCACGTTGCCGACCATGATCTGGCGGGAAGGACGGCGCGCGATGTCGCGCCACGGGCGGATGCTCATTCCACCCATATAGGCGGTTGAAAGGGCTGGCGAAACCCGCGCTGAAATGGACGGAATGCGGCGAAGCCGTCGAGCGCCGGTGCAGGGTCATCAAACTCCTCCCCACGAGCTCCGCTCGCGGGGAGGAATGAAGCGCTAGAGGTAGAAATCGGTCGGGAACAGGGTGAAGCTGCCGGTGAAGACGATCTCGAAATCCGGGATCCCGTCGCCCGTAATATCTCCCTGCAGCCAGGTGTCGGTGCCGTCGAAAGCGTAGCGCAGCTCGCCGGCCGTGCCCGAAAAGGCCGAGGTTCCGATGAAGCTGAACGCCTGGTCCCCCACGAGCCCGCTATCGGCGTCGACGCCGCGCAGGTCGATCTTGTCGACCGTGTTGACGAAATCGGTGATCCGGTCGGCGGCGGCGCCTGTGCCGCTGTCGCCGTCGAAGAAGCGGAATAGGTCGCCGCCGGTACCGCCCGCGAGGACGTCGGCCCCGGATCCCCCGATCAGGAGGTCGTCGCCGGCGCCCCCGTCCAGGACGTCATTGCCGGCCTCGCCGTACAGATCGTCCGCTCCGCCCAGCCCGTTCAGAACGTCGTCGCCGCCCCGGCCGATGAGGATGTTGCCGACGTTGCTCCCGGTGAAGTGGAGGTCGGGGTCGCCGAGCCCGTTGAAGGTGAGGTTCTCGACATGGTCGCTGAGCACGTAAGTGGTAAGCGACGTATAGACGTGGTCGGTGCCCTGGCCGATCAGCTCGACGACCGTGTCGCCCTCGCATTCGACGTAGAAGACGTCGTTGCCATAGCCTCCGTACATGAGGTCCGAGCCGGCGCCCCCGTTCAATATGTCGTGATCGTCCTCGCCATACAGCACGTCGTCGCCGTCGCCGCCGTTGAGGATGTCGTTGCCGCCGGCGCCGTGGAGGTAGTCGATCGTGGTGCCGCCGTTGATCTCGTTGGCGATGTCGTTGCCGATGCCGGTGAACATGTAGTTGGTAATGTTGGTCAGCTTCTCGACAAAGGCCGGCAGGGTGTAGCTGGAAAGATAGCGGATTCGGACCTCGTCGAAACTGCCGCCGCCCGCCGCTTCGATGACGACGTCGCCGTCATTGTCGACATAATAGATGTCGCTGCCGTTACGGCCTTCCATGATGTCGGCGCCGGGACCGCCGTCGATGATGCTGACTCCGCCCAGGGCGCGCAGCACGTCGTCGAAGGCGCTGCCGGTAAGGTTCTCGATGCTGTGAAGATAATCGTCAGCCGCCTCTCCTCCGAGCGTCATGTTCCACAGGTCGATCTGGACAGCGGCGGTATAGGCGTAAGAGACGGTGTCGATTCCGGCGCCGCCGAATACCGACTGGGCGCCGGTGCCCATGATGAAGAGATTGTTGGCCGAATTGCCGGTGACCGACATCGACCCGGAATAGAATCGCAGATCGGCATTCTCGAAATGATTGGGCAAGGTGTAGCTCGACATCCTGACCTTGACCGTGTCGATGCCCTCATTCGCATATTCGATGACGACGTCGTTGACGGAGTCGACGTGGTAGACGTCGTCGCCCGGCCCTCCGATCATCGTGTCGTTGCCCTGCCAGCCGTCGAGCTCGTCATTGCCGTCGCCGCCCTCGAGCAGGTCGTCGCCTCCGCCTCCGAACAGCCAGTCATTGCCGCCTTTGCCCTGGAGCCAGTCGTTGCCGGTGCTGGAATTGATGAAATTGTTGCTGTCGCTTCCGATGATCGTTCCGTTCCCGGAACCGGAATAGTAGATCTGCTCTACGGCGGCGTCTCCGACATCGTAATAGTCGATGGAAACATAGACGATGTCCGTGTCGGGATAGCCGGCCCACGATTCTATCACCACGTCATCGATATGGTCGACGTAATAGGTGTCGTTGCCCTCCCCGCCCTCCATCCTGTCGGCCCCGGTTCCACCGTCGAGGGTATCGTTGCCGTAGCCGCCGACGAGTATGTCGTTACCATCGAGTCCATAAAGGAAGTCATGGCCGTCGAGGCCGTAAATCTCGTCGTCCAGGTTGGTTCCGATCAGGGTATCGTTCGCGATCGTGCCTTCAATATATGGCATGGTTAAGCCCCTTCACTCCCGCTGCCGCAAAAGGCGGCGCCGTGTTGCGAGGGTTACGCCGGAACCTTGCTGAAATCCTTCCCTAGGAAGGGGATAGATCGGAAACGAACTAATTATTTTCGGTGTCCGAGAGCGGGGAGCACCTCGATGTCGGTCCGCCCCTTCGCCGCGCCGAAGATCCTTCAGTAATGTAGGGTCGGTTACAGGGGGAGGGCGACGGCCGCCGCCGCGAAGATGTGAGCGAGCGCGTGCGCCATCATGGCCGCCTCCAGGCCTCGCCTCCAGAAGAGCCAGCCGAAAAGCATTCCTCCTATCGAGTTTCCGATCAGAACCGCTCCGACAAGACCAGCTGACGGCGAGCCATGAGAAGAGAATAAGAGCGGCAGGTGGCCCGCAGCGAAGAGAAGGGCGGCGAGCGCAATGCCTATCCAGTAGCACCAGACGGGAATATTCTCGCCCGCGCGCGACGCTTTCCGAGCAAGCCAGACAAACAGGCTCATAACGCCCCACCTCAGCATCAACTCTTCCACTATGCCTCCGTAGAGAGCCCGGGTGATCAGAGGGAGATCCAGGCTCGCGGCGAAAGAGGCGTCTCGATGGGCAAGCTTCGGTGCGTAAAATGCGTCGTAGAGAAGAATGACACCCGCCGCGAGAAGCCCCAACAGCACGGCGGCAGAGAATTGACGGCGCAGGATCGGCTTGATCGGCCGTTTCTCCATCCCGGCGCGAATGAGCGGAGAATCCAGACCGACCTTGGGCGCCAGCCAAGCTCCCAGGGTTGCGAATGCGATCATTAGAACTGCGGGCTGGATTACCCCGAGCAGCCGCACGGCGAGAATTGGAAGATCGATGGGTAAGATGCGCTCGATCGGCACCAGTAGCAGGGACGCGACTCCGATGGAGCCGAGGAGCATGAGGCGCGGAGCTATTTTATTCATCGTCCCTCCGTACGGGCCATCCCTCTTCCGTTGCTCGGGCGGAGGATTCAAGCCTTGCCTTCGCTGGAATGACGGACGGCCATCCCGCCTTGCCCCCTTCGCCACCGCCGGATAGGGCACGCTTCCCGAACGGAGCCCGCCGAATGACCCAAATCCCCTGGAAGCTCGTCGTCCACGGCGGCGCCGGACTGATCGAGCGGGAGCGGTCGAGCCCGGAGCAGGACCGCGACATCCGGGCGGCGCTCGAACGGGCGCTGGCCGCCGGCGCCGGGATCCTGGCGGACGGCGGAAGCGCACTCGATTCGGTCGAGCGGGCGGCCCGAATCCTGGAGGACGATCCCCATTTCAACGCGGGGCGCGGCGCCGTCTTCACCTATCAGGGCACGAACGAGCTCGACGCCGCGGTGATGGACGGCCGCGGCCGCGACGCCGGCGCGGTCACCGGGGTTACGGCCACCCGCAATCCGGTCAGCCTCGCCCGGGCGGTCATGGAGCGAAGCCCCCATGTCTTCCTGAGCCGCGAAGGCGCCGACCAATTCTCGATCGAGCAGGGCCTCGACCAGGTCGGCCCCGAATGGTTCGCGACCGAGGAACGGCGGCGGCAGCTGGACGCGATGCGGGCCGAGGGCGATCATTATTTCGACGAGGAGCTGAAATACGGAACGGTCGGGGCCGTCGCCGTCGATGTTCACGGCCATGTCGCCGCCGCCACCTCCACGGGCGGCCTCACCGGCAAGCGCTGGGGCCGGATCGGAGACACGCCCCTGATCGGTTCCGGCACCTATGCCGACGACCGGGCCGGTGCCGTCTCGGCCACCGGAGCTGGCGAATATTTCATCCGCGCCGCCGCCGGCCACGAAATCTGCGCCCGGATGCGAATGCTTGGCGAGAGCGCCACGACGGCCGCCGACACGGTGATCGCCGAGGTCGGAGCGCTGGGAGGACGCGGCGGAGTGATCCTGGTGACTCCGCGCGGCGACGCCGCCTGGTCCTTCAACACGCCGGGAATGTATCGGGGCATGGCGTCGGCGGATGGAAACCGGGTCGCGATCTACGCGGACGAGTGATCTTGCCTCCCTGCCGCGAAGCGGTGGGGAGGGGGACCATGCGAACCATGGTGGAGGGGTAGCTGGAACAGCCCGCGCCAATTACCCCTCCACCCCGCTACGCGGGGTCCCCCTCCCCATCTTCGATGGGGAGGCAAACTTACTGCGGCAATATAGTCACCGCCCGGCGATTCTGGGCCCAGGCGCCTGGGTCGGAGCCGAGCGCCTCGGGCCGCTCCTTGCCGTAGCTGATCACCGTCATCCGTCCGGACGCGATTCCGCGCGCGGCCAGATAGTTCTTGGCGGCGTTGGCGCGGCGGTCGCCCAAAGCGAGATTGTAGTCGCGGGTGCCGCGCTCGTCGGCATGGCCTTCGATCGTGACTCGCACATTGGTGTAGCGCATCAGCCATTGCGCCTGATTGTCCAGGGTGGAGCGGTCGCGGTCGTCCAAATCATATTGATCGGTGTCGAAAAAGACCCGGTCGCCTTCCAGGCCGACGGTTCGGATGAAGTCTTCCCGGGACCCGGGGCCGACCCCGCCGCCTGGATCGCTGCCGAAGCCGTCCTCGCCAGTCGCCACGCCGGCCTCGGTGCCTTCGCCCGGCGGCGGCGGAAGCTCCTTGGGGGTTTTCTTGCCGCAGCCGGCGCTCAGCGTCAGCGCCGCGGCGATCGCGGCGACCTTCCAGGGGGTTGCTCTCATCGTCTCTCTCCTTCGGTCGGGTATATCAAGGCAGGATGGGGCCCCAGGCGGGGTCCGAGCCGTCCAGCGGGGTTGGAATCCGGCGTTCGTTGCGGCCGGTGAGGTCGACTTGCCAGACGCTCGACCTGCCGCCCCGGCCCTGGCTGGTCCGGAAGAATTGGAGGACACGGCCGTTGGGCGACCAGCTCGGCGCCTCGTCCTGCCAGCTGTCCGTCAGGAGCCGCTCGCCGGACCCGTCAGGGCTCATCACTCCGACCCGGAAATTGCCGGCGATCCGGGTGAAGGCGATGAGGTCGCCGCGCGGGCTCCATTCGGGCGTGGCATAGCCGCCGCCGCCGAAGCTGATCCGGCGCTGGTTCGATCCGTCGGAATCCATCACGTAGAGCTGCTGGCGGCCGGAGCGGTCGCTTTCGAAGACTATCCGACGGCCGTCCGGCGAATAGGAGCCGCCGACGTCGATCCCCGGAGAGGTGGTCAGCCGAACCGGCGCGCCGCCCTGTGCGGAAACCCGGTAGATGTCGGTATTGCCCCCCACCGACATGGCATAGAGGATCCAGCGCCCGTCCGGAGAAAAACGCGGAGCGAAGGTCTGGTTGGAGCTTTCTGTGACGATTCGCTGGCGGCCGGTGCCGATGTCGTAAATGTAGATCCTCGGGCGCTGCTCGACATAGCTGAGATAGACGATCTGCCTGTAGTCGGGCGAGAAACGCGGGGTCAGGACGGTCGACTGGCCGTTGGTCAGGAAGCGATGGTTGGCGCCGTCCGAATCCATGATGGCGAGCCGCTTTACCCGGGCGTTCTTGGGCCCGCTCTCGGCGATATAGGCGATTCGGCTGTCGAAGAAGGGGCTCTCGCCCGACAGGCGCGAATAGATGGAATCGGCGCATTTATGCGCTGCCCGGCGCCAGTCGCGGGGGGCGACGACATAGCCGGCGCGGGTGAGCTCGGACTGGAGCGCGACGTCGTAGAGATAGCAGCCGACGGTGAGCTGGCCGTCGGGATTGGCCCGGACGAAGCCCTGGACGAGGGCAGCGGCGCCGGCACCGCTCCAGGCGGCATAAGCGGGGGCGGTGACCTCGGCGAAGGGCACGGCGCGGATCCCGCTCGGGCCGACGGGCCGGAACAGGCCGCTTCCGCTAAGATCGGCGGCGACGACTTCGGCCACCTGCCGGCCGAGCGCCTCGGTACTGCCGGCGGGGGTGTCAGCCGCCTGGGGGGTCGGCATGACGGGGACGGCGATGACGAGATCGTCGCCGCTTTCGTCGGTGACGTCGACGCTGAGCTGCGCCGCGGCGGGCATCGCGAACGCGAACAGGAAGAGCGGTAGCAGACGCTTCATCATTGCGAGAGCCTCTTGTCGAAGGTGACCCGGAGCGACTTCCACGAATCGTAATGCTGGGCGGGAAGCCTGAAGGGAGCGGCGAGGCGGACGGCGCGCTCGGCCTGCTCGCGGTGGAGCGGGACCTGGGGGCGGTTGCTCGCCGTCTGGCCACTGGTCCCGGCGATCCGGATATCGGTCACCCGCCCGTCCTGGGCCAGCGAGATTACGACCTCGGTTCGAAGCTGCTCCGAATCGGCGCCGGTCGGAGCCTTCCAGTGCGGCTTGAGCTGGCGCCGGACCTCGGCGCCGAGCGAGGCCTGCACCGCCGGGCCGGCCGCGGCGGCCGGGGACGCTTCGGAGCGATTGTCCGAATTGCGATCTGAAACTCCGGTCAACAGCCCGGACAATCGTCCGGTCGGGCGCGACACGGCCGGCTTCGAAACCGCTTTCGGCGATGCGGGCGCCGGGCTCGCCTTCGGTTGGGCGGCCTTGGGCGCCGGCCTGGAAGGCGCCGGGCTCGGCTCGGACCGGGCGGCCTTGGGCGCGGGGTTCGGAGGTACCGGCTTCGGCTGGGCAGCCTTGGGTACCGGCTTGGGAGGCGCTGGGCTCGGCTTTGGCTGGACAGCCTTTGGTACGGGCCTGGGCGTGGGAGCAGGCGCCGGCGCGGGCGCCGGAGCCTGAACCGCCGGCTGAGGCTGCGGAACGGGCTGGACCTGGGGCGGGACCGGCATGACGGGCTCCGGCGGCCCCTCTTCCGGCGCCTGAAGCGGCGCGGGCTCGGCGGCCGAAGGCGTCGGGGCCGTAGTCAGAAGACCTGTCTCCTCGACGAACGACACTTCGATCGGATCGCTCTTCGGCACCGGCATCCGGGTGGTGGCGATTCCGAAGGTCAAAGCGGCGAGGATGGCGAGGTGGCCCGCCGTCGCGACTCCGAGCCCGGTGGCTTCGGCCCGGTCCATCACCGCTCCTGCCCCTGGGTGCTGACCAGGGCGACCTTGCGAAGGCCGGCGGCGTTGATCTCGCCCATCACGGCCATGACCCGGCCGTAATCGAGTGCCCGGTCGGCGCGAAGGAAGATTCGCGGGCCGCCCGGGTCGCTGGAGGAAGCGGCGATCGCGGCGAGGCGGGCCCCGAGGTCAGCGGGCGCGAGCGCCTGGTCGTCGAGGTGGAGGCTTCCGTCCGCCTCGAGCGAGATCTGAACCGGCTTGGCCTCCTGGTCGAGCGCTCCGGCCTTGCTGTCGGGCAGGTCGACGGGGACTCCGGCGACGAGGAGCGGCGCCGTCACCATGAAGATGATGAGCAGGACGAGCATCACGTCGACCATCGGAGTGACGTTGATCTCCGCCATCGGCGAACGCCGGCCGCGGCGGTGCGTGCCGAGGATCGGACCCATGGCCACTTATTGCCTCCCTGCGCCAAGCGGGGAGAGGGGGACCGCTCGAAGGGTGGTGGAGGGGTAGCTGGCGCAGGCCTGCGCCAAATACCCCTCCACCGGGCTTCTCCCGGTCCCCCTCCCCATCCGCGATGGGGAGGCAAGGAAAGCGCCCCTCATCCCTCCAGCTCCAGCTCTCGGCTCAAGGTGGCGTGGAAGCCGTCGGCGAAGCGCTGGAGCCTCGCTTCCAGCCGGTTTATTCCAAAGCTCATTCGATTGTAGGCGATAACCGCCGGAATGGCCGCGAACAGGCCCAAAGCGGTGGCGAACAGGGCCTCGGCGATCCCCGGAGCGACGACGGCGAGGCTGGTATTATTGGCTCCGGCGATCGCGGTGAAGCTGCGCATGATCCCCCAGACGGTGCCGAACAGGCCGACGAAGGGGGCGACCGAGCCGACCGTGGCGAGGATGTTGAGCCGGACCGCCAGCTTATCGACCTCCTCGGTCAGGGCCGAGTGCATGACGAGGGCGAGGCGCGAGCGGGCGCCCTCCCGGTCGACGATCTTGCCGCCGGTCGAGCGCCGCCATTCGGCGATTCCCGCGGCGAGCACCTTGGCGCTTGGGACGTCGGCCTTGCCCCGGGCCTCGTAGAAGCGGTCGATATCGTCCGCCTTCCAGAAGTCGCGCTCGAAGTCCCGCGAGCCGCTCGAAGCTCGGCCGAGCCTGAGCGCGTGGCCGATGATGATCGCCCAAGTCCAGATGCTTGCGAGGAGCAGGCCGATTATCACCGCCTTCACGACCAAATCCGCCTGCAGGAACAGAGCGACGGGGGACATGTCGGCTCCCGTCATCACCGAATCGATCACGTTCTTCCTTCCCTCGACAGATGTTCGAATGCCTCGACCCATTCGCCCGGCTGGCGCCGGGGGCGACCGTCCGGAGCCAGGAAGGCGGCCGTGACCCGTGCTTCGGCCAAGGTTTGGTCGCCGCGCATGACTCGCTGCTGAATAAGCACGCTGGCGGCGCGCACTTCGTCGATTTCGGTCATTACGACAAGGTCGTCGCCGAGCTTCGCCGGGGCTCGATACTTCACCGCGATCTCGGCGACGGCGTAGACGCCCTCCCCGCCTTCGAGAGCGCCGCGCTGGTCGATTCCGATCAGCCGGAGCATGTCGGAGCGGGCGCGCTCGATGAAGCGCAGGTAATTGGCGTAATAGACGATCCCGGCGACGTCGGTGTCCTCGAAATAGACGCGCAACGGGAACAGATGCGTTGCTCCCCGCATGACTCCGTCCGCCGGCTTCGGATCATCCCCTCCCATCGCACGGCTCTACCGGGGGCGGATTCGCCGGGGCAAGGCCTAAGGGGACCTCCGGGACGAGGCGTGACGATTTTACGTTGACGAGCGTGTAACCCCTAGGTTACATATCACCTGTAGGTTACATGAGGCTGATATGAGCGAAGTGAGATATCCGACCCCCGCCACAACGGCCATCTCCCGGGGCTTCACTTCGCTAGGCGCGGCGATGGTCGCGGTCGGCCTGCTCGGCGGGGATCGCCTGCTCGCCCGCGCCGATCTGACGACGGATAAAGTGGACCGTGCCTGGAGCGCGGCGCTCGGGCTGCTCGACCTTGTGGCGGGCAAGGAGATCGGATCCTTTCTGCTCGGCATCGCGCTGATCGCGGCCGCTTTGCTCCGCAATGCCCTGAAGCGGCGCCGGATCTGGTCGGGCAGGCTGTTCTACGTCGGCGCGGTGCAGTTCATTTGCACCGCGGCGGCCGATTTCGCCAAGGCGCCGTTCGGGCGCCCTCGTCCCTTCCAGGCCCTCGCCGAGGCGGCCGGGTCCGACCGCTGGTTCATGGGCCCGGATTACGGATCCTTCCCGTCCGGTCATGCCGCCTTCTACGCCGGCCTGTTCCTGCCGCTGGCCCTGCTGATCCCGCGCTGGGCGGCGGCGCTGGTTGCAGTCCCATTGCTGGTGGGGGCTCAGCGCATCGTTTCGCACGACCATTATGCGAGCGACGTCGGCGCCTCGTTCCTGCTCGCCGCGATGGTCGCCGCCGGCCTTTGGAAGTGGCTGGCGCCTGACCGGCTCGTTACCAACTCAAGGCCGCGATTGCGCATGACCGCCAAGCTAGACGGAGAGTCGAAATGACGGGATCGGATATCGACACGGCGGATCGGCTGTCGAGGAGGCGAGCCAGGCTCCTTCCGGTGCTGGCAATATTGTTCATGTCCGGACAGGCGATCTACGCGTTGGGGCCGCACGGCGCCTCACGCTCGGTCGACCAGCTCAAGGTCGCCGCCTGGCTGCTCTGGGCGACGATTTTGCTGTTCCTGCTCGCCACTGGCGGGGGCCCTTTTCGAAGCCGGGAGGTCCGGGCCCTTCTGAACGACGAGACGACGCGCGAGCATCGCGGCCGGGCCTATGCGGTGGGCTTCTGGATTGCCGTCGCTACGTCGATGGGCATCTACCTTCTCACGGCGTTCGATGGGGTGAAGCCACGCGAGTCGATCCACGTCATCGTCACCGCCGCGATCGCCGGGGCGCTTCTGACGTTCGGATTCCTCGAGCATCGCGCCCATCGCGGTGGCTGAAGGCCTCGCCAATCGGCTGCGCGACCTTCGCACCGAGCGCGACCTCACCCAGGCCGCGCTGGCGGAACGGGTCGGCGTCAGCCGCAAGACCATCAACACCGTCGAGAACGGAGTCTTCGTCCCCTCGGCCCTGCTCGCGCTCAAGCTGGCACGGGCGCTGGGCTGCCCGGTCGAGGCCATCTTCTCGCTCGAGGACTGAGCCCGAGGGGGCTGAGCATGACCTCCGAAACGAGTATCCACTCCATCGTCAGCCCAGCGAAGACCGGTGTCATGCAGAGGCGGGCGCCCAGGTCGCAGAGTCGGCATGGATACCAGCCTTCGGAGGCATGACGCTCAGCGCCGCTTCGCCGCCGCCTGCGCCTCCACAAGCCGGATGAGGTCGCCCTGGGCGACGTTCATGTCGACCAGGTGAAGACCCCAGCCGGGGTTGAGCTTGCCCATCATGTAGACGTCGCCCGGAATATGATCGGTCCGGCCATCCTTGGGATCGGCATTTTCGGCGACAGCCAGATAGCCGGCCTGGCCGTCGTGCCTGCACTCGGCGGCGAGCAGGCCTTCGGTGCGCAGGAACGGGGTCGGCGGACCGCCCTGGCTCGACCACGCGACCGCTTCGGCGCCAGGCTGCACGGGCGATAAAGTGAACCAATAGGAATCGAGCTTGCTTTTGCCGCCGGACAAGGCGGCGGGATTGGTGCAGCCCGCGGTCAGGCCCGGCTTGGAAGCGCGGCCGAGGAAGGCGCCGGCCGGAGGCGGGGCCGACGACCGGAAGGTCATATAGGTGATGACGCAGCCGGTCTGGCCGATTTTGGTGCACAAGGGCGTCGACTTCAGGCTTCCGCCGACCAGCCTGCCTTCCGGCACCTCGACCGGCCAGCCGAGCAGGATGGCCGACAACATCCTTTTTGCCGCCGGCTTGCCCTCGATCTCCTCGGCGAGCAGCTTGAGCAGGTGGATCGAGCCCTGGCTGTGGCCGATGAGGACGAACGGACGGCCCTTGTTGCGGTGGGCGAGAAATTCCTTCCAGGCGAAGCCGACATCCTCATAGGCGATCGTGAAATTCTGGGTGACGTCTTCACCCGCGAAAGCGCGCGGGAGGGCGGCGAGGGTGACCTGCCGATAGAGCGGCGCGAAGGTCCGGCAGACGCTTGCGAAGCGAGCGAGCTGGACCGCCGCCGTCGCCTGCTCCTCGAGACCGGCTTCGAGGTCGCTGTTGAGGCCGGAATCGCGCGAGACGGTGGGATAGACGTAGAAGCAATCGACCTTCGCCTCCTTGTTCGGGAGCACCTGCCCGTTCGAGCCGTAGCCGTTCGCGTTGAGCGCGGTCGTGGCCAGGAGCCCGCTGCACGGATCGGCCCGGCCAGGCAGGCAGAGCCAGGCCGAATCGTCGGAATAATTCACATTCTGGCGCGCCGCGGCGGGCGCCGCCGGCAAGGCGAGCAGCAGGACGGCCGCGGCGGCGATGGTGCGGATGACGGTCATTCTTTCCCCTTCGCAATCAGTCGAACAGGCCGTCCTGAGCCGTTTTGGGCTGAGGCAGGCCGAGATGGGCCCAGGCCTTGCCGTTGAGGCAGCGGCCGCGGGCGGTTCGGGCGACGAGCCCGAGCTGGATCAGGAAAGGCTCGATCACCTCCTCGATCGTGTCGCGCGGCTCGGAAAGGCCGGCGGCGAGAGTCTCCACTCCGACCGGGCCCCCTTTGTAGAGATCGGCGATCATCGTCAGGTAGCGCCGGTCCATCGCGTCGAGGCCGAGCTGGTCGACCTCCATCCGGGTCAGTGCTCCGTCGGCAACCTTCGAATCGACCTCGCCGTCTCCGCCCGCCTGGGCGAAGTCGCGCACCCGGCGGAGAAGCCGGCCGGCGATTCGCGGAGTGCCGCGCGAGCGGCGGGCTATCTCGCGGGCGCCGTCCCCGGTCAGGGCGAGGCCGAGCAGACGGGCGGCTCGGCGGACGACCTGCTCGAGCTCTTCGACCGAATAGAAAGTTAGCCGAACCGGGATTCCGAAACGGTCCCTCAGCGGAGTCGTGATCAGGCCCTGGCGGGTTGTGGCGCCGACCAGGGTGAATTTGGGAAGGTCGATGCGGACCGAGCGCGCCGAGGGGCCCTCGCCGATCATCAGGTCGAGAGCCCGGTCCTCCATCGCCGGATAGAGGATTTCCTCGACGGCGGGGGCGAGGCGATGGATCTCGTCGATGAAGAGGACGTCGCCGTCCTCGAGATTGGTGAGAAGGGCGGCGAGATCGCCCGACTTTGCGATGACCGGCCCGGAAGTGGCCCGGAAACCGACCCCCAGCTCGCGGGCGATGATCTGGGCGAGGGTGGTCTTGCCGAGCCCGGGCGGTCCGAAGAAGAGGACATGATCGAGCGCGTCGCCGCGGCCCTTCGCCGCCTCGATGAAGATTCGCAGATTCTCCCGAGCCGCCTTCTGGCCGACGAAATCGTCGAGCGTCTTTGGGCGGAGCGCGGCGTCGATGTCCTCGGCGAGGCGCGAGGAGGAGAGGATGGGATTATCGGTCAACTGGATTGCCGCGTATTGATAATTTCAACTCTAGCGCACGTTCAACTTCGTCGAGCGAATGCAGACCTGATTGAGCGATCCCTAGCGCGATTATAGAATCGAAGAATTCATTCGGCGCCTCCCTGAGCATCGGGAAATCAATTCTCACACCTTCCAGAAACGGTCTTGTGAATGAGTCGATGCGGTCCCTTAGTGACACATCATATCTGGAGACCAATGTCTTTGAAAAATAATCCCATTTCCGTGAGACGCGGTCTATCACCTTGGCCATCAACAGCTCATTTTCCTCCGCATCCGTTCTCTCATGGGGTTCAGGCAACGGCATGTTCAACGCGGTCTCGATCTCGATTCTGAGATGCGTTCGTGAATGCTCAACGGCTTTGGCGGCTATCAGCAACATCAATGCATCGGAACCGGCTTCAAACGCCTTCCACTGCCTAAGGCCCGCCGCCAATCCCTGTGTGAACAAATGGAGCTTTTCATCCAACCCCATTGAAGCCGCAAATGGTTGAGCCTCAAATTCGATCCACTTCCGGACAGCAACATCGATCGCTCGCGGCATCCACTCGACCGCCGCGTCGGCTCCGGATTGCTTTTTTCGAAAGGGCCATGTCACAAACTTGCTCCCGCCCGGCAATCGTCGCGCAGCATCGTCCCGATCAACTCGTCGAATATCTTAGGACGCAGCACAGCGCCGATGTCTTCAGGGCATCGCTCCAGCGGCGTAAGGCGGGCGGAGTCGGTCACCGGACCGCATTAGAGAATTCGTCGGGCGCAATCTCCGCCTGCCGCAATATCGTTGCGAGAGTGCCGACGCGCACCTCTTTATGTAGCGGGACCGTGCAGCCGCGATCACCCCGGCGCATGACCACGTGGCTACCACGCTGGCGAACCTGCCGAAAGCCGAGCCGTTCGAGCGCGCGAACGACCTGTGCTCCCGAAACGACCGGCTGTTTAGGCATGAACCGGAATATCGAACGATGTGACGATGGGCGAGCCGCCTGCCTGCATCGGAAACTCCTCGAGATAGAGTTCGACGGCTTCGCGCAGATTGGCGATTGCTTCTTCCATCGTATCGCCCTGGCTACCCGTGCCCGTTTCCGGATTGTAAGCGTTGAAGCCGCCCTCTTCGGCGGGCGTCAAGACTGCCGTCATTTGCATGGAGCTCCTCCTCGATCTCCGCTTAGCGCGCAGCCTTCTTCAAGGCCAGCCGCACTAGCGCGTCGAGGGTCGCCCCCGGCCCGAGCTCGGTTTCCGCCTTGCCGACCGCGGCCGCCGCCTCGCCGGGGCGGAAGCCGAGGTTGAGCAAGGCCGAGACGGCGTCGGCGGCGGCGCTGCCCGGCGGGGGCGCGGTGGCCGAGGCGGGGCCCAGAGCGAGGCTCCCGACCTTGTCCTTCAATTCGTGGACGATTCGCTGGGCGAGCTTTGGGCCGACTCCGGGGGAACGGGCGATCATGGCATGGTCGCCGCTCGCCACGGCGCGGTGGAGGTCGTCGCCGGGCAAGGTCGAAAGGATGGCGAGCGCGACCCGGGCGCCGACGCCCTGGACCGAGGTGAGGAGCCGGAACCAGTCGCGCTCGTCGCCCGAGGCGAAGCCGATCAGGCGGATGTCGTCCTGGCTGACCTGCATGACGGTGTGGAGAACGATCTCGCCGCCGACCGGCCCGAGCGACGCGAGCGTCCGGGTCGAGGCGAAGACGAGATAGCCGACTCCGCCCACATCGACCACGACATGGTCGGCGGCGAAGCTGTCGAGCAGGCCGCGGAGCCTGGCGATCATGGGGTTGAAGCGGAAATGGCGGACATCGATCCTGTCCTATCCATTCCTCCGCCTTCCGTCATCCCGGGTGAAATCACTCCACCCGCCGCCATCAAGCCACCCGCCGCGCCGTCGCCAGGTGGTGGGCGTGAGTGATCGCCACAGCCAGGGCGTCGGCGGCGTCGGCGCCGATTATCTTCACGCCCGGCAGAAGCCGCTGGACCATGGCGTGGACCTGGGTCTTTTCGGCGCCGCCGGTTCCGACCACGGCCTTCTTCACCAACCGAGGTGCATATTCGCCGACCTCGATTCCGAGGCCGGCGGCGGCCAGGAGGACGATTCCGCGAGCCTGGCCGAGCTTCAGGGTGGATTGGGGATTGTCGTTGACGAAAACCTCCTCGACCGCCGCCGCCGTCGGCCGATGCTCGGCGAGGACGGCGAGGAGGCGGCCGTGAAGATCGAGGAGGCGGGCGGGGAGCGCGGTTTTCGGATCGGTGCGGATCTGGCCGTTGGCGAGGTGGCTAAGGCGGTTACCCTCGGCCCGGATCACGCCCCAGCCGGTGCAGCCCAGCCCGGGATCGAGGCCGAGGATGATCATGGATTTTTCGCGCAGAGACGCAGAGACGCGGAGAGGCCGGCGCGGGTTCGCGCGACAGCGCCTTTATGACCGCCCGCAGAGAAAAGGGCGCGGTGCGCCCGCGCGGCTTCGGACCCTCCGCGTCTCTGCGTCTCCGCGCGCATCCTAGCCCAGCTTCTCCATCACTTCGTCGGGGACTTCGTAATTGCCCCAGACGGTCTGGACGTCGTCATCATCCTCGAGGGCGTCGATCAGCCTCATGAGCAGGCCGGCCTCGTCGGCGCCGACCTCGACCCTGGTGCCGGGACGCCAGGCGAGCTTGACGCTCTCCGGCTCGCCCAGCGCGTCTTCGAGCGAGCGCGCGACTCCGTGGAGATCCTCCTGGGCGGTCCAGATCTGGTGGCCGTCCTCGTCCGATTCGACGTCTTCGGCACCCGCCTCGATCGCAGCCTCGAAGACCGAGTCGGTGGTTCCGGCGGAGGACGGATAGGCGACCAGGCCGAGCCGGTCGAAGCCGTGGCTGACCGAGCCCGAAGCGCCCAGATTGCCGCCGTTCTTCGAGAAAGCCACGCGCATATTGGTTGCGGTGCGGTTGCGGTTGTCGGTCAGCGCCTCGACGATCAGCGCCACGCCGCCGGGGCCGAAGCCCTCGTAGCGAAGCTCCTCGTAATTCTCGGCGTCGCCGCCCGAGGCCTTGTCGATCGCCCGCTGGATATTGTCCTTGGGCATGGACTGGGCGCGGGCGGTGGTGACGGCGGCTCGGAGTCGCGCATTGGCGTCGGGATCGGGAAGGCCCATCTTGGCCGCGACCGTGATCTCCCGCGAAAGCTTGGAGAACAGGTTGGAGCGCTTCTTGTCCTGAGCGCCCTTGCGGTACATGATGTTCTTGAACTTGCTGTGGCCGGCCATGGCGGTGCGCGCGATCCTGCTGTTTGGGGTGGGAGATGCGATACCGGGGGGGTGGGCCCGGCGCAACGGCCTCCATCCTGCCTCCCCACCGCTCCGCGATGGGGAGGCAAAATTATTCCAGCTCCAAATTATTCGAGCCCCAGCGCCGCCTTGTAGGTTTCGAGCAGGGCGTCGGCTTCCTGGCGGTCGTGGGTTTCCATTTTGCGGAGGCGGACGATGGTCCGGATCGTCTTGGTGTCGTAGCCGCGCGACTTGGCCTCGCCGTAGACGTCCTTGACGTCGTCCGCGATCGCCTTCTTCTCCTCCTCGAGGCGCTCGATCCGCTCGATCAGGAGCCTCAGTTCATCGGCCGCGATGCTACCTTCCGCCATTTGATCCTTCTTCCGTCCGGGGGTTGAGCGGCGGGCTTAGTGACGGCTATGCGGGCGGGCAATGGCCAATTCGGAATCGCAGCCCAGCAAGTTCGTGCCCCGCAGCCGCAAGGTGCGAATCCTCGCCACTTTGGGTCCGGCGAGCAACACGCCCGGGATGATCCGAAAGCTCGCCGAGGCCGGAGCGGACGCCTTTCGGGTCAATATGAGCCACGGCACCCACGAAGATCATGCCAGGCTGATCGAGATGATCCGGGCGCTCGAGAAGGATCTCGACCGGCCCACCACGATCCTCGCCGACCTGCAGGGCCCAAAGCTCAGGGTCGGCAGGTTCGAAGGCGACGGAGTCGAGCTGGAGAACGGCCAGACCTTCGTCTTCGACCGCGACACGGCGCTCGGAACGTCGAAGCGCGTCGAGCTTCCGCACCGCGAGATTTTCGGCGGAGTCGTGGAAGGAACGAGACTTTTGCTCGACGACGGCAAGCTGGTCCAGCGGGTGGTGAGCGCCACCGACGAGAGGATCGAGACGATCGTCGAGGTCGGCGGCCGGCTGTCGAACAACAAGGGCGTCAACGTCCCCGACGTGGTTCTTCCGCTCGCCGCCTTGACCGACAAGGACCGTGCCGACCTCGTCTTCGCGCTCGACCAGAATGTCGACTGGATCGCCTTGTCCTTCGTCCAGCGGCCCGAAGACGTCGCCGAGGCCCGGCGGCTGATCGCCGGGCGAGCGGCCCTTCTCGCCAAGATCGAGAAACCGGCCGCGGTCGACCGGATCCACGGGATCCTGGAGCTGGCCGACGCGGTGATGGTCGCGCGCGGCGATCTGGGGGTCGAGCTCCCGCCGCAGGCGGTGCCGCCTTTGCAGAAGATGATCGTCGAGGCGGCTCGGCGGATGGGGCGGCCGGTGGTGGTGGCGACCCAGATGCTCGAATCGATGATCAGCTCGCCCTCCCCAACCCGGGCCGAAGTCTCCGACGTCGCGACCGCCGTCTATGACGGAGCCGACGCGGTCATGCTTTCGGCGGAGAGCGCCTCGGGACAATATCCGTGCGAGGCGGTGACGATGATGAACAGCATCGCGACGAGCGTCGAGGCCGATCCAAGCCACGGCGAGCGGGTCCATTTCACCCAGACCCTGCCCGATCCGACCACCGCCGACGCCATCGCCCAGTCGGCGAACACGATGGTGGGGACGGTCGGCGCGGCGGCGATCGTCTGCTTCACCAGCTCGGGCTCGACCGCCCGGCGGCTGTCGCGCGAGCGGCCCTCGGTGCCATTGATGGTCCTCACTCCCTCGCTCCGGACGGCGCGCAGGCTCGGCATATTGTGGGGCGCCCATGGGGTCAGGACCCGCGACATCGCCAATTTCGAGGAGATGATCGCCAAGGCCAAAAGAATGGCGCTTCGCCACGGCGTGGCGAAAGGCGGCGACCGGCTCATCATCACCGCCGGAGTCCCCTTCGGCACTCCCGGATCGACCAACGTCATCCACATCGTCCGACTCGTCGGAGACGAGCTGGACCGGCACCGGAAGACGCAGGGGAAATTGCACTGACCGAATATCCTCCCCGAGCCGCTCGGGAAGGAGTTTAGTCGCCCGGTACTATATCGAACGCGATCGTCGTTCGCCGTTCCGGAGTGTGGAACGGCACGGTGCCGTGCCACATGTAGGATGGGAAAAGGACTAGCCGGCCCGGTTCGGGACGGACGAAGAGTTCCGCGGGCAATTCGGGCAGCGTCTCGAAGGGCGGCTGCCCAAGGCGGAGCCAGCCTTCCCGGCCCTCCCGGTCGAGGGCGCCGCCCGGAGTTTCCACGTAGAAGGCGGAGGAGATCCAGCCTTCATTGTGCATGTGGTCGAGGTGAAAGCCGCTTTGCCTGAGCCGGACCGACCAGGCGCCGACGATCTTGTAGCCGCCGGCGTTGCGCCGGCGAAGCGGATCGTCCCCGGCTCCGAGCCCGGCGATATGTTCGCGAAGAGGCTTATCGAGGACCTTGAAGAAGGCCTGGATCGCCGGCTCCCGCGCTCCGGACAACAAGTAGGTGGTCTGGGTGCCGTGGCGGAGCGACTGCGCCGAGGGGTGCTCCATCAAGACATGATGCCTGTCGAGCGCCGCCGCCAGATCCCGGAGATAGCCGCCCCGGGTCGCCCAGCCCGCCGGCGGATCCAGCTCATAGACCCCGACCATCGACTCATAGTCGCAAAGCTCGCGGTAGAGCGGGTCCCCCGCCGCCCGAGCCGCGGTCGCGGTCCAGGCGAGCACCGACTGGTCGAGGGGTGCCAGGGCCAGGGCCTTGCGGACGCAGAGCAGGGCCGCTTCGGTGCGGCCGAGCGCCAGGCTGATGATGGTCGACTGGACGAGCACCGCCGGATCGTCGGGCGCGAGGGATTCGGCGCGGCGAACGTGGCGTTCGGCATCGGCGAGGCGCCCAGCCTCGAGCGCCGCCTGGGCCGCCGCGACGGCGAGCTGAGCGTCGCCGGGGAGATGCCCCGAGGCCCGATCGAGCAGATCGGCGGCCTGATCCCGATCGCCGGCCGAGGCGAGCAGCTTCGCCTTGGCGAGCAACAGCGGCGCCGGCGGAGCGCCGGCATGGAAGGCGCGGTCGAGCGGCGCCTGGGCCCCGGCGAGATCGCCCCGGGCCATCCAGAGGAAATCGGCGGCCTCGGCGGCGAGCGGAGCAAGGTTCGGGGCCCGAGCCGAGGCTTCGCGATAGGCCGCTTCGGCCGCCGCCGGATCGCCGCAGGCGACGTGGGCACGAGCCTTGACCTGCCAGCTGAGCGGCGAATCGAGGCCGGCGGCAAAGGCTCTGGCAAGCGCCTGCAGGGCCTCTTCCCCGCGCCCGAGCTCGGTGAAAGTCGCCGCCAGATTGTGCCAGGCGGTGCCGCTTCGAGGGAAGGTTTCGGCCGCCCGTTCGTCGACGGCAAGCGCTTCCTCGTTGCGCCGGGCCCGCTTGAGAGCGGCGGAATGGAGAAGCAGCGCTTCCTGGCCGGCATCGGCCGCCCCTGCGAGACGGGTGCTGATTTCCAGCGCCTCCGGCACTCGTCCCGAGTTGAGGAGCGCGTAAGCGCGCTCGATGACGTTCGGGTCCATTGTCACAATCAGGGCATGCGGAAAGGCGGATAGCGGATCAAGCCCGACATCACGAAGAGCTCCCCCTCTCCCCTTGGGAAGAGGGATTACAAGCATAAGCCTCCATCAGCCCCGGCAGCCGGGCAGGCGGTGGTAGAATTTGCCGAGCAGGGCGCGCTGCTCGGCCTGCCCGGGAAATTTCTCGCGGACTCCAGCGGTGGTCAGCCGGTCCCACAGGCCGAACTCGCGCTCGCGCAGGCGCTCGTCCTGAAGCGGGGCCCTGGCGCCAGGGACGGCGCCACCAGAAGCGCAGATCGCCTCCGCCGTCTGCCGCGCCCGGACATAGGGGGAGGTGAGAACGATTTCGGGCCTCTCGTCCTCGGGCAGGGCCGCGAACCAGCGGCCAAGCGCTTCGGCCTGGCGGCGGCCGAGATCGCTCAAAGGCACGTCGACGTCGCGGAGGCCGATGTCGATCACTCCAAGGCCCGCCGCGTCGGCGGCGTCGCGCGCGACATTTCCGGCGCTCTGCCCGTGGCAGACGATCCAGAGTTTGGCGGGCCATCTTTGTCTCATCGCCGGGATGAAAAGCGCGAAAGAGCCGGAAGTTGCAGCCGTCATTGCGAGCGAAGCGAAGCAATCCAGTGCTACGGCTGTCGCCCGCTGGATTGCTTCGTCGCTACGCTCCTCGCAATGACGGGAGCAGTGCCTCTGTCTCCAGTCTTCTCCGCAGATCCTCGGCGCCGGTGAACAAATGCCCGTGCATTCCCACCGCCTCCGCGCCCTCGATGTTGATCTTACGATCGTCGACGAAAAGGGCTTGGTCCGGCCTGAGCCCGAAGCGGTCCAGCGCCAGATAGTAGATGGCCGGATCGGGCTTGAGCATTTTCTCCTGGCCCGAGACGATTATGCCCCGGAAGCGGCGGAAGAATGAGTCCTCGCGCGCCCGGAACGGGGTCCAGAAATCGGCGGAGAAATTGGTGATCGCGAAGAGCGGCACGCCGCTGCGGTCCAACGCGTCGACAATCGAGTGAACTCCGGGGACGGGATCGCTGATCGTCTCGCCGAACCGCTCGCCCCAGGCGGAGATGTGGGCGGCATGTTCGGGGAATTTCTGGGAAAGCTCGGCCGCGGCCTCGTCGAACGGACGGCCGCCGTCGAGCGAATCGTGCCAGCCCCACAGGTCTACGTCCTCGATGAAGCGAAGCCGGGCCTCGTCTTCGGGCAGCTGGCGGACGAGGAAGCGTTCGGGGTCCCAGCCGTAGAGGACGTTGCCGACGTCGAAGACGAGGGCGGTGGGGCGCGGGGTCATGGCTGCACGTCGCCCCAGCGAAGGCTGGGGCCCCGGGGGATGAAAGGCTCGGCGCCCATTCTCGCTGGGATCCCAGCCTTCACCGGGATGACGGGAGGCCTCAGCCCTGGCGGGCCTTAAAGCGGCGGTTGGTCTTGTTGATGACGTAGGTACGGCCCCGGCGGCGGATCACGCGGCAGTCGCGGTGGCGCGACTTCAGGGACTTCAGGGAATTGCGGATCTTCATGGCCTGGAACGCCTGCCTGTCTTCGTCGAAAATGTCTGCTGGAAAAGCGAGGCGCTCACCTAGGAGGACGTCGGCTCCAAGTCAAGCTCGCGGGTCAGCGCTCCGCCGGCGCCGGCTCGAGCAGCCCGGCCGCCATCAGCCGGCCGACGAGCGCCGCCCGAACCTCGACCGAAGAGGCGCCCGGAATGTCTCCGATCCGGAACTCCGCCCTGTCCCGGATGAACCGGAGCTCCTCCTCCACGCCGGGGTGGATCGCGAGCCGGTCGCCGGGAAAGGCGAAGTCGATCCAGTCCCCGGTCCGACGGAGATGGAAGATCGCGAGCGGCGAATGGCGGACCCGCATTTCGGGCGAGACTTGCGGGACCGCAAGCGGCTTCGGCAGCCCGGGAAGGTTCCCTACGAACCGTGACGAGCGATGCTCCATCGCCGCCTCTACGAAGCCGCCGGAGCGGCTTGTCGCGGCCAGCCGCTCCAGGCTGCTATGCACCCGCGAAGCCAGGCCCATTGCGCCCCCGCCGGCGCGCTCTGCCGCCGTCTCGCGCAGGGACCGGTCGGAATCCGACATGAAGTCGATCGCGGCGATGAGCGCGTCGCGCAGGGTGGTGGGCACGAACAGCACCGCCAGATGAAGCGATTCGGAGACGGAATCGACCGTGTGCGGAGTGCCCCTGGGAATGTAGAGAAGATCGCCCGGGCCGGCTTGGATCACCCTGTGCGGCTGAAGGTGCGGCAGCGGCTCCCCGATATGCCGCCAATCGTTCTGCAGACCCGGCGAATCGGTGGAGACGAACCAGCGTTTCCGGCCATGGAGCTGGAAGACCAGATTGTCGCGATTGTCGTAATGAACGGCGGCCCCGGCGCCGGCCTTGCTCCAGAAAAGCGAGGCGTCCACGGGCTGATGGAGGAGGAGCTCGAGCGCCCGGGCGAATCGCTGCAGCGTCGGGGACAGCTCCACCACTTCGGGCATCCGGACGGTGTAGTTGCGTTCGTGATAGGCCTGGATCAGCTTCCGCAAGTCGGCTTCGCCGTCGACCTTTTCAGGTCCCGGCGGAGGCAAAGAGGGGCTGACGCCATGGCAATCGAGCGTGTCCGAATGGGTCGGCCAGGCGCCCAGCGCAGTCCGGACGGGATCGTCGCCGAAAAGGGCCGCCCGCTCGTGGCTTGGGCCGCCCGCCGAATCGAGCACGGTGCGGCCCAGGGCGCTGAAGAATGTGTCGAGCGTCAGCGGCTCGAGAACCCCCTTAAGAACCGCCTCCGCTTCTTCGACGTTCATGCCGCTCTCTCGTAAAGGCTGCCTCCGCTTCCGGCAACGCATCCTTACGCGCGCTCGGCGAGCTTCCTCTCCCAGGCCAGCGCGTGGGCGACGATCGTGTCGAGATCGTCGAGCTTCGGCCGCCACGGCAGAGTGGCGAGGATCTTGCGATTGTCGGCCACCAGGGCGTCGGGGTCCCCCGCCCGCCGCGGCTCCATTCGCCGCTCGATCTTCATGTCGGTAACCCGGTCGACCGAGTCGAGCACTTCGAGGACCGAGAAGCCGCGGCCGTAACCGCAATTCATGATGTGGCTGGAGGCGGGGTCCTCGATCAGCTTTTCGAGGGCGTCGACATGGGCGGCGGCGAGGTCGCCGACATGGATATAGTCGCGCACCCCGGTTCCGTCCGGCGTGTCGTAATCGGTGCCGTAGACGGAGACGGCTTGCTTCTTGCCGGTCGCGGCCTCGACCGCGACCTTGATGAGGTGGGTCGCTCCGGCGGTCGACTGACCCGACCGGCCTTGCGGATCGGCGCCGGCGACGTTGAAGTAGCGCAAGGCGCAGAAGTTGAGCGGGTGGGCGAAGGCGGTGTCGGCGAGCATCCGCTCTGTCATCAGCTTCGACCAGCCATAGGGATTGATCGGCTGGGTTCGGGAGGTCTCGACGACCGGCACCCGCTCGGGAATGCCGTAGGTCGCCGCGGTCGAGGAGAAGATGAAGTGGCGCACTCCGCCCTTGACGGCGCTCTCGATCAGCGAGCGGCTCTTCGCCGTGTTGTTCTCATAATATTTGAGCGGCTTCTCGACCGATTCGGGAACTATGATGGATCCCGCGAAATGGACGATGGCGCCGATGCCGTGCGCCTCGATCAGGCGGGCGACCAGCGCCTGGTCGCCGATGTCGCCCTCGACGAATGCCGCCGAATCCGGGACTGCCCAGCGAAAGCCCGTGCTGAGGTTGTCGATCACCACCACCTTCCAGCCCGAATCGAGCAGCGCAAGCACCGCATGGCTGCCGATATAGCCGGCGCCGCCGGTGACGAGCACGGTGGGCTTGTTCATCTAACCTCTTCCCTCACGGAACCCTAATGCTGCAAAGAGCGCTGAACTTATCATTGCAGCGCCCTCGCGATCCGGGGCGCTAGACCAAGAGGTGGCGGAATGAAAACAGCTTTTCTGCGTAATGCCCCCCTCCTGCTGGCGGCGGCCGTTGCCGCCTGCGCCGGCGGCGGCGGCAGGGAAAGGCCGGCGGCCGGCGGAGTCGACGTCGCCCGCTTCCACCTCGGCGAGCCGGTCGCTCGCGCCCGGATCGCGGTCGAGCCGTTCGACAAGGCCGATTCCAACCGGCCCGAATATCCGGCCTATGCGGCCGCGGTCGGCCGCCAGCTAAGCAGGCTGGGCTGGACGGTGGTGCCGACGACCGGATCGGAGCAGATCGCCCTCATCGACCTAGAGCAGGGCAGCCGCGAGGCGATCGCGGCGAAGAGCGCCGCCCGGATCGGCCGCGGAATCACTCCGCCGCCGCCGGAAGGCCCCTCCGCCAACGTCACCGCCACCCTCCTCGAGGTCGCCATCCGGCGCAGATCCGACGGCACCGTCTTCTGGGAGGGCCGAGCCGTCGGCGAAGCCCCGACCGGAAGCGCCGAAGCGGCTCGAACCGCTGCCGTCGAGCGGCTGGCCGAGGCCCTGTTTCGGGACTTCCCCGGGGAGTCGGGCCGCACTATCAGGGTTCGATGACCTTATCCGTTACCAGCCCCTTCGATGGCGGCAACATTCGCACGGTCGCCGTCGAGGGCAACCGGATCGACCTGGAGATCGTCAAGGATCACTCGTCTGATTTCTACCAATGGTTCTACTTCCGGCTGACCGGCGGAGTGGGGAAGGAGGTCGAGCTCAGGATCGTCAACGGCGCCGGCGCCGCCTACCCGCTCGGCTGGCGGAATTACCGGGCCTGCATGTCTCTCGACCGCGAGGAATGGGAGCGGGTCGAGACGCGCTATGAGGGCGGAATCCTCACGATCCGCCTGACTCCGCCATCCAACAGCGTGTGGTTCGCTTATTTCGCGCCCTATACGATGGAGCGGCATCACGATCTCGTCGCCTCGGTCGCCGGCCATCCCGCGGTCGAGCATCGTTCGCTCGGCCGGACGATCGACGGGCAGGAGATGGACTATTTCAAGATCGGCGACGGGCCGGTTCAGGTCTGGCTCTACGCGCGACAGCATCCGGGCGAGACGATGGCGGAGTGGTGGGTCGAAGGCGCTCTCGAGCGGCTTCTGGACGAGGCCGATCCGGTCGCCCGAAGCCTGATTGGGAAAGCGACCTTCCACATCGTCCCCAACATGAATCCGGACGGCTCGCGCCGCGGCCATTTGCGGACCAACGCGGCCGGAACCAATCTCAACCGCGAATGGCACGATCCGAGCCCCGAGCGCAGCCCGGAAGTGCTGTGCGTCCGCGACGAGATGGACCGGACCGGGGTCGATTTCGCGATGGACGTCCATGGCGACGAGGCGATCCCCGCCAATTTCCTCGCCGGCTTCGAGGGCATTCCGAGCTGGAACGACAGGCAGCAGAAGCTGTTCGACCGCTTCAGCGAGGCGCTGGTCCGCTTCTCGCCCGATTTCCAGACCCGCAAGGGCTATGAGGTCTCGAAGCCGGGCCAGGCGAACATGTCGATGTCGACCACCCAGCTCGCCGAGCGCTTCGGCGCGGTCTCGATGACTCTGGAAATGCCGTTCAAGGACAATGACGACCTTCCGGACCCGAAGCACGGCTGGTCGCCCGAGCGGAGCGGGCACCTCGCCCGGGCCTGCCTCGACGCGCTTCACGCCATCATCGACGAGCTTCCGGCGAAGAAAAGCTGATGCCCACCCTCGTGCTCATCCGCCACGGCCAATCGGCCTGGAACCTGGAGAATCGCTTCACCGGCTGGTGGGACGTCGACGTCACCGAAAAGGGAGCCGAGGAGGCCCGGCTCGCGGGCGAGCTGATGGCGGCGAAGGGGCTCGATTTCGACCTTTGCTTCACCAGCCTCCAGACCCGTGCGATCAAGACCCTCAACCTCGCGCTCGAGGCGATGGGGCGGCTATGGCTTCCGGTCGAGAAGGACTGGCACCTGAACGAACGCCATTATGGCGGCCTGACCGGGCTCGACAAGGCCGAGACCGCGGCGAAACACGGCAACGCGCAGGTGCATATCTGGCGCCGCTCGTTCGACGTTCCGCCTCCGCCGATGGAGGCGGACAGTCCCTACGATCCGGCCGGCGACCGGCGTTATGCCGGGATCGACATTCCGAGCTCCGAAAGCCTCAAGGACACGATCGAGCGGGTTCTGCCTTATTGGGAGGGCCGGATCGCCCCGGCGCTTCGGGACGGCCGGAGGGTCCTGATCTCGGCCCACGGCAATTCGCTTCGGGCCCTGGTCAAGCATCTGTCGAACATTCCGGACGACGAGATTACCGGCCTGGAGATCCCGACCGGTCAACCGATCGTCTACGAGCTGGACGAGGCGCTGGCGGCGACGGACCGATATTATCTGAACGAGCATTAGGCGTCTAACGTCGCCCCAGCGAAGGCTGGACCTTTGCATAGCCCTTGCGAAGGGTGCCGGGGCAAAGCCCCTCCCCTTCAGGGGAGGGGTTGGGGTGGGGAATGTGAATCAGAATGTTCGCTGACCTCGGTGAGGCAAGCCGACAACCCCCACCCCAACCCCTCCCCTGAAGGGGAGGGGTTAACACTAAGCGACTTATGCAAAGGTCCAGACGATCAATCCCCCGCCCTCGCCAGCGCCAGGTTGCGCTCGGCTCTTGCGAGGACTTCGTCGAGATTGTCGCCGGGCATGATCCCCGTGGTGGCGACCGCCGATTCGATCTTCACCTTGGCGTGGCCGAGGTCGAGCGGGTTTTCGGCGATGCAGCGGGCGAGCCGGTCGCCGGTGTCGATCGCGCTATTATGGTCGAGATGGTCCAGTATCAGGTCGAATCGGGCGTCGCCGGTGCGGGCGAGGATGTCGGTCGAGCGGATGAGGCCGCAGAGCAGGCGCGCGACATGGACGAGGGCGGCGTCGACGGCGAAATGGCCGTGACGCTCGTGGAGGGCGGAAAGGTTGGTCAGCTCGATCCCGACGATCGCCGCGTTGGTGCCATGGCGCTCGGCGAGGCCCACGACCCGCTCGAGCTCCGAGCGGAAGCGAAGGGCGGTGGGCAGCGGAGTCAGGCTGTCGCTCTCGGAGCTTTGCTCGAGCTCGCTGATCCGCCGCTGGGCCTCGGCCAGAGCGGCGCGCAGAAGCGCGTTCTCGTCGGAAGTGTCGACCGGAAGACCGGCGAATTCGGAAGAATGTTTGGACATGGGGACTGCATAGAGCAGCTTGGTTAAGCAATAACGAAGCTCTGGCCTCTCCGGCTCCGCGCCGATAGAGGACCGAGAATGACCGAAATCGGGATCATCATGGGCAGCCGTTCCGACTGGGAGACGATGCGCCATTCCGCCGAGATGCTGGATGCGCTCGAAGTGAGCTACGAGACCAAAATCGTCTCCGCCCACCGAACGCCGGACCGGCTCTACGATTATGCGAAGGGCGCCGCGGCGCGCGGCCTCAAGGTCATCATCGCCGGCGCCGGCGGAGCGGCTCACCTGCCGGGCATGGCCGCGTCGATGACCCGGCTGCCCGTTCTGGGCGTGCCGGTCCAGAGCAAGGCCCTGGACGGCCTCGACAGCCTTCTTTCCATCGTCCAGATGCCAGCGGGAGTCCCGGTGGCGACACTCGCCATCGGCAAGGCCGGAGCGGCCAATGCCGGCCTGCTCGCGGCCTCGATCCTGGCCCTGTCCGACGAGGCGCTCGCCGGACGGCTGGAGGCGTGGCGGCAGCGGCAGACGGACGGCGTCGCCGAATCGCCTGAATGACGGGGCCTGAATGAGTCTGACGCCCGGCTCGACCATCGGCATCGTCGGCGGAGGGCAGCTCGGCCGGATGCTGGCCGTGGCGGCGGCCCGGCTCGGCTATAGATGCCACATCTACGCGCCCGACGAGGCGCCGCCCGCCGCGGAGGTCGCCGCCGCCTTCACCCGCGGGGGCTGGGAGGACGAGGCGAAGCTCGCCGCCTTCGGCCGGAGAATCGACGTCGCAACCTACGAGTTCGAGAATATCGCCGCCGCGCCGCTCGCCGCGCTCGCCGCGGAGGCGCCGCTGCATCCGCCGGCAGCCGCGTTGGCGGTGGCGCAGGACCGGCTGAGCGAGAAGAATTTCATCGCCGGTCTCGGCGGCGCGCCGGCGCCGTTTCGGCCAGTGGACGACCGCGCCGGCCTGGACGAGGCCCTGGCGGCGCTCGGGGTGCCGGCGGTGCTGAAGACCCGGCGCTTCGGCTATGACGGCAAAGGTCAGGCCCGGATCCTCAAGCCCTCCGAGGCGGCGCAGGCTTGGGAGGCGGTTGAGGAAGCTCCGTCGGTCCTCGAGGCCTTCATCGCCTTCGAAGCGGAATTCTCGATCCTGCTGTGCCGGGGCCGGGATGGCGGGATCGTTACTTGGCCGGCGCCGCGCAACACGCATGAGGGCGGCGTTCTGCGCCGCTCCCGGGCGCCGGCGCAGGGGCTGGACTCGCAGGTCGCCGAAGCCGAAGCGCTCGCCCGCAAGGCCGCCGAGGCTCTCGATTATGTCGGAGTGCTCGCTCTGGAATTTTTCGCCACGGCCGAGGGGCCGCTGTTCAACGAAATGGCGCCCCGGGTCCACAATAGCGGCCACTGGACCGTCGAAGGCTCGGTCTCCTCGCAGTTCGAGAATCACATCCGGGCGGTATGCGGCCTTCCGCTCGGGGCAACGGACCTCATCGGGACTCGGGTGGAGATGGAGAATCTGATCGGCGGCGAAGCGGACGAGTGGGCCGCGATCCTCGCCGATCCGGAGGCGCACCTTCACCTCTACGGAAAGGGCGAGGCTCGGCCGGGCCGCAAGATGGGGCACGTGACGCGGGTTATCCGCTGACCGTCGTCCCAGCGCAGGCTGGGACTCCAGCGAAATGCAGGCGCAGAGCCATTCACCCGCTGGGGGCCCAGCCTTCGCTGGGGCGACGGACTATTTCGGCTCGACGACCTCCACCGGCAGGCCCAGCCCGTTGAGCTGCGAGCGCACCTTGGCCGCGTCGCCGACCACGACCCAGACCATCTGCCTGGGATCGATCACCTTGCGCGCGGCCTGGTCGATCGTTCCGACCGTCATTCCCCGATAGCGATCGGCGATCGCCTCCCAATAATTGTCGGGACGCCTGTAGAGCGCGTTCGAGCGAAGAGCGCTCAGGACCGCCTGCGAGGTCTCGAACTGGCCGGCGAGCTGGCGGGTATTGCCGTTGATCAGCCGGGTGAGCTCGGCGTCGGTCAGGCCTTTCGTGCCGACGAAGCCCGACACCTGGTCCATCAGCGCCCGGATCGCCGGGCCGGTCTTGTCGGCCTGGACCGGGGCGGTGATCAGATAGGGCACGAGCTGCTCGCGCATTCCGATCTGGCTGCGCGACCCGTAGGACCAGCCCTTGGTCTCGCGCAGGTCCATGTTGATCCGCGACAGGAAGTTGCCGCCGAGCACCTCGTTGGCCGCATTTAGGGCCAGCAGGTCCTCGGTGCCGCGCACCGGAAGAACCGCGCCCGCCAGAATCAGCGACTGCGGCGATTGCGGCCGGTTGACCAGAACGATCCGCGGCCTCGGCGCCGGCGGGACCGAGGCGAAATTCTTGGTCCCCTTCGCAACCGCGGGAGCAGCCCAATTGCCGAACCGCGCCTCGAGCATCGGCACCAGCTCGGCGAGCGGAAGGTCGCCGACCGCGAAGATGGTTGCGTTGTCCGGCCGGATCCAGGCCCGGTGGAAGCTGACCAGATCGTCGCGGGTCAGGCGAGCGACCGCCGCCTTGTCGCCGCTTCCGGAAGACGGCCGACCATAGGGATGGTTCGCTCCGAACAGGAGGGGCGGAAGAGTGCGCGCACCAAGCCCGCTCGGCTCGGTCAGCTCCTGGTCGATCGCGGAAAGCTGCTGGGCGCGAAGCCGCTCCACCTCGCCTGGATCGAAGGCGGGATTGCGGACGATGTCGGCGAGAAGGTCGAGCGAGGCTCCGAGATTGGGAGTCAGCGCCGCAAGGCCGATCGCGGTCCGGTCGAGCGAGGTGTCCGGCCCGATCACGGCGCCGAGACGCTCCTGCGCCTCAGCGATCTCGATCGAGTTGCGGCTGGTCGTGCCCTCTTCGAGCAGATTCAGCATCAGCGACTGGGTGCCGAGCGCACCGGCCGGATCGGCCGCGACCCCGGCGTCGAACTCGAGCGCCACCCGGACCACCGGCACGGCGTTGCGGCGCGCGTAGACGATCGGGATTCCGTTCGACAGGCGAGCCCGCTCGATGTCCGGGAAATCGAGGTTCGAAATCTGTCCGACCTCGGGCATCGGAATCGTCTGGTAGGAGAGCGGCGCCATTGCCGGCGCATCCCCGGCGGGCGCGACGAAGGGCAAGGGCGCCATCGGCTTCTCGCCCGGCTCGGGCTGGCGATAATAACGGGGACGTTGGCTGGCGGCGCCGCCGCTCGAGCCTTTCGCCTCCTCATAGGCCTCGCGCTCGCCGGGCACGACCCGGAGCGCATAGACCGGCCTGGTCAGCCACTTCTGCATGGCGGCCTTGACCGTGTCCGGCGTGACCCGGCCGTAGGCGAGGAGCTGCTTCTTATAATATTCGGGATCGTCGGCGTAGAGCGCGCCCTCGGCGAGGGCGACCGCCTTGCCGCCGAAGCCGCCGACCTGCTCGAGCCCGCGAATCCGGCCGGCGACGTCCGACATGACGACCCGCTGGACCTCGTCCTCGGTCGGGCCGTTCGCGATCAGATCGGCGACGATCCGGTCGAGCCGGGCGGCGACCATGTCCGGATCGACACCGGGCTTCACGTCGACCTGGATCTCGAACTGGCTGACCCTGTGGAAGGGCAGGAGGTAGGCGCGGACTCCGACCGCGGTCTGATCCTTGCGCACCAGCTCGTTGTCGAGCCTCGAGCTGGCGAGGCCGCCGAGCACTCCGGCGGCGACGTCGAGCTGGACCGCGGCATCGTCGAGCATTCCGGGCACGATCCAGTTGCGGTAGAGGCGAGTGTTGGCGACCCGATCCTTCATCACCTCGACCTTGACGGCCGGCAGGGTCGGCACGTCCGCTTTGGCGGGGGTGTTGACCGGCCCGCGTGGAATAGAGCCGAAATGCTTTTCGACCATGGGCCGGACCTCTTCGGCCGCGACGTCGCCGGCGAGAACGAGGACGGCGTTGTTCGGGCCGTACCTGGCGCGGAACCAGGTCTTTACGTCCTCGAGCGTCGCGGCATCGAGGTCCGCCATCGAGCCGATGGTCGAGTGGCGATAGGGATGGCCTTCGGGGAAGAGCGCCTCGAGCTGGGCATATTCGACGAGGCCGTAGGGCTGGTTGTCGCCCTGGCGCTTTTCGTTCTGGACGACTCCGATCTGGTTGGTGAGCTTCTCCTGTGTCACCGCTCCGAGCAGACGGCCCATCCGGTCGGCCTCGAGGAACAGCCCGCGCTCGAGCGCGGGCCTGGGCACGGTCTGGAAATAATTGGTTCGGTCGAACCAGGTGGTTCCGTTGAAGTCGGTGGCGCCGATTTCGCGAAGCGGCTCGAAATAGTCGCCGGGCGCGTTTTCGGAGCCGTTGAACATCAGATGCTCGAACAGGTGGGCGAAGCCGGTCTTGCCTTTGGGCTCGTCCTTCGAGCCGACATTGTACCAGATGGAGATTGCGACGACGGGCGCCTTGCGGTCCTCATGGACGACGACCTTCAGGCCGTTGTCCAGGGTGAATTGCTCGTAAGGTATGTCGATCTGCCGGACGAGCTGGGCGACGGGCGCCGGTCCGGCCGGAGCCGCTTCGGCGACCATCCCGGCTCGAGCGTCCGAAACGCTAGCGACTTCGTCCGAGGCGGTGGAGGCGCAGCCGGCGACGGCAAAGGCGGAAAAGAGCGCAAAGGGGAGCAAGAGGCGGCGCATTTCGGCAGTCCTTCCCGAGTCTTGTTGGCGCGGACCTATAGCGGCCGCGCTTCCCGCGCAATATGCGGCGGGCGGACAACTCTTTGGGCCGGACGCTTTTGACGCGCTCATGATCTGCTGTAGGGAACGGCAACCCAAACCACCCGGGATTCTTCATGCGCGTCAAAGCCTTCGGTTTCGCCCTGCTCAGCCTCGCCCTCGCCTCGCCCCTTCCCGCCCAGCCGGCCGCCTTCCTGCCGATATTCTCGCCGGAAAGCTTCCGAAGCCACGTCGCGTTCCTCGCCGACGACAAACTCGAGGGCCGAGACACGGGCAGCCGCGGATACGACCTCGCCGCCCTCTACGTGGCGAGCCGCTTCGAGGCGCTCGGACTGAGGCCGGCGGGCAATGACGGCTGGTACCAGCAGGTGCCGTTCCTCGAATCGCGCCTATCCGGCGAGCCCGGCTCGCTCACCATCGGCGGCCGCCGCTTCGTTCACGGGCAGGAAGTGATCCTGACCCCCACGCCCGGCGAGGCGCCGGTCGCGGTCGAGGCGCCGGTCGTCTTCGTCGGCTACGGCCTGCAAGCGCCGGAGATCGGCATCGACGATTATAAGGGTCTCGACGTGCGCGGAAAGGTGGTCGTCGTTCTGAACGGATTCCCGAACGGAATGAAGAGCGACGTCGGAGCCCATCTCAATTCGGACAAGAGAAGTGTCGCTTCCAGGCACGGGGCGATCGGAATCCTCTCCATCCGAACCCGGTCGGAAGCGAAGAGACGGCCCTGGGCCCGGGTTCGGCAGAATGCCGGCGAGCCCAGCCTCGGCTGGATCGGCGAGGACGGCCGGCCTTATTCCCCGGCGCCGGGCCTGCGCTTCCGGGCGACTCTCGACTCGCCCGCCGCCGATGCTCTCTTCGCCGGAGCGAAGACCCCGCTCAGCCGGGTGCTGGCGGAGGCGGAGCGGAAAGGCGGGCGGCCCAAGGGTTTCGCGCTGAAGCCGCGGGTCGCCGTCAGCCAGCAAAGCGCCATGCGCCGCTTCTCGAGCCCGAACGTGCTCGCACTTCTGCCCGGATCGGATCCCAAGCTGGCCGGCGAATATGTGCTTCTCATGGCCCATCTCGACCATGAAGGGATGAAGCCCGAGGGGGCCAGAATCGAGGAAGGGGGAGACCGGATCTACAACGGCGCACTGGACAATGCGGTCGGGATCGCCACGATGCTGGAGGTCGCCCGGGCGATGGCCGCCGCTCCGGACCGGCCGAAGCGCTCGATCCTGTTCGCGGCCGTGACCGCCGAGGAGAAGGGCCTGCTCGGCGCCCAGTATCTCGCGCGCCACGGAGTTCCGGGCGGCAAGGTCGCCGCCGTGGTCAATCTCGACATGCCGATCCTGCTTTACGATTTCACCGACGTCGTCGCCTTCGGGGCCGAACATTCGACCATGAGCGAAGCCGTGGCCCGCGCCGGCCGGACGATGGGCGTCGCGCTCTCCGACGATCCGCTTCCGCAGGAAGGCCTTTTCACCCGCTCCGACCATTACCGCTTCGTCCAGGAAGGCGTGCCGTCCGTCTTCCTGATGACCGGCTTCGCGAACGGAGGACGCGAGAAGTTCACCGATTTCCTCGCCACCCATTATCACAAGGTCAGCGACCAGCTCGACCTCCCGATCGACTGGAAGACCGGCGCCAAGTTCGCCCGGATCAATTACGAGATCGCCCGCGAGATCGCCGACGCGCCTTTGCCCCCGCGCTGGTATTCCGACAGCTTCTTCGGGAAGGTGCTGGCGCCGGGGCGGGAGAAAGCGGCGCGCTAGGAGAAGATGCGGGTCAGATGGGCCTCGGGAACGCGGAAGACGCCCTTGATACATTCGACATTTCGCACGGCAATCTGCACATGTGTCTCGCTATCGATACCAGAGCCTTCATATGCGGGCACTCCCTCGGTGAAGACACCACGAACAGTATCGAGCGTCCCACCTGATTCCTCATAAATGACATGAAGGTGATCGATGACCGCATTATCCAGCTAGCGTTTGAGTGAGCTTTCATTCGCGGGCAAAGGCAATCCGGAAGCGGCCAGAAGCGTCTCCAAACTCCGGTGCGCCGCCCTCAGCATCTGAATGCCTACAACCGTCGTGAGGTCGAGACAGGCGCCAAGGTCCACAACCGCCCCAACGACCGCTGGCGTCCCTATCGTCGATCCTGGCCGCCCCATCGAACGAGCGGCGAAATCAAGACCGCGCTGGGGATTAGCCTCCCAGAAATAAGTGCCGCCCCCGAGCCAATCCCAAGGATTGGCACTTGCCCGAAAGCCTTCCCCGGCGAGCAGGGCCTCGGCCACTTCGACGTCGCAGCCATGGTAGCCGAGCACGAAGCCTGCGGCGAGACGGTGCAACTTACGCTTTCGCTATGGAGTATCGCCGTTTTAGTCGGCCAGTCGGCGTCAGGATTCCCTCTCGCTTGAGGGTTTGGACCGCCTTGCCTTTGGTCTCCCCGGCCCGCAAGGTGTAGGCGGACGCAGCGAGAGCGAAGAGTTCGCCGGCTCGCGGAGAGCTCGGGTCGAGCCCCCTGAGACTCGTGCTTTTGGAAGTGGTCCTCTTCGTTGCCATGGAAGCTAATTGGCTCCTATTGCGAGGTGAGGCAAGGGCCTTGCTCGGCTAGACGCATGCGACAAAGGGTTTCTGAGCACCCCTTGTGTGGCAAAAATAGCCACGCCACATGATGCGGCGAAAGGACGAAGGGGCCGATATGAACCTTGAGAAATTCACCGAGCGGGCGCGCGGGTTCCTTCAGTCGGCGCAGACGGTGGCGCTTCGGATGAACCACCAGCGGATCGCTCCGGTCCATGTGCTCAAGGCCTTGCTCGAGGACGAGCAGGGCATGGCTTCCGGCCTGATCGCCCGGGCCGGCGGAAGCGCCGAGGCGGCTCGTCGGGAGACGGACGAGCAGTTGGCGAAGATCCCGGTCGTCTCTGGCGGCGGCGCCAATTCCACGCCCGCGCTCGACGGCGAGACCTTGCGGGTGCTCGACCAGGCCGAGCAGGTCGCCCGTACAGCGGGCGACAGCTACGTGACCGTCGAACGAATGCTCCTGGCCCTGGTCCTCGCGACGACGACGGGCGCCGGTCAGGCGCTGGCCGACTCCGGAGTCAAGGCCGAGGCCCTCAATGCGGCGATCAACGAACTTCGCGGCGGCCGGACCGCCGACACCCAATCGGCGGAGGACCGTTACGACGCCCTCAAGAAATTCTCCCGCGACCTCACCCAGGCGGCTCGGGACGGCAAGCTCGATCCGGTGATCGGCCGCGACGAGGAGATCCGCCGAACCGTCCAGATCCTCGCCCGCCGGACCAAGAACAATCCGGTGCTGATGGGCGAGCCCGGGGTCGGCAAGACCGCGATCGCCGAAGGCCTGGCGCTTCGGATCGCCAATGGCGACGTCCCCGACAGCCTCAAGGACCGGCGGCTGATGGCGCTCGACATGGGCTCGCTCATCGCCGGCGCGAAATATCGCGGCGAGTTCGAGGAGCGGTTGAAGGGGGTGCTCGACGAGGTTCGCCAGGGCGAGGGCGACATCATCCTGTTCATCGACGAGATGCACACCCTGATCGGCGCCGGGAAGAGCGAGGGGGCGATGGACGCCTCGAACCTCTTGAAGCCCGCGCTCGCCCGCGGCGAGCTTCACTGCATCGGAGCGACCACGCTCGACGAATATAAGAAGCATGTCGAGAAGGACCCGGCGCTTCAGCGGCGCTTCCAGCCGGTCTTCATCGGCGAGCCGACGGTCGAGGACACGATCTCGATCCTTCGCGGACTGAAGGAGAAATACGAGCTTCACCACGGAGTCCGGATCACCGACGGCGCCCTCGTCTCGGCGGCGACCCTTTCCAATCGCTACATCACCGACCGCTTCCTTCCCGACAAGGCGATCGACCTGATGGACGAAGCCGCCTCGCGGCTCCGGATGGAGGTGGAATCGAAGCCCGAGGAGATCGAGAATCTCGACCGGCGGATCATCCAGCTCAAGATCGAGCGCGAGGCTCTCAAGAAGGAGAAGGACCGCGCCTCGCAGGACCGGCTGAAGGCGCTGGAGGAAGAGCTCGCCAATCTCGAGCAGCAATCGGCCGAGCTGACCACGCGCTGGCAAGGCGAAAAGGAGAAGCTCGCCGGCGAGGCCAGGATCAAGACGGATCTCGACCAGGCCCGGCTCGAGCTCGAGCAGGCGCAGCGCGCCGGCGACCTCGCCCAGGCGGGCGAGCTCCAATATGGCCGGATCCCGGCGCTCGAGAAGCAGCTCGTCGAGGTCGAGGCGGCCAGCCAAGGCGCGATGCTCCGCGAGGAAGTGACGAGCGAGGACATCGCCTCGGTCGTCGCTCGCTGGACCGGAATCCCGATGGAGCGGATGCTCGAGGGCGAGCGCCGGAAGCTGATCAACATGGAGGCCGAGATCGGGCGTCGGGTGATCGGCCAGGAGGAGGCGGTGCACGCCGTCGCCAAGGCGATACGCCGCTCGCGCGCCGGCCTTCAGGACCCGAACCGGCCGATGGGGAGCTTCCTGTTCCTGGGCCCCACGGGAGTCGGCAAGACCGAGCTCACCAAGTCGCTCGCTTTGTTCCTGTTCGACGATCCGCAGGCGATGGTCCGGATCGACATGTCGGAGTTCATGGAGAAGCACAGCGTCGCCCGGCTGATCGGAGCCCCGCCGGGCTATGTCGGCTATGAGGAAGGCGGAGTGCTGACCGAAGCGGTTCGGCGCCGGCCCTACCAGGTCGTGCTGTTCGACGAGGTCGAGAAGGCCCATTCGGACGTCTTCAATATACTTCTCCAGGTGCTCGACGACGGCCGGCTGACCGACGGCCAGGGCCGGACGGTCGACTTCACCAATACGATCATCATCCTCACCTCGAACCTGGGCAGCCAGTATCTGACCGGCCTGAGCGAGGGGCAGAGCGTCGACGACGTCGAGCCGCAGGTGATGGAGGTGGTGCGGGGCCATTTCCGGCCGGAATTCCTCAATCGCCTGGACGAGATCATCCTCTTCCACAGGCTCGCCGCCGAGCATATGGCCCCGATCGTCGACATTCAGGTCGGCCACGTCCGCAAGCTGCTCGCCGACCGCAAGGTCAGCCTGGAGCTCAGCGACGGCGCGCGCGACTGGCTCGGGCGGGTCGGCTACGACCCGGTCTACGGCGCCCGGCCGCTGAAGCGGGCGGTTCAGAGATATTTGCAGGACCCGCTCGCGGACGCGATCCTCAAGGGCGACGTTCCCGACGGCTCGGTGGTGCGGGTAGAGGAAGGCGACGGGGCTTTGACGCTCGACATGGGGGAGAATGCGGCGGCTTAGCGCCCACGTCGTCCCGGCGAAGGCTGGGACGACGGATCAATTGCCCCGGGTGTGGCCGAATGCGCCCTGCAGCGCACCCCATTCCTGCTGGGTGCGCTGGCTCATCAGCGACCATTCGGTCGCGGTAGCGCAGAGCCGCTCGCTATCGACGAGCGAGCCGGTCTTGACCCGGCGCCGGCAGATCTTCTTCTCCGGCTTGGCCGCGGCGGCGATCCTGACCGGCGTCGCGGCGGCCGCTTCGCCCTTGGGGAGCCGCCAGTTGACGACGCCCTCGGTGACGACATCGGTCTTGCGTCCGTCCGGGCCGCGAACGCCCATGAAGATGGCCCGGTCGAGGATCAGGTCGCAGGTCTCCCGGTCGAGCCTTTCGAAGCCGCTGCTTTGGGTGACCACGCACGACGTCGCATAGCCCTCGCGATCGAGCGCTACCTTGAACAGGACCGAGCCCTGCTCGCCGGCCGCGCGCGCGCGCTCCGGATACTGGCTGAGGATGACCTCCGTATTCGCCGAGTCGCGGGCCACCGCTTCGGAGGAAGGGGCGGCGGGGGCCGGAGCCGCGGCGGCCGCGAGCAGAGCCGAAAAGATGATCCACGAAGCCATGATATATTCCTCACAATCCGGTTAACTTTACCGGAAACGAGGCAAGGGTTCAACGCACCGGCCTTGCTCGGTTTGGATCGGGCGGGATCGGCGGAAGGAAGTCCGAGCGGCGCCAGAGCGGGTCGGGCGGCTCCTCCGGATCCGGCACCGCGAAGCCGAGATAGCCGAAGAAGGTCGCGATCAGCCTCTCGCCGGGATCGAGGATCGCCGTCCGTCCGTGCATGAAGCGGCTATTGTCGAGCATCAGCACGTCGCCGGGCCGCCAGGCGACCTCGACCATGAGCCGGTCCCCGGTCGCCTTGATCGACTGAAGCCAGGCCTCCGGAACCTGCCGCCCGTCGTCGAGCAAGGGATGGTCCGGCCGCTTGTTGTTGAAGCGGGCGAACAACAGGAAATTGCCGAACGCGGGAGCGTCGACGAACATCGGGCGGTGAAGAGCCGGGCGGGTGAAGTACCTCACCACCTCGTCGCCATAGCGGCGGAACCGATAGGGGCAGGATCGAGGCGGATTGGCGAGCTGCCCGTCGCTCGGGTCCGCAGTGCCGAGCCAGAATTCGAGCAGCGCCGGCCAGGTCGGCTTCACGTAGAGCAGCCGCCGCCCCTCCAGCCCCCGCCTGACTTCGTCGGGCAGGGCCCGGACCAGCTCGACCCCGTCGCAGATCGTCGTGGCTCCGCCGCGGCTCGGCGCGGAGAGGCAGGCGAAGAAGGCGGCGTCCGGCTTCCACGGCTCGCGCGACAGCTCCGGATGAAGCGCGAAGGACCCGGTGCCGCCGTCGACGCTATGGATGTTGTTGGAGGGGTCGAGCGGCTGGCGGCCCGGGCTCTCGTTGAAGACGGAGGTCGAGCAGAATGAGCGGGCGAAGGCGTTAAATTGCGCGACGTCGGCGCCGAAGCCGCGCAGGAGCAAAGCGCCATGGGCCTTGTACAGGTCGACGATCGCGGCGGGATCGACGTCGAGGATCGAGCCTTCACCCGAGGCTTCGATCAGCACCTGGGGACGGCCCGGCTCCGGCAGTTGGATCTTCGGCATGGCGGGGTCGGGGGATAGCCGATGCCGGGACGCTGAGCTATAGTCGGCACGATGTCCCTGACGCTCGACGATCTGTTCGAATCCCCGGATCACTACCTCCAGTCCTTCGAAGGCGATTCGGCGATCTTCGTCCCGATGGACCGCCCCGCCTACCACCGCTCGATCTTCCTCGACCACCGTATCTCGCCGGCGGCGAACCGCTCGATGCGGCTGCCGCTGACGGCGCTGGCCAAGGAGGCGCCGCCGCCCGCGCCGACGGGGTGGATCTTCCACGTCGCCCATTGCGGATCGACCTTGCTTGCCCGGGCGCTCGACGATCCCTCGCTGAACCTGGTGCTTCGCGAGCCGCTCGCTCTTCGCCAGCTGGCTTTCGAGCGGGACGGGAAGCGGCTGGCGCTGACGGCGGCGATGCTTTCCAAGCGCTATCGCGAGGACCTGCCGACGATCGTCAAGGCCAACGTCCCCGTTAACTTCCTTCTTCCCGATCTCGTCGCGCTCGATCCGCGGGCGTCCGCGATCTTCCTCTACAGCCCGCTCAGGGACTATGTGCTCGCCATCCTTCGAAGCGACAATCACCGGGCTTGGCTGCACCGGGTCACCGCCCGGCTCGGCGCCTATCTGGGCGATCTGTCGGACCTTTCCGACGCCGGGCGCTGCTCGGCCTTGTGGCTGGCGCAGATGCGGGCGTTCACCGAGGCGATTTCGGCCATGCCCAATGCCCGGGCGCTCGATGCCGAAACCTTTTTCTCCGCCCCGCGCCCTACCCTTCGGGCCGCCGCCGCCCACCTCGCCGTTCCGTTGAGCGATTCCGCGATCGACGCGATCGTGGCGGGGCCGCTGTTCGCGACCTATTCCAAGAATCCCGAATTGCCTTTCGACAATGAAGCGCGTCTCGCCCGCCGCGCCGAGCTGGAAGAGCCGCTCGCCGCGGAGCTCGTCGAGGCCCAGAGCTGGATCGAAGCAACGGCCGGAGAGAGCGCTCCGGCGGCCTCGGCGCTGGCCAGGGCCCGGCTGACGACCTGAACCTCAGTCGCTGACCCCGATCCCGGCGCGCCCGCCGCTGCCGGTTCCGGCCGCCACGGCGTAGAAGCGGCGCAGAAGGTCGCGCTCGACCTCGCTTATATAGGGGTTCCAAACGTCGAAGATCAGGATCGCGCGGACCCGGTCGGAGCGGTTCCACGCTTCATGCTCGATCGTGTCGTCGAAAGCCCAGGCACGCCCCACTTCCCATTCGCGAGTCTCGCCGCCGACCCGGAAGGCGCAGCCCGGCGGGACGATGAGCGGCACGTGGATGATGGTTCGAACGTTGCTGACCCCGCTATGGGCAGGCAGGTGCGTCCCCGGCTGGAGCAGGGAGAAGAAGACGGTGGGCGTGCGCCCGGGCAGGTCCGAAAGCGGAAGCGCCTCGACCGCCGCCGCGGTCTGCGGCACCCGGGCGCAGACGGCCTCGTCGCGGAGCCCGTCCTTCCACAGATGCAGCGCGCCCCAATCGAGCTTGTGGTCGAGCGGCGACCATTTGTTCGCCGGAGTCCCGGGCTCCATCGCCACATAGGGGCGCATCGGCGACCGGTCGTCGGCCAGAAGCGCCTCGAGCTCGCCGCGAATGATGTCGGTCTTCGCCTCGATCCGCTCCAGCCAGGGGAAATTGCTCCGCTCGAAAAATTCGTCGGCGGGGAGGAAGGGGAAATGCATTCCGGCGGGCTGGTTGGGGTAGATTTCGCGGCGGCCCAATGCGTGGTCGATACAGGCGTCGAAGCGGCGCCGCTCCGCCGCCGCCAGCTGCTTGCGCGCGCCCTCGAGACCCGAGTCGATCGCCGCCGCGAAGCCGGCTCGCTGCCCGGCGACGAAGTGGCGGGCATGCTCCAGGATCGTCTCGAGGGAAGCCGGGCGGTCGCCGATCGTTGCTCCCAGCGCGAGCACGCCGGACCAGCGCTCGGCCGCGCTCGCCGAATCGCAGGTGCGCTCCAACAGCTCGGCCAGCCGCACCAGCGCCATGAAGTGGCGCTGGTCGATCGCCAGCGCACCTTCCAGCGCCTTGCGCTCGCCCGGATCGTCCCCCAGCTCGCGAGAGGCCCTGGCCAGGTTCATCCACAATTCGGGCGACCCGGGGTCGGCGGCGATCGCCCGGCGGAAAAGCGCGAGGCTCTCGTCAATCTTGCCCAAAGCGAGGACGGTGAGACCGAGCGCGTTGAGCGCCATCGGGTGCTCGCCCGCCCGAGCGAGCAATTCCCGAAGCAACCGGTCCGCTTCCGCCGGACGGCCGGCCTGCCGCGCCTGCCTGGCTTCGGCCAGCGTATCCTGGAGCTCGGCTTGATCCATGGCCGACCGATATCCCAGTCGAGGCAGGCGGGCAAATGCCGCCGGAAGGCATGGCGGAACGGACCTAAGTCAATTCCCGCTGGCTCATCGCGCGGTGGAGGATAGAGATGTTCGGGCCGATCATGTCGAACCGAATCAAAAAAGCAAAGCCGGCCAAGGCGCTCGATGCCGCGAAGCGGGCGCGGATAGAATCGGCGCTCGCTCAAGGCGATATAGAACGGGCCGCGACCATCGCCGAAGTCGCGCTGGCGGCGGGCCAGTCCGATCCGATGGTCCTCAACCTCGCCGCCTGGCGGCGCGAGGAAGCGGGCGATTATTCGGGCGCCCACCGGCTTCTCGAGGAGGCGCTCGCACTCGCCCCCGGCGACGTCATGGTGCTCGGAGCGATCGGAGCCGTTCTTCGAAAGGAGCATCGGCTGGACGAGGCGCTCGCCGTGCTCGACCGGGTCGTAGCGGCGGAGCCTGGCCATTCCGCCGCCTGGCTGGAGCGCGGCTATACGCTGGAGGCGCTTCGGCTCGAGGGGCTCGCCGCCGAAAGCTATTCGCGCGCGCTTGCGCTAGACCCCGATCTCGCGCCGGCGCTCGGCAAGCTCGCGGACATCGCCGCCAGGAAGGGGGACCGGGAATCGGCCAGGGCCCATTCCGATCGCGCCCTCGCAATCGATCCGGACAACCCGGCGGCGATTTTCGCGCTCGCGGCCATGGCGCTGGAGGATCGCGACGGCGAGGGTGCCGCCGATCGGCTGGAATGCCTTTTGCGGACTCCGCTGAAGCCCGACGACAGGACCCGCGCCTTGACCTTGCTCGGCGACGCTTTGGATCGGCAGGATCGGTGCGCGGAGGCGTTCGACGCCTGGCGCGAGGCGCAACGCAATTTCAGGGCCGCTTACGGTTCCCTGCTAGAGCCGGGGCCCGGGCGCCCGTCGCACCGAGTCTTCATCGAGACGATAGCAGCGCAAGTGGAGCGCGCGACGCCCATGGCGAGGCCGGAGACCGGGCCGCAGGCCGCCGGCTCCGCTTCGGGCCACATCTTCCTGCTCGGCTATCCCCGCTCGGGCACGACTCTCGTCGAGAACATCCTGGCGAGCGGGGCCGGGGTGGCGGCCCTCGAAGAGCAGGACACGCTCGCCGACAGCGACGGAGCCCTGATCGCGAATGACGGCACGATGCCGGATCTCGACGCTCTCGATCCGGCGCTGCTCGCCGACCTGCGGGCCCGCTACTGGGCCCGGGTTCGCGGTCTCGCCGGCGATGTGACGGGGCGGGTGTTCGTCGACATGAATCCGTTCAACGGGATGAAGTTGCCGATCATCGCCCGGCTGTTTCCGGACGCCCGGATCCTGATCATGCGCCGCGACCCGCGCGACGTCGTGCTGAGCTGCTTCCGGATCAATTTCACTCCGAGCGCCGGGACCTTCGCCTTCAGCGATCTCGAGGAGACGGCGCGCCATTACGTTGCGATGATGCGGCTTGTCGAGCTGTGCCGCGAGCGGCTTCCGCTCGCTTTCCATGAGGTGCGCTACGATCGTCTGGTCGCCGATTTCGAAACGACGGTGCGCTCGATGGCGCAGTTCGCCGGAATCGCCTGGACCGAGGATTTCCACACCTTCGACCGTACCGCCCTAAAGCGCGGGGTGCGCACGGCCAGCGCGACCCAGGTGCGGCGCGGGCTCTATGACGGCGGCGGCCGGTGGCGCCGCTACGAGGCGCAGCTCGCACCGGTGCTTCCGATCCTCGCGCCCTGGGTGGAACGCCTGGGCTTCGAGCCCTGACACCCCGCGCTTCGCCCCAGGCTTGTCGAAGGGCCTTCCTGAGCGCGCGTCTCTGAATAAAAAAGGGGCGGCCCGAAGGCCGCCCCGATATTTTATGGTCGTCCGCCCTAGAACTTCAGGCGACCGCCGACCGCGAAGCGGCGCCCCAGAGCGTCGTAGGTCGACGGGTAGGTGTTGCCGCTGTTGAACGAGGTCGTACCGATGGTCGAACCGACGACCGGCGGCGTTTTGTCGAAGATGTTCATGGCCGTCAACGTCAGGTCGAAATTCTCGGAGACGCCGAAGCGCAGCGAGAGATCGAACCAGTCATAAGCCTTGATCCTGCCGAAATTGACCTCCTCGCCGGCGAGAACGCCCGTGGTCAAGGTGCCGGCGAAGGCGACGATGCCCGGTTCGGCCTTGACGCTCGAGATGTGGCGCCAGAGCAGCGACACGTCGATGTCTCCGAAGCTCAAGGTGGAGCGCGCGTTCCAGCTCCACTCCGGCTGGATCGAGCCCGGGGCCGAGCTCGGACCCGCCGAACCCGGCGATCCGCAGTTCGGGCCATATTGGCCGATGCACTCACGCGTTCCGGACGGCGGCAGAGCGCCACCGGCACCCGGCACGCCCGGCGGAAGGACCGAGTTCGGAACGATCGCCTCGAACTCGGAGCGGTTCGTCCAGTTGCCCTGGAAGCTCAGGTTCAGCCTCGCGAAGCCGAGGTTGCGCCGGTAGTTCGCCCCGAAGTCGATACCGTCGGTGAGGATCCGGCCGGCATTGGAGGTCGGGAAGATCAGACCCTGGGTGGTCGCGGCGTCGCCGTCGAGACCGCCGGTCACCGGGTTCCGCCGGAAGAGCTGACAGATCGGGTTGTTGACGCTGCCCGCATTGACCCCGGAGCCATTGCTGTCGCCGAAGCAGCCGGAGATGAGATCGCCCGATCCAGGTTGGGTGATCGCGTTCCTGATCTGGATCTTGTAGTAATCGACGGTGAGCGAGAGACCCGGGATGAAGTCGGGCTGGAACACGATGCCGATCGTGTAGCTGTTCGCTTTCTCTGGGGTGAGGGCAAGGCTGCCGGAGAAAGTACCGTTCGCCTGGGCGGCCGTCGGGTTGATGATGTTCCCGATGGTCGAAGGCAGCGCTCCCTGCGCGAGGCAGAGGGCCCGCAACGCGGGGTCGGTGACCGGACTGCGGACCGGATTGGAGGACCGGCACGGATCGGTCGCCACGGTCGTGAGGCCCGTATTCACCGGAGCGAACAGTTCGCCGATGTTCGGTGCCCGCACCGCCCGCTGGTAGTTGCCGCGGAACTTGAGTCCGTCGAACGGCTCCCAGGTGGCCGCGGCCTTGTAGGTGGTGGTGTTGTAGCTGGGCGAGCCGGGGGCGTCGACCTTGTAGTCGGAGTAGCGGATACCCGCTTCCAGGGTCAGGCTCTCGAAGAAGGGCCGGTTCTGGACGATCGGGGCGATGACCTCGGCATAGACTTCCTTGACGTCATAACTGCCCTCGAACGGAAGCGTCGCACCGCCGGCACCGCCCAGTTCACCCGCCGTCTGCGACAGCGAGTCGGCTTCCTGCTCGGCACCGTAATTACGGTATTCGGCGCCGACGGCGAAGCCGATCGGGTCTTCCGCCCAGGGGGCGGAGGCACCGAAGTCGCCGCTCAGAAGCGCCCTCGCCTGGGCCAGCGACGCCTTTTGAGCCGTGCCCGCGAGAGTGGTGATGAAGCCGACCGCTTCCGGCGAGATCGATCCGGGTCCACCGAAGATGTTCACCGGGACGCAGCCCTGGGTCCCGGCGCCGGCGCGGGCCAGCGGCGGGAGGTTCGGGTTGGTCGGATTCGGAACCGTCGGCGACGCGCCCAGGTTACAGCTGGTCGCGCTGGTTGTGTAGAGCGCCGTGCGGAGCCTCGATACCGAGACATAGCCCTGCTGCTCCTGCCGGTTCTCCGATTCACCATAGGCGCCGGAGAGATCGAGCCCGATCGTATCGGTGATTCCGATCCGCAGACCCGCCCGGTAGTCGAACACCGTCGTGACGAACTCGGAAATACGCGGTCCCGCCTCGACGAGGCGGCGGCCGATATTGGTCTGGAACGCCCGGAAGTTCGGATCGGTCGGGCTGGTCGCCAACGCCGCCGCCGCGCACTGCGCCGGAGTCAGCGTCTGGACGCCCGGCATGCTGAAGTTGAAATCGTTGCTGGCGCAGAATTGAGCGCGGGCGCCGGCCGGAAGGAACGGGCTGCTGACCGGGATCAGGGCCAGCTGGCCGAAGATGCCCGACGGAGCGATGATCGTGTTGACCTTGTTCTTCGAGAACATGCCGCGGGTGTAGAATTCGATCCCGTCGGCGAGCTCGTAATGGCCGGAGCCGAAGATGTTGAACCGCTCGAACGGAGTCTGGAAGATGTTGAAGGGGTTGAAGTTGAAGGCGTCTCTTGAGCCGACATAAGGCCTGGTCAGGCCCGTCGAGGGCACGATGGTGTTCTGGCCGAGGCCGGGCCGGGTGAAGCGGGCCGGAACGGTCGTTCCCGAACCGCCGGCATTGCCCGAAGTCGACGTATAATTGTTGATCGAGATCCGGCGGGCGCCCTGATAGATGGGATCCGCCTGCTGATAGCCGATCGAGAGAACCGCGTTGCCGCGGCCGTCGTCGAAATTGGCGCCGACCGTCGCGTCGACGCGGAAGACGTGGCCGTCGCCCTTCTCAGTGATCTGCGAGCTGGCACCGAGCTCCATGCCCGCGAAGTCGCTGCGGGTGATGAAGTTGATGACTCCGGAGACGGCGTCGGCGCCGTAGGTGGTCGCGGCGCCGCCGGTGAGGGTGTCGACCCGCTCGACCAGCGCAAGCGGGATGTTGTTCAGGTCGACCCGGCCGACGAAGTTCGACGGAACGATTCGAACGCCGTCCAGGAGGACGAGGTTGCGATGGTTGCCGAGGCCGCGAAGATCGGCGTAGGATGCGCCGCCATTGCCGTTGTTGACGGCGGAACCGATGCTCGGAGCGACGCCCGGAAGGTCGCGAAGGATTTCCTCGGCGACGTTGGTCTGGCGGAGCTGAAGCTCGTCCTGGCCGATGACGGTGACGGGGGAGGATGAAACGAGGTTCGGATTCTTGATCAGGGTGCCGGTGATGACGATGTCGCCGCCGCTGGTCTCTTCGGCCGCGCCCGCGCTGGCCTGGGACTGGATGCCGGCCTCGGGCGCATCCTCGCCCGCGGGGTCGTTGACGTCCTGCGCGAAGGCCGGATTGGCGAAGCTCATGCCCGCGATCATCGTCGAGGCGAGGAGCGTTTCCCTGAATTTGAATTTCGACATTTGCGTCCCCTTGGTGTTCACGACGGTGCACCGGGCGCAGTTTCGCCCCCCACCCATCCGAAACCTGTTTATGTCGAGGGTGTAACGGCACGCAAGCAGGGCCAATGTCCCCGGTACATTCTTGGTACGGGCTGTAACTTTTCAGCCACAGTCTTGCCGCGACGCTGCCGAGGCCATAATCTCCCCCTGGAGCGGAGGGCGGATGTATGAAGCGTGGCGGTCGGATCGTTGCAATCGTTGGGATAATGGCGCTGGCGGCGCTGGCGCCGGCCTCTGCCCCGGCGAAGCCCAAGGCTCAGGACGCGCGCAGCAGCGCCCTCGTCCAGGCCCTTTCCGCCTGCCGGGGCGTCGCCGACGGGAAAGCGCGGCTCGACTGCTACGACCAGGCCGGCGCCCGCCTCGCCGAGGCGGTCGACAGGAAGGAGCTGGTCGTCCTCGACCGGCAGGAGATACAGGAGACCCGCCGCTCCCTGTTCGGATTCAGCCTGCCCAATATCCCGCTTTTCCGGGGCGAAAGCGGCGGCGACGACGGCAAGATCGAGACCGTCATCGCCGGCGTCGGCAGGCTGGAGGGCGGCAAGTGGCAGATAAGGCTGGAGGACGGCGCCGTGTGGCAGACCAACGAGACCCGCCTGAACCTCTCCGACCCACGCCCCGGCCAGAAGATCGTCATCCAGCGCGGCACGCTCGGCAATTACTTCCTGCGCATCGACGGGCAGAGAGGGATCCGGGGGCGACGGGTCAGCTAGTTGGTTGGTCCCGGCATTTGATGGTGCGGGTTTAAATTGAATCGTTCGGGCTGTGTTGTCCAGCATTTGCAGATGTATTCGTAGGGGGTGAGGCCCTTGAGGGTTTTGAGGCGCCTGCCGTAATTGTAGGCG
>JBBSIZ010000017.1:0-64590 GCA_038257735.1 Sphingomonadales bacterium | reverse complement strand
GCATCGAGCGATGCTTCAACAAGCTCAAACACTTCCGCCGCTTCGCAACGCGGTACGACCGAAGAGCCCTCCACTTCCTCAGCTTCATCCAGCTCGCCGCAGCCATGATCTGGATGCGCTGAATGTCGATCCGTCCTAGGCGCGATTACCTGTCGGAGGTCACGGCAGTATAGCTGTCACCGAGGTCGCCTCCCATCCAGCTCCGAGCTTCCCGCTCCAAGCGATTCCGTGATTGATTGATAACGGTTGCAAAACCGGCGTTTGGCACCGCCGCTCAGCATCGCGGAGTTCATTGTGGCCGCGAAACCACACACTTCAGTCTCGCTGAAGCAGGAGAGAGGGAAGCCCCGATAAGATTTGACCGACTCAGGAATGGGAGTCATGAACCGCGTGTTGGCAACCGGAACGGTGTTATGATCAGATGAGCATCGAGGCTGTCTACGATTTTGCGAACGATCTCCGCGATGAGAGGTTCGGCACGATCTTGGCGGATCCGCCGTGGCGGTTTACAAATCGAACGGGAAAGGTGGCTCCAGAGCATCACCGGCTATCTCGGTATGGCACCATGAGTCTGGAGGAGATTAAGAATCTACCTGTCTCCGACGTGGCGGCCGATCCAGCCCACCTCTACCTCTGGGTTCCAAATGCCCTGTTACCCCTCGGTTTGGACGTCATGGATGCCTGGGGTTTTACTTATAAAAGTAACCTGATCTGGCATAAAGTTCGCAAAGATGGAGGATCAGACGGCCGCGGCGTCGGTTTCTATTTTCGTAATGTGACCGAAATAATCCTTTTCGGAGTGAGAGGGAAAAAGGCGCGGACTGGCCCCCGCGGTCGCAGTCAAGTCAACTTACTCGCGACACGGAAGCGGGAACATAGCCGCAAACCTGACGAACTTTACGAGATTATTGAGGCCTGTAGTCCAACCAAAAGACTTGAACTGTTTGCTCGCGGAAGCCGGCCGGGGTGGCGGGGCTGGGGTAATCAAGCGGAAGTATACGACATCGGTTGGAAGACGTACAGTCACAATACAGCCTCCGAAATCGATGCAGCCAACCGGAAAGCGCGAGCCTGACCTGATGGCCGAACTCCCCTGGCATCCCGGCAGCTTCACAAAAAACTTTAGTTGGGGCCCGACCGAACGTGGCTTGCGCCGACTATATGACATCATCCGTACTGGGTTCGACGGGCTTCCGGTTGATACTCCTCGTGAACTTTTCCGCAGCAGGGTAAGAGGCGAGGGTGTACCCGATTATATACCGCTAAACTTTTTTTTACTTAATGGCATAAAAGGCGGCGTTGACTACGTCCTTGTCGATGAACTTGCATACGCGGCTCTCACTGCCCGTCACTCTCAACAGTTTGACAAGCTTGCTCTACTAGCATTTAATATGAGCATGGTAGGCTCATGGAGCGGCGCTTCCCCATATCAAGGTCGACCCGCCTTGTGGGCTCACTATTACATAAGAGACCGAATAGCTGGGCAGCTTGATTGGACTCCCACTTTTGCGACTGCCGACGATATCGACAATTTTGTTTCAAGTGATGGTAGGTACGTAGGTGCTACAAGTCGTAAGCTAGCTACTAACTTGGCCTATCTCTATAAACTTGGGCGCCTTCGGGAATTCACCTCAAAAAAGCCAGAGCGATGGTGGGTATCGGGAATCTTCGCTGCCCTTGATCGTATTTTGGAACACCGTAGGCTCGCTGGCCAACAGATTGCCGAGCAACTTATAGTAGAATACTTAATTGCTTCTGGCTTTCACGATATTAGTGGTAAGAGAAGCGTTGAAAAAGATTTGGTGACGAAGCATTTTGTGACGCTGTATATCGCATGCGGCGGACGTGATCGTTTTGACGTAGCGAAAACGCAGGCCCGTCAGCAGGGTAGCCTGAGTCGCCTCAACGAGATTGAGGACGGGCTAGATCCTGTCGGGGTCTTCCACCCTAGCAACATACAAGCGCGGGGAGCTATACCGCGAGTGTGCACACTGTTGGCTCGGTACTCTGCGGAATTTGAAACGTTCGAACTTGACCAAGTAGGCGATCTGGATTTAGCTGACTACGTTACCAGGCGCACGGATGCCGCACTAAGCGAACTTGGGCAGGCTAATATACGGCCGGTTCTTTCTGCCGAAGAGATACTCCGAATGACGAGAGAAGAATGACGACGTTTTTCGACACCAGCGCCGTTATACCCCTGACGGACGAAACCCATGAAGCACACGCATGGTGTAGGTCGAGGTACGAGGCAGCGGCAGTGGAAAATCCTCCGGTTGTCATGTCAGACATGGTTTACTGTGAAGTGTCTATGGGAATGGACAGTAAAAGGTCGACGGATGAGGCCTTGTCTAGACTGTCGATTGAGCGGGTGGGTTACTCCGACCACGTTTTATTCGTGGCCGGCCGTGCCTTCCTCCGCTATAAGCGTAATGGCGGTTTGGCGGGGAATGTGTTGCCGGATTTCCTCATAGGTGCACTTGCTGAGGTGGACGGCTCGCCCATCGTAACGCGTGATGATAGGAAAATAAGAACTTACTTTCCAGCTGTCGTGCGCATTCATCCATCGACACATCCATAAGGCGCACAGGCAAGCGAGATCCAGCGCCGCATTCAAGTGTATTCCCGTTCTTCCGGGAATACGAGCGTGACCTTTTTCCGCAAGACGCGCGCAGGATTCCCTCTTAAGGCCCCTCCAAAACCTGGTGGAGGATGTGCATGAAATATCGGGTAACGGCGGTGATCGCCGTGGTTCTGGCGGCAACCCAGGCCTTCGGGCAGGCACCGCCCAGGGATACGCCGAACCCGATTCCCCCCGTCCAGGAAACCCAGGCGCCCGAGAACGAGGCGACCAATCCGGAACAGCGCGAGGCGGGGCCGCTCCCGCCCGTCACGCCCCGGGCCACTCCCGCCGCGAAGCCCGACAAGCCCGAGAAATGGAACGTCAACGCACCCCCGGGAATGGTCACCCGCCAGGTGCCGATAAACGTCGACGAAGGCAGCTGGATGAACGTCGACGTCTCCCGCGACGGCCGCACGATCGCCTTCGACATGCTCGGCGACATCTACACCATGCCGATCGGCGGCGGCACGCCGAGGCGGATCGCCGAGGGCCTCGCTTTCGAGCATCAGCCGCGCTTCTCGCCGGACGGGCGGCGGATCGCCTTCACCTCGGACCGGGGCGGGGGCGACAATATCTGGATCATGAACGTCGACGGCTCCGACAAGCGCCAGCTGACCAAGGAGGATTTCCGGCTTCTCAACCAGCCGAGCTGGAGCCCCGACGGCCGGTTCATCGCCGCCAAGAAGCATTTCACCACCGGCCGCTCGCTCGGCACCGGCGAGGTCTGGCTCTACCACGTCTCCGGCGGCGGCGGAGTGCCGCTCGTCAAGAAGCCAAGCGAGCAGCACCAGAAGGAGCTTGGCGAGCCGATCTTCGCCCCCGACGGCAAGAGCCTCTATTTCACCCGCAACATCACCCCCGGGCCCATCTTCGAATATGCCCAGAACTCGAACACCAATTTGTTCGAGATCGAGCGCTACGAGCTGGAAACGGGCGAAGTCACGACGGCGGTGTCCGGCGCCGGCGGCTCGGTCCGGCCGGCGCCCTCGCCGGACGGGAAGATGATCGCCTTCGTCCGCCGCGAGCGGGCCCGCTCCAAGCTCTATGTGAAGGATCTGGTTTCCGGCGAGGAGCGCAAGATCTACGACGATCTCGACCAGGACATGCAGGAGACCTGGGCGGTGACCGGAGTCTATCCGAACATGGCCTGGACTCCGGACAGCCGGAGCGTCGTCTTCTGGGCCAGCGGCAAGCTTCGCCGGGTCGATTTCAATGGCGGCGGAGCGAGCGAAATCCCGTTCCGGGTCAACGACACGAGGGTCGTCATCGACGCCCTCCACCCGCAGGTGGAGGTCGCGCCCGACCGAATCCGGACGAAGATGCCGCGCTGGGCGAGCGTTTCGCCCGACGGCCGGCAGGTGGTGTTCGAAACTCTCGGCAAGCTGTGGATCAAGCCGGTCTCCGGCGGCGCGGCCCGGCCGCTCGTGAAGGGCAATGACGAGGAGCTCGAGCTTTACCCCTCCTGGTCGCGCGACGGCCGGACGATCGTCTATGTGGGCTGGACCGACCGGGGCCTCGGCCGGATCCGCACGATCGCCGCGGGCGGCGGCACGGCCCGCGAAGTGACGGCTCAGCCCGGCCACTATGCGCGTCCGATATTCTCGCCCGACGGCAGGACGATCGTCTTCGAGAAAGGGCAGGGGGGCTACCTCACCGCCGCCCGCTGGTCGGAAAATCCGGGCATCTACCGGGTCCCGGCCTCGGGCGGATCGCCGGTGCGGGTCTCGTCGGACGGGGCGGCGCCGCAATTCGGGGCTTCGAACGATCGATTGTTCATGATCGTCAGCGCTGCGAGCAAGCGCCAGCTGGTCAGCACCGATCTGAACGGCGAGGCGAAGCACGTCCATTCGACCGGCGAGATGGTGAGCGACTATCAGGTCTCGCCCGACGGCCGGTATCTCGCCTTCCGGCAGAACTATCAGGCCTATGTGATGCCGCTCATGCCCGGCACCCAGGACGTCGCCGCCGACGCCAAGGGCGGCCCGCTTCCGGTGACGAAGGTCAGCGCGGTCGGCGCCGAGTTCATCCACTGGTCGGGCGGCGGCCGGCGGCTCCACTGGAGCACCGGACCGACCGTCTACACGGTCGACACCGCCGCCTTGTTCGGCTCCGCCCCGCCGGCCGAAAACGCGCCCAAGTTCCAGCCGCCGACGAAGGGCCTTGCGCTTTCGATGGAAGTGCCCGCCGATCGGCCGACCGGGGTCGTCGCTCTGACCGGCGCCCGGATCGTCACAATGGCCGGGGCCGACGGCGGGATCATCGACGACGGGATCGTCGTCGTCCGCGGCGACCGGATCGAGGCGATCGGCAGGCGCGGGCAGGTGAGCATTCCGGCCGGGGCGAAGATCGTCGATGTGACCGGAAAGACGATCATCCCCGGCCTCGTCGACGCCCATGCCCACGGGGCGCAAGGACAGGACGATCTCATCCCGCAGCAGAATTGGGCTCAGATCGCCAACCTCGCAATGGGAATGACGACCGCGCACGATCCGTCGGCTCGGGCGGCCGAAATCTTCGCCGCCTCCGAGATGCAGCGCGCGGGCAAGATCCTCGCCCCCCGCACCTTCTCGACCGGCGAGATCGTCTACGGCGCCAAGGCGGCGGACGTCTATGCGGAGATCAACAGTTTCGAGGACGCGCTCGCCCATGTCCGCCGGCTGAAGGCACAGGGCGCCCACAGCGTCAAGAATTACAACCAGCCCCGGCGCGATCAGAGGCAGATGGTGGTGGCGGCGTCGCAGCGCGAGGGGATGGAGGTCGTCCCCGAGGGCGGCTCGCTCTTCACGATGGACATCTCGCTCATCCAGGACGGCAATGCGACGCTCGAGCATAATATGCCGCTCGAAACCTTCTACGACGATGTCGTCAGCCTGTGGACCCAGACGAAGACCAATTACACGCCCACCCTCGTGGTCGCCTATGGCGGCCTCGCCGGCGATCCCTATTGGCGCCAGCATATGGACGTGTGGAAGCATCCCTTGCTTTCGAGGCACGCGCCGCCGCATCTGCTCGCCGCCCAGAACGCAAGGCGGACGATGGCGCCGGAGGAGGATTTCGTCGACGACGATGCCGCCAGGGAGGCCAGGAAGCTCGCCGACCGCGGAGTCCAGGTCGCGATCGGAGCCCATGGCCAGCAGGCGGGGCTTGGGCCGCATTGGGAGATGTGGTCGTTCGTCCGCGGCGGCTGGAGCCCCATCGAGGCGCTCCGTGCCGGAACGATCGCCGCCGCGACCTCATTGGGTTATGCCCGCGACGTCGGGTCGCTCGAGGCCGGAAAGCTCGCCGATCTGGTCGTGCTCGATTCCGATCCGACGGTGGACATACGCAACAGCGACCAGGTGCACAGGGTCATGCTGGGCGGACGGCTCTACGATCCGGTGACGATGAACGAGGTTGTGACGGGCAGCCGGGTTCGAGCGCCTTATTGGTGGGAAGCTAACCGCACGGGCGGCTAAGAAGTCCGCGTCCCTTTCTTCCGAGCGCCCTTCCGATGCCTTCTGAGCGGGGTTAGAGAGGCTTTCCATGCTCAGCCTCTCCCCCATTTCGCTCGCCGCGATCGCGCTCGTCCTGGGCGCCTGGCTCGCGCTTGCGGTCTGGGCGACAATCCGCGGCCTGGCGCGCGGGCGCGCCGCCGCCGTCCGGATCGACTCCACCCGCCATCACGAAGCTCTGCTCGCCGCTTCGCCCGCAATCCCGCTCCTCGTCCGCCGCGACGGAAGCCTCGCGGAGGCCGAACGGGTCGCGCTCGCTTTCGGCCTGGAGCGAATACCCGTCCGGCTCGCCGATCTCGGCGAGGCCTTTGGCGAGGACGACCGGCGGGCGCTGCTCGGCCAGGTCGAAGCGGCGGCGGCGGCGGCCGGCGATTTCACGCTCTCGCTTCGCCCGGCCGGCTCCGCCCGGGTCTACCGAGTTCACGGCGGCCCCGCGCCCTCTTGCTACCCCGCCGGCACAATCCTCCTCTGGCTCGCCGACGCGACGGCGGGCGAGGAGGAGAGGACGGCGCTTCGCGAGCGCTGCGACAGGCTCGCCGCTTCGCTCGACGCCCTTTCCGGCCTGATCGAAGCCGCGCCTTTCCCGATCTGGCATCGCGGCCCCGATCTGCGCCTCGCCATGGTCAACGGAGCCTACGTCTCCGCGGTCGAGGCGGAGGACGGCCGTGCCGTCATCGAGGGCGGGCTGGAGCTGGTCGACGACGGCGAGGCGAGCGCGATCGCCGAGGCCGAGGCAGTCCGCCGAAGCGGCCGGCCCAGCGCGCGCAACGTGCCGGCGACGATCGGCGGCGAGCGGCGAATGATGCGGGTCGTCGAAGTGCCGCTTGGGGAGGCCGGAGTCGCCGGCTATGCAATCGACGTCGAGGATCGCGAGCAGGCGCGCGCCGAGCTCGCCCGCTTCGTCCACGCCCAGCGCGACATGCTCGACCGCCTGTCCGCCGGGGTCGCCCAGTTCGCCCGGGACCGCGGTCTCATCTTCTCGAACCAGCCCTTCGCCCGGCTGTTCGCCTTGAGACCCGATCTTCTCGCCGACCAGCCCGAATTCAACCGGCTGCTCGATTCGATGCGCGAGACCGGACACCTGCCGGAAGTGCGCGACTATCCGGAATGGAAGAAGGAACATGACCGCTGGTTCACCGGCGGCGTCGCCGCCGAGGAAGAGGACTGGCTGCTCCCCGGCGGGCGCCACCTGCGGGTCGTCGCACAGCCGCTTCCGGACGGCGGCCTTCTGCTTATCTTCGAGGATCGGACCGAGCAGCTTCGGCTTGCCTCGGCGCGAGACACCTTGCTCAGGGTTCGAACCGCGACCTTCGACAATCTGTTCGAAGCGGTCGGAGTCTTCGCCTCGGACGGCCGCCTCCATCTCTGGAACAACCGCTTCCAGCAACTCTGGGAGTTCGACGAGGAGCAGCTCGCCGGCAATCCGCGGATCGATGCGCTGACCACGCATATCGGCAGGAAGCTCAGGAATTCGAGCCACGCCGCATTGGTGCGCGAGCTCGTCCGAAGCGCCACCGTCGAGCGCAAGCAGCGCAACGGCCGGGTCGCCTTCACCGACGGCCGCGAGTTCGAGTTCGCCGCCGTTCCGCTTCCCGACGGCAACGCCCTCTTCACGATGCTCGACGTCACCGCCAGCCGAACGGTCGAGGCAGCGCTGAGGGAGCGGACCCAGGCGCTCGAGCAGGCCGACCGGCTCAAGACCGCCTTCGTCTCGAACATGAGCTACGAGCTTCGAACGCCGCTCACCTCGATCGGCGGCTTCGCGGAGATGCTCGCCGGCGGCTATGCCGGGGAGCTCGGGCCGACGGCATCCGAATATGTGACCGCGATCCTCGAATCGGTCGCCCGCCTGGGGGCGTTGATCGACGACGTGCTCGACCTGACCCAGAGCGACAGCGGCAGCCTGCTTCTCGCCGAGGACAAGGTCGACCTCGCCAAACTCTGCGCCGAGGCGGCCGCCGCCTTCCGCGAGCAGGCGGCGACGAAGACGATCGATTTCGCGGTCGAGATCGAAGCGGGCGCGGGCTCGATCGTCGGGGATCGGGCGCGCCTTCGCCAATCGCTCGACAATGTGCTCAAGAATGCCGTCGCCTATACCGGGGAGGGGGGCCGGGTCTTCCTCCACGCAACCGGCAACCGCAAGGAAGCGGCGATCACCGTCTCGGACAATGGCCGCGGTATCGCTCCGGCGGATCAGGCCGGAGTCTTCGACCGCTTCTCCCGGACCGCCGAGCCGCGAGACGCCGATGGGGCGGCGCTCGGCCTCGGCCTTCCGCTCGCCAGGCAATTCGTCGAGGCGCACGGCGGAACTATCGAGCTGATTTCGGAGCCGGGCCAGGGTACCACCGTCACCCTTCGGCTGCCTCGGAAGCACTGAATGATCCTGAATGGGCCCGAGGCGACCGAGGCGCTGGGCCGGCGCCTTGCGAGGGAGCTTCTGGCCGGCGACGTCATTGCTATCTTCGGCGACCTCGGGGCGGGCAAGACGACATTGGCGCGCGGAATCCTCGCCGGTATGGGCCATTGGGGCGAGGTAGCCAGCCCGACCTTCCCAATCGTCATTCCCTACGAGGCACTTCGAGTCCCGGTCTGGCATGTCGACCTCTACCGCCTCGAGGATCCGGCGGAGATCGAGGAACTGGCGCTCGAGGAGGCGCTCCAGGACGGAGTCTTGATCCTCGAATGGCCCGAGCGGATGGGCCACGCTTTATGGCCCCATTCGCTTCGCCTCACCCTGCGCCCGGAAGGGGAGGGCGCCCGCGCCTTGACAGCCGGGGTGCCCGCCGCTTGGGAGGCCCGATGGCCGCCCCGATGATTCCGCCCGAAGGGGCGCCGGACTTTCTCGAAGAGCATGGCTGGAGCGGCGCCGAGATAAGCCCGCTTGCCGGCGACGCCAGCTTCCGGCGCTATTTCCGGATTCACCGAGGTGACGAGACCGCGGTCCTGATGGATGCTCCGCCGGAGCATGAGGATATAGGGCCGTTCCTTTCGGTCGCCGGCCACCTGCTCGACCGGGGCTTCCGCCCGCCGCGTCCGCTCGCCGTAGACCGGGAACGGGGCCTTCTTCTGCTCGAGGATTTCGGGGACGACCGGGTCGGCCCGGTCCTCCAGCGCGAGCCGGACCGGGAAAGGGCAATCTACGAGAGCGCGGTCGACATACTCGCCCGCCTGGCGGCTCAGCCCGCCCCGGCCGAGCTCTCCCCCTATGACGATCGGGCGATGGAGCGGGAAGTCGGCCTCTTCCCGGAATGGTATGTCCCGGCGCTCGATATGGAGGTCGACGAGTCCGGCTTCCTTTCGGCCTGGCGGCAGGTCTGGGACGGAGTGCTTCGAATCGTCCGGGATAATCCGGTGCTGGTCCTTCGCGACTATCATGCAGACAATCTGATGCTGCTCCCGGGCAGGTCCGAGCTAGGCCTCCTCGATTTCCAGGACGCACTGGCCGGCCACGCCGCCTACGATCTCGTCTCGCTCCTCCAGGACGCCCGTCGGGACGTGTCGCCCGAGCTCGAGGAGACCATGATCGCTCTCTATTGCGAGCGGGCCCGGGTCGCCGACCGCGACCTATTCCGGGCGCATTACGAGATATTGGGAGCGCAGCGGAACACCAAGATCCTGGGCATCTTCACTCGCCTCTGGAAGCGCGACGAGAAAGCTTTCTACCCCACCATGCATCCCCGCATCTGGGCCTATGTCGAGCGCAATCTCGCCCATCCCGCCCTCGCTCCGGTTCGAGCCTGGTTCGATTCCAACGTCCCGGCGGAGTTTCGAAACGACGCCTGCCTCAGGAAAATCTACGAATGAACCGTCAGCGCCGGCCGTTCGCCCTCCGCCCGGTGCCCGCCGGGGACGTCCCGAAAACGGCAATGGTGCTCGCCGCCGGCCTCGGCAAGCGAATGCGGCCGCTCACCGCCACCCGGCCCAAGCCCCTGGTCGAGGTCGCCGGCAAGCCCCTGCTCGACCATTGCCTCGACCGGCTTCGCTCCGCCGGAGTCGAAAAGGTCGTGGTCAATGTCCATTATCTCGCCGACGCGCTCGAAGCACATCTTAAGAACATGGTACAAGGCCTTGAAATCTCTGTGTCCGATGAGCGGCCGCAATTGCTGGAAACTGGCGGAGGCATGATCCGGGCGCTGCCACTGATCGACTCCGATCCCTTCCTCGTCGTCAATTCCGACAATCTGTGGATCGACGGTCCGGTCGACTCGCTTCGCCTTCTCGCCAGCAATTGGGACGAAGCGCGGATGGACGCTCTTTTGCTCCTCGTGCCGCTGGCCCGCGCGCATTGCCACGAGGGCCAGGGCGATTTCCATATGAGCTCCGGCGGAGTGCTGAAGCGCCGAAAGCCGGGCGGGGTCGCGCCGTTCGTCTATACGGGCGTCCAGATGGTGTCGAAACGACTGCTTGGCGGCGAGGTACCTGAGGGGCCCTTTTCGACCAATGTGCTTTGGGACCGCGCCATCGCCGAAGGCCGCCTGTTCGGCGCCGCTCACGAGGGCCTCTGGTTCGACGTCGGCGCTCCGGCCAATATCCGCCAGGCCGAGGAATTGCTTGGGTCCGCCTGAAGCCCCCGCTAACCTCCCATCGTGACCTCCGTCCGCCCCAGAGTCTTCACCATCCCGCCGCACCGCGCCTTCGCGGATGCGCTCGCGGCCGGGCTGATCGCGCGCTTCGGCCGCGGGGACATGGGGCTGGCCCAGGGCATCGTTCTCGTCCCCAACAACCGAGCGGCCCGGGCCGTCGCCGACGCTTTCGTTCGGCGTTCGGGCGGGGGCCTGCTCCTGCCCCGGCTCGTGCCCGTCGGCGATCCGGAGCTGGACGAGCGGATCGGCGGCGCTCTGGAGCCGCTGGGGGAAGGAGAGGATATTCCCCCCGCGGTCGAGCCGCTGGAGCGCCTCTTTCTCCTTGCACGCCTCGTCCAGCAACATGTCGAGGGGGTGGACGCCGCCGAAGCCCTTCGGCTTGCGGAGGATCTCGCCCGGACTCTCGACCAGCTACTCGTCGAGGGCATCGAGCCTTCCCGCCTGCGCGATTTCGCCGCCGGACTGCCCGATCTCTCCCTCCACTGGCAGGCGTCGCTGGAGCGGCTTGGCATCATCCTCGACCAATGGCCTTTGTTGCTCGCCGAGCGGGGCCAGGTCGATCTCGCCGACCGGCGCAACCGCCTGCTCGCCGCAATCGCCGAGCGTTGGCGGACGTCGCCCCCCCCGGTTTCGTCGCCGCCGCCGGAATCACCAGCAGCGCTCCGGCCCTCGCTCGGCTGCTTCGCTCCGTCTCCCGACTCGACGAGGGACTGGTCGTCTTTCCCGGGCTCGACCTCGCAATGGCGCCTGACGAATGGGACTCGCTCGGGCCCCACGAGCCGGACGAGGCCACCGGGTTCCGGCCCCGTTCGATCGAGACCCATCCCCAGTTCCACCTCAAGCTGCTCCTCGACCGGATGGGCGTGGGCCGGGGCGAGGTGGAGAGCTGGCGCTGGGGCGGCGGCCGCGACGCTCCCGCCATCCGAAGCCGGGCCATCGCCAACGCGATGAAGCCCGCCGCCTTTACCGACCAGTGGCAGGACCTTCGGCCGGCCGAGCGGCGGCTCACCGGCGTTCGGGCGCTGGAGCTGGCCGATCCCGCCGAGGAGGCGCAGACGATCGCAATCGCCCTTCGCGAGGCGCTTGAGACCCCCGGCCGCACCGCTACATTGGTGACTCCCGACCGCAACCTCGCCCGCCGGGTCTCGAGCCATCTGCGGCGGTGGGGCGTCGAGGCCGACGACAGCGCCGGCAGGCCGCTCTCCCAGCTCGCGCCGGGCACCTTGCTTCTCGCACTCGCCACCGCCGCGGCGGAGCAGTTCGCGCCCGTGCCGCTCCTCGCCTTGCTCAAGCATCCGCTGGTCATGAAAAGGGAGGGGAGGCTGGACTGGCTCGAAGGCGCCCGTGCCCTCGACCTTGCACTGCGCGGGCCGCGGCCTCCGGCGGGACTGGCGGGCATTACCGGCCATCTCGCCGACCGCGGCGGCCGCGACTCCCGGCGGCGCGAGCGCGCAGCCTCTTGGTGGAGCGCGGTGGCGCCGCGCCTTCGGGCGCTCGAGCGCGGCTTCGCGGGCGAACGCGCGGCGCTTCCCGCCTTGCTTGGCCTTCTCCGCGAATCGGCCTCTTCGCTCAGCGGCGACGAAGCCTGGGCGGGCCCGGCCGGCCGGGCCGCAGCCCAGCTGCTCGAATCCGCGGAGCCCGCTTCGACGAACGGCCCCTCCCGGCTGTCGCCGGCCAGCCTTCCCGCCTTGCTCGAGCAACTCCTCGCCGGAGTGGCGGTGCGCCCTCCCTTCGGCCAGCATCCGCGCCTCTTCATCTGGGGCCTCATCGAAGCCCGGCTGCAATCGGCCGATCTCGTCATCCTCGGCGGACTCAACGAAGGCGTCTGGCCGCAATTGCCGACTCCCGACCCGTGGCTCGCGCCCCGGGTCCGCCGCGATCTCGGCCTTCCCAGCCTTGAGCGCCGGATCGGCCTCGCCGCCCACGATTTCGCGAGCGCGCTCGGCGGGCGCGAAGTGCTCGTCACCCGAGCCCGCCGCGACGCCCGCTCGCCCGCCATCGCCTCGCGCTTCTGGCTGAGGCTGGAGGCGATGACCGCTGGAATCACCCGCTCGCCCCGGCACCGGAGCTGGGCCCGAGCGCTGGACCGGCCCGCCGTCTATCTCCCCGCCGACCGCCCGGCGCCCCGGCCCGCGGCTGAGCTCCGGCCGCGGCGAATCGCAGTCACCGACGTCGACCGGCTCAAGGCCGATCCCTTCGCCTTCTACGCCCGCAAGATGCTGGCTTTGGCCCCGCTCGACCCGATCGACGCCGATCCGGGCCCCGCCTGGCGCGGAAGCGCGGTCCACGAGGTGCTGGAATCCTGGATGAAGGAGGACGATTGCGAGCCGTCGAGGCTTCGCTCCCGGGCCGAGACCCTGCTCGGCGATTCCGCCGCCCATCCGCTGATGCGGGCGCTCTGGCAGCCGCGCCTCCTGGAGGCGATCGACTGGATCGCGGCCGAGATGGCGAAGAACCTCGCTTCGGGCCGCCGCCCCGTCGCCGCGGAGGTCAAGGGGTCGTTCGAAGTCGAAGGGATCGCGCTCTACGGAGAGGCGGACCGGATCGACCGGCTCGAGGACGGCAGCCTTGCCATAGTCGATTACAAGACCGGCAAGCCGCCAAGCTCCAAAGCGGTGGCGGAAGGCTATTCGCTCCAGCTCGGACTGCTCGGCCTGATCGCCGCCCGCGGGGGTTTCGAGGGAATCGAGGGGATCCCCGCCTGCTTCGAATATTGGTCGCTGGCGAGGGACCGGACCGGAAAGCTCGGCTATGTGGCAAGCCCGGTCGGAGCTCGAAGCGGCCTCGACGCCGCCGACTTCACGACGATGGCCGCCCGCAACTTCATCGGCGCCGCCCAGCGCTGGCTCACCGGCGACGAGCCGTTCACGGCCAAGCTTCACCCGGAACATGCCCCTTATGGGGATTACGACCAGCTCATGCGCCTCGACGAATGGTACGGACGCGAAGTCTAACCGTCAGCCGCGCTCGCCGGCCCTCATCGCCAGCTGCATCCGCCGCGCATGGGTCGCCCCGGCATGGCCCGAACGGCCCTGGACGCAGCGGTCCCGAACCGTGGCCGAGCAGCGCGGATAGGTGCCGCCGGCCTCGGGGGCCACCGCGATCCTCGGCTTCGGCTTGTCGGGATTCGCGGCGGCGGGAGCATTTCCCCTAGGGGCTTCCGCCGCGACGACCGAGTCCAGCTCGCCTCCGGGCGCGACTTTCGCGGTGGTCGAGGGCGGCGTGTTGGCGGTGGCGAGGAGCAGCGCCCCGGCGGCCAGGATCAGTCTTTTCATTCGGCTCTCCCTTGTCGGCGGCTCGAGCTCGGCGCCGTTTCGCGTCAACGGCTTAGCACCGGAGGCGTCGTACTTCTACCGTGACGTCATGGCGTCGGCTCAAAATGAAACATCCCTGCGCAGGCCGGATTTGGGCAATTGCTTAATGGTCGCTCTTGCGCCTTTTGGCATAAAGCAAGGCGGCGACGATCGCCGCCGAGCCGATTCCGATCGCGGCGCCGGTGACGAGATGCTTCTTGCGCTTCGAGGCGTCGGCTCCGGTCGGAGGGACAGTCCCTCCGCTTTCGGCCGCACCGTCGCCGACCGCGGCGTCTTTCGGATAGGATGGCTTGCGGGACATAGTCGGCTCCGTCGGTTGCTGCGTCCCATCTAATCGTGGGCGGCCCCGTCCGCCAGCCCGGCCGCTTGATTTAGCCGCCCTCCGCCGCTACATGCGCGCCATCCCACATGCAGGGCCATCATACCGGTGCCCGCCATAGCTTTAGCGACGGCGGGTCTCTCGGCCCTGCAGAGGCATAACCGGAAGGAGAAAGACCATGGCGTCCACCGCCACGACGTCCAATGGCGTTACCATGCAGCAATTGCTTGAGGCCGGAGCGCATTTCGGCCACCAGACCCACCGCTGGAACCCCAAGATGAAGCCGTATATTTTCGGCGACAGGAACGGGGTGCACATCATCGATCTCTCGCAGACGGTGCCGCTTTTCGCTCGAGCGCTCGATTTCGTTCGGCAGAGCGTCGCTTCGGGCGGAAAGGTGCTGTTCGTCGGCACCAAGCGCCAGGCGCAGGAGCCGATCGCCGAGGCAGCCCGCCGCTCGGGCCAGCATTTCGTCAACCATCGCTGGCTGGGCGGGATGCTCACCAACTGGAAGACCATCTCCAACTCGATCAGGCGCTTCAAGAGCCTCGAGGAGCAGCTCTCCGGCGACACCGCCGGCCTGACCAAGAAAGAAGTGCTCCAGCTCACCCGCGAGCGCGACAAGCTCGAACTCTCGCTCGGCGGAATCCGCGAGATGGGCGGACTTCCCGACGTCATCTTCGTGATCGACGCCAACAAGGAGGAGCTCGCGATCAAGGAGGCCAACGTGCTTGGAATCCCGGTCGTCGCAATCCTCGATTCGAACGTCAGCCCGCAGGGCATCGCCTTCCCGGTCCCCGGCAATGACGACGCCAGCCGCGCCATTCGCCTCTATTGCGACGCCGTTGCCGACTCGGCCCTGGCCGGCAAGTCGGGCGGCGCCCAGGCACGCGGCGTCGATATCGGAGCGATGGACGCTCCGCCGGCCGAAGCGGCGCTGGCGGACGCCTGAGGGAAGAGGGAGAGGGCTTCGTTCCCTCTCCCGTTCGGGCTGAGCCGGTCGAAGCCTGCTTTTTCTTCCCGAGGGAGAAGATGAGGACGCGCGACAGGCTCACGGCGAATATTGCCTTGGCACGGTCCAAGGTGTTTTTGTACTAAATCAAGAGGATATGAGACATGGCTGAGATCACGGCCGCGACCGTCAAGGAACTGCGCGAGCGCACCGGCGCCGGCATGATGGATTGCAAGAAGGCGTTGGGCGAAACCCAGGGCGACATGGAAGCCGCGGTCGACTGGCTTCGCGCCAAGGGCCTCGCCGCCGCGGGCAACCGGGCCGGCAAGACCGCGGCCGAAGGCTTGGTCGGAGTCGCCGTCGAGGGCAATCGCGGCGCCGTCGTCGAGGTCAATTCCGAGACCGATTTCGTCGCCAGGAACGAGCAGTTCCAGGAGTTCGTCCGCACCGTCACCGGTCTCGCTTTGACCGGCAGCGGTACGGTCGAAGGCCTGCTCACGGCCCAGTGGCCGGAGGGCGGTACCGTCGAGGAGAAGCTCACCTCCAACATCGCGACGATCCGCGAGCACCAGACCCTGCGCCGAAGCGCCGTGCTCCAGGTCGCCGAAGGGGCCGTGGTCTCCTACGTCCACAACGCCGTGGCGCCGGGCCTCGGCAAGATCGGGGTCCTCGTGGCTCTCGAGAGCGAAGGCGATTCGGAAGCTCTCAATCAGCTCGGCAAGCAACTCGCCATGCACATCGCCGCGGCCAACCCGCAGGCGCTCACCGGCGACGAGCTCGACCCGTCGCTGATCGAGCGCGAGCGCGCCATCGCTTCCGAGAAGGCAGCGGAGAGCGGCAAGCCCGCCGACATCGTCTCGAAGATGGTGGACGGAGCGATGGCCAAGTTCCGCAAGGAAAATGCGCTGATGAGCCAGCTCTTCGTCATGGATAATAAGACCAAGGTCGAGGACGTCATTGCCGCCGAGGCCAAGCGCAGCGGAAAAGCGATCTCGCTCAATGCCTATGTCCGTTTCCAGCTCGGCGAAGGCATCGAGAAGAAGGAAAGCGATTTCGCCGCCGAAGTCGCCGCCGCCTCGGGCGTCAGCAAGCCCGAGCCCGCGAACGCCTAAGCCGCTTGGCAGGGTGGCGCGCCCCGATTAAGGTGCGCCACCCTTACATTCCTCTCGCGAACGGACCGTAGAAACCCCATGCCGCGCCCGCGCTTCAACCGGATCCTGCTGAAGCTGTCGGGCGAGGCGCTGATGGGAGACGGCGCGTTCGGGATCGATCCGGACACCACTTCGCGCCTCGCGGGAGAGATCGCCGCGGCCATCGAAGCCGGTCATCAGCTCTCGATCGTGGTCGGCGGAGGCAACATCTTTCGAGGTCTGGCCGGCGCCGCCAAGGGTTTCGACCGCGCCAGCGCGGACTATATGGGCATGCTCGCGACCGTTATGAACGCGCTCGCGCTCCAGAACGCGCTGGAAAGGATCGGCGCGGACACGAGGGTGCTTTCCGCAATCCCGATGGCGACCGTCTCCGAGCCCTATATCCGCCGCCGGGCGCTGCGCCATATGGAGAAGGGCCGGGTCGTGATCTTCGCCGCCGGAACCGGCAATCCCTATTTCACCACCGATACCGCCGCCGCGCTTCGAGCTGCCGAGATGGGCTGCGACGCCTTGTTCAAGGGCACCAGCGTCGACGGCATCTACGACGCCGATCCGAAGAAGAAGGCAGACGCCAAGCGCTACGAGAGCCTGTCCTTCCAGCGGGTGCTGGCGGACGATCTTAAGGTGATGGACGCCAGCGCGGTCGCCCTTTGCCGCGACAACAACATTCCGATCGTCGTGTTCAACGTCCGCGAGCAGGGCAATCTCGCCCGGGTGCTGAGCGGCGAGGGGATTGCGACCATCGTCCAGAACGAGGAGTGAGACCATGCCCGCATATGACAAGGCCGATATCCGGCGCCGGATGCACGGCGCCGTCGAGGCTTTGAGGAGCGATCTGGTCGGCCTCAGGACCGGCCGGGCCTCGACCAGCCTGCTCGATCCCATCCAGGTCGAGGTCTACGGCGCCAACATGCCGCTCAACCAGGTGGCGACGGTTTCGACCCCGGAGGCGCGGATGCTCTCGGTCCAGGTCTGGGACCGCTCGAACGTCACCCCGGTGGAGAAGGCGATCCGCAACGCCGGCCTCGGGATCAACCCGATCGTCGACGGGACGACCATTCGGCTCCCGATCCCGGACCTGACCCAGGAAAGGCGCAAGGAGCTCGCCAAGCTCGCCGGACAATATGCCGAGAAGGCCCGGATCGCGGTCCGCAACGTTCGCCGCGACGGGATGGAGGCACTGAAGACCGACGAGAAGAAGAACGAGATCAGCGAGGACGAGCATAAGCGCCTGAGCACCGAGGTCCAGAAGTCCACCGACGATACGATAAAGGAGATCGACTCGGCGGCCGCGGCCAAGGAGAAGGAAATCCTCCAGCAGTGACCGTCAGCCCCGCCCGGCAGCCGCCGGAAGCCGCCGCCGGCGGCGGCTCACGCATTCCCCGGCACGTCGCCATCATCATGGACGGCAACGGCCGCTGGGCGAAGGCGAGGGGGCTGCCCCGGGCCGCCGGCCACCGCCAGGGCGCGGAGGCCGCGCGGAAGGTGCTTCGGGCGGCGGGAGAGGCCGGCGTGGAGTGCCTGACCCTCTACGCGTTCTCCTCGGAGAATTGGCGGCGCCCGCAGGACGAGATCAACGACCTGATGGGGCTCTTGCGATTCTACATCACGCGCGAGCTCGACGCTCTGCACAAGGAGGGCGTACGGCTGAATATACTGGGTGATCTCAGCGCCTTCCAACCAGACATTGCGAAACTGGTCGAGCAGGCTCTCAACCGCACCGCAGGCAATGAGCGGATGACTTTGGCGATCGCTCTCAATTACGGTTCCCGGGCCGAGCTGGTCCGGGCCGCGCGCAGGCTCGCCGGGCGGGTCGCCGCGGGCGAGATCGACACGGCCGACCTCGACGAGGCGATGGTCGAGGCCTCGCTCGACACCGCCGACCTGCCCCCGCTAGACCTTCTGATCCGCACCTCGGGCGAGCAGCGCCTCTCCAACTTCCTGCTCTGGCAGGCCGCTTATTCGGAATTGCTGTTCGTCGACACCCTCTGGCCCGATTTCGACGGCGACGCCCTTCGCGCCGCTCTGGCGGATTATGCCGGGCGCGAGCGCAGGTTCGGCGGACGATGAGCGAGAAGGCCCCAGCCGCGCCCCAGTCGGACCTGATCACCCGGTTCGCCGCGGCCGTGGTCATGATCGCGGTCGCCTGCGTCGCCATTTACGTCGGGGGCTGGCTTTTCCGGTTGCTGGTCGCGGCCGGCGCGGCGGTGATGATCCTCGAATGGGGCGACATGCACCGGCTCAGGCGCGGCTACACCTATCTCGCCCTCGGCCTGCTGGTTGCCGTCCTACTCGGAGCGGCAGAATATTTCTATCCGGTGGCGGAAGCCGACGAATCGATCGGGCGAGCGACATTCCTATATGGCTGGCCCGGCTTCGGGGCCGTCGGGGTGGTGGCGTTGCTTGTCACGCTCGTCAGCCGCCGGCTGAGCCTCGGCTGGGGAATGCTCTATGTCGGCGTCCCGTCCTACGCATTGTTAGTCATCCAGTGGGCGCGCTTCGACCTCGTCTTCTGGCTCATGCTGGTGACCTGGGCGACCGACATCTTCGCCTATTTCGCCGGCCGCTCGATCGGCGGCCCGAAGCTGGCGCCCCGGATCAGCCCCAACAAGACCTGGGCGGGCCTCGTCGGCGGGATGGCGGGGGCAGCCGTCGTCGGAGCGCTCGCCGCGTGGCTGTTCGGGATTTCCGCCGAGCTTCCGGGCTTCCTCTGGCTCGGTGGAGCAATGGGCCTCCTCGCCCAGCTCGGCGACCTCTACGAAAGCCGCGTCAAGCGCCGGCTCGGGGTCAAGGACAGCGGCACCCTTCTCCCGGGCCACGGCGGAGTCCTCGACAGGCTCGACGGCCTTCTTCCGGTCATCCTCGCCACCCTCTTCGTCCTGATCGCAAGCCTCGCGTGACCGGCCAGCGAAGAGTCACCATCCTCGGCGCCACCGGCTCCGTCGGCCGCTCCACGCTCGACCTGATCGGGCGCGACCCGGAGCGCTACGAGGTCGTCGCCCTCACCGCCCATCGCGACGTCGAGGGCCTCGCGGAGGCCGCGAGGCGCGTCCGGGCCGGCCGTGCGGTCATCGCCGACGAGACCCTGCTCGAACCGCTCCGGGCCGCTCTGGCCGGGAGCGGCACCGAGGCCGCGGCGGGCGGCGAAGCCGTCCTCGAGGCGGCCGGCGCCGGGGCCGACTGGACGATGGCCGCGATCGTCGGAACGGCGGGCCTCGGCCCGACCATGGCCGCGATCCGCGGCGGCCGAACCGTCGCTCTGGCCAACAAGGAGGCCCTGGTCTCCGCCGGCCACCTGATGATCGAGGCCGCGAGAAGCAGCGGCGCGGCGCTGCTCCCGGTCGATTCCGAGCACAACGCCATCTTCCAATGCTTCGATTCGGCCCGGCCGGAGGGCGTGCGCCGGATCATCCTCACAGCGAGCGGCGGGCCGTTCCGCGACAAGAGCCTGGAGGAGATGCGTTCCGCCACTCCCGCCGAGGCGATCGCTCATCCCAATTGGTCGATGGGCGCCAAGATTTCCGTCGATTGCGCCACCTTGATGAACAAGGGGCTGGAGCTGATCGAGGCCTTTCACCTCTTCCCTCTGCCCGAAGAGGCGTTCGAGATCGTCATCCACCCGCAGTCGGTGGTCCACTCCATGGTCGAATATGTCGACGGCTCGGTTCTCGCCCAGCTCGGCTCGCCCGACATGCGAATCCCGATCGCCCATACGCTCGCCTGGCCGGAGCGGATGGCGACTCCGTGCGAACGGCTCGATCTGGTCAGGATCGGCACTCTGGATTTCGCCGCTCCGGATTCCGGGCGCTTCCCCGCTTTGGCGCTGGCCAGGCAGGCGCTCCGGGACGGCGGGGCAAGGCCGGCCGTCCTCAACGCCGCCAACGAAGTCGCGGTCGACGCCTTCCTGGACGGGGCGATCGGCTTCCTCGACGTCGCTTCCATCGCCGCCGAGACTCTGCGATGCTACGCTCCCGCGGCCCCGGGCTCTGTCGAGGAAGTGCTTGAGATCGATCGGCAGGCGCGCGGCGAGGCCGAAGCCATCGTTAAGAGGGTGATGCGTTGACCGAAAGTCCCGGTGTCTTCTGGACCATATTGAGCTTCCTGCTCGTCATCGGCCCGCTGATCTTCGTCCACGAGCTCGGCCATTATTTCGTCGGGCGCTGGTTCGGGGTCAAGGCCGACGCTTTCTCGATCGGCTTCGGACGGGAAATAGCAGGCTGGACCGACAAGAGGGGCACCCGCTGGAAACTGGCCTGGCTTCCGCTCGGCGGCTACGTCAAGTTCGCCGGTGACATGAACGCGGCCGGCCAGCCGTCGCCGGAATGGCTGGCCCTGCCGGCGGAGGAGCGGGCGCGGACCTTCCAGGCCAAGCCCGTCTGGCAGCGTTTTCTCATCGTTCTGGCGGGTCCGATGACCAACTTCCTCGCCGCGATCCTGATCCTGACCGGATTCAACATGACTTACGGGGTTCCCCGGACCCCGGCCGTGATCGGCGCCTTCACCGAAGGCTCGCCCGCCGCCGCCGCGGGCCTTCGGGAGGGCGACCGGGTCCTCCGGATCGACGGGACGGACATCGACCATTTCGAGGACATCCTTCCAGTCGTCGCACTGAAGATCGGCGGGCCGCTCGATCTCGTGGTCGAAAGGGACGGCCGCCGGTTCCAGGTGGACGTCCGGCCGCGGGCGATCGTCGAGAAGGATCGGTTCGGCAACGAGAACCGCCGCCCGGTCCTCGGCATCGAAGCCGCGGAGCAGGTGCTGACCCCGGTGTCCCCGCCAGGCGCTGCCGCCGCCGCAGTCCGGCAGACCTGGTTAGTGGTGGCGACGACGGTGAAGGGGCTAGGCCAGATCGTCACCGGCCGCCGATCGGTCAAGGAAATGGGCGGACCGCTCAAGATTGCGAAATTCTCTGGTGAACAGGCGAGCATGGGAATTGCCGCCTTCCTGTGGTTCGTCGCGGTCATCTCGATTAATCTGGGATTCATTAACCTGTTGCCAATCCCGATGCTCGACGGGGGCCACCTGTTCTTCTATGGGATAGAGGCCGTCCGGCGGAAACCCTTGCGGCCGGAGGCACAGGAATGGGCGTTCAGGACCGGCTTGGCTGCCCTGCTTGCGCTCATGATCCTGGTCACCTTCAACGATTTGGCCTCTTTTGGCCTGTGGTCGAAGCTTGGCGGCTTGATCGACTGACCATGATCGGGCAGGGCAGGGACGACAGGGAAACAGGACGGCCGCTCATGCCGTCCGTTCAGTCTAAGGGCGGGGACGCGTGACACCCAAAAATTCATTTACGAACGGCCGGCGGCTTTGCTCTGTCCTGCTCGTCGGAACCATGCTCGGCGGAGTCCCGCTTGCGGCTCATGCGCAGGAAGGGCCGCCGCTCGTCCCGGTGCCCATGGCTCCGGCCCCCCAGCCCGAAGCGACGATTGTCCGCTCGATCTCGGTGACGGGCAACCAGCGGCTCGAGCCGGAGACGATCGTCTCCTACGTCAAGCTCAGGGTTGGCGAACCCTACGACCGCGAGCGGCTCGACGAGGCGCTTCGCGACCTCTACGCCACCGACCTGTTCGCCGACGTCGCCATCCGCGACGATGCGGGCAACCTCAGTGTCGAGGTGCGCGAGAGCCCGGTCGTCAACCGAATCGTGCTCGAGGGCAACAAGCGCCTCAAGAGCGACAAGATCACTCCGGAAATCCGGCTCGCGCCGAGGCAGATATTCAGCCGGGCCAAGGCGCGCGCCGATGTCGCCCGGATCATCGAACTCTATCGCCGCCAGGGGCGTTTCGCCGCCACGGTCGAGCCCAAGATCGTCCAGCTCGAGCAGAACCGGGTCGACGTCGTCTACGAGATCAGCGAAGGGCCCAAGTCCGGAATTCGCCAGATCAACATCCTCGGCAACGAGAGGTTCAGCGACGGCGAGCTGCGCGGCGAGATGGTGACAAAGCGCACCGGCCTGTTGAGCTTCCTCGGCTCGGGCGACGTCTACGATCCGGACCGGCTGGCCTTCGACCAGCAGAAGCTGCGGATGTTCTACCTGACCAACGGCTATGCCGATTTCCGGGTCGTCTCGGCGGTCGCCGAGCTGACGTCGGACAGGCGCGACTTCATCATCACCTACGTGGTCGAGGAAGGCGAGCGCTACAAGTTCGCCGACGTCAAGGTCGAGAGCGCGATCCGCGACTTCAGCGGCGAGGGGCTGACCAGGCTGCTGTCGATCAAGAATGGCGACTGGTACAATGCCAAGCTGGTCGAGGACACGGTCACCGCGCTGAACGAGAGCGCCGGCCTGTTCGGCTACGCTTTCGCCGACGTCCAGCCCAACTTCCAGCGCGACAAGGACGCCAAGACGATGTCGGTGACGTTCAACGTCGCCGAGACTCCCCGTGTCTATGTCGAGCGAATCGACGTCAGCGGCAACACGCTCACCCGCGACAAGGTGATCCGCCGCGAATTCCGTCTCGCCGAGGGGGATCCGTTCAACACCATCCGGGTCAAGCGTTCGCGCGACCGAATCCAGTCCCTGGGCTTCTTCCAGGAGAATCTCGAGATCGAGCAGACCCAGGGCTCCGCCGCCGACCGGGTCATATTGTCGACGGCGCTCGAGGAAAAGGCCACCGGCCAGCTTCAGGTGTCGGCCGGCTTCTCGAGCCTCGAGCGCTTCCTCCTCAACCTTTCGATCGAGCAGCGCAACTTCCGGGGGATGGCGCAAACTCTGCGCGCGTCGATCAACTATTCCAGCTACTCGAAATCGGTCGAGCTGGGCTTCACCGAGCCTTATCTGTTCGACCGCAACTTCGCCGTCGGATTCGACCTGTTCCGCCGCGATTATTCCAGCTTCAACTTCGTCAACAACAACCGCAACACGACCTACAAGCAGGTCAGCACCGGCGGTCAGATTCGCGGCGGAATGCCGCTTACCGAATATATGCAGCTGGGCCTTCGCTACGGGCTCAACTTCGACAACGTCACGCTCGACCGGTCCACCTTCTTCACCGATCCGGACGGTGCCGGGCCGTTGCCCGCCTTCTGCGATCCGCTGAGGGTGGGCCGCTATCTGTGCGAGGCGACCGGCAAAAGGACGACCTCGTCGATCGGCTATTCCCTGCTTTACGATGCGACCGACAATCGGCTGCGCGCGACCCGGGGCCATCGCGCCACGCTCAATCAGGATTTCGCCGGGCTCGGCGGGGACGTCAAATATCTGCGCACCCGGCTCAACGCCGCCAAATTCTGGCGCGTGGGCGGCGACTTCATCTTCTCGCTCACCGCCGAGGGCGGCTATATCCACAGCTTCGAGGACAGTCCCGGCCCCGACCAGGATCCGGTCCGCCTGACGGATCGCTTCTTCCTCGGCGAGCCGCAAATCCGCGGCTTCGATATCCGAGGCGTTGGGCCGCGGGTTCAGCGCATCCCGTTCGACGCCGACGGCAATCCGATCACCGACCGCAAGCGGATCGTCGACGACGCGCTCGGTGGCCGCGCTTATTATGTGGGCCGGGCCGAGCTCGAAATCCCTCTGGGCTCCAGCTTCCGCGAAATGGGGCTTCGGCCCTCGATCTTCCTCGACATCGGCGCCAATTTCGGCCTTCGGAACCCCCAGACCAACCCGATTCTGCCAGGCAGCCCGCTCACCCTCGACCGTTGCTTCGACTCCGGCGGCAGCTCCACTCCGCGTCCCGAGGACGGCACCTGCGCGCCCGGCTCGCTTCTCGTTCCGGGAATTGCGCCCTTCAACGAGGTCTATCTCGGCGATACCGCCAAGCCCCGTATCTCCGTGGGCTTCGGAGTCAATTGGAACTCGCCATTCGGCCCGTTCAGGATTGATATAGCCAAGGCGCTGGTAAAGGCCGACGGGGATGACACCAAATTGATCACTTTCAACGTAGGAACCGCATTTTGATGAACAAACTCGCTCTCGGAGCGGCCGTGGCCGCCCTTTCGCTCGCGATGCCGGGCGTCGCTCTGGCTCAGCGCGCCCCCGGCGCCGTCATCGTCGTCGTCGACACCGACCGCGTTTATCGCGATTGCGTCGCCTGCAAGGCCGCACAGGGCCAGCTCGAGGGCATGGTCACCTCGGCCCGCACCCGCGCCACGCAGCTCGGCCAGCCGCTTCAGACCGAGGCTCAGTCGATCGAGCAGGCGGGCGCCGCCCTCCGCAGCCAGAGCGGCGCTGCCCGCGCCGCGGCTGAGACCGCTCTGAATACCCGGATGCAGCAGTTCCAGACTCGCCAGACCACTGCCCAGCAGGAAATCGCCCGGCTCGAGCAGAACATCCAGTCGACCCAGGCGAACGTGCTTCGGCAGATCAACGCCCGGCTCAACCCGATCGTCACGCAGGTGATGAACGCCCGCGGCGCCAACGTCGCGCTCGACACCAATGCCACCCTCGCTAGGGCCGGAGCGCTCGATGTCACCAACGACGTCCTCACCGCTCTCAACTCGGCCTTGCCCTCTGTCAGCGTGACCCCGCTGCCTCAGGGTCAGCAGCCGGCTCAGCCTCAGCCCCAGGGCCGGTGAGCTCCGATCCGGCAGTCGCCGCCCCCCCGGAATCTACTGGGGGCCCGCTTGACATCAGGCGGGTGATGGCGGCGCTGCCGCATCGCTACCCCTTCCTGCTCATCGACCGGGTCGAGGAGCTGGTCCCGAAGAAGCGGATCGTCGCGATCAAGGCTGTGACGATCAACGAGCCCTTCTTTCAGGGCCATTTCCCCGGCCGGCCGATCATGCCCGGGGTGCTCCTGGTCGAAGCGATGGCACAGGCTTCGGGCGTGCTCGCGGTCGAATCGCTCGGCCTCGCCGGCACCGGCAAGCTCGTCTACTTCATGGCGATCGACAGCGCCAAGTTCCGCCGCCCGGTGGAACCGGGCGTGCTCCTTCGAATCGAAGTCGAGCTGGTCCAGGACCGGGGCAGCGTTTGCAAGTTCGCGGGCAAGGTGATGATCGACGGCAAGGTCGCCGCCGAAACCAACTTCACCGCGATGATCGCGGACCCGCCGGCCGACTGATATCCTCTCCATTCGGCGACGGGGGGGATAAAGCGTGCCATTCGCCGCCGATCTTCCTTATCCCGAACACCTCCTCGATCAGCGCCGAGTCCAGAACGGCCGCCGGGTCTCCGTCCGCGACGATCGCGCCGCCGTTCATCAGTACGAGCCGGTCGGCGTAGCGCGCGGCGAGATCGAGATCGTGCATCGCCACGATCGCGCCCTGCCCGTTGCCGATCGCCTCGCGCAGCCGCTCCATCAGCCTGATCTGCCAGAGTGGATCGAGGTTCGCGACCGGCTCGTCGAGCAATAGCAGCCGCGGTTTCGGCGCCAGCGCCCGGGCGATCAGCACCCGGCTGCGCTCGCCGGTCGAGAGCCGGTCGACCCGCCGGCCCGCGAAAGACATGATATCGAGCGCTTCCATCGCTTCGAGCGCCTCCGCCTCGTCCGCGCCGAGGCGCACCACGTCCGATGCGGCGAGCGGCCAGGCGATGTCCCGGGAGGCTGGAAGATAGGAGAGCAGGCGGCGGCGCCCGGCCGGAGCAAGCGCCTCGGGCAGCCGGCCGTCGATCCGCACCTCGCCGGACGGTCCGCCGATCCGGGCAAGCGCGTGGAGCAGGCTGGTCTTGCCGCTGCCGTTGGGGCCGACCAGGCAGGCGAGCTCCGGCTCGTCCATCCGGAAATCGCAGGGCTCGAGCCGCCCCGCAAGCCCCACCCTCGCCGCCGTCAGCAAGGCCGTCATCGCTCCAGCCTCCAACGCATATGGGCGACCAGCCAGAGGAAGAAGGGCGCCCCCAGCAAGGCGGTGACGACCCCGATCGGAAGCGTCCGGCCAAGCGGGGCGCCGCGCGCCACGAGGTCCGCCGCCAGCAGCAATAGACCTCCGATCAGGGCCGCCGGAGCGATCGCCCGGCCCGGATGGCCCCCGGTCAGGCGCCGGGCGAAGATCGGCGCGACCAGACCGACAAAGCCGATCGCCCCGCAGATCGCGACGCAGGCGCCGACTCCGAAGGCGGTGAGGCAAACGATCTCGAACCTCAGGCGCCGGACATCGTGGCCGAACGACTGCGCCACCTCCTCGCCAAGGGTGAGGGCGTCGAGCGGCCGCCCGAGCCGGAGAAGAAGCCCGATCGCGAGGAGGGCAGGGGCCGTCGCGAAGGCCGCCTGTTCGAGGCTCCGGTCGACCAGCGAGCCCATCAGCCATTCATAGGCGTCGTAGAAAGCGAAAGGGGAGGGAGCGAGCGCGAGGGCGAGGGTGGTGAGAGCACCGGCCAAAGCGCTGATCGCGAGGCCCGCCAGCAGCAAGGTGGCGGTCTCGGCCCGCCGTCCGGCCAGCGCAAGCAACAGCAGAAGGGCTCCGAGAGCGCCCCCCACCGCTCCGAAGGCGAGGGCGAGCGGCGCCGAGAAGCCGAATATATAGGCTGTCACCACCGCCCCGAGGGCCGCACCGCTGGTCGTTCCGGTCAGGTCGGGGGATGCGAGCGGGTTGGCGAACAGGCCCTGTATGGCGGCTCCAGACGCCCCAAGCATCGCCCCGTAAGCCAGTGCGAGCAGCGTCCGCGGCAGCCGAAGCTCCCACAGAAGGGCGAAGGCGAGGGGGCGGTCTTCCCCGATCAGTGCGGCGATCGGCGCCCAGGGGACGGCCAGGGAAGCCGCGAAGGCGAGCGCCACGGCCAGCAACAGAAAAAGAGCGGCGGCCCGGCTCATCGCGCCATTCCGTCACCTGAATGACGATAGGTCCGAAGCCGCTCGATCTCGGCGGAAAGGAGCGGGCCCATGCAGGTCCAGGCGCGGCCGTCGGTAGCGATCGACCGGGCGCCGCCAACCTTCCGCGCCAGCGGATGGGAAAGCCAGCGCTGCTCGCCCGAATATTGACCGCTCCGATAGTCGCTGCGCAGGATCAATGCGGGGGGGCGGAGCAGCAATTGCTCCAGCGACACCCGGTCTCCCGCCATGGCGCGCTGGCGAAAACCGGCCAGCGCCATCCATTGCGCCGCCAGGCTTCCGGCGGCGACCGTCCTTCCGCCGCCGCCGAGCCAGATCGTGTCCACCGCCCGCGCCGGACGGCTCCGCTTCAAAGCCTCCATTCGCGCAAGGATGGCCCGGCCGGCGGCGGGCCGGCCGAGCGCGATCGAAACCGAGCGGACCGAGCGCTCGATATCCGCCAGCGATTGCGGGTAGGGCAGGTCGAGCATTCGGATCCCCAGCCGGCGGGCGATCCGGCCCCGGTCGCGACCGCCACCGCCCATGGTGAGCACCAGATCCGGCCTGAGGCCCGCCACCGAGACAAGGCTTCCGTCGTTGCGCCGGTAGCGCCGGGCCTCGCGCCACAGCCGAGTCTCGGCCGGCTGCTGGGCGAGATGGGTGACCGAGACGATCTGCCCCGGGTCGCCCAGCATCAGAAGCAGCTCGTCGGTGCACAGGTTGACGGACGCGACCCGCCGGGGCGCGGCCTCCGCCGTGGCGGCGAAAGCAAGGCTAATCGCCGAGACGAAAGCGAAGACCCGCATGGACGCTCCTCCCCTGCGAATTATAGCCGAAGACCTCCCGATAATCGGAATCCGCCGCATTCTCGATCCGCCCGAACAGCTCGAGCCGGTCCGACAGCCGGTAGGCCATCCGAACGTTCGCCAGCACATAATCTGCGAGAGTGACTCGGACGGCCGGGAAAAGATCGAAATCGCTGTCGCCTCGCTTGCCTACATAAGCGATCGAAGCGCCCGTCACGAACCGCCCCGCGGTCCAATCGGCCGCCACATTCGCACTGTGTTTCGGCCGCCGCGGCTCCGTCGAGCGCCGGCCTGCGCCCACCCGCCGCTCGCGCGCGTCGAGCCAGGTGTAATTGGCGCTCACCCGAAGCCCGGCGGCCGGTCGCAGCTCCGCCGACGCTTCGACTCCGCGCCGCCTGCTCTTTCCGGCGGCGTTGCGCACCGTGAAGAGGAAAGTGCTGAAATCCTCCACGATCTCTCCGCTCAGCCGATTGCTGAACGCCGTCGCGCCTACGCCCAGGCGCCGCCCTTCCCAGGCGACGCCCGCTTCAAGGCCGCGCGATCGCTCGGGCGTGAGGTCTGGATTGCCGATGAAGCTGGTCGGATCGAAGCCGTAGAGATCGAAGAAGGTCGGTTGGGCGATTCCTTCTCCATAAGCGGCATGGAGGCGCAGCCGGTCGGTCGGCCGGCCCACGATCGCGGCTCGAACATTCGTCGAATCTTCAAAGCGGTTGAAATCGTCTCGGCGAACGGCGAGGTCGGTGGAAAGGGCCGATCCCCATTGTGCGCGCCACTCGCCTATATAAGCGCTTCTCCCTCTCGACCGGCGTTGATCGGGCGCGAAGAAGACGGCCTGGTCGAGCGCGGCGAAGCTTTCGTCCTCCCGCTCGACGGCGGCGATCAGCGCATGGCGGACTCCGCCCGCCGAAAAGCGCCGTACCAGCTTGCCGCCGATCCGCAGCCGGTCCGCGAGCGTTCGGTTAAGAGGCATCGCACCGTCGCGGTTGCGGTTCGAGCTATGAAGATACTGGCCGTCCAGCTCCAGGCTCCACGGCGAGCCGGCCGCCAGCCCAAGCCGGGTCCAGGCCCGTATCGCGCCGAGCTCGGCCCGTGAGGAATCGAGCGTGTCTGCGCGTCTGAAAAGGGGCGCCGGCGTTCCGTCGAACCGGCTGGTCGCACGGATATAATGACCGACGATTCCCGCCTCTCCGTCACTGACTGGGCGAATGGCGGCCTTCAGCCTCGCCGCGAAGTTGCTGAAGCCGTCGCGGTCGCCGTCGCCGCCGCCGAAAATGTCGATCCCGTCGCCGCGCAGCCGGGTCAGGCTCGCCGCGACCCCGGCCTGGCCACCGCCGGCCACCAGTCCGACATGGCCGCGGCTGAAATCGCGGCTGCCATATTCGCCGCTCGCGCTCAGTCGCGGGCCCGAAAGGGGATCGGCTCCCTCCACCGCAATCACTCCGCCCAGCGCTTCCGAGCCCCATAAGGCCGATTGCGGCCCTCGGACGATCTCCATCCGGGACAGGCCGTCGGCGGCAATCGTCTCGAACCGCGCTTCGTTGCCGGAAGCGGGGTCGTTGAAGGCGATGCCGTCGACGAACAGGAGGCTGTGGTTCGCCTCCGCTCCGCGAATCCGGATCTGGGTAAGCGACCCCGGCGCGCCCGAAACCGCCACCGAGACACCGGGGGCGAGCCGCGCCAGGTCCGAGACGAAGGGCGCGCCGAGCGCCTCGATGCGCCGCTCGTCGATCAATGTGATCGATGCGGGGCTGGCGTCCGCCCTCACCGGCTCGAGCGACGCCGTGACGACGATGGGCTCTTCGAGCTCCGGCGACGCCGCCCCTGTGGCGGCGGCTGCGAGATACAGGATGAACGTCATTGGGATCCTCCATTGCACGACACATGTCGTCTCGGAGGAACCGCGGGCGGACGAGCCGCCCCCGACGCCACGCACGATCGGCTGGTCCCGGCCGGGTGCGGACGACGCGAAGGCAGGTTCCTGACTGACGGCCGGAGCCGATTACAGTTGCGGGCACAGCGCCGGATTTTCGCCGGCTTCCCTTTTCACCCTTCCCCGCCGCGTTAACGGCGTGAAGGACACCTTCGCTGGTTGGAGCGGTAAGCAGGGGCACGGCGCCTTGTCAAATAGGGGTACATTGGCTACAGGCCCGCACGACTTCGCTCGAGGCTGGTCGGAACCAGCCACATCTCAAGGAAATCCACGACATGAAGAACGGCGCCCATCCCGATTACCATATGATCAAGGTGCAGATGACCGACGGCACCACCTTCGACACGCGCTCCACCTGGGGCAAGGAAGGCGACACCCTGACCCTCGACATCGATCCCAAGGTGCACCCGGCCTGGACCGGCGGCCACGGCAAGATGGTCGACAGCGGCGGCCAGGTCGCGCGCTTCAACAGGCGCTTCGGCGGGCTGACGCTGGGCAAGAAATAAGCCATCGCCCCGGCGAAGGCCGGGGCCCCGGCGGGCGAAAGGCGCGGCGCTCTTCACTCTCCGGGATGCCGGCTTTCGATGGCATGACGGCTCGGGGGAGACACAAGATGAGTTCTCGACCTGGGGCTCCGGCTTCCGCCGGGATGACGAGTTTCGCCGCCGCTCCGATTATCGAAACCCCGCGTCTCCGCCTCCGCGGCTTCCGGGCCACCGATCTCGACGCTCAATGGGCGTCGATGACCGACCCGGAGGTGGTTCGCTTTCTCGGCGGAGTTGCCCAGTCGCGCGAGGAGACATGGCGCAAGATACTCGCTTCGCCGGGGCTCTGGGCCTTGCTCGGCTATGGCTTTTGGGTCGCGGAGCGGCTCGACGACGGAGCTTATCTCGGCCAGATCGGCTTCGCCGACTTCAAGCGCGACATGAAACCCGGAATCGAGAACATTCCCGAAATGGGCTGGATCATGGCCCGGGAGGCTCAGGGCCGGGGCTATGCCAGCGAGGCCGTCCTCGCCGCTCTGGCCTGGGCCGACGAGGCTCTGGGCGGCGGCGAGATCGTCGCAATCATCAGCCACGCCAACGCCGCCTCGATCCGGATCGCCGAGAAAGCCGGCTTCAGCCGCCGAGAGGAAGCCGACTATAAAGGCGAGCCGATCCTGCTGTTCAGGCGGCCGAAGCGATAATCGTCACCCGGGCGAAAGCATCCTAGAAGAAAGTCGTCAGCCAGTAGAAGATCGCTCCCACCGTCGCCGAGGCGGGGATGGTGACGACCCAGGCCGTGACGACGTTCCGGGCGACCCCCCAGCGAACCGCCGAGGCCCTGCGCGCCACGCCCGCCCCGATAATCGCTCCGGTGATCGTGTGCGTGGTGGAAACGGGGATTCCGAGCCAGGACGCGGTGAACAGCATCACCGATCCGCCGGCGGACGCGCTGAACCCCTGGTGCTGCGAGAGCTTGGTGATGCCCGTCCCCATCGTCTTGATGATCCGCCAGCCGCCGCTCAGCGTGCCCAGGGCGATCGCGATGTAGCAGCTGATCGCGACCCAGTGAGGAACGTGGAAATCCCCCGTGAGATAGCCGGTCGAATAGAGCAGGACCGTGATGATCCCCATCGTCTTCTGGGCGTCGTTGAGGCCGTGGCCGATCGAGTAAGCGGCCGAGGAGACCAGGTGGAGGGCCCGGAACTTCCGCTCGGCGCCGCGCGCGCTCGCCCGGCTCGCCGCCCAGCTGGTGACGAGCATGATCAGCATCGCCAGGATCATTCCCAGCAGCGGCGAAAGGACGATCGCGATCAGGGTCTTGTTGAGGCCGGTCCACTGGACTCCGGTCAGCCCGGCATGGGCGATTCCGGACCCGACCAGGCCGCCGACGAGAGCGTGGCTGGAAGAGGAGGGGATGCCCTTGAGCCAGGTGACGACGTTCCAGAACATCGCTCCGATCAGCGCCCCGAAGACCACGGAGGGCGTAATCAGATCCTTGTCGATCAGCCCCTTGCCGATCGTGTCCGCGACCTTGTGCAGGGCCGGAACGGCGAGCGCGAGGAAGTAGGCGGCGAAATTGAAGAAGGCGGCGAAGACTACCGCCTGCACCGGGCTGAGCAACCGGGTCGCGACCACGGTGGCGATCGAGTTGGCGGCGTCGTGGAGCCCGTTCAGGAAATCGAACGCCAAAGCGATGGCGATGAGGCCGATGAGGAGCGGCAGGGCCAGCTCGTGCATATCGCCGCTCCTCAGGCGTGATCGATGACGACGCCGGAAATCTCGTTCGCCACGTCCTCGAACCGGTCGAGGACCCTTTCGAGGTGGCTGTAGATTTCGCGGCCGACGATATAGCCCATGGCATTGCCGTCGCGGTGGCGCAGGAACAGCGCCTTCAGGCCGGCATCGTGAAGATGGTCGGCTTCCTCCTCGAGATGGATGATCTTCTCGGTGATCTCGTCCAGCTTGGAGTGATTGGCGCCGACCTTGCGCAGCAGCGGCAGCGCCTCGAGCACCAGCCTGGCGCCCTGCTCCGCGAGCGCCGCCATGTCGCGCATCTCCGGTTCGAATTGCTGGACCTCGAACTGGGTGATCGCCTTCGCCGTCTTCTGCATCTCGTCGATCGCATCGTCCATCGATGAGATGAGGTCGGTGATCGCGCTCCGGTCGAAGGGCGTGATGAAGGTGCGGCGGACGGCGTGGAGCACCTCGCGGGTGACGTCGTCCGCCTGATGCTCGAACTCGGAAATCCGGCGGCAGGCTTCGTCGATGCCCTCCTCCTTGGCGAACATCCGGCTCATCACCTCGGCACCCCCGACCAGCGTCGCCGCGTGACGCTCGAACATGTCGAAAAAGCCCGCTTCCTTCGGCATCAGCGCACGGAACATCTTCAGCATCTATTCCCCCCGGGACGTTCGCGGCTCCCTAGCACGGGCCGCGCGGGATTTGTTTCACTTTTGTGACTGGTCCAGGAGCGTTCCCCGGATGAGTTGCGCGAGCTCGGCTTCATCCACCGCGGCGGCGGCCTCGACGGCGGAGAACCAGCGCCGTTCGCGCTGGCTCTTCTCGGGCCAGTCGCCGCGCTCCTCCTCCACGCTCATCCGGAACAGGTGGACGATGGCGGGCACGGCGAGGCCGGGACGCCGGCGCTTTTCGTAGGAATAGCTGCCGATCGCCTGCGGCTCGACGGTCCCGATTATCCCGGCTTCCTCAAAGGCTTCCTGGGCAGCCGATTCGGCCGGGCTCTTGCCGGCGATCGGGTTGCCGCGCGGGACGACCCAGCGCCCGGTATCGCGCGAGGTGATGAGCAGCACCTCGAGGCCGCCGCCCGCCCCCAGGCGCACGGGGACGACTCCATACTGGATCAGCATCGCCCATGCTCGCCGAGGCGCGGGGCCGGGAGTTCGGCCACCTGCCGCCGTCCGTCGATGACGATCGGAGAGGCGAGGCCGGGCTTTTGCCCCTCGATCCTGAGGCCGCGATGGATGACCTGCGGATCGGCGAAGACGGAGTCGATTGCGTTGATCGGCCCGGCCGGAATCCCGGCGGCCTCCAGCGCCTTGGACAATTCTTGCCGCCGGCGCCTGACCATCGCAGTCTCCAGAATCGGGATCAACGCCTCGCGATTCACCACCCGCGCCGGGTTGGTCCGGAAGCGTTCGTCCCCGGCCAGCGCCTGGAGGCCCAATATCCCGCACAGCCGTTCGAATTGCCCGTCATTGCCGACCGCGACGATCACTTCGCCGTCCGCGGCCCGGAAGGCCTGATAGGGGACGAGGTTGGAGTGGCCGTTGCCCATTCGGTGTGGAACGTCTCCGGAGACCATCCAGTTCAGCGCCTGGTTGGCGAGCACCGCGACCTGGGTGTCGAGCAGGGCCATGTCGATAAAAGCGCCGAGGCCGCTCCGGTCCCGCTCCCGCAGCGCGGCGAGTATCGCCACGCTCGCGTAGAGCCCGGTGAACAGATCGGCATAAGCGATGCCCGATTTCTGCGGCGCCCCGTCGGGCTCGCCGGTCAGCGACATCGCTCCGCCCATGCCCTGGATTATGAAATCGTAGCCGGCGCGGGCGGCGTAGGGGCCGGTCTGGCCGAAGCCGGTGATCGAGCAATAAACGAGGCCGGGATTGAGTTCGGAGAGGGAAGGATGATCGAGCCCGAATCCGGCCAGCCCGCCGACCTTGAAATTCTCGATCAGAACGTCCGCCTCGGCGGCGAGCGACCGGACCGCCGCCTGTCCGTCCGCCGTCCCCAGGTCGATCGCCAGCGAGGTCTTGCCGCGGTTGCAGCTATGGAAATAGGCCGAGGCGCCGTCGAGGGCGAAGGGCGGGCCCCAGTGGCGGGTATCGTCGCCGGTGCCGGGCCGCTCGACCTTCACCACGTCCGCGCCGAGATCTGCGAGAAGCTGCCCGGCCCACGGCCCGGCGAGGATCCGGGCGAGCTCGACCACCTTGAGGCCGCTCAGGGGCTTATCCATTGCCCGTCGCCCCAGCGAAGGCTGGGGCCCCGGCGGGTGAGAGGCTCCGGCGGTCTTCACCCGCCGGGATCCCAGCCTTCGCTGGGATGACGAGTGCCGCTCCCTGCGCGGCCTTCGTCAGAACGCCGAAATCCCGGTGATCGCCCGACCGAGAATCAGCCCATGGACGTCGTGGGTCCCCTCATAGGTATTGACCGTCTCGAGGTTGGAGGCGTGGCGCATCACCTGGAACTCGGCCGAGATTCCGTTGCCGCCGTGCATGTCGCGGGCGATCCGTGCGATGTCGAGCGCCTTGCCGACATTGTTGCGCTTGATCAGGCTGATCGTCTCCGGGATCAGCTCGCCTTCATCCATCCGCCGCCCGACCCTCAGGGCCGCCTGCAGCCCAAGGGTGATTTCGGTGATCATGTCGGCGAGCTTGATCTGCACCAGCTGGGTCGCGGCGAGCGGCCGGCCGAACTGCTTGCGGTCGAGCGTGTAGAGGCGCGCCGCATGGTAGCAGGCTTCGGCCGCGCCCATCGAACCCCAGGCGATTCCGTAGCGGGCCCGGTTGAGGCAGCCGAACGGGCCCTTCAGGCCCTCGACCCCAGGCAGAAGCGCCTCTTCGGGCACTTCCACTCCGTCCATGACGATCTCGCCGGTGATCGAGGCGCGAAGCGAGAGCTTCATTCCGATCTTGGGCGCCGAGAGACCCTTCATTCCCTTTTCGAGAAGGAAGCCGCGGATCTTGCCGTCATGGGCGTCGGACTTCGCCCACACGACGAAGACGTCGGCGATCGGAGAGTTGGTGATCCACATCTTCGAGCCGGATAGGCGGTAGCCGCCGTCGATCTTCTGCGCCCGGGTCCGCATCCCGCCGGGATCGGAGCCGGCGTCCGGCTCGGTGAGCCCGAAGCAGCCGATCTGCGCGCCGGTCGAAAGCCCGGGAAGCCATTTGCGCTTCTGCGCCTCGGATCCGTAGGCGTCGATCGGGTGCATGACGAGCGAGGACTGGACGCTCATCGCCGAACGGTAGCCGCTGTCGACCCGCTCGACCTCCCGAGCCACCAGACCGTAGCTGACGTAATTCAGGCCGGCCCCGCCATATTCGGGCGAGATGGTCGCCCCGAGCAGTCCGAGCTCGCCCATTTCCGACATGATGTCGCGGTCGAAATCCTCGTCGAGGAAAGCCTCCGTCACCCGCGGCTGCAATTTCTCCTGCGCATAGGCGCGAGCTGTGTCGCGGACGAGCCTCTCCTCGTCGGAAAGCTGAGCCTCGAGCGCGAACGCATCCTCCCAGTCGAACCTGCCAATCGCCGCCTCGGCCATCTCATTCCCTTCGCGTGGCGGACAGGGTGGGATTCGAACCCACGGTGGGCTTGCACCCACGGCGGTTTTCAAGACCGCTGCCTTAAACCACTCGGCCACCTGTCCAAGATGGTCGAGCCTCTAGCCCAACCGTCACCCCGGCGAAAGCCGGGGCCTTGTGGAGGGATGACGCCGTCAGGCGGGGCCGCTCGTGCAGCCGGCGCGGCGAGCCGAGTATCTCCGGCGGCGCCCCTGTGGCATCAGGGGCGCCGAGTGGAGAAAAATGTATGCGTTTGTTGAGGGGGATAGCAGCCCTTGCCCTGGCCGCGGCGATCGCTCCGCTTTCCAGCCCTGCCTCGGCCCAATCAGGCCTGAGCGAGTCCGGCTTCCGGGCCTATCTGCCCCGGCTCGAAGCCGAGGCCCGGCGCGCCGGGGTCAGCCCCGGAACGATCGCGAGCGTCTTTCCAAGCCTCGTCTTCAGCTCCCGAACCGTCGAGCTTGATCGCGCCCAGCCCGGCGGCCGGCCCGGAAGCGAGGCCAATCCGCCCTTCGCGCCCTATCGCGCCCGCCACGTCAACCCCGCGCTCATCGCCGCCGGCCAGCGCCGTTATTCCGCCAATCTTCCCCGCCTCCAGGCCATCGGCCGCCGTTACGGAGTCACTCCATCGGTGCTGGTCGCCATCTGGGGCCACGAGACGAGCTACGGCGCCGTTACCGGCGATTTCGACCTCCTGAACTCGCTCGCCTCGCTCGCTTATGACGGACGCCGGCGGCAGCTCTTCTCGGAAGAATTCATCGCCGCCCTCAAGATGATCGACCGCGGCGTTTCGAGGTACCAGCTCAAGGGCAGCTGGGCCGGAGCCACCGGCTATCCGCAATTCCTGCCCTCGGTCTGGCTCCGGCTCGGCGCCGACGGCGACGGCGACGGCCGCTCCGACATCTGGCGGAGCGAGCCCGACGCGCTCGCCTCGATCGCCAATTACCTCAGCAATGCCGGCTGGAGGCCGGGCGTGCCCTGGGGAGTCGCGGTCCGGGTCCCGGCGGGCTTCGACCGAAGCCGGGTTCGCAACAATTTGCGCGCCCCGCGCTGCCCGAGAGTCTTCGAGCGACACAGCCGCTGGCTGACGATCGGAGAGTGGCGGCGCCTCGGAATCGTCGCTCAATCCGGGATCTGGCCGCGCGACACCGAAATGGCCTCCTTGCTCGAGCCCGACGGCCCCAACGCCACCGCCTATCTGCTCACGACCAACTATCGCACTATCCTCGACTACAATTGCTCCAATTTCTACGCCCTTTCGGTCGGGCTGCTCGCGGATGCGATCACCCGCTGATCGGGGATTCTTATCAAGCGATCTGGCGCGGCGCGAGGGCAGGGGTTAAGCATGAGCCGACGCTCCGGCCGAGCCGACGCCATTTCAAGGGACTCGTCTCAATCATGATCCGCAAAAGCCTGTTCTTAATAGCTTTCGTTGCAGCGGCCGCGCTCCCGGCCGTCGCCGCCGCGCCGCCCTTCGAGACCGCGGCGCCGGTCGCCTATATGGTCGATCTGAGCTCGGGCGCGGTGCTTTACGCCAAGGATCCGGACCGGCGGATCCCGCCGGCCTCGATGGCGAAGATGATGACCACCCATCTCGCCTTCCATATGATCAAGCGCGGCGAGGCCAGGCTGGACAAGATGTGCCAGGTCCGCCCCGAGACCTGGCGCCAGTGGCACGGGCCGCAGGCGGGCTCGACCATGTTCCTTTCGCCCGGCGAGCAGGTCAGCGTCGAGAATCTCCTGCACGGGATCGTCACCCTCTCCGGCAACGACGCCACCGTCGTCCTCGCCGAATGCCTCGCGGGCACCGAGCCCGCCTTCGCCGCCCTGATGAACGCCGAGGCTAAGCGCCTTGGAATGAACAACAGCAATTTCGGCAACACCAACGGCTGGCCGGACGAGGGCGTCACCTACACCACCGCCCGCGATCTCGCTACGCTCGCGGCCGCGACCATCCAGGAGACTCCCAACCTCTACAAGGGCTTCTACCAGAAGAAGGAGTTCACCTGGGGCAAGACCCTGGGCGGCGGCGCTCCGATCACCCAGGGCAATCGCAATCCGCTGCTCGGCCGGGTTTCGGGCGCGGACGGCCTCAAGACCGGCCATACTTCGGAAGCCGGCTACGGCTTCACCGGCTCGGCCGAGCAGGACGGCCGGCGGATCATCATGGTCGTCGCCGGTCTGGGCAGCTTCAACCAGAGGATCGAGGAATCGGTCAAGTTCATGGACTGGGGCTTTCGCGCCTGGAAGTCGCAGCCCTTGTTCAACCTCAACGAAAAGGTCGCCGACGCCCGGGTCCAGGGCGGCGGCGACGACACCGTCGCTCTGGTCGCGCCCCGGAGAATCGCCGTGACCCTTCCGGCCGGCGCGGCCGGGAGCATCCGGGCCAAAATCGTCTATAACGGCCCGATCAAGGCGCCGATCGCCAAGGGCCAGCACATCGCCGACCTCGTCGTCACGACCGCCGACACTCCGCCGCAGACCATGCCCCTGGTGGCCGCCGACGCGGTCGGCGAGGCGGGCTTCTTCGGCCGCATGTGGAACGGCATTACCGCGTTGTTCGGCTGAGGCGGGGTGAAGGGGCGCTTCATCAGCCTCGAAGGCGGCGAGGGGGCCGGCAAGTCGACCCAGGTCAAGGCGCTGGCCGAAGCGCTGCGCGGCCGCGGTCTCGAAGTCGTCGAGACCCGCGAGCCCGGAGGCAGCGCCGGCGCGGAGGCGATCCACAAGCTGCTTCTCGAGGGGGAGGTGGACCGCTGGACCCCGGAAACGGAGGCGCTGCTTTTCGCCGCCGCGCGATCGGATCACGTCGCCCGGACCATTCGGCCTGCGCTCGACCATGGGAAATGGGTCTTGTCGGACCGCTACATCGACAGCTCCCTGGCCTATCAGGGCGGCGCCGGAGGAGTGGGCAAAAGCGCGATCATGGACCTTCATCGCATTGGGAGCCGTGGCCTGCTGCCTGACCGCACTCTGCTTCTCGACCTGCCTCAATTCACCGCCGCTTTTCGAGAACGCTCGCGGGATGGGGATCATCTGGACCGCTTCGGACGGAAGAGCGGTGCCTACCACCAGGCCCTCGCCCAGGCGTTCCGCGAGCTTGCCGCTGACAATTCAGAACGCTTTCGCATCGTCGACGCGACCGGAAGTCCGGACGAAGTGACGGCGAAACTCTTGGCGGCCATCGGAGACTTGCGGTGACCCCTCTCCATGGCCACGATGCCGCCGTCGCCGCCTTCCGCGACGCGCTCGATTCGGGCCGGCTCCACCATGCGTGGCTGATCGCGGGCCCCCAGGGGGTCGGCAAGGCTCTGTTCGCCGCCAAGGCCGCGCTTCGAGTGCTGGCGCAGGGGCAGGGGACCGTCGATGCCCCGGGCCTCGACGTCCCCGGCGATCATTCCGCCGCCCGCCTGGTCGCGGCCGGGAGCCATCCGGACCTGATGCGGCTGGAGCGGCTGCCGCGCGAGAACAGCTCGACCGGCGAGCTGGCCAGAAGCATCGGCGTCGACCAGGTTCGCTCGCTCCAGCGCCTGTTCAACACCACCGCCTCGCTCTCCCCCTGGCGGGCGGTGATCGTCGATTCGATCGACGATCTCGAGCGCAACGCCGCCAACGCCTTGCTCAAGAATCTGGAGGAGCCGCCGCCAAGCAGCGTCTTCTTCCTGGTCAGCCACGCGCCCGAGCGGCTTTTGCCGACGATCCGCTCGCGCTGCCGCCTGCTTCGCCTCTCGCGCCTCGACTCCGACGCCATGACGTCAGCATTGCGCGCCGCCCTTCCCGACGCGAAAGACAAGGAAATCGCCGATCTGGCCGTCGCCGGCAACGGCTCGCCGGGACGGGCCCTGGCCTGGCGGGGGCTCGACGTCGCCGGGCTCGACCGGGCCATGGCCGAGCTCGTCCGCGAAGGCGATTCCGGCAATGCCCGCCGCTCCGCGCTCGCCCAGAGCCTCGGCCTCAAATCGGCCCAGCCGCGCTACGAGGCCTTCCTGGCCCGAGCGCCCTCCGTCATCGCCGCCGAGGCGAAGGAGAGGCGAGGGGCCGCTCTCGCCCACGCTCTCGGCACCTGGGAGCGTGCCTCGGGCCTGGCGTCGAGCGCCCGCGGCCTCTCGCTTGAACCGGAAAGCGTGGTCTTCGAGCTCGCCGGCATGCTCGCATCGCTGGCGCCAAGCCGCTAAGGGCCCTGAATGTCCGAGCCCTTCTACGTCACCACCGCGATCAACTATCCGAACGGTCCGCCCCATATCGGCCACGCTTACGAGGCCGTCGCCACCGACGTCATAGCCCGCTTCCAGCGCGCCATGGGCCGCGAGGTCTTCTTCCAGACCGGCACCGACGAGCATGGCCTGAAAATGGCCCAGGCGGCGCGCGAAAAGGGCCTGGACCCCTCTGACCTCGCCGATGAGATGTCTGCTATATTCAGGGATATGGACGAGCGTCTTGAGATTTCGTTCGATCGCTTCATCCGGACCACGGAGCCCGCCCACCACCGGGCCAGCCAAGCGATCTGGAAGGCGATGGAGGCGCGAGGCGACCTTTATCTCGGGCGCTACGAAGGCTGGTACTCGCTCCGCGACGAAGCTTATTACGACGAAAGCGAGCTCGCCCCCGGGGAGAATGGCGAGAAGCTTTCGCCTCAGGGCACCCCGGTCGAATGGACCGTGGAGGAGAGCTGGTTCTTCCGCCTCTCCGCCTATCAGGACCGGCTGCTCGCGCATTATGTCGGTCATCCCGGCTTCATCCGCCCCGAAAGCCGCCGCAACGAAGTTCTCCGCTTCGTCGAGGGCGGCCTGTCGGATCTCTCCGTCTCGCGAACCAGCTTCGACTGGGGCGTCAAGGTCCCCGGCGACGAGCGCCACGTCATGTACGTCTGGCTCGACGCGCTCACCAACTACATTACCGGCGTCGGTTATCCCGATACGGAATCAGAGACTTACAGGAAGTTCTGGCCGGCCGATCTCCACATCATCGGCAAGGACGTGGTTCGATTCCACGCCGTCTATTGGCCCGCTTTCCTGATGTCGGCGGGGCTGGAGCTTCCCCGCCAGGTGTTCGGCCACGGCCACGTCCTGCTGCGCGGCGAGAAAATGTCCAAGTCGGCCGGCAACGTCGTCGCTCCAGCCGAGCTGATCGACCGGTTCGGCCCCGACGCAGTCCGCTATTTCCTGATGCGCGACGTCACTTTCGGCCAGGACGGAAGCTACAGCCCGGAGGCGATCGTCGCCCGGGTCAATGCCGATCTCGCCAACAGCTTCGGCAACCTCGCCCAGCGCACCTTGTCCTTCATCGCCAAGAATTGCGCGGGCGTGCTTCCGCGCGGCGGGCGAGGGGAGGCGGCGGACGAAGAGCTGCTCGCCCTGGTCCGGCGGACGACGGCCCAGGACGTGCCCGCCTTGTTCGCGGACCTCTCGCTCAGCCAGGGGATCGAGGCCTGGATCCGGGCCGTCTTCGCCTGCAATCAATATATCGACGCCCAGGCGCCCTGGGTCCTTCGCAAGACCGATCCCGATCGGATGACGGCCGTCCTCGCCACCCTGTGCGAGGCGATCGCCGATCTCGGCATAGCCATCGCCCCGGTCATCCCGGCCTCCGCGGCGAAGCTGCTCGACCAGATGGGCGTTCCCGGCGGCGAACGGGATTTCACGATCCTGGCCGATACCGGGCGCTATGCCCGGCTCGCCGCGTCCGGTTTCATTCTGCAGCCGCCGGCTCCCATTTTCCCGCGGCTGGAGGTCCCGGCGGAGGCGTAGACGCCACTTGCGTGAGACCCTCAGTAGGCGTCGAAATCGAGGCCGCGAAAGACGATCCGGTCCGGATCGGGCACGAAGTCGCCGCCGGTCAAATCCTTGTAGACGAGGTTGAGCGGGGAGGGGCGAAGGCGCATCGGGATCGGAAGGAAGGCCGAGCCTTTCCAGTCCAAAGCGGGATCCAGCCCGAGCCAGAGCCGAATCGGCGCCGACGATGGGCCGAGCCCCGCCAGGCCGTCGCTCGCGCGGCCCTGATGGAGGATGGCGCTTATGCCGGGAAGGCCGGTCGCGGAGAGGATCGCTGACCGATCGCCGCTCCGCACGGCCGAGTAGCGACCTTCCGGATTGGCAAGCCGCCAGCGCAACGCCTCGTCGCTCCACAGGCGCTCGAAGCTGGGCGGGCGGGCCGCTTCGTCCCGGGCCGGAAGGCCGAAGCCGAGGCAAGCTTCGAGCGGCCGAACCATCTTGAAGCGGGTGAGAAGCGGACCGGTGCTCCATTTATTGCCGGTCGCCAGGCAGAAGGCATAGCCGAGGCGCGCCGCCTCCTCGAACATGGCGGCGCTGATCCCGCTTTGCAGCCTCCGCCCGCGGTGACGGGGATGGACCGCGCCGTTGACCGTATACATCCCGCGCCGGTCCTCGCCTTCCAGTCGGCAGGGAAAGACATGGGCCGCCATATGGCCGACCAGCTCGTCGCCCGCAAAAGCATTGCAGCCGATCGCCTGCCCGTCGGGATTGCCGCCATAATGCCATTCGAAATAGCGCGCGGTCAGGTGGCGGGCCTTCGGGAAGACCTCCCGCATCAGCTTCGATATCCGTTCATAGCCGCGGGCGTCGTGCTCGAGCGGCTCGAACCGGTATTGATCAGCCGTCATCGCCTCGCCCCGCTGCCAGCGCCTCGCCTATCCGCCGCACATAAGGGCCGTAGGGGGCGAAGCAAAAGCCCAGCGACCGGGCCATTTCGAGGCGCGGCAGGACAGCTCCGCGATTCGCCCGCATCAGCAGGTCGAACGCGCCCCAGCGCCGGAAGCCGGCATGGGTGAAGCCCTGCCTCGTGTCGATGTCGTAGGGATGGTGATAGCTCGCGACCGCTTCGCCCCTTTTTCTGCGAACGGCCAGCGCCCGGCGCAGGATCGGCCGCGGCAGGACCCGGAAATAAAGGCCGCCGATCGGTACCGGAAGGATCCGGAACGGAAGCAGGGTCACCGGAAGCTCGACGATTCCCTCGATCAGGCGTGGCCCGGCGCCGAAGGCCGGGTTGCCGTAAAGCGGGCTTCTCGCCGGAAGCACCGAGCTCGAATAGGTGAAGCCGTGCTCGGCAAGCACCTCATAGGCCCAGCCGGTCTCGGCGGTGAGCGAGAAGGAGGGCGCGCGATAGCCCTCGATCCCGCCGGCGCCGGCTACCCGCAAGGCATCGAGGTTGCGGCTCAGATCGTCGCCGAACCTGGCCCGGCCGAGGCGGTCGAGCGGCACGTGGGCATCGGAATGGCAGCCGATCTCATGCCCTTGCGCGACGATCCTGGCCACCAGCTCCGGGTGCCGGCGAGCCACTTCGCCGACCACGAAGAAGGTGCCTTTCGCTTCGTGGCGGCCGAGGAAGTCGAGATAGGTTCCGACCAGCGCCGGCACCCGCGCCGGCAGCCGCTCCCCGTCCGGAAGATCGAGCCGCGGGTCCTCGACGTCGAGGCTGAACAGAAAAGGCGTTTCGCCGGTCATTCCGCGTCCCGCTTTCTCGCCAGGTCGGCGAGGCCGGCGGCGGCGAGCAGGATGAGGTGGGGCAGGATCGGGGTTCGGTAGCGCCAGTCGAAATCAACCTGAACGAGGGCGTGGAAGACCGCGTAGGAAAGCAGAGCGCCGAAGGCGGCCAGGAAGACCTTGCGCTCGCGGACGCCGAAGGCGGTGCGTCCGCGCCACAGCGCGACGGCGAGCCAGGCCGTCAGAGCGTAGCAGGGCAGGAAGAAGACAAGCTCGACCAGCCAGTGGGCCGGGCTGAACGTCGCCGCTCCGATCGCGAAGAAATGGAGGAACCGGTCGGCGGAGATCAGCATGTAATCTAGCAAGGTCCGGGGCGGCATATGGTAGGTTTCGGGACGGGCGCTGACCACCTCGCCGAGCGCATATTCGGAAGCGACGGCCCGGAAGGCATTGGAAAGCGTCTCCAGCGGCCACCGTCCGACGTCCTGCATGAACCAGGCGAAGGCGAGCGTTGCGGCCGCGATGCCCGCGGCCAGGATGGCCAGCATCGCTCCGGGCCGCAGCCTGTTCGCCTTGGTCCGGGACAGATAGAGCGCCCAGAGGAGGTCGGGGATCAGGACCAGTCCGGTCGGCCGGTAGAAAATTCCGGCGGCGGCCGGGGTCAGAACCGCGAGCCAGGACCTGGAGGGATCCAGGATCCTCGTCGCGGCAAGAGTGAAGATCGTGAAGGCGAGAAAGACGAACGTCGCATCCGACAGCACGAACGGAACCCACATAAGCAGGTCGAAGCAGCCGAGATAGAGCAGCAACGCCCCCCATCCGGCGACGCCGCTTCCGGTCAGCCGGCCGGCCAGCCTCACGACGAGCACGCCCAAAGCGACATGGGCGGCGAAATTCACGGCCACGAGGCCGTTCGCCCATTCGTCGCCCAACGCCAGGCGCAGGAGAGCCAGAACGGTCGCGAACAGTGCATAAAGGATCGGCGGGAAGGAGCCGGGCGCCTCGGCGAGGAGGGTCGGATAGTCGAAGCCGCTCTCGACCAGGCGGGCCGACCAATAAGCATAATTGTGGCTGTCCGGAGCCATGACCGCGCCGCGACTCAGGACGAAGCCGATATGGCCGGCCGCGATCAGCAGCGCCGCCGCCCACAGGCGCGGCGGCGGGAGCCCGGCCAGGCGGTCCAGGATCGGCGCAACCGCGGGCATTCAGCAGGGAGAGCCCCGGCGGGAGAGCGGCTCGCGGACGGCCTTGCGCGCATCGTAGAGCCCCGCCGCCGCCAGCAGGCCGAGGCCGAGCAGAAGGCAGGCCGTCGCGGCTGCCGCCGCCCCGGAGCCGGCGAGCGGCTCCATCCAGCGCCAGCCCGCGAGGCCGGCCGCGGCCGCGATCATGGCCGCCGCGGCAATCAGCTTCAGCGAACCGGGATTCCACGCGCCGGTGAAATATTCGGCCCGTAGGCGGCGCACGAAGCGGTCCGCCGTCATTAGCGCGAAGCGGGGCGCGATCCGGCGCAGGCTGAGGCTGCTTCCCGATCCCGGATAGCAGGCTGGCAGCGCGACGTCGGCGACCACCGCTTCGACCAGGTTGAGGCGGAAAAGCATGTCCGTTTCGAAGAAGAAGCAATCGGCCAGAGCCTCCAGCCCGATCCTTTCGAGGGCCCGGGCGTGGATGGCGGTATAGCCGTTGGCCGGGTCCCCGATCCGCCAATAGCCTGTGGCCGCCTTGTGCAGCACGGAGAAGGCCATGTTGCCGGCGCGGCGGGCCGGCGGCATCGACTTCAGCGCCAGCGGCGAGCTGCCGGAGGGCATGAGCCCGGCCGGAGCGAAGCGGTTGCCCTTGCAATAATCGGCCCGGCCTTCGAGAATCGGGGCGATCAGCCGCTGGATATGGCGCGGGTCCATCTGGCCGTCGGCGTCTAGCTTGACGACGATCTCGGCGCCGTCGGCGAGGGCGCGCGCATAGCCGCGCTTCATCGCTCCGCCGACGCCCAGGTTGCGCGGATTGCGAAGGACCGCGATCCGGTCGTCCTCATTGTCGCGAAGCGCCCGCTCGCCGGTGGAATCGGGGCAGCCGTCGTCGACGACGTAGATTCGGGCCACCTCGGGCCCGATCGCTCGAAGCACGGCGCCGATCGTGGCCGCGGCCCGGAAGGAGGGGATGACCACGGCGAGCCGCACCGCCCGGTCGGCGGCCGCAAGCGGGGCGCAGCCGGCTCGAGCCACGCAAAGCAACTCGCCATCCCGCGTCATCGGATTCCCCGCGCCGCACATTATTGATGCAGCCAAGCTATCAACGTATCTCAACCCGGCGGGGTCCTAACAGAATATGGTCGGCGCGCCAGAGCCTTGATGAAGTGCGCAGGGCGAGACGGCGCTTGCGCGGAGGGGAGGGGATGGGGCTAAGGAGCCTGCATGTTCACGGACAGCCATTGCCATCTCAACTACAGGGGACTCGTTGAGGATCAGCAGGCGGTGCTCGGGCGCGCCCGGGCGGCCGGAGTCGTCGCCATGCTCAACATCTCCACCCGCCGTTCCGAATGGGACGATGTGATCGGCCTCGCCGAGCGCGAGAGCGACGTCTGGGCCTCGGTCGGGATCCACCCCCATGAGGCCGACTCCCATCCCGACGTCCAGACCGCGACCCTGGTCGATCGGGCCGTCCATCCGCGGGTCGTCGGGATCGGCGAAAGCGGCCTCGATTATTATTACGACCATTCGGACCGCTCGGCGCAGCGGGCCAGCTTCCGAGCGCATATCGCTGCGGCCCGCGAGACCGGGCTTCCGATCATCGTCCACACCAGGGATGCGGAAGAGGACACTTTGGCGATCCTGTCGGAGGAGATGGGGAAGGGCGCTTATTCGGGGGTGATCCACTGCTTCACCGCCAGCCAGGATTTCGCCGTCCAGGCGCTGGCTCTGGGTCTTTATGTGTCGATCTCGGGGATCGTGACCTTTAAAAATGCCAAAGAATTGCAATCTTCGGCGAAGATCATCCCTTCCGGACGCCTCCTGATCGAGACCGACGCCCCCTTCCTCGCCCCCGTCCCGCACCGCGGCCGGCCCTGCGAGCCGGCTTTCGTCGCCGACACGGCGCGCTTCCTGGCGGGATTGCGCGGCGAAGATGTCGAGGCGCTGGCGGGCCGCACCAGCGAAAATTTCCGCATGCTTTTCAACAAGGTGGCCCAATGAAGGTCACCATCCTCGGCTCCGGCACGTCAAGCGGAGTGCCACGGGTGGGCAACGATTGGGGCCAGTGCGACCCGTCGAATCCGAGGAACCGGCGCCGCCGGGTCTCGATCCTGGTCAGCCACAACAATTCCCGTATCCTCGTCGACACCGGCCCCGACCTTCGCGAGCAATTGCTAGACGCGGAAGTGACGGGCGTGGAGGGCGTGATCTGGACCCACGACCATGCCGACCATTGCCATGGCATCGACGATCTTCGCCAGCTCTACCATTCCCGCCGACAGCCCGTGGCGGGCTATGCCCGGCTCCAAACCCTCGAGAGCCTCAAGCAACGCTTCGCCTATGCCTTCGACGGCAAGAGCGGATATCCGGCCGTCGCCGAGGCCAATCTGCTTCCCGATCATATGAATTTGAACGGAATCTCGGTGCAGGTGGTCGACCAGCCGCACGGCGACATCACCAGCGCGGGCCTGCGTTTCGACGCGGGCGGGTGCTCGGTCGTCTATTCCACGGATTTCAATGATTTGACTCCGGAGATGGAGGTTCGGTTTCAAGGCGTCGACCTGTGGATCGTCGACGCTTTGAGACGCCGCCCGCACCCGACCCACCCGCATCTCGACCTCGCGCTCGAATGGATCGCCCGGCTCCATCCGAAGCGGGCGCTTCTGACCCATCTGGACAACAGCATGGATTACGACACTCTGATGGATGAGCTGCCGGCGGGGGTCGAACCGGCCTATGACGGAATGGAAATCGAGCTGTGAGCGACGGCGACCAGGCGGCCAGCTTTCTCTACCTGATCGGAATCCTCGTCCTCGTCGTCAGCGCGCTGATGGTGCGCCGGATTCCGCTCGGCCAAGGCCTCAAGATGTTCGCCGGCTGGGTGCTCATCTTCCTCGCCGCCTTCGTCGCCTTCACGCTGAAGGACGATTTCATGGCGCTCGGCAAGCGCGTCGTCGCCGAGAGCGGTGGGCAGGGGCAGGTCGTCGCCGTCGGCGAGGAGCTTCGAATCCGCAAGTCGATGGACGGCCATTTCTGGGTCAATGCCGAGCTCAACGGCAAGTCGGTGCGCTTCCTGGTCGACAGCGGCGCCACCGTGACCAGCATCTCGACCGACACCGCGGCGCGAGCCGGAATCGAGCATGGTGGCGGCTTGCCCGCAATAGTCCAGACGGCGAACGGCACCGTCCGGGTCCAGCGTGGCCGTGCCGAGCGGCTCAAGGTGGGAACGATCGAGCGAAGCGACCTCGCCGTCCACGTCTCGGAGGCGTTCGGGCCGATGAACGTGCTCGGCATGAACTTTTTGTCCTCGCTGTCCGCCTGGGGCGTCGAAGGCCAGTGGCTGGTGCTGAAGCCGTGAGGGGGCTCGCCTCACAAGCGCCGGCTTCATATTTTACATAATGTATATTATCGCACTTAAAGGTTGACCGTTGTCCGCTTCGTCTACCTCCCTTTCCGACCTTGTCGAGATCATGCGGAAGCTCCGCGATCCGGAGAGCGGCTGCGACTGGGACAAGGCGCAGAGCTTTGAGACGATCGCGCCCTACACGATCGAGGAAGCCTATGAAGTGGCCGACGCCGTCGCCCGCGACGACCTCGACGGGCTGAAGGACGAGCTCGGCGACCTCCAGCTCCAAATCGTCTATCACGCCCGGATGGCGGAAGAGATCGGCGCTTTCTCGCTGGATGACGTCATGGCGTCGATCTGCGCCAAGATGATCCGCCGACATCCGCACATATTCGGCGACGAAGCCGCGAGTCCCGGCTGGGAAAACCTCAAGGCCGCCGAGCGCGACGACGGCGAAGACAAGAGTGCGCTCGCCGGCGTGGCCCGCGCATTGCCGGCCCTGAAGCGCGCCGAGAAGCTTCAGCGCCGAGCCGCCCGGATCGGCTTCGACTGGCCCGACCCGGCCGGACCCAGGGCGAAGATCGACGAGGAGCTTGGGGAGCTGGAAGCCGCCGGCACGGCCGAGCAGCGCTCGGCCGAGCTGGGCGACTTGTTGTTCAGCGTCGTCAATTATGCCCGCCACCTCGACATCGACCCGGAAACGGCCCTGCGCGAGGCCTCGAACCGCTTCGAACGGCGCTTCCGAAATGTGGAAGAGATAGCCGACAAGCCATTGAAAGATATGGATATCGAGGCTCTTGAGGCGCTCTGGCAAAGGGCAAAAAAGCTTCTGTCCGGCGACTAACCGTCACGCAAACCTAAGCCCGCTGCTTGCTTTGCAGCCTCGCCCAGTCCGCTTCCGACAGCCGCACTTCGAACATGGTCTCGACTCCGTCGGTGCTCTGGCTCTCTATCCGGCCGTTGGCATGGAGCCAGGCGATCGTCTCGCCGTCCGAGGCTCCAAGCGTGACCGTGCGCAGCTTCGCGCCCTTGCTGAGCTTGGCCGACACGCATTCGAGCAATTCGTCCACGCCCTCGCCGGTCAATGCGGAGATCCGGATCACATCGTCGCGCCGCGCCGCCTCCGCCTGAACCCGCTCGCCCTCCTCGCCGTCGAGGAGGTCGATCTTGTTCCAGGCTTCGACGAGCGGGGCGCCCCCCTCCCCTCCGGCGCCGATCTCGGCGAGGACGGCTTCGACGTCCTCGCGCTGGGCGTCGCTGTCGGAATGGGAGATGTCGCGGACGTGGACGATGAGGTCGGCGGAGATGACCTCTTCCAATGTGGCGCGGAAGGCGGCGACGAGCTGGGTCGGAAGCTCCGAGATGAAGCCGACCGTGTCGGAGAGGATCGCCTTGTCGAAGCCCGGCAAAGAGATTTCCCGCATCGTCGGATCAAGGGTGGCGAAAAGGAGGTTCTCAGCCATCACATCGGCCTTGGTGAGCCGGTTGAACAGGGTGGACTTGCCGGCATTGGTATAGCCGACCAGAGCGACAACCGGCCACGGCGCGCGCTGGCGGCGGGCGCGGTGAAGCGCTCGGGTGCGTGTGACCTGCTCGAGCTCCTTCTTCAATTTGGCCATTCGGTCGCGGATCAGCCGGCGGTCGGCCTCGATCTGGGTCTCGCCGGGACCGCCGAGGAAGCCGTAGCCGCCGCGCTGTCGCTCGAGGTGGGTCCAGCTCCTGACCAGCCGGCCGGCCTGATAGTCCAGATGGGCGAGCTCGACCTGAAGCCGGCCCTCCGCGGTCGCCGCCCGCTCGCCGAAAATCTCGAGGATCAGGCCGGTCCGGTCGATCACCTTGGCCTTGGTCGCGGTCTCGAGATTCTTCTGCTGGATGGGCGTGATCGGAGCGTCGATGATGACCAGTTCGGCTTCGTCACGCGCCACCGCCTCGGCGATAGATTCGACCTGCCCCGAGCCGAACAGGGTCGCGGGCCTGGGCGAGCGAATCCGGAAATGGAGCCTGTCGGAAACCTCGACCCCGATCGCCTCGGCGAGGCCGGCGGCCTCATCGAGACGAGCCTCGATGTCGCGCCGTCCCCTCCCCGCCTTCATGTCGGGAAGTGCGACGATCGCCTTGGCGCCGCGGCGAAACTCGCCGTCGGAATTGGGTTCGGTGGAAGTCAGGCGTCCGGCTCCTCGTCATCCTGCTCCATGAAGCTCACCGGACGTTCCGGCTGCACGGTCGAGATTGCGTGCTTGTAGACGAGCTGCGACAGGCCGTCGCGCTGGAGAAGCATGCAGAACAGATCGAAGGCGGCAATTTCTCCCTGCAACATGACTCCGTTGACCAGAAACATGGTGACCGGCTCGCCCGAGCGCCGGACGGCGCCGAGGAACGCTTCCTGGAGCAAGGCCGGCTTCTTGCCGCCGACGGTTCCGCCTTCCTCGAAGGCACGCTCGATCTCGCTGGTGTCGAGCGGGTGCGAAGGCATGATCGTCGAGATGGCGTGCTTGTAGATGAGCTGGGCCTGGCCGTCGCGGCGAAGCAGCACCGAGAAATTGTCGAACCAGGTGATGATGCCCTGAAGCTTGACGCCCTTGACCAGGAACATGGTCACGGGAGTCTTCGAACGGCGAAGGCCGTTCAGGAACAGATCCTGGAGGTTGTTGACCTTGTCGGCCATGTCCCACTCTCCTTATCGGCGGATCGTTGTCCGCGCAGGGCGCCCGCGAAGGGCGTCTTTCATAATGTGGAGCGTGCCTTTGCGGAAACAATAGCATGCTCCGCCTCCCCAACCGGCGATGAGGAGGAGTCTCACTCCTCCGGCTCGCCCTTATTATCCCCTATTCCGAGTGCCTTCAGCTTCCTGTGGAGAGCCGAGCGTTCCATTCCGATGAAGGTGGCGGTGCGCGAGATGTTGCCGGAGAAGCGGCGGATCTGGACCTTGAGATATTCGCGCTCGAACGTCTCGCGCGCCTCCCGGAGCGGGGTTCCCATGATCGCCTTGACCGCCTCGCCCGAGCTCAGGCTGGCCTGCTCGTTGAGGATTTCGGGCGGAAGCATGTCGATCTCGATGCAGCCGACCCGGGCGCCGGGCGCGAGGATGATGGTGCGCTCGATGACATTCCTCAGCTGGCGCACGTTGCCCGGCCAGTCATAGGCCTGGAGCGCTGCGACCGCGTCGGCCGAGAATTCGGGTGTCGCAAGCCTCTGCTCGGCGGCGTAGCGCGCCGCGAAATGGGCGATCAGCGCCGGAATGTCCTCGCGCCGATCGGCCAGCGCCGGCAGGTGGACCGGGACGACGTTCAGTCGGTAGAAGAGGTCTTCGCGGAACCGGCCGCCGGCGATCTCCTCGGCGAGGTCGCGCGAGGTCGAAGAGACGACCCGCATGTCGACCTTGACCATGCGTTGGCCGCCGACCCGGGTGAAGCTCTGGTCGGTCAGGACTCGGAGGATCTTGGCCTGGGCGGGGATCGGCATGTCGGCGATCTCGTCGAGGAAGAGGGTTCCGCCATGGGCCTGTTCGAGCATTCCGGGCCGGGCGAGCTCGCCGCCATCCTCCACCCCGAACAATTCCTCCTCGACCCGCTCGGGAGTCATCCGGGCGGCGCTGACCACGATGAAGGGTGCACGCGCCCGGTTGCTCCAGTCGTGGAGCAGGCGGGCAGCCACTTCCTTGCCGACTCCGGCGGGGCCGGAGATCAGCACCCGGCTCCCGGTCCCCGCCACCCGCTTCAGGGTGGCTCGAACCGCGTTGATCGCGACGCTCGAGCCGGTCAGCTCCGTCTCCTGGCCGATCTGGGCCTTGAGGCTGGCATTCTCGCGGCGAAGGCGGTCGGTTTCGGTGGCCCGGGCGACGAGATGGACGAGGTGGCCGGCCTCGAACGGCTTCTCGATGAAGTCGGCGGCGCCCTGCCGGATCGCGGCGACCGCGGTGTCGAGATTGCCGTGACCCGAGATCATCAGCACCGGCAGCGAGGCATCGCGCTTCTTCACCTCGTCGAGTAGCTGGAGCCCGTCGAGCTTGGAGCCCTGGAGCCAGACGTCGAGCAGGAGCAAGGACGGCCGGCGGTCGGCCAGGGCCTGGAGCGCCTCGCCGCTGTTGGCGGCGGTTCGGCATGAATAGCCTTCGTCCTCGAGCACCCCGGAAACGAGGTCCCTGATGTCCTGTTCGTCGTCGACGATGAGTATGTCGAGGGCCATTTTCTATCCGTCTGCCGATATGTTCTGGGGTTGCTCGTCCGCGGCGGCCGCGGCGAGGCGTGCGAGCGATTCCGGGTCGAAGACCAGCCGGACCAGGCTGCCCCCTCCGTCGGAATCGTCGAACTCGATATTGCCGAAATGCTCTTCGACGATCTTCTTGACGATGGCGAGGCCGAGGCCGGTGCCTTTCACCCGGGTCGTCATATAGGGCTCGGTCAGCCGGCCGCGATCGGCTGGGAGGCCGATTCCGGTGTCGGCGACCTCGATGACGATCCGGTTCTCCGAATCCCGGATGGTGCACGAGACCCGGTCCTCGCCGCCCCTGCGCCCGTCCTCGCGCTTCTGCTGGATCGCCTCGACCGCATTCTTGATCACGTTGGTCAGCGCCTGCCCCATCTGGCGGCGGTCGCAGACGAGCAAAGGCGAAGGCTCCGGCCCGTCGAGCCTGAAGGCGATGTCGGGATGAGCGACCTGGTGAAGGAAGAGGGATTCCCCGACGATGTCGCCGATCCTCTCCTCGCGGAAAACGGGTTTGGGCATTCGGGCGAAGGACGAGAATTCATCGACCATCCGGCGAAGGTCGCCGACCTGGCGGACGATCGTTCCGGTCAGCTTCTCGAACGTGGCCGTGTCGGAGGTGATCTCCTTGCCGTATCGCCGCTGGAGCCGCTCGGCGGCGAGCTGGATAGGGGTCAGCGGGTTTCGGATTTCGTGCGCGATCCGGCGAGCGACGTCGGACCAGGCGGCGCGGCGCTGGTCGAGGAGCTGCTCGGTGATGTCGTCGAAGGTCAGGACATGGCCGCCTTCGACCCGCACCCTTTTCACAGCGAGTGTCCGGGGCTCACCGCCGGAAGCGAACTGGATGATGTCCTCGCGCTGGTCGCTGTCGATATGGGCGTCGAGCTCGGGGGCGAGTTCGGCGAGCTTGCGGCCGATCGCCTGCCCCTTGTCGATCTTCAGGAGCGCCTCCGCCGAGCTGTTGATCAGGCGCACATTGCGCTCCTGGTCGAGCGAGATGATTCCGGCGGTGACCCCGGACAGCACGGCTTCGATGAAGGTGCGGCGGCTCTCGAGCTGGGAGTTGGCAGAGACGAGGTCTCCGGTCTGCTCCTCCAGGCGCTTGGTCATCCGGTTGAACGCCCGGCCCAATATGCCGATCTCGTCCTGGACCCGCATGCCCGTGACCCGGCTGGAGACCTCGCCGGCGGTGACCCGTGTCGTGAGATCGCCCGCGGTGATCCGCCGCGCCGCGTCGACCAGCTCTCCGACCGGCCGCACCAGGCGATCGGCGAGCTTGAGGGCGATCCAGATGGAAATGCCGACGATCAGCAGTGAGACGAGCAGCAATATGGCGTTGAACCGGAATTGCAGGGTGCGCGCCCGGGCGAGGGTCCTTTGGGAATCGCTGGCGGCGCTCTGGGCGTCCTCGGCCAGCTTCAGGAGCCGCGCATCGACCGCCCTGGCCCCGTAAACATAGACCTGGGCTCGGGGATCGAGCCGGACCACCGCCTCCACCCGGTCGCCGCCTTCCTCCTTGGCGATCGCCTCCCCCGCCGTCAGCTTCTGGAGGACTGAAGCTGCGAATCGATCCTCGAGCGGCCGGTCGTAAAGATTGACGCCGCCCTGCATCTGGATCTCGCCGGATTCGGTGATCGTCAGGAGAGCCGTCTCCAGAAGCTTCCGCCGGGTCGTCTGATCCAGCATGAAGTCGCCGAACTGGCTATCGTCGATTCCGCGCTCGTTGACCCATTCGACCACGTCGCTGCCCATGGTCTGGACTTCGAGCTGGACCTCGGCGCGCTGGTCCTGCCGATACTGGCTCGCCACCTCCTGGGCGTTCTTGATGACGGTCTGGGCTCGGTCGGAAAGCCAGAAATCGAGCCCGCTCTGGAACAGCAGGGAGGCGAAGATCACGACGAGCAGGGTCGGAACGCTGGCGATGACCGAGAACAAGGCGACCAGCCGGACGTGGAGCCGTCCCCTCCCCCCGATCGGAGATTCCGCGGCACGGCGCATCGCCAGCCGGCGAGCGACAAGGACCATCAAGGCCATTGCGGGCACGAGGTTCGCCACCAGCAGGGCCGCCACCAAAGGCGGAGTCAGGAGGGTCTCGGGCGACCCGTCGTCGCTGATGATGAAATAGCTGATCGTCGCGACGACCAGCAGCGCCGCGAGGGTAAGAACTTCGATGAGCGGCATGAAACGCCCGCGCCGCAACGCCACCGAAAGCCGTCGGCGCCACCGGGGCTTGGCTTCGGGAAATATCTGCATCTCGGCGTTCACTCAGCCGGGCTACCACAAGCCTGTGGTAAAAAGAACACAGTATGTAGCGCCAGCGGCTCGTCCGGCCGCACCGGGACGGGACACTGGCTCGGGCGGCGGCTCAGGCGGCGGCGCGGCTCAGCCAGGGCGCGTAATATTCATAGAGCATCGCCTGAGCCCTCTTCGAATCGCCTTCCTTGTTGAAAGCATTGCGAAATTCGGCGCTGCCGTGAAGGCCGCGAGTATACCATCCGACATGCTTGCGGGCGACATTGACCCCGATTTCGGTCCCGTAATGGGCGAGCATGTCCCGATATTGCTCAATCAGGACGGCGAACTGCTCGTCCAGGCTCGGATCGGGCTGGCGCTCGCCGGTGCGCAGCCAGTGCATCGCCTGAGCGAGAAGCCAGGGGCGGCCATAGGCGCCTCGGCCGATCATGACCCCGTCGGCTCCGGACTGGGCGAGCGCGGTCTCGACGTCGTCCACCGTGCAGATGTCGCCGTTGACGATGACCGGGACATCGACCGCTTCCTTGACCCGGCGGACGAAGGCCCAGTCGGCCGAGCCCTTGTACATCTGGTTGCGGGTGCGGCCGTGAACGGTGATCATCCGCACTCCGAGATCGACGGCGATCCGGGCGAGCTCGGGTGCGTTGAGAGCTCCATGGTCCCAGCCCATCCGCATCTTCAAGGTGACCGGCAACTTCACGGCTTTCACCGTCGAATCGACGATCTCGGCGGCCAGCTTCAGGTCTCGCATCAGCGCCGAGCCGGCATCGCCGTTGACGACCTTGCGGACCGGGCAGCCCATGTTGATGTCGATGATCGCCGCGCCGCGATCCTCGTTGAGCTTCGCCGCCTCGGCCATCTCGAGGGGCGCGCAGCCGGCGAGCTGCATCGAGACCGGATCTTCGATCGGGTCCCAATCCGCTTTCCGGAGCGACTGGCGGGTCTCGCGGATCATCGCCTGCGACGCGATCATCTCGGTCACGGTAAGGCCGGCGCCGTAGCGCTTCACCGCCTTTCGGAACGGCCGGTCGGTGACCCCGGTCATCGGCGCCAGGATGACGGGCGAGTCGATCCGGACGGATCCGATCTGGATGGGCGGCAGCCTGCTCATGGGAGGCGCGGAGATAAGGGCAAAGACGCTGGCGGGCAAGGTTGGCCTCGGCTAGTCCCCACTCCATGGAAAATATGGTCGCCCTGGTGGTCGCGGCGGGGAGCGGAAGCCGCGCCGGCGGCGGCCTGCCCAAGCAATATCGCGGCCTCGCCGGCAAGCCGCTGCTCGTCCACGCTCTGGAAGGCCTGGAGCGGGCCGGGCTAGGCGAGGTTCGCGTGGTGATCGGCAGGGGCCAGGAGGCGCTCTATCGCGAGGCGGTCGGCGGGCGCGCCCTCCCCTCCCCGGTCGCAGGCGGCCGCGAGCGGCAGGACAGCGTCCGCAACGGCCTGGAGGCGATTGCCGCCGAGGGCGGGGCGGACCTGGTCTTCATCCACGATGCCGCGCGTCCCTTCCTTCCAGCGGCGGTCGTCGCCCGGCTCCGCGACGGGCTGGCCGGGGCCGAGGGCGCGGTTCCGGTCCTGCCCGTCGTCGACACGCTCGCCGGCGCCGGGGCCGAGCTTGGCGAGCCGGTGAGCCGCGAGGGACTGGTTCGGGTGCAGACTCCGCAGGCCTTCCGCTTCGAGGCGATCCTGGCCGCGCATCGTAAGTGGAGCGCGGGCCTTGCCACCGACGACGCGCAGGTCGCCCGGGCCGCCGGCCTCCGCGTCGCCGCCGTCGCCGGAGACGAAGCGCTCGGGAAGCTGACTCACGATGAGGATTTCGCTCGGGCGGAAGCGCGTCTCGCCCGGAGCCTGACGAGCCGAACCGGTCTCGGCTTCGACGTTCACGCCTTCGCCGCCGGGGAAGAGCTCTGGCTGGGCGGAATCAAAATCCCGCATGAGCGCGGCCTCAAGGGGCATAGCGACGCCGACGTTTTGCTCCACGCAGTCACCGACGCACTGCTCGGAGCGATCGGCGCCGGCGACATCGGCGATCATTTCCCGCCGGGCGACCCGCAATGGCGGGGCGCGGCTTCGTCGCTTTTCGTCGAACATGCCCGGGCGCTGATCGAGCGGCGCGGGGGCCGGATCGATCATGTCGACGCGACCCTGATCTGCGAGGCGCCGCGTCTCTCCCGCCATCGCGAGGCGATTCGCGCCTCTCTCGCCGCGCTGTTGCGGCTCCCGCCCGCTCGGGTCAGCATCAAGGCCACGACCACCGAGCGCCTCGGCTTCACCGGACGCGGCGAAGGCATGGCCGCCCAGGCGATCGCAACCGTCCGACTGCCGGAGGAAGATTCGTGAACTCAATTCCGGGCGAGGCTCGCGACTTCATCCTTCCGCCCGAGCTGATCGAGGCCGCCCGCCGGGTGGTAGAGGCGAGCCGGGCCGCCGGCCTGAGGCTGGCGGTCGCGGAGAGCTGCACCGGCGGCCTCGTCACCGCCGCCTTGACCGAGATACCGGGCTCTTCGGATGTGCTCGAGGCGGGGTTCGTCACCTATTCGAACGAGTCCAAGATCGCACTGCTCGGGGTCAGCGAGGACGTGGTCGAGACGTTCGGAGCGGTGTCGATCGCGGTCGCCTGGGGGATGGCCCAGGGAGCATTGAAGCGCTGCTCCGCCGACACCGCCGTCGCCATCACCGGGATCGCCGGCCCCGGCGGCGGCAGCGACAAGAAGCCGGTCGGAACGGTGATCTTCGCACGGGCCCGGCGAGGCGCCGACCCCAAGGAGATCGTCGCGGACACCAGGCATTTCGGCGATCTCGGCCGGGGCGGGGTGCGGCTTCAGGCGGCGCTTTGCGCGCTGGATCTGCTGATGCCTGTGGAGGATGCCGGGGCAGAAGGCTGATCCGTCGCCCCAGCGAAGGCTGGGGCCCCGGCGGGTGAAAGGCGTCGGCGGTTTTCACCCCATGGGACCCCAGCCTTCGCTGGGGTGACGGTGGAGGTCAGGCGGCGGTCTTGCTCTCCGCTCCGCCCTCACCGTAAAGCTCCCGCGCCCGGTCCTCGAACGCGCCGATCATCTTGCGCAGCGCCCGGTCGAACATCTGGCCCGCCAGGCTCTCGAATATCCGGTTCCTGAAGGCGAAGTCGACGCAGAAATCGATCTCGGTGCCCCCCTGCCCGTCGGGTTTGAAGACCCAGCTGTTCTTCAGATATTTGAGCGGGCCATCGATATATTCGGTGTCGATCCGCGTCGGCTGCCGCTTCTCGACCCGCGAGGCGAACGTCTCCTTGATCGCGCGGAAGCCGACGACGAGGTCGGCGACCATCAGGGTCTCGCTGTCCGAGCGCACCCGGGTCGCAGCCACCCAAGGCAGGAATTCCGGATAGCGCTTCACGTCGGCAACCAGATCGAACATCTGCTCCGGGGTGTAGGGCATCCGCCGGGTTTCGGTGTGGCGGGGCATTATGCCAGCCTGGCTTCGCGCGCCGCCTTCATCTTCGCGAAGTCGTCGCCGGCATGGTAGCTCGATCGGGTCAGCGGCGAGGCGGCGACGAGAAGGAAGCCCTTGGCGCGGGCGATCGCACCGTAGGCGGAGAAGGCGGCCGGGGTCACGAACTCGTCGACCTTCGCATGGCGCGGTGTCGGCTGGAGATATTGGCCCATGGTCAGGAAATCGACGTCGGCCGAGCGCATGTCGTCCATCACCTGATGAACTTCGAGGCGCTGCTCGCCGAGGCCGACCATCACGCCCGATTTCGTGAAGATCGTCGGGTCCTGCCGCTTGACGCTCTCGAGCAGCCGGAGGGAGGCGTAATAGCGGGCGCCGGGGCGGATGGTCGGGTAGAGGCGCGGGACCGTCTCCAGATTGTGATTGTAGACGTCCGGCCGGGCGGCGATGATCGCCTCGACCGCGCTCTCCGGCTTGTTGCGGAAATCCGGGGTGAGGATCTCGATCGTCGTCGAGGGCGTGTTGCGGCGCAGTGCCTCGATCACCCGGACGAATTGCTTCGCTCCGCCGTCGGGCAGATCGTCGCGGTCGACCGAGGTGACGACGATATGGGTGAGGCCGAGCTCGGCCGCGGCGGTCGCGACATGCTCGGGCTCGAGAGCATCGACCGCGCGCGGCATGCCGGTCTTGACGTTGCAGAAGGCGCAGGCGCGGGTGCAGGTGTCGCCGAGGATCATCACCGTGGCGTGCTTCTTTGTCCAGCACTCGCCGATATTGGGGCAGGCCGCCTCCTCGCAGACGGTGGCGAGGTTGAGGCTTCGCATCAGCTTCTTCGTCTCGGCGAAGCCGGTGCTGGTCGGCGCCTTGACCCGGATCCAGTCCGGCTTGCGCTGGCGCGGCGGGGCCGGCGGGGTCAGGATCGGATCGGCTTCGCTCATTCGGGGCAGATAGCGATTGCTTGTGGGTCTTGCCACCCCTCCCCCGTCGCCCGGCCATTGCGAGCGAAGCGAAGCAATCCAGCGGCTCGGACCCAGGAGACTGGATTGCTTCGTCGCTTCGCTCCTCGCAATGACGAGGGCCCCTCTCGCAACCCCCTCCCCACCGTTCGGCCTGAGCTTGTCGAAGGCCTTGCCTTCTTTTACGGCCCACGAGAGCGAAAGAGGGCTTCGACAGGCTCAGCCCGAACGGTTTGGAGGAACAGCCCGTGGCCGGAATCACCGATCTGATCGACGGCTACCGCCGCTTCCGCGAAACCGGCTGGGCTCGGGAACGCGAGCGCTGGTCGCGGCTGGCCGAGGGGCAAAGCCCCCGGGTGATGGTGATCGCCTGCTCCGACAGCCGCGTCGATCCGACCCAGATATTCGATTCCGGGCCCGGCCAGATGTTCGTCGTTCGCAACGTCGCCGCTTTGGTACCGCCCTACGAGACGACAAGCGGACATCACGGAGTCTCTGCCGCGCTCGAATTCGCGGTCACCCAGCTCGAGGTCGAGGAAGTGGTGGTGATGGGCCACGGCTATTGCGGCGGCTGCGCGGCGGCCTTGACCGGCCAGTATGACGACGCGGCCCATGGCGAGGGCCATTTCATCGCCGACTGGATCGAACTTCTGCGCGAGGCGCGCGACAAGGTGCGGGCCGGGCATGGCGAGGATTTCCGGGCCATGGAGCTGGAGGCCGTCCGGGTAAGCCTGGCGAACCTGCGCACCTTCCCCTGGGTAAACGAGCGCGAGGCGGACGGGCGGCTCACGCTCCAGGGCGCCTATTTCGCGATTTCGGACGGAGTGCTCCACCTTCTCGATAAGGAAAATGGAGAGTTCGCGCCGGCTTGAGATGTCCGAAAGCGCCGTCTTACAGATTGCGGACGGCGTCCTTCCTGTGCTGGATGAGCGAAGCGGCCGATCAGCGCCGAACCGAGCGGAGCCAAGCCCCATGGAAACCGGCGTCATCGTTTCGCTCGCGATCTATTTCGCCGCCATGCTCGGGATCGGCCTCTACGCCTGGCGCAAGTCCACCGACGACATTGACGGCTATCTCCTCGGCGGCCGCCGACTGACTCCGGCCGTAGCGGCGCTGTCCGCCGGCGCTTCGGACATGAGCGGCTGGCTATTGCTCGGACTGCCCGGAGCCGCCTTCGTCGCCGGCCTGAGCGCGACCTGGATCGCCATCGGCCTCTTTGCCGGAGCGCTCGCCAATTATCTGATCGTCGCTCCGCGGCTGCGGGTCCATACCGAGCGGGCCGGCGATTCGATCACCATCCCCGAATTTTTCGAGAAGCGCTTCGACGACAAAAGCCATGCCTTGCGGGTGATCGCCTCGCTCGTCATCGTCCTTTTCTTCACCCTCTACACCTCGGCCGGAATAGTCTCGGGCGGCAAGCTGTTCGAGAGCGCCTTCGGAGCCGATTACGCCCTCGGCCTGTGGATCACCGCCGGAGTGGTCGTCGCCTATACGATGTTCGGCGGCTTCCTCGCCGTCAGCCTGACCGATTTCGTCCAGGGCTGCATCATGTTCGTTGCGCTGGTGCTCCTCCCCGTCGTCGCTTTCCACAGGCTCGACTGGGAGTTCACCGGAGCGCTCGCCGCCGCCAATCCCGGCGCCTTCGACATGATGTCGAACATGACCGGCCTCGCCATAATCTCCTCGCTCGCCTGGGGCCTCGGCTATTTCGGCCAGCCGCACATCATCGTCCGGTTCATGGCGGTCCGGTCGGTCCGCGACGTGCCGAGGATGCGTAATATCGGAATGAGCTGGATGGCGGTCGCACTGGGCGGCGCAGTCTCCACCGGCCTCGTCGGAGCGACCTATGTGGCCCGAACCGGAACGCCGCTCGCCGATCCCGAGACGATCTTCATCCTGCTCGCCGACGTCCTGTTCGATCCGCTCATCACCGGCTTCCTGCTCGCCGCTCTGCTGGCCGCGATCATGAGCACGATCAGTTCGCAGCTGCTCGTCTCCTCCTCCTCGCTGACCGAGGATTTCTACCGGATCTACTGGCGCCGGGACGCGAGCCAGCGCGAGCTGGTGACGGTCGGGCGGATCTGCGTCCTCGCAGTCGCTTTGGCCTCTATCGGGCTCGCCTACGATCCGGAGAGCAGCATCCTGGGCCTCGTCGCAAACGCCTGGGCGGGATTCGGGGCCGCCTTCGGGCCGATCGTGATCCTCAGCCTCACCTGGAAGCGCCTGACCCGCAACGGCGCGCTGGCCGGGATGGTGCTGGGCGCGGCGACCGTCCTGTTCTGGATCTATGTGCCCGTGCTGGACGGCGGCGGCGCGCTAAGCACTCTCCTCTACGAGATGGTGCCGGGCTTCCTGGTCTGCGCCGCCGCCGCGATCCTCGTCAGCCTGCTCGGCCCGCCGCCGCCCGTGAGCGTGGTTCGCACTTTCGAGGAAAGCGATTACGAGCGGCTGGCGGCCCGGTCGGCCTGATCTCGCGGCGAAGGTGAAGTTGCGAACCGCGCCTTACGGATGCAAGAAGGCGCGATGAAGCTTGTGCCGTCCGCTTTGCTCGCCCTCGCCCTCGCCGCCTGCACGGCGCAGGTCTCGCACCCGACCAAGACTCTCGCCGAGCAGCAGGTGGATATCGACGTCTGTACCAGCGACGCGAACCGCAAATATTGGATGGATCCGGTCGCCGCCCTTCTCAACGCCTATGACTGCCTCGAAGCCAAAGGCTACAAGAAAGAGAAAGCCGGCCTGAAGTCGAAGGTCGAGCGCTCCGCTGGAGAGGATCGGGATCGGCGGCGCGACCGCGGCGAGCCGCAAAAGCCCTGCGCGGTGCCCTGCGGGAAGTGAACGCCCTTTACGGCGAAAAGCAGGGGCAGCGATTTCAGTAGATATAGCCCTCGCGCTCGAGGAAATCGCTTTCCTTGCGCGGCCCGGTCCTGGCGCGGGCATCGGGGCGGGACTTGCGGCTGCGCGGGGCGCCGGACGTTATCCGGGCCGGCCGCGCCGGGCGGACCTCCACGGGTCGAAGCTGCGCAGGGGGCACCCCCCGTTCGGCACGGACCTGGGCGATCACCGCCGCCGAGGAAGGCATGGCGTTGCGGTCGTGAACGGCCTCCGCGGCCGCGGCCTTGAGGGCGGCGGCGCGCGCCGGTGCTTCGGAGTCATGGATCTCCGCCGCCTCGGTGATCGCGCTTATGCGCTGCGGGATCACGTTCCTGCCCATTGCGACCGCGGCGAGCGCAGCGGCGAGAAGTCCGGCGATCAGCCAGCCGCTGACCGCGACGAAGCGCGGCGGCCGGCCGGCGCTGGCGACATGGGCCTCGGCGAGGCGGATCGCCTGTTGCTTGGTCCAGAGCCGGTGATCGTAATCGGCCCTCTTGGCGGGGTCCTTGAGGATCGCGAAGGCCTCGTTGATCTGGGTCGCGTCCTTGGAAGCGGGCACCTCGACCGCCTGGTCGGGATGATATTTCTTGATCAGAGCCTTGTAGGCCGCCTCGACCACGACCGGCTCCGCTTCGGGAGCGACGTTGAGGACGTCGTAGAGGCTTCGGGGAGCGATCATCGGATTGCGAGCTTTCTGCCGCAGAAAGGCGAAAAGCGCCAGCGGCGAGTTAATCGCGCCGGCTCAAGGGCTTGCCGGTCGCCGCTTTCGCGCGGGGTGCGGCGGTGTTAGGCACTCACGCTTTGCTTGGGAGGAGTGTTGCCGATGCGCGATCTGGGACTGCCCGCGGCCTGGGGGCCGCGCCTGCTGAGCGTTCTTCGAATCGTCTCGGCGCTCATCTTCACGGAGCACGGCACTCAAAAGCTTCTCGGCTTCCCGGCGATGGCGGAGGGGATGTCCCGGCCGCCCCCGCTCACCTTCATGTGGTTCGGCGGCCTGCTGGAGATGGTGGGTGGAGCCTTGCTTCTGATCGGACTCTTCTCCCGCCCGGTCGCCTTCATCCTCGCCGGCGAGATGGCGGTCGCTTATTGGATGTTCCACGCTCCGGGCGGCATCTTCCCCGCTTTGAACGGCGGCGACGCGGCGATCCTCTATTGCTTCGTCTTCCTCTACATCGCGGCGGCCGGGCCGGGTCCGTGGAGCCTCGATGCCCGGCTCAATTCCGGCGTCCGGCGCTGACATGGCGGACAGTGACGGCCAGCACGGCAACATCGCCCTTCTTATCGACGCCGACAATGCGTCGTCGGACCATCTCGACGCGGTCCTCACCGTTCTCGCCGAGCTCGGGACGGTCAACATCCGCCGCGCCTACGGCAACTGGACCAAGGCGGCGCTCAAGGGCTGGGCGCAGATGACCCACCGCCACGCGATCGAGCCGCACCAGCAATTCGACATCACCAAGGGCAAGAACGCCACCGACATGAAGATGACGATCGACGCCATGGACCTTTTGTTCGGAGGGCGGGTCGACGGCTTCGGGATCATGTCGAGCGATTCGGACTTCATGCCGCTGGCAATGCGGATCCGGCAGGACGGAGTGCCGGTCTACGGCTTCGGCTCCAAGGCCCGGGCACCGATTTCGTTCCAGGAGGCGTGCAGCCGATTCATCGACGTCGCCGCCTTCGGCCAGGCCGACGACCATGATTCCACGGAAGCGGCGCCCCCTCCCCCCAAGCTCAAGGTGGACGAGGAGCTGATCAAGCTGCTCGGCGCCGCCTTCCGGGCCTCGAAGCGCGACGGGCGCGGCTATGCCAGCCTCTCCGAGGTCGGCCAGCGGGCCGGCAACCGCTCGTCCTTCGACGCCCGAAGCTACGGCTATGCGGGCCTCGCCGAGCTGATCGACGCGGTGCCCAATTTCGCCACCGAAAGGCGCGAGGACGGGCGGGTCTATGTGAAGAGGGTGCGTTAGACAGGAGATCCCTCTCCCTGTGGGGGAGAGGGTAGGGAGAGGGGGTTCGGCGTCTGCGATCGCTCTCGTCGGCCGAGCCCCCTCACCCCGACCCTCTCCCCGCCGGGGAGAGGGGGAGAAGAGCGACGAGGCGGTTCAACGGACGTCGGCGGTGGTCGCGGGATCCATGGGCTCGGCCGCGACTAAGTCGGGAAGGCCGGAATGGACCCGGACCCCGGCGGCGCTCGCCATCGGCCCGGACGGCGCCGGGTCCCCGGCCGCGGCCAGGAATCGGGGCGACGGGCCTCCGCGGCGAACGGTGACTCCGAAGGCTTCGGTCGTCTCGAGCGGATCGGAGCGTCCGGCGGTCCGGACGGCCGGCTTGTCCGATCGGTTCGGGCGCTCGATGCTCTCGGCCGGCTCCGCCGCCAGATAGGGCCGGCGGAAGGATTTTGGATCGCCCCAATCGCCGCGCCAGCGGTAGAAGATGTGGGAGCCGACGCTCACCGCGCGCTTCAGCGACGCCGCCCACCAGGGGGTGACGTAGGAGGCGTGATAATGGGTGGCATGGCCGACCGGCCCGTAGACGCTTCCCGCCAAAGCCGCTCCGGCGACCTTGCGGGCCGTGGCCCAGGCGGCGGGATCGCGGCGGGCCCGGAGCGAGCCGTCGCAGGTGAAACTGAACTGGCAGCCGGTACGGCGCTTCGAGCCCTGGTAGACGACGCCGCATATAGTCTTGGTGAAAGCGGGATGCCGGGCCCGGTTCAAAACCACCTGGGCGACGGCGCGCTGGCCTTCGAGGGATTCCGAGCGGGCCTCGTAATAGACGGCGGCGGTGAGGCATTGAAGCGAAGCCGCGACGTCGCGCTCGCTCCGGTCGCCGACGATGAAGGGATCGGCCGCCCGGCCCGGGGCGATGGCCTCGGCGGGCGGAAGCGGCACGGCCTTGGCGGCGGCCCGAGCGACGGGGGCGGTTCCGGGGCTGACGACGCCGTGCCGAGCCGCGACGGGCGGAACGCACGACGCCCCGAGCAGCATCATGGGCAGTCCCAGCATCGACTTGTGAAGCATCAAGAAAGGCCCCGTTTCAACGAAGGGGCCCGCTTTATCGCCAGACTGTTAGAGGAGAGTTAACCAAGCGGGCGGCTAGCCCCTCCCCTGCGCGCGAAGCGGCACTCCGACTTTTCTGCCTTGTGCCTTCGTGCCTTCCCTCAAAAATGAGTCGGGCACTGCGCCGGCTGGACAGGGACTGGATGCGCCTGTGCCGGCTCAGGCTGTATCGAAATTCACAAAGTCGGCGCGACGCAAATTCCTCTCCCCGCCGGGGAGAGGG
>JBBSIZ010000016.1:0-65253 GCA_038257735.1 Sphingomonadales bacterium | reverse complement strand
GGCGAGCGGGCGACGTTGACCTTGATGCTCACCGACACCTCCGGGTGGAGGGCGATGCGGACGTCCTGAAGGCCGATCGACTTGATCGGCCGGTCGAGGATGATCTGGTTCTTCGCGACCTTGTGGCCCTCGGCCTCGAGCAGCTCGGAAAGATCCCGGGCCGAGACCGAGCCGTAGAGCTGGCCGGTGTTCGACGCCTGGCGGATGAGCTGGACGGTGATTCCGTCGATGCTCTTGGAATCGACCTCGGCGGTCGCCTTGCGCTCGGCGTTCGTCGATTCGATCCGCTCCCGGTTGCTCTCGAACACCTTGCGGTTGGATTCGTTGGCGCGCAGCGCCTTGCCGTTGGGAAGGAGGAAGTTGCGGGCATAGCCGTTCTTCACCTTCACGACGTCGCCGATCGCTCCGAGCTTCTCGATCCTCTCTAGGAGAATGACATCCATATCTCGAGCTCCTTACTTCACGACGTAGGGGAGGAGGCCGAGATGGCGGGCGCGCTTGATCGCGGTGGCCAGCTCGCGCTGCTTCTTGCCGGAAACGGCGGTGATCCGGCTGGGGACGATCTTGCCGCGCTCGGAGACGAAACCCTGGAGCAGGCGGACGTCCTTATAGTCGATGACCGGAGCGTCCTTGCCCGAGAAGGGGCAGCTCTTGCGGCGGCGGAAAAATGGGCGTGCCATGTTGCTGGTCCTTTCTCTTTATGCGTCGGCGAAGTCGGGGCGGGGGGCACGGTCGCCGCGGTCGCCGCGATCGCCACGGTCTCCGCGATCGCGGTCGCGGCCGCCGCGGTCACCCCGGTCGCCACGGTCGCCGCGCTCGCGTTCGCGCTCGCCGCGGCGCATCATCGCCGACGGGCCCTGCTCGTGCTCGTCGACCCGCAAGGTCATGTAGCGGATCACGTCCTCGTTGATCTGAGTCTGCCGCTCGAGCTCGGCGACGGCCGCGGGCGGCGCGTCGAAATCGAGCATGACGTAATGGCCCTTGCGGTTCTTCGCGATCCGGTAGGCGAGGCTTCGAAGGCCCCAGGTCTCGGTCTTGACGACCTTGCCGCCGCTATCCTCGATGATCTTGGTGGCGGCTTCCGCCAGCGCGTCTACCTGGGCCTGGGCCAGGTCCTGACGCGCGATGAACACATGCTCGTAGAGCGGCATGGCTGCGCAATTCCTTGTCTTTGGCCGATCGCTGACGCCGCCCAATGCGGACGCCCCTCCGGCTTTCGTCTAAAAAGCTGACCGGGGCGAAAAGGCATGGCCTTCGCCCCGGACGGGGGCTCATTTACGCGATTTCCTTGATTTTGCAAGTCTCCCGGTTCTTAAGCCGCCGCTGCAACGAAATTAAGGAACGCCGGATGCGCGCTTTCATCTTCCCTGGCCAGGGGAGCCAGTCGGTCGGAATGGGCACGGCCCTGGCTCAGTCCAGCTCGGTAGCCCGGCACCTGTTCGAGGAAGTGGACGAGGCGCTCGGCCAGAAGCTGTTCCGGCTGATGGCGGAGGGTCCGCAGGACGAGCTTACCCTGACCGAGAACGCGCAGCCGGCGATCATGGCCAATGCCGTGGCGGCTCTCAGGGTGTCCGGAATCTCGCTGGAAAAGGCCGATTTCGTGGCGGGCCACAGCCTCGGCGAATATAGCGCGCTGTGCGCCGCGGGGAGCTTCGACCTGGCGACCGCCGCCCGGCTCCTCAAGCTGCGCGGCCAGGCGATGCAGCGCGCCGTGCCGGTGGGGCAGGGGGCGATGGCCGCCTTGCTCGGCGCCGGAGTCGAGATCGCCCGGGCGGTCGCCGAAGCCGCCGCCCGGGGCGAGATCTGTGTCGTCGCCAACGACAACGATCCGTCGCAGGTCGTCATCTCGGGCCATCGCGGAGCGGTCGAGCGCGCTCTGGAGATCGCGAAGGAGAAGGGAGCGAAGCGTGCAGTCCTGCTTCCCGTCTCGGCGCCCTTCCACTCGCCTCTGATGGAGCCCGCCGCCCGGGAGATGGAGCAGGCCCTCGCCGAAGTGGCGATCGACGAGCCGGCGGTGCCGCTCTACGCCAACGTGACCGCGGCTCCGGTGGAGGAGCCGGACGAAATTCGCCGACTCCTCGTCGAGCAGGTGACCGGCCTGGTCCGCTGGCGCGAAAGCGTGGCGGCCATGGCCGAGGCCGGAGTCGACCATTTCGTCGAGTTCGGAGGCAAGGTGCTCGGCCCCATGGTCAAGCGCATCGCACCGGACTCGAAGGTGACCAGCGTGGTGACGATGGACGACATCGATGCGCTGGTGAAGGAAGTTTAGGGTTCGCGCAGAGACGCAGAGACGCAGAGACGCAGAGAGGCCGCGTGGACGACATAGACCGGAATACTGGGGACGTTCTCGATGCGGCGATCCGGCTGCATAAGGAGCTTGGGCCGGGCCTTCTCGAAAGCGTTTATGAAACGCTGCTCGCTGCTTCACTCGCGCGTATTGGATATCAGGTTGCGCGACAGCGCCCGATAGATATCGAGTTTGACGGGATCCATTTTCCAGCGGCGTTCCGGATCGATATTTTCGTCGAGAATATTCTGCTGATCGAGGTCAAGTCGGTGGATCGGCTGCATGCTGCACATGCCAAGCAATTGCTCACTTATCTTCGCCTGACCAAGCAGCCCGTCGGGCTGCTCATCAACTTCGGCGGCGCGACGCTCATGGAAGGGTTCCGGCGCCTTGTGAACGATTACAGCCCCTCTGCGTCTCTGCGTCTCTGCGCGAACCAAAATACGGAGTGAACATGTTCGACCTTTCAGGAATGACCGCCCTCGTCACCGGCGCTTCGGGCGGGATCGGTTCGGCGATAGCCGAGGCACTGGTGGGGCAGGGGGCCCGGCTCGCCTTGTCCGGGTCCAATTCGGATAAGCTGGAAGCCTTTCGGGCCGGGCTGGGCGGCGACCATGTCGCTTTACCCGCCGACCTCTCCGATTCCGCCGCCGTCGATGCGCTCGTGCCTCGGGCGGTCGAGGCGCTGGGCGGCAGGCTCGACATTCTCGTCAACAATGCCGGAGTGACCCGCGACAATCTCGCCATGCGGATGAAGGACGAGGAATGGTCGGACGTGATCCGAATCAACCTCGAGGCCGCCTTCCGCCTCGCTCGGGCGGCGCTGAAGCCGATGATGCGGGCACGGCACGGGCGCATCATCTCGATCACTTCGGTGGTCGGCGCGACCGGCAATCCCGGCCAGGCCAATTACGCCGCCTCCAAGGCGGGCGTCGTCGGCATGTCGAAGGCGCTCGCCCAGGAAGTCGCAAGCCGCAACATCACCGTCAACTGCATCGCCCCCGGCTTCATCCGTTCGGCGATGACCGACACCTTGCCCGACGCCCGGAAGGAGGCGCTGCTCGGCCGTATCCCCGCCGGCAAGCTCGGCGAGGGGAACGACGTGGCCGCCGCCGCCGTTTACCTTGCCAGCCGGGAAGCCGGCTACGTCACGGGACAGACCCTCCACGTCAACGGCGGAATGGCCATGCTTTGACGCGGGGGGAATGACCCGTTTCAGCCGCCGCCCCTTGCCAGCCCCGGCTGCGAGAGGCTAGGGCATCGCGAAACCAAGACCTAAAGAAGAAGGGCACACACATGAGCGAGACGTCCGATCGCGTGAAGAAAATCGTCGTCGAGCATCTCGGCGTCGAAGCCGAGAAGGTCACCGAGGAAGCAAGCTTCATCGACGATCTCGGCGCCGACAGCCTCGACATCGTCGAGCTGGTCATGGCCTTCGAGGAGGAGTTCGGAGTCGAGATTCCGGACGACGCGGCCGAGAAAATCAGCACGGTCAAGGACGCGATCGACTATATCGAGGCCCACAAGGCCTGACGCCTTATTCACAGGCCCGGCGGTGATCGAGCCGCTTGACATGAACGGCTCTCCGCCCAAGGCGGGGGGCCGTTCGTCTTTTTGCCCTTTGAGGAGCTAGGCCATGCGCCGCGTAGTGGTTACGGGTCTCGGGATGGTGTCGCCGCTTGGGCCCGACGTCGAGACCAGCTGGAAGAACATTCTGGCGTCGAAGAGCGGCGCGACCCGAATCACCCGTTTCGATCCGACCGATTTTGCCTGCCGGATCGCCTGCGAGGTGAAGCCGCCAGAGCATGAATATGGCTTCGACCCGGCAAAGCGGGTCGATCACAAGGTTCAGCGCCAGGTCGATCCGTTCATCATCTACGGCCTCGACGCCGCCGGCCAGGCGCTCGAGGATGCCGGCCTTACCGACATGACCGAGGAGGAGCGCTACCGCGCCGGAGTCTCGATCGGCTCGGGCATCGGCGGCCTTCCCGGAATCGAGAAGGAATCCATAGTCCTTCACGAAAAGGGCCCGCGCCGGGTCAGCCCGCACTTCGTCCACGGCCGGCTGATCAACCTGATCTCCGGCCAGGTCTCGATCAAATACGGACTGATGGGCCCCAACCATGCCGTCGTTACCGCTTGCTCGACCGGAGCCCATTCGATCGGCGACGCCGCTCGGATGGTCGCTCTCGACGATGCCGACGTGATGGTCGCGGGCGGCGCCGAAAGCGCGCTCTGCCCGCTCGGAATCGCCGGCTTCGCCCAGGCGCGGGCGCTTTCCACCCGATATAACGACCAGCCGGAAATGGCCTCGCGTCCCTACGACAAGGATCGCGACGGCTTCGTCATGGGCGAGGGCGCGGGAGTGGTCGTGCTCGAGGAATATGAGCACGCGAAGAAACGCGGCGCCAAGATCTATGCCGAACTGGTCGGCTACGGACTGTCGGGCGACGCCTATCACGTCACCGCGCCCCATCCGGAAGGCGCGGGCGGCTATCGCGCGATGGAAGCGGCGTTGAGGCGCTCCGGCCTCGACCTTTCCGACATCGACTATATCAACGCCCACGGAACCTCGACCCCGCTCGGCGACGAGCTCGAGCTGGGCGCGGTGCGCCGGCTGTTCGGCAATGCCGTCGGCACTTTGTCGATGAGCTCGACCAAGTCCGCGATCGGCCATTTGCTCGGCGGCGCCGGGGCGGTCGAGGCGATCTTCTGTATCCTCGCCATGCGCGACCAGATCGTTCCGCCGACCCTCAACCTCGACAATCCGAGCGAGGGGACGGCCGGGGTGGACCTGGTCCCGCACGTCGCCAAGGAGCGACGGGTCAAGGCGGTGCTGAACAACAGCTTCGGCTTCGGCGGGACCAATGCCAGCCTGGTGATGCGGGCGCTCTGACGCAAGCCATGAAGAAGCTCATCGGCCTCGTCCTTCTGGTCGTGGCGGGCCTCGCTCTCGGGCTCTGGTTCATCCAGGGCTGGAGCGGGGCCGGCCCGTCCCGGCAGCCGACCTCCGTGGTGATCGCGCCCGGCACCAGCATGGTCGCGGCGGCCAACCAGCTGGAGAAAGCCGGGGTGGTCGCTTCGGCCGAACGCTTCCTGCTCCAGGCCAAATTGTTCGGCGGGGGCGAATCGATCAAGGCCGGCGAATATCAGATCCCGGCCCGCGCCAGCCACGCCCAAATCCTGTCCATGCTGCAGAGCGCGAAGACCCTTCAGCGCCTGGTGACGGTCCCCGAAGGCCTCCCGACCGTGATCGTCCACGAACGGCTCATGAACGCGCGGGCGCTAACCGGCGAGGTCGCGGTGCCCGAGGAGGGAAGCGTGCTTCCCGACAGCTACAGCTACCAGCGCGGCGAGCCGCGCTCCGAGGTCGTGAAGCGGATGCAGGCGGCGATGGAGCGAACCCTTGCGGAACTCTGGCCGAAGCGGAGCCCGGCGACCGTGGTCAAGACTCCGGCCGAGGCGGTCGTACTCGCCTCGATCGTCGAGAAGGAGACCGGCAAGGCGTCGGAGCGCAGGATGATCGCCGGAGTCTATTCGAATCGCATCCGGCAGGGAATGAAGCTCGATGCCGATCCGACCGTCATTTACCCGATCACCAAGGGCAAGCCGCTCGGCCGCCGGATCCTTCGATCGGAGCTGAATGCGAAAAACGGCTACAACACTTATGCCATGGCCGGCCTGCCGGTCGGTCCGATCGCCAATCCCGGCAAGGAATCGATCGCCGCCGTGCTGAACCCCGCCGAGACCCCGGCGCTCTACTTCGTCGCCGACGGAACCGGCGGCCACGTCTTCGCCAACAGCCTGGCGGAGCACAATGCCAACGTCCGCAAATGGTTCGCGATCAGGCGCGCTCGGGGGGAGATGTAGCCGTCATAGCGAGGAGCGCAGCGACGCGGCAATCAGCGCCGCGCTTGTGGCAAGCTCAGGACTGGATTGCTTCGCCGCTCGCAATGACGCAACTTAAAGCGCCAGCCTTCTCCGCTCGATCCCCGCCTTGCTCCCCGGCGCACGGGCGCAGGTGAAAGGCTCCACCGCTACTTTCCGGGCTTCCCGGCTGACCTGAATCGCCATCCGGTCGTCGACCATCATTCCGACATGGTCGTCGCAAAAGACGAGGTCACCGCGCTTGAGCTGGGCACCGTCGTCCAGTGCTTCGCCCAGCGCCCGCTGCTCCTTCGAGTCGCGAGGCGCGTCGATCCCGCACAGCTGCAGCGCGAGCTGGACGAGGCCCGAACCGTCGATGCCGTGGCAGGTGCGGCCGCCGGGCCGGTAGGGAGCGCCCAGCAGGCGCTGCGCCACCGCCACCGGATCCTCCTCATGCTCGCTCACCGCTCGCAGGCAGGAAAGCGGAACGAAGCCGCCCTCGAATTCGAGCGAGGGGCCGCGCACCACCCCCTTCAAGCGCGAGCCCATGGGCAAGTGGGAGAGGGTGGGGGCAAGCGGGTCGGCTCCGGCCTGGATCGGCGCGTGCGCCTCGACCACGACATGGCTGGGCTCGAGCGGTTCGACGAGCTCGATCGCTTCCACATAGCCGACTCGATGATCGGCCAGGCAATAGCCCCAGGCCCAGCCGGCGGTGAGATCAAGCACGGCGAAGCCCTCGCCAGGCAAAAGCTCGGACACGGTCTCGGTGCCGTCGCACGGCTCGCTTAGTACGGGAGTCGCGATCAGGCCGCAGGCGCGGATGAGCGGCGCGGCATAATGGGGGGCGAAAAGTCGGCCCGCCAAAGCGATGTCGGCGATGTCGTTTCGCCAGGCATGGAGTCGCGGATCGAGGTTTACCGACGGCCCGTCGAGCGAGATTCGCCGATCAGTGCTGGAGGAGGATGCCCCGTTCCTTGGCCGTGCCACGGCGGCTCGAGCTTTCCTGCTGCTCGATATTGCGTTCGAAGCGCTCAAGGAACTCCTGCCCTATATTGGTCTGGGCGACGAATACGTTGCGGCGGTCCGCCTCGTCGCGCACCCGGCGCAGATAGCCGAGCGTGCCCAGAGTATTCAAGGCACGCGTGATCACGGGCTTGGAAACGCCCAATATGTGGGCGAGGCCGCGCACGGTATGGGGCCCCGGCGTAAGGTAGACCATCAGCAACAAAGCCATCTGGCGATTGGTGAGATCCGGCTGGCCTGACCGCACATAGCTGATCAGCGTCTGCATCCAGCTCCTGAGAGCGCGCTCTGACACCGGCTTGTCTCCAAATTTCGAGGCGAGTTGTTCCGGGTCTTAAACCAGTCAGGACGCCTTTCGTTTCGTTAAATATTGGGAATTCGACGCAAAAACCGCGCAGCCCGTCAATCGCGGTAGCGTTCCGACAGCATCGTCCAGGCGGCCCGAAGCCCGAAAGCGTCGCCCCCTTTCGGCCTTCCAGGCTTCGCCGACCCGCGCCAGGCATAGGTGTCGAAATGGGCCCAAGGCACGCCTTCGGGAACGAACTTCTTCAGGAACAGCGCGGCCGTGACGGCGCCGGCCATCGGGCCGTCGGAGGCATTGCCGATGTCGGCGATATCCGAGGCAAGCATCTCCTCATACGGCCCCCATAATGGCATCCGCCATACGGGATCGTCCGCCGCCCGCCCGCCGTCGAGCAGCGCTTCGGCGAGTCCATCCTCATTGGCGAAGAGCGCCGGAAGGTCCGGGCCGAGCGCGACCCGCGCCGCTCCGGTCAGGGTCGCGAAGTCGAGGATCAGCTCCGGTTCCCCTTCCGCCGCCTTGGCGAGGGCGTCGCCGAGGATCAGTCGGCCTTCGGCGTCAGTATTGCCGACCTCGACCGTAAGGCCCTTGCGGCTCCTCAGAACGTCGCCCGGGCGGAAGGCGGCCGCGGAGACCGCATTCTCGACCGCGGGGATGAGGAGGTGGAGCCGAACCGGCAGTCGGCTCTCCATGACGAGCAGCGCCAGAGCCATTGCGTGGGCCGCTCCGCCCATGTCCTTCTTCATCAGGCGCATGCCCGAGGAGGGCTTGATGTCGAGCCCGCCCGAATCGAAGCAGACGCCCTTGCCGACGATCGCGATTCGCGGATGGCGGCGGTCGCCCCATTCCAGTTCGATGAGGCGCGGGCCCCGGTCCGCGGTGGCGGCTCGGCCGACCGCCGCGATCATCGGACAGCCCTCGTCCAGGGCGCTACCGGCGGTAACGGTCACGTCCCCTCCGTGAGCAGCGGCAATGTCCTGCACGGACCCCTGGAGCTCCGCCGGCCCGAGATCGCCGGCCGGAATGTTGACCAGGTCGCGGACGAGGTTCGTGGCCCGGGCGAGCCGCACGACCGCTTCGATGCAGGCCGGCTCGGAGGTGAGCAGCACGCGCGGCCCGGTCTTCCCCGCGGTCTTCTTGTAGCGCTCGAACCGATATTGGGCGAGCAGCCATCCCAAGGCGGCAGGCCCGGCGTTGCGGCCGTCGATCCGGTATTTGCCCTCCGGCAGGGACTCGGCCGCCTTGGCGAGGCACCAGGGGCTGAGCTCACCCACATTGGCGACCCCGAGCACCGCCGACCATTCGGCCTGCTCCCCGGGCAGGATGGCGAGCTGATAGCCTTCGCCCCGGAAGCCCTGCGCCGAGATCGCCTGCCTCACCCGCGCCGGCTGTGCCTTCAGCCAGGAGTCGAAGCTTTTCGTGTCGACGAGATGGAGCGAAACGGCGGGCTGGCCCTTGTCGGGCCTCAGGAGGGCGGCGAGGTCGATCATTTCGATCCTTGGTTTTGGCGCAGAAACAGCAAGGTTTCATTGCGGGCGAACGGCGGCTGGATGACCTTGGCACGCCAATCCGGATCGGCTCCGGGAAGCCCGTCGACGCGGCGCAGCCAATCCTCGAAGCCCCGGGCATCTTCGTTCAGCTCGATGAGCTGCCCATCGGCTAGTTCGATCTGGACGCAGAGCAGATCGCTCGTAACTTCGTCCTTCTTGAAAGCTATCGCGCGGATTACCTCGTCGAAGCTGGCGATTAAGACGGTCCGCTGCCGAACTTCGACAGCGAAGCTCTCCATCGAGCAGCTTATCGACACCCGATCAGCCAAGTGGCACTCCGAACAAGTCATGCTCGTCGGCGTCCTCGACAAGCACGCGAAGCACGTCGCCCGCCTTGGCGCCCGGCGCATCGCGCAGATGGACCTCGCCGTCAATCTCCGGAGCATCGGCCTTGGAGCGGCCGGTCGCTCCGCCCTGGCCATCGGCAAGGTCGATCAGGACGTCGATCTCGCGGCCTATCTTCGCCTGGAGCTTGGCGGCGGAGATTTGGGCGGTGAGCTCCATCAGCCGGGCGTAGCGCTCCTCCTTGACCTCCTCGGGCACTGCGTCCGGCAGGTCGTTGGCGGCCGCGCCTTCGACCGGCTCGAAGCGGAAGGCGCCGACCCGGTCGAGCTGGGCCTCTTCCAGCCATTCCATCAGATATTCGAAATCCGCTCCGGTCTCGCCCGGGAAGCCGACGACGAAGGTCGAGCGGATGGCGATGTCGGGGCAGATTTCCCGCCAGCCGCGGATCCGCTCAAGCACCTTCGCCTCGTTGGCGGGGCGGCGCATCGCCTTCAGGACGCTGCGCGAGGCGTGCTGGAACGGGATGTCGAGATAGGGGAGGACCAGCCCCTCGGCCATGAGCGGTATGACCCGGTCGACATGCGGATAGGGGTAGACGTAGTGGAGCCGGATCCAGGCTCCGAGCTTGCCGAGCTCGCGGGCGAGGTCGGTCATATGGGCCCGGACCTCGCCGCCTTTCCACGGCCAGGAGGCATGGCGGACGTCGACCCCGTAGGCCGACGTGTCCTGGCTGATGACCAGCAGCTCCTTCGTTCCCGCGGCGATCAGCTTCTCGGCTTCGCGCAGGATCGCGTCGGGGCGGCGGCTGACGAGGTCGCCGCGAAGGCTCGGGATGATGCAGAAGCTGCAGCGGTGGTTGCAGCCTTCCGAGATCTTCAGATAGGAATAATGGCGCGGAGTGAGCTTGAGGCCGCCGTCCGGCACCAGGTTGAGGAAGGCGGAAGGCGGCATCGGCGCCGCTTCGTGAACCGCTCCCACGACCTGCTCATATTGATGGGCGCCGGTGACGGCGAGGACCTGCGGGAAGCGCTCGCGGATCAGCGCCGCTTCCTTGCCCATGCAGCCGGTGACGATGACCCGGCCGTTCTCGGCGATCGCTTCGCCGATCGCCTCGAGGCTCTCCTCCTTGGCGCTGTCCAGGAAGCCGCAGGTATTGACCAGAACGACGTCCGCGCCCGCATAATCTGGGGACATCCGATAGCCGTCCGAGCGAAGCTTGGTCAGGATCCGCTCCGAATCGACGAGGTTCTTCGGGCAGCCGAGCGAAACCATGCCGACCTTGGGCGGGGAGGGGAGGATGGTGGCCATGGGAAGGGCGCTAGATAGGGGACGGCGACCGATTTTCCTAGGGCCTTCGAGGGCCGGTGGGCCGATGCTCGAAAGTCAGGCCCCTCAGGGTTGAAACAGGTTTAGAATGACGCACACAGCCTTTATCGAGGCTCATGGCTTCCCGTTCGCCTCTGCCGCGCTCCGTCGTGGCCCTCGGCTTCGTCAGCCTGGCGATGGATCTGTCGTCGGAGATCGTCCACGCTTTGCTTCCGCTCTTCATGGTCGGGACGCTCGGTCTCAGCGTCGCGATGGTCGGGCTCATCGACGGAATCGCGGAATCGACGGCCTCGATCACCAAGGTCTTCTCCGGCTGGCTTTCCGACCGGCTCGGCAGGAGGAAGCCGCTGATTCTGGCCGGCTATGCTCTCGCCGCCTTGTCGAAGCCGCTCTTCCCGCTCGCCGGCTCCGCTCTCGCCGTGCTCGCCGCGCGATTCGCCGACCGCATCGGCAAAGGGATCAGGGGCGCACCGCGCGACGCTCTAATCGCCGACGTCACTCCTGCGGCGATTCGCGGCCGCGCCTTCGGGCTCAGGCAGTCGATGGACACGGCCGGGGCCTTTGCCGGGCCGCTCGTCGCGATCGGTCTGATGCTGCTCCTCGCCAACGACATCCGCGCGGTCTTCTGGATCGCGGTCGTCCCGGCCGTGGCAGCGGTGATGATCGTCCTGTTCGCCGTCGAGGAACCGGCCGCCGCGCCCGGCGCCCCTGCGCGCGTTCCACTGCGCTTCGCGGACCTGAAACGGCTCGACCGCGCCTATTGGGGGGTGGTCGGGGTCGGCGCGCTCTTCACGCTCGCGCGGTTCAGCGAAGCCTTTCTGATCCTGAAGGCGTCTCACGAGGGCCTGCCGCTCTGGCTCGCTCCGGCGGTGCTGGTGGTCATGAACCTCGTCTATTCGGCCTCCTCCTACCCGGCCGGAATCGTCTCCGACCGGATCGGAACTCGCGGGCTGCTTCTGGCCAGTCTCGCCGTGCTCGCCGCCGCCGACCTGCTTTTGGCTTTGAGGCCCGGCCTGGCCGCGGCCTTCGTCGGGGTCGCGCTCTGGGGCCTGCATATGGGCTTGAGCCAGGGCCTGCTGTCGCGCCTCGTCGCCGACCGTTCGCCCGAACCGCTGCGCGGCTCCGCCTTCGGACTGTTCCACCTCGCCACCGGAGTCGCGATGCTGGCCGCGAGCGTCGCGGCGGGACTTTTGTGGGACGGCTTCGGCCCTTCCGCCACGTTCCTTGCGGGAGCGGGGTTCGCCATTGCCGCTGCCTTGGCCGTGCCGCTCCTTTCCGGTCGGAGCGATGTCCCGGAGGTTCTCGCTTGAAGACGCCGCCGCTCCGTGCCAGCCCGGAGCACGAGGCCGCGGGCGAGGAGGCGGGTGCGATGGTTCAGGCAAGGCTGCTGGTGGAGCGCGGATCGTTGCGCGACCAGTCCGAGGAATGGGGCGAGCATGGCTTCGTCGCCTTGCCCTCGCCGGGCGACCGGCTGGCGGTGCCGCGGGAGGGCGAGACCAACCACCTCACCGTGATCTGCGTCCACCACGAGCTGGTGCCCCCCGGCGCGGGGGGCGAGCCCGCCGCCTTCGTCGTCGCCAAATGGACCGGCAAGGGCTGAACGTCGGCCTAGTCTCGGGCCTTGCCGGCCATCGGGCGCGCCGGGCCGGAGCGGAGCGGCAAGTCGGCTTCGGAGGTGGCCGAGGGGACGATCTCGACGATCCGGTCGCCGGTGCACAGCGAGCGCACACCTTCCTCCCAGAAGCCGATCGGACTGCCGTCGCGATAGACTCGAACTCCAAGGCCGGTGGCGAGCTCGGCCAGCGATTGGCCGCACTCCTCCGGCCGCACCTCGCGCTCGGCGAGCCGCACCCGGCCGTGGGCTGAGGCGAGGTCGGCGAGATAGTCGGAGATGTTGGGGCCGTGAGCGGAGCCGGCGAGGAGCAGCCCCGCGAAGCTCACCGGATTGATCACCGTCGTCGCCCCGGCGGCGCGGGCCGGCAGCTCATTGTCTTCGGCGCGAACGGCGAGGGTGATCCTGAGGTCCGGCGCGAGGTGGCGTGCAGTGAGGCAGATCAGGATCGAGGTGTCGTCCCGGCCAGCCGAAATGATCATCGTTCTCGCCTGGCGAAGGCGGACGGCGGAAAGGGTCGCATCGCGGGTCGCGTCCGCCTGAAGGACCGCGCAGCCGAGCGATTCGGCGCGCTTCAGCGATTCCGCATCCGGGTCGATGACGACGATGCTGCCCGGCTCGGTGCCTCGGGCGATAAGCTCGTCGACCGCTTCCGATCCGCTCGTGCCGAAGCCGGCCACAATGATGTGATCGCAAAGATTTCGCTGAAGGCGCGCCATAATCCACCTGTCCCATGTCCGCCGGAGGACGAACGTGTAAGCCGTGCCGATGAAGATCAGCACGAAAAAGATTCGGATCGGAGTCACCACCAGCGCGTCGAAAAGCCGAGTGCTTTCGCTGACCGGGACGATGTCGCCATAGCCGGTCGTGGTGATGCTGATCATCGTGAAATAGACGGCGTCGAGGAAGCTGATATGGCCGTCGAGCTGGTCCTTCAGATTGTGCCGCTCGAACCAGTGGACCGCAATCACGAAGGCGAGCATGCCGAGAACCAGGCCGAGCCTGATCCCGATCGACTGCCAGCCGGTGATCGGCGACTTGCGCCGCAGGGTCGTCTGATCGGGGCCGACCGATTGCGGCATCAGCCGTAAAGGTCCGACAAACGCTTGAGCGAGGGCGCGTGAGTCAAATCGAAGTGGAGGGGAGTGACGGCGACGTAACCGTCCGAGACCACTTCGAGGTCGGTCATATGGCCGGGCGTCTCCACCAGCGGCGCCAGGCCGAACCAGAAATAATCGTAGCCGCGCGGATCGGTCCGGCGGTCGATCCTCAGCCGGCCGTAATCGTGGCGGCCCTGCGGAGCGACCCTGATGCCCTTGACCGAGTCGGGCGCGAGCGCCGGGAAGTTGACGTTGACGAGCGTGTGCCTGGGCATGCCGCCGTCGATCATCGGCCTGAGCACACGCTCCCCCCAGGCCTCGGCCGCGGCGAACGGCACGGTATCGCCCATGCCTTCCCTGGCATAGGTCTGGCTGAGCGCGATCGCCGGAAACCCCGCCATCGCTCCTTCCATCGCCGCCGATACCGTGCCCGAATAAGTGACGTCCTCGCCGAGATTGGCGCCGCGATTGACTCCGGAAAGGACGAGGTCGGGCGGCGAATCCTTCATCAGATGCGCGACGGCCATCATCACCGCGTCGGTCGGGGTGCCGGTAACGCAATAGCGGCGCTCGCCGAGCTTCCGGAGGCGGACCGGCCGGGAAAGGGTGAGCGAGTGGCCGGCGCCCGATTGTTCCTCGGTCGGAGCGACCGTCCAGATGTCGTCGGAGAAGAGCCGCGCGATCTTTTCGAGCACCTGCAAGCCGGTCGCGTTCACGCCGTCGTCGTTGGTGAGGAGGATCCGCATGGCGACCGAGCTAAAGCGGCGGCGGCGCGGGCGCAAGCGTGGCGGCCCATGCGTGGCAACCATCGCCGCGATTCGTGAGTTGGTCGGATGAAGAAGGAGAAAGCGATGCAGGTTCCGCACAAAAGTTTCGTGGTGGTCGCCGACGGCAAGAAGATGCTGTTCTTCCGCAATCAGGGCGATTCCGATTATCCCAGGCTCGAGGTCGAGCGTAAGCGCGAGCAAGAAAATCCCGCGGACCGCCACCAGAAAACGGACAGCCCCGGCCGCGCCTTCGACTCCGCCGGGCCGGGCCGGAGCGCCTATGAGGAAACCGACTTTCACCAGCTCGAAGAGAACCGCTTTGCAGCCGAGACCGCCGACCTGCTGCGCAAGCGGGCGCTGAACAACGATTTCGAGTCGCTGATCATCGTCGCCCCGCCCAAGACGCTCGGCGAGCTGAGGAAGCATTATCACAAGGAAGTCGAGAAGCGCCTCAAGGGCGAGATCGCCAAGGACCTGACCGGCCATCCGGTCACGGAGATTGAAAAAATCCTTCAGTCCGAGTAGCTTGCAGCCGGCTTCGGCCGGGGGTGGCCTTTCAACCGAGTAAAATCCAGGAGTGAAAATGCGTTTCAAGTCCAGCTTCATCATCGGCCTCGCCCTCGCGGCCAGCTCGATTCCCGCCGCCGCGGCCGTCACCGCCGGCGCGGTCGTCAAGGATACGAGCGGCGGAGTCGTCGGAACGATCCTTCGGGTCGAAGGCGACCAGCTCATGCTCAGGACCGACCGGCACGAAGTTCGCCTTCCGGTCGCGAGCTTCACCGCGACGGACGACGGCGCTCTGTTCGGAATGACCGGGCCCCAGCTCGACGCCGATATCGACCGGGTCCAGGCCGCGGCTGCCGCACAGATCGTCGCCGGAGCGACGGTGAAAGGCGTCGCCGGAAACATCGTCGGAACGATCGAGGCGATTGACGAGCTGATCCTGACCCTGAAGCTGATTTCGGGGAAAACCATCCGTCTGCCGCGCAATGCCGTCGGCGGCAGCCCCGATGGACCGGTCATCGGCCTCACCGCCGAGCAGATGGAAGCCGAAGCGAGGAAGGCTTCCTGATTCCATCCTCTCCATTTCGGCGGAGAGGATCTGCTTCAGATGTGGAAAAGGCCGCGGGGCGAAATATCCCCGCGGCCTTTTCGCTTTCCGTTCCGGCTCAGTTTCCGGAGCGGGCAATCCGTCGGCGGGCGACCAGGGCCGCGGCCGCCGCTCCAAACAGGAGGATCATCGGCGGGGCCGGAACGTCGGTGCCGCCGCTTGTGCTGGTCGAGCTGCCGCTCGAGGTCGAGCTGCTCGTCGACGAGCTGGTGCTGCTCGACGTGCTCGCCGAGGTCGACGCGCTGGTCGACACGTTGCCGCTCGACGAAGAGCTGGTCGACGTACCGCCGCCGAAGCTCGACGAGGAGGAGGTGGTCGACACGTTACCGGTCGAGGTCGACGAGGTGGTCGATACTCCGCCGGTCGAGCTGGACGTCGAGGTGGAGCCACCGCTGGTGGAAGTCGATCCGCCGCTCGTGCTGGTCGATCCGCCGCTTGTGCTCGTCGAGACACCGCTACTGGTCGAAACTCCGCCCGTGCTGGTCGAAACTCCGCCCGTGCTGGTCGAGACTCCGCTGCTCGTCGAGCTGCCGCCGGTGCTCGTCGAACCGCCGCTGGTGGAGGTCGAGCTGCCGCCGCTGCCGCCGGTCGAGGTGCTGGTCGACGCGGTGAAGATGGCGTTGCCGCTCGATCCGCCGAAGAAGCCGCCGCTGAAGAAGCCGCCGCCAAAGCCGCCTCCGAAGCCGCCGCTGCCGCCGATCACCGTGACTCCGCCGCCGCCGCCGGTGCTTCCCGCAAGCGGCGGAAGCGGGGGCAGGGGAATCGGAATCGAGCTGCCCGGATAGGTGATGGTGCGGGTTGTGGTGGTCGTGCCCGGGGTCTTGACGACGCAGGCGGTCCGGACCCGCTTGTAGCGCTTCATCGGCTTGACCCGGGCATAGCGCCGGGGCGCCTGCCTGACCGTCTTGGCCTTCTTGACGAAGGCGGTCCGCTGGGGCGGGTTCTCGGCGACATGGACTGCGCCGCCACCGATGATCGCGCCGCCGCAAGTGCAGGCGCATAGTTTAGCGAGGGCCATTCTAACCGACATGACAGCGCACCTTATTCTCAGGTTCCGATGCGTCGCCGAAAGTCCTGGGTGGAAGATCGGCTTCAGCGTCGGGGTACATGCACAGATGCAAAGGAATGCTTTAAGTGCAAGGTCGTTAACCATGAAGACCCCTCAGAATGCCCGCCAAATGGCAGTCGGGGCGACTTCCGTCCCATTTGAGGACAGGCTTGCACGAGCCGTGAACGAACCTGCGGCGGGTCGGATCGGGCGAACATGGTTAACGCCGGCCCCGCGGCTCCGATTCGCGATATTCGAGTGACCGGTCGCAATATCGGTCGCCGGCGGCGGGAAAATGGGTCGGAAAGTCAGCCGCGCTGTCGGAATTCGGGTGCATTTTTGACCGCTATTTGAGTGACTTGTACTCCCCTATTGCGGAGCGTATAGGCGCGCTGGGGCAAGCTCCGACATTTCCGGAAGACTCGGAAGCGGAGCTGCAGGAGGATTGCGTGACGCTTAGGCGGCGCGTGAGGATGTGGAGGGGTTATGGCGACGGCTTTGAGTGACGTTTACGGCTCGGTCTACGCTTTGGGCGGAATGCCCGAAAGCTATCGGCCCAGTGCCAACGAAGAGTTCATGAATCGCGCGCAGCTAGCATATTTCCGGCACAAGCTGCTCGCCTGGAAGGACGAGATCCTCCGCGAATCGCAAGGGACGATGGCATCGCTGAAGAGCGGCCCGATCCGCGAGGCGGACGTCACCGACCGAGCCTCCTCGGAAACCGACTGGGCGATCGAACTCAGGACCCGCGACCGGCAGCGCAAGCTCATTTCGAAGATCGACTCGGCGCTTCGCCGGATCGACACCGGCGATTACGGCTTTTGCGAAGTGACCGGTGAGCCGATCTCGCTTGCCCGCCTCGAAGCCCGGCCGATCGCGACCATGACGGTCGAGGCCCAAGAGCGCCACGAGCGCAATGAGCGAATCACCCGCGACGATTGACGGCATCGGGGAGGGCCGAAAGCGTCACCCCAGCGAAGGCTGGGGTCCCGTGGGGTGAAAAGCGCCGAGCCTTTCACCCGCTGGGGTCCCAGCCTTCGCTGGGACGACGGGAATTTTCTCTAGGAGGCCGCCCCTAATGGAGGCCGGCAATCTCCTCCTTGATCCACAGCTTCTCTTTCTTGAGCTTGGCGAGGGCGGCCGTATCCGGCATCGGCCTCTGACTTTCTTCTTCGATCCGCGCTTCGATGTCCGCGTGGCGGTGTTGCAATGCCGAGATATGCGCCTGTTGCATTCCCATCTCCTTGGCTGTGCTGGGCGGGGTCTCAACGTCTGAAGGCGTGGCCTGTCTCCCGTCGATCAGGACGGCCGCCGCAATATGTACGACGGACCGTTAATGGACTACCCATAGCGCGTTTCGATTGGCTTGGTAAGCGTCTGGAGGGGCATGGAAACGATTGACGGAAACGCCGTCCCGGCGGCCTCGCTGCTGGTCCGCCTGCGCCAGGAGCATCGCGACCTCGACTCGGCGATCGAGGCGCTCCGAATCTCGCCTTCGTCCGATCAGCTCCAGCTCGCCCGCCTGAAGAAGCGAAAGCTCCGCCTCAGGGACGAGATCGCCCAGCTCGAGGACCAGCTCATCCCGGACATCATCGCGTAATTCCTTCCCATGGCGTACGGGTGGGGAGGACAAGTCCGTCCCCCGCCGGCACAACCCCGCCTTTACCTTCTTTGCCCCTCGCAGGCAGGCCGCCTCTGTGGCACCATCGGCACATGCCCGAACCGCGCCTTCCGCTGACCGCCAAGCTGGTCGCCTCGCTCTATACCGAGGCGATGCTGCTCGCTGACGAGGCACGCTCCTATTTCGACATGAGCGGCCGGGCCGACCGCGACTCGCTGGACCCGATCGATCGAGTCGGCTTTTCCTGCGAATCGCTGAAGGTGACGACCCGCCTGATGCACGTCATCGCCTGGCTGCTCACCCAGCGCGCGGTCGAGGCGGGCGAATTGAGCGCGAGCCAGGCCCGCCGCCCGGCGCGCCGGCTCGGCGAAGCGCCCGGCAGCGACGAGGCGCTGGCTTCGAAGCTGCCCGACGCCGCGGTGGCCCTGATCCATGCCAGCCGCGATCTCTATGCGCGGGTGAAGAGGCTCGACGAAGCGGGCGGTCAGGGCGATGCGCCTCAGGCGAGCCCGGCGCGAAGCCTGATGAGCCGGCTGGAACGGTCCTTCTGACAATCGGCATCCCGGCGAAGGCCGGGATCCATGAACACGGCCGGTGCCAGACTGGAGGAAGCCGAGTTCATGGATTCCGGCCTCCGCCGGAATGATGGTCAGAAGGCCCTCAGCCGCGCCTTCGCCGCCTCATACTCCCGGATCAGCTCCGCCACATAGTCCCCCGCCGGCCTCACCCTGTCGATGGCGCCGATGCCCTGGCCGGAGCCCCAGATGTCGCGCCAGGCCTTCTTGGCGCTCTCTCCTCCGCCGAAATCCATCGTCTTCAGATCGCCCTCTGGGAGTTTGTCCGGATCAAGCCCGGAAGCGGCGATCGAGGCGCGCAGATAATTGCCGTGAACTCCGGTGAACAGGCTCGAATAGACGATATCCGCCGCCCGCCCGTCGCAAATGCCCTGCTTGTAGGCGTCCGCCGCATTGGCCTCCGCGGTGGCGATGAACGGCGAGCCGATATAGCCGAGATCCGCTCCCATCGCCTGAGCGCCGAGGATGGCCCGGCCGGTCGCGATCGCGCCCGACAGGATCAATGGCCCCTCGAACCACTGCCGTATCTCCTCGACGAGGGCGAAGGGCGACAGGGTTCCGGCATGGCCGCCGGCCCCGGCCGCGACCGCGATCACCCCGTCCGCGCCTTTTTCCACCGCCTTTCGGGCGAATCGGTCGTTGATGACGTCGTGAAGCGCGATCCCGCCCCAGCCGTGCACCGCCTGGTTGACTTCGACGATGGCGCCCAGCGAAGTGATGACGATCGGCACCTTCCATTTGGCGCAGGTCGCCATGTCCTGCTGTAGCCGGTCGTTGGAGCGGTGGACGATCTGGTTGACCGCGAAGGGCGCCGCCGGGCGGTCCGGATTGTCCCGGTCCCAGGCGGCGAGCGTCTCGGTGATCCGGTGAAGCCATTCGTCGAGCAGGCTCTGCGGCCGGGCGTTGAGCGCCGGGAAGGAGCCGACGATTCCCGCCTTGCACTGGGCGATGACGAGGTCCGGGTTGGAGACGATGAAGAGCGGCGCTCCGATCGCCGGGAGGCGGAGGCGCTGAAAGACGGAGGGCAGGGTCATTGCGCCGCCTTAACGGAAGGGACGGCCCGCGCAAGAACCGTCAATCCATCTCCCGCCCGCGGGTCTCCGGCAGCAGGAAAAGCCCGACCACCAGAGTCAGCACCGCGATCCCGACCGGGTACCAGAGGCCGTAATAGATATCCCCGGTCGCTGCGACCATGGCGAAGGCGGCGGTGGGAAGGAAGCCTCCGAACCAGCCGTTGCCGACATGATAGGGAAGCGACATCGAGCTGTAGCGGATCCGGCTCGGGAACAGCTCCACCAGCAGCGCCGCTATCGGCCCGTAAACCATGGTCACGTAAAGGACGAGCAGGAACAGGATGGCGACGACGAGCGGCTTGTTCACCCGCGCCGGATCGGCCCTGGAAGGATAGCCGGCGCGAGTGAGGGCCGCCTTGATCTCGGTTTCGGCGTTCGCGGCCCAGCGCGCATGCCCTTCTTCTCCGCCGATCGACGGGGCATTGGGAATATCGACCCACGCCTTGCCGATCTTGAGCCGCGCTCCGGTTTCGAACTCGGTGTCGACCGACACATAGCCGATGCCCGCTTTGGAGAGCAGGCTCTTCGCGATGTCGCAGCCGTTCCGGTCGAAGCTCTTCCTGCCGATCGGATCGAACTGGAGCGAGCAGACCCGGCTATCGGCCATCACCTCCACCGGAGCCTCTCGCTGCGCCTCGTAAAGCGCCGGATTGGCCGCCCGGGTGAGCCCCTCGAACAGCGGAAAGTAGGTGAGGGCCGCGAGCGCGCAGCCCGTCAGGATGATCGGCTTCCTTCCGATCCTGTCGGACAGCCAGCCGAAGAAGACGAAGAAGGGAGTCGCCAGCACCAGGGCGATCGCGATCAATATGTTTGCCGTCGCGCCGTCGACCTTGAGAATCTTCTCGAGGAAGAACAGGGCGTAGAATTGCCCGGTATACCAGACCACCGCCTGGCCGGCGACGGCGCCGAACAGGGCGATCAGCACGATCCGCAAATTGCCCCAGCGCGCGAAGCTCTCGCGAAGCGGCGCCTTGGACGTCGTGCCTTCCTCCTTCATCTTCCGGAAGACCGGGCTCTCCTCGAGCTGGAGCCGGATCCACAACGAAACCGCCAGAAGCAGGATCGAGAGCAGGAAGGGGATCCGCCATCCCCAATCGGCGAACGCTTCCTCGCCGATCGCGGTACGGGTGCCGATCACCACCAGCAGGGCCGCGAACAGGCCGAGCGTCGCCGTCGTCTGGATCCAGCTCGTATAGAAGCCTCGGCGCCCGGGCGGCGCATGCTCCGCCACATAGGTCGCCGCGCCGCCATATTCGCCGCCGAGCGCCAGCCCCTGAAGCAGTCGAAGGATCACCAGCGCGACCGGCGCCGCCACCCCGACGCTGGCATAGCTCGGCAACAGCCCGACCATGAAGGTCGACAGGCCCATGATCGCCATCGTGACGAGGAAGGTATATTTGCGGCCGACCAGGTCGCCGATGCGCCCGAACACCAATGCCCCGAACGGCCGAACCGCGAAGCCCGCGGCGAAGGCGGCGAGCGCGAAGATGAACCCCGTCGTCTCGTTGACCCCGGAGAAGAACTGGCTCGAGATGATCGTTGCGAGCAGGCCGTAGAGGTAGAAATCATACCATTCGAAGACGGTGCCGAGCGAGGAAGCGGCGATGACGAGCCGGTCGCGGCGGGCATTGCCCGGGGCGGGGGCGGACGCGGGGGCGGGGGCGGTGGTCATCGGGGCAGGTGTTTCGCGGATTCGCGCCGAGCGCAAGCACCTCCCACCCCAATTGCATTTTTACCCCTTCGAGACTACATAGAGCGCCGCTACCGGTCGCAAATGAACGGTCTTTGGTGCTTTGCGGCTCCTTTTTCCTTCTCGCCTCTCGCAGCACCGCGGGTCGATATTCGTCCCGCCCTCGAAAAGGAAAAGCCTCGATGACCATCGGTACCGTCAAATTCTTCAACGCCGACAAGGGCTACGGCTTCATCCAGCCCGACGGCGACGGCAACGACGCTTTCGTTCATATCAGCGCCGTCCAGGCCGCCGGAATGCAGACTCTCGACCGCGATCAGCGCGTGTCCTTCGATCTCGAGACCGACCGCCGCGGCAAGACCAGCGCCGTCAACATCCAGGCGGCCTAAGCCGAACGGGACACGTACTTTCTTGCGAAATAGTACGTGTCCCCCGTCAGACGGGGGCGGGGGCCGCGAGGGCCCCGTCCCGCCTTGCTTCAATCGCAAGGGGGAAGAAAGAACCGCCTATGTCCGCACAGCATGATTTCTATTCCGCCCGCGCCGCCGAGGCGCGCGCCGACGCCGACAAGGCCACCCTCGACAATGTCCGCGACCGCTGCCTTCGAGCCGCCGGCGCCTGGGAAGCGATGGCAGCCCGAGCCCACCGAAGCGACGTTTTCCGAGCCAGGCAGGCCGCCGAAAAGGACGCGGCCGCGGCGGCGGCGGAATAACCCGTCGTCCCGGCGAAAAGCCGCCCCCTATCGAATCCCTTGCTCCGCGCTCACCGAAGGCGTAGCGGGCGCGGCGGTCCGGATCGGGCCGGTCGGTGATTCACACCGCGCTCTGCCAGGGGACCAAGGATGAGCGAAGCCTCGGCTGCCCCGGCCCTGCCCGACGTGCGCGACCCGCAGTCCGGTGGCCAGCATCACGGCATGCTGAAGCTCACCGTCGGAGCGATCGGGATCGTCTTTGGCGACATCGGCACTTCGCCGCTTTATGCCTTTCGCGAGACCTTCGCCGGCCATCATCCGCTGCCGGTCGACCGGCTCCACGTCTTCGGCGTGCTCAGCCTGATCTTCTGGTCGATGATGATCGTGGTGACCCTGAAATACGTCACCATCCTCATGCGCGCCGACAATAAGGGGGAGGGGGGCAGCCTCGCCTTGCTGGCGCTGATCTCGCGCAAGACGGAGGCGGCGAGGTGGGGTCCGCTGATCGTCCTGCTCGGAGTTTTCGCCTGCGCCCTCTTCTACGGCGATTCGATGATCACTCCGGCCGTTTCCGTCCTCTCTGCCGTCGAAGGCCTGGTGGTGGTCGAGGCGGGGCTGAAGCCATGGGTCCTGCCGATCGCCATAATCATCCTGGTCGGCCTGTTCATGATCCAGCAGCGCGGCACCGCCGCCGTCGGCGCTCTGTTCGGGCCCGTGGTCAGCGTCTATTTCATCACCCTCTCCGTCCTGGGGGGGATCGCAATCGCCGGCAATCCGGAGGTGATCCTGGCCCTGAACCCCTGGTGGGCGTTTCAATTCTTCCTGGCGGAGAAATTCCTGGCCTTCGTCGCCTTGGGCTCGGTCGTTCTGGCCGTCACCGGCGCGGAGGCGCTTTATGCCGACATGGGCCATTTCGGCCGCCGCCCGATCCGCGCCGCCTGGGTCTATTTCGTCCTGCCGGCCTTGATGATCAATTATCTGGGACAGGGGGCGCTGCTCATCGCCAGCCCCGAGGCGATCCACAATCCCTTCTTCCTGCTCGCCCCCGAATGGTTCCGGCTGCCCCTCGTCTTGATCGCCACCGCGGCGACGGTGATCGCCAGCCAGGCGGTCATCTCCGGCGCTTTCTCGGTGACCCAGCAGGCGATCCACCTCGGCTACATCCCGCGAATCAAGATCACCCATACGAGCGCCGCGGCGGCCAGCCAGATCTACATCCCGGCGGTCAACTGGGCATTGATGGTGATGGTGATCCTGCTCGTCGCGGTCTTCCAGACCTCGTCCAACCTCACCGCCGCCTACGGAATCGCCGTGACCGGCGCGATGTTCATCGACACCTGCCTGCTCGCGGTGGTCCTGTTCGGCCTGTGGGGCTGGAACCGGTGGCTGGCCGGAGCGCTGCTTGCGCTCTTCTTCACCGTTGACACGGCCTATTTCGCGGCCAATCTGATGAAAGTGCCGAGCGGCGGCTGGTTTCCGCTTTTGATCGGCTTCGTCATCTTCACCCTGCTCACCACCTGGGCGAAGGGCCGCAAGCTTCTCCACCGACAGCTCAAGCAGGGCGACATCCCGATTCCCCTGTTCATCAAGTCCGCCGCCGGCTCGGCCGCGCGCGTCCCCGGCACCGCCATCTTCATGACCAGCCAGGCCGACGGGGTCCCCCACGCCCTCCTCCACAACCTCAAGCACAACAAGGTTCTCCACCAGCGCTCGATCTTCCTCAAGGTCGCGATCGAGGACGTACCCTATGTCGACGAGGAACGCCGGGTGGAGGTGGAGGCGCTGGGCGAGGGCTTCTTCAAGATCGTCCTCCATTTCGGATTCATGCAGGACATGAACGTGCCCGAGGCGCTGAAGGCGATCGACCGCTGCGGCTTTCCGTTCAAAATGATGGAGACGAGCTTCTTCCTCTCCCGCCAGACCCCGCTCGTCTCGACCGTTCACGGAATGGCGATCTGGCGCGAGAAGCTGTTCGCGTGGATGATGCGAAACGCCGAAAGCCCGATGGAATTTTTCGGCCTGCCGCCCAACCGGGTCGTCGAGATGGGCAGCCAGGTGAAGATCTGACGGGACTTCCCCTGAAAGCGGGACCGGCGGAAGATCGACGCGCCTTGAATCGGCGCCTTGCCGTCTTACATCGCTAATACAGCAAGGAGCCTCGACATGGATTTCATCCGCCGAATGCAGTCCAGGGACTGGACGATCGCCATCGTCGCCTTCGTCGCTGGAGCGTTCATCTTCTAGGAAACGCCGCCGCTGCGGAGTACGAGCCCTAGCAGCGGCGGCACCCGGCTTCTAAGGCGCCGTCATGTCCACCAAAGCCGACGCCTCATGATCCCCGAGCCCTATGACGCCATCATCCTGGGCGCCGGCGGGGCCGGGATGATGTGCGCCGCGGTCGCCGGTCGGAGGGGAAAGCGGGTCCTGCTTCTCGACCATGCGGACGCTCCGGGGAAGAAGATCCTGATCTCGGGCGGGGGCCGCTGCAACTTCACCAACCTCCACGCGGCCGCGGGCCGCTTCCTCTCCGCCAACCCCCGTTTCGCGGTCTCGGCCCTCGCCCGCTACACCCCCGCGGACTTCCTCGCCTTGGTCGAGCGCCACCGGATCGCCTGGCACGAAAAGACTCTCGGCCAGCTCTTCTGCGACGGCTCCGCCCGCCAGATCGTCGCGATGCTCCAGGACGAATGCGATCGAGGCGGTGTCGATCTCGCTCTGGGCCACCCGATAAGCGACATCGCCCATGCCGACGCCCGCTTCCGTGTCGAGTTCGGCGCCCGCGCCGCCGAGGCTCCGGCGCTCGTCATCGCCACCGGCGGCCCCTCCATCCCCAAGCTCGGTGCCACCGGCTTCGCCTACGATCTCGCCCGCCGCTTCGGCCTCAAGATCGTCGAGCCGCGCCCGGCTTTGGTCCCGCTCACGCTCAGCCGCGACGAGGCCCTGTTCCAGGCCCTCTCGGGAGTTTCCACCGAAGTCGTGGCGAGCGCCGGCAAGGCGGCCTTCCGCGAAGCCGCCTTGTTCACCCACCGAGGCCTCTCCGGCCCGGCCATCCTGCAGGTCTCCAGCTACTGGCGCCCGGGCGAGCCGCTCCAAATCGACTTCCTCCCCGACGCGAAGTCCGGCTGGCTCCGCGAGACGAAGAGAGCCGCCCCCCGCGCCGCAATGAAGACCATCCTCACCCGCCACCTCCCCGAACGCCTCGCGGAGACCCTGTCCGAACGCCTCGCTTTCCCCGGAGAGCTCGCCAACCTCCCCGACCGCAAGCTCGAAGAAGCCGAACGCCGCCTGTCGCAATGGCGCTTCATCCCCAACGGCACCGAAGGCTTCGCCAAGGCGGAAGTGACGGTCGGCGGAATAGCCACCCAGGGCCTGTCGTCGAAGACGATGGAGGCGGTGAAGCTCCCCGGCCTCTACGCCATCGGCGAGGCGGTCGACGTCACCGGCTGGCTGGGGGGCTACAATTTCCAATGGGCCTGGGCGAGCGGAGTAGCGGCGGGGGAGGCGGTCTAATTCGCCTGCTGTAGGGCGCGGTCGGGTTTATTGGCTTCGCTTCGCTCGCAATGCCGGAGTGAACAAACCTGACCCGATCACGCTCTAGCTCTCAATAAGCTCTCAATATCCAGGCGTTCGGTTGATGATCGGAGTCGAGTCCGGGTGTGGCGCGGGTGGGGGAGGCGCGGGTGGCGGCAGGCCTGGGGCGGCCGGTTCGTCATCCTCGTCGACCGGCGGCGGCGGCTCGTTCTTTCCGAAATAGTCGATCGGCTTATATTCGGAAGCCTCGACGGCGCGACTCACCTCCGTCTCGATCGACGGAGGCAGGCAGATCGACGTATAGGCCTGGATCGCGTTCATCGCCCCTGTCTTGGTAGTGAACCTGGTGCCGTTGAGGCCTTGGACGTAGGCCGTCTGCTGCTTTTCCACGAGCGAGCGGACGATGCTTGGACTTAGGTCGAAAAGCAGGCCTTTACCGATATTGTTGACGGTCTCGTCGGCCAAAGTAAAACCGAGGGGAGTCAGCCCGATCAGGTCTTTGCTGGCGTTGAGCAGCGCCATCGCCGCCGACGCCGCTGAGCCGGTGAAACCGATCTGCCGGCTCGTCGATTCGCGAGCTCGGTCGAATCGAAACAGCGCATTCATGTAGCGGTCGCAACGGACGTCCGCGTAGAGGATGCCAGCGTCGACGACCGGCCGCCAGTCGTCCCCGTCCTTCTGAGGAGTGGTCCCCGAGAGCCTCTTGAGCGTGTTCATGACTGCGTCCCGGGCCTCGGCAAAGGCGGCGACATCCGTCTCGCTGAGATCGGGCAAGTTGCTCCTGTAGGCGTTGATATCGTCCCGGACTGTCGTACACGCGGCGGTCGTGAGCGCTGCGGCGAGCGCGATTGCTAGGCGGTTCCTGTTCATGCTTGTCCCCTTTCCGCTCCCGCCAGGCGGAAGCGGCACGACCCTACCGTTGCACAAGCCTGAATTGCGTGACGGCTGTCACAAAAGACAGATTCGGCGAATGTTGTTTTCAGGCCGGAACACAACAAGATCCGCGAATTTAGGCGGCCGGTTCAGAACCTTGGGCGCCGGTCATGGTCCCCGATCCCGCCGCCGACAAGGCGAGCGAAGGCGCTCTACCGCCGGAATTCACATAAGCGAGGATATCGTTGGTGGTGTTGTAGGCCCAGATGGCCAGCGACACCGTTAGCTGCGCCACTTCCAGCTCCGGGACGATCGCGAGCTTCACCAGCACCGTCGTCGCGACATAGGCGACCATCCACCACTTGATCTGGTTGGCGATGAACCGGAAGATCGGCCACATCAACCGCTCGTCCCAGATGACGCCTTCGAACGCGAGGAACGCGGCGGTCAGCGAGGCTTCCGGATTGTTCTTAACGGCGCTGACAAGGGTGTCGAGCGCGGCGCTGGCCCTGGTATTCGCTCGAAGAAGAGCGATCACGCCCGACTGCGGGACGCCGCTGCTGCTGCTCATCAGCGGGCCGAGGCCGGCGGCGACGAAGAAACCCCAGGTGAGGTCCACGACGACTTGCGTCAGCAATGGATCGAAATCCTCGGCTCCGAGCTCGGCCGGGCTCATTCCGGTATAAGCGCGCAGGTGGTTCTCGAACCCGGCCGCGGTCGCCGTCATCCGAAGGTTGAACTGGCTCGCGAAATCGGCCGAATAGCTGCTCGAGGCGATGAGGGCGCCATTCTGATCCACGGCGATGAAGGGCGCTCCGGTGCCCCCGACGAGGGACAGAGTGATTCCGCCGCTGCTCATCAGGGACGGCACGACGACGGCCGCCTGCTGGGCCGTGCCGCCGGTATGGAGCGTGCCGTCGGAGCCGAGCATCACATAGGTGCCGTCGCTCGATTGCAGGGTGATGCCCGGCTGTCCGGCCGTCACTCCGCCGACCGTGAATTGCTGGCAGGATTCGAGATTGGCGGCGGTGGCCAGAATTTGCCCGGTGGGGCCCACCTTCCAATAGAGGCCGACCCCGGTCTGGACGGTCAGCACGTCGCCATTCGCCATCAGCCCTTCGAGGGACGCCAGGCTCTGGGCCCGGGCCGTCGGGGGCTCGGTCACCGTGACCGGCTGGTTCTCCTGCACCAGCAGTGTGGTCAGCTCGGAGGGGCCCCAGCCGTAAGTCATGGCGAAGGATTTGAGGGTCCCGGGCCATCCGTCGCCCAAGGCCGCGTTGTCGGCGGTGAAATTGAGCTTCTGGTTCGCGATGAGCGCCCTGACCGCAGGCGTTACGTCGGTCAGGCCGTAGGCGGCTTTGACGACGTTGAGGGCGTTGGCATCGATCGGCGGGGTATAAGCCGACACGCTGGCGTCATAGTCGATCGCGAGCGTCGCATTTTCCTCGACGACGGCCAGTTGAGGCGCCCGGTCGCCATATTGATAGACGACGTCGAGGGATTTCTGGATCCCCGGCCAGCCTTCCCCGAACACTGCATTCGTAGCGGCGATGGCGAGGGCCCGCCGGCTGACGCTAGATTGTAGCTGCGCGGTGACGTCGAGAAGGCCGTAAAAGGCGCTGACGATCTGCAGCGGCGGCCGGTATTTGAGGAAATAAGGCGTGTTCTCGACGACGATGTCAACGAAAGGCACCTGGTTCAGATAGCTCGCGACGATGACGAACGACTTTACCGTGCCCGACCAGCTGTCTCCGAACGTCGTGTTGTTCGGAGTGACCGAAAGGCTCTGGTCCCCTTGCACGATCATGCCCTGCACGGCGCTGGTCACGTCTGCCGGGCCATAGCTCGCGCCCCAAACGGTCAGCAGGGGAGAGGACGTGTCGGCCTCGGAAGCCAGGGCTTCACCTGGCCGCCCGGTGATGCTGAGCATTTGATTTTCGGTCACGGCCCCGACCTGCGGTGCGCCGTTGCCGTATTGATAGACCACCGTCAGGGATTTGGCGGTCCCCGGCCAGGAATCGCCGAAAACCGAATTGCTTGCCATGACGCTGAGCGACTGCGGAGTGGTCGTTCGGTTAACGAGCGCGATCACTTGGCCTGTGACTCGCGCCAGGCCGTAGGCGGCTCCAATGATCTTCAGCTCGTTGGGGTTGTCCGTGGGCATGTTATTGCTCCTCTCCGGGTGAAAAACCTCGCACCGGGGCGCCGGAACAAGCGAGCGCGGCGACAATAATCGAAAGTCTTTTTCTCTCCAATTCGAGTTTCGACCGATTTGGACTGACCGAGCGCCTTCGCTGCCTCCGGCTTGGGCCCGCGGGCCGCCGAACCTCGGCGCCGGTAAATCATCTTGCTGGGGAGGGTCCGCCTCGCGCATGCTGGCTCGGCAATGTCCCGCCGCCTCCGCCCCCTGGCCCGTCTCGAAGCCGAGCAACTCTCCGCCTCCGCGCCGGCCGATCATGCCGCGCTGTCGGCCTCCGCCGGCACCGGCAAGACCCACGTGCTTACCGCCCGGGTCCTCCGCCTCCTCCTCGCCGGGGTCGATCCCTCCTCCATTCTCTGCCTCACCTTCACCAAGGCCGGCGCGGCCGAGATGGCGGATCGGATCCATCGCCGGCTCGCTTATTGGGTCAGGCTGAAGGAGGCTGATCTCGCCTCGGAGCTTCGGGCGCTGGGGGAGGCTTTCGATCCCGAGGCCCGCGCCAGCGCCCGGCGCCTCTTCGCGCGGGTTCTCGACTCGGCCGGCGGGGGCCTTCGAATCCAGACCATCCATGCCTTCGCCCAGGGCCTGCTCGCCGCTTTCCCGGCCGAGGCGGGGTTGGTGCCCGGCTTCCGGCCGCTCGAGGGGCGCGAGGAGCAATTGCTGGCTCGGCAGACTTTGGCCGAGATCCTGGTCCTGGCCGAGGAAAGCGGGGGCTCCGGCCTGATCCGCGACATGCAGGCGCTGAGCCACAGGCTGGGGGAAGGGGGCGCCGAGGCCTTCGTCCGCCGCTGCGCCCGGGTCCCCGACGCCATGGCGTCGCTGGGGCCGCCCGAGCTGGTCGAGGATCGCCTCCGCCGAGCCTTCGGCCTTCCGCTCGGCGATATCGACGAGGCGATCACAGGCCAGTGCCGCGACGATATTTTCGACGTCGGCGCACTTCGCCGGATCGGCCTCCTCAACAGCCGATGGGGGACGAAGAGCGGGCTCGATCGCGCGTCGCTATGCGAGCAATGGGCGTCGGCGACGCCGGCGGAGCGGGCCGGGCTGCTCGACAGGCTCCACAATGTGTGGGCCAAAGCCGACGGGGAAATACGAAGCTTCGTCAAGGGACAAGCACCGCAAGACGAGACTTATGTCGAGCTCGCCACCGCGGCCTTCGAATGCTGCGCCCGGCTTCTGACCCTTCGCAAGCTCGCCGCCCTCACCGCCTGCCTCGCCGCCGGCCTTCGCGCCGGGCAGGTCTATGCCGATGCGTGGACCGCCGCCAAGCGCGCTTATGCCGTCCTCGATTTCGACGATCTCATCAGGCTCGCCGAGCGGCTCCTGCTCACCCCCGGAATGGGCGAATGGGTGCGCTTCAAGCTCGACCAGAATACCGATCATATCCTCGTCGACGAGGCTCAGGACACCAACGCCGCGCAATGGAATATCGTCGGCGCCCTGGTCGAGGAATTTTTCGCGGGGCAGGGGGCGGGGCGGCGGCATCGCACCTTGTTCACCGTCGGCGACTACAAGCAGGCGATCTTCGGCTTCCAGGGCACCGATCCGAGCGAGTTCGAACGCGCCCGGGCCTATTTCCAGGCCAGGGCGAAGCTGGTGCGGCAGGCCGCGATCGACATGAACCTGCCGCCCCGGGAAATTCCGCCGGACTTCCTCGATCTTTCGGTAGACCGAAGCTTCCGCTCCTCGCCGCCGCTCCTCGCCGCCGTCGACCGGCTGATCGAGGATCTGGGCCATGAGGCTCTCGGCCTGCCCCGGGCGCCCAACCCGCATGAGAGCCACCATGTCGGGCGCCCGGGCTCGGTCACATTGTGGCTCCCGCACAGCGAAGACAATGACGGCGGCGGGGAGGAGGGGGGCGAGGAAGCCTGGGTGAGCGAGACGGTGCGCGACTATGCCCGCCGACTGGCCGGCCGGATCGCCGACTGGATCCGAAACCCGTTCATGCTCGGCTCGGGCTCGAAGCGGCGGCCGGTCCGGCCCGAGGATATATTGGTCCTGGTCCGGCGACGTGGCGATCTCGCCTCGCTGATCGTCGCCCGGCTTCATGCCGAAAAGGTCCCGGTGGCCGGAGTCGACCGGCTCGCTCTGTCGGCGCCGCTCGCCGTCCGGGACCTGCTCGCCGCCGCCCGGTTCGCGATCCAGCCGCTCGACGATCTCAATCTCGGGGCGCTGCTCGTCTCGCCGCTTTTCGGCTGGACCCAGGACGAGCTCTTCGCCGCGTCCTTCCGGCGCGAAGGTCCACTCTGGCTCCACATTCGGGGCGAAAAGTTGCAGTTCGAGGCCAATCCGCAACTTTTGACCACCACGCTTCGCGGCCTTCACGAGCTGCTCGGAATGGCCGATTACGCGACCCCCCACGCCTTCTTCGAAATGATCTTGAGCGGAGACTTAAGAGGCCGCCGCAAGCTTCTGGAAAGGCTTGGAAACGAGGCGCGGGATCCGATCGAGGAATTGCTCTCCTCGGCCCTTGATTTCGAGTCGGCCACGGCGCCCTCGCTCCAGCGCTTCCTCGACTGGTTCGCCCGAGGCGAAGTGGAGATTATCCGCGATCCCTCCGCCCCCCTCGACGCGGTCCGGGTGATGACCGTTCACGGCTCGAAAGGCCTGCAATCTCCGGTAGTTATCCTCGCCGACGCTTGCGCCGACCCGGACCGGAGGGGAGGCGGCTTCGGCGCCGCCTTCGCCGACATCTCCCTCACGCCCGAAGGCCCCTCCATCCCCATATTCCGCCCCCGCAAGGACGAGCTCGCCGAACCCGTCGCCTCCCAACTCGCCGCTCTCGACCGCCGCGAGCGCGAGGAGCATTGGCGCCTCCTCTATGTCGCTCTCACCAGGGCCGAGGAGCGTCTCTACATCGGCGGTTCTCTGGGCCCCGCCGACCGCAAGGGGCCGCCGATGGCGAGCTGGTGGACCGCGCTCGACTCCGCTCTGCTCGGCCTCGGCGCCGAGTGGGAAGACGATCCCCACTGGGGCCGCGCCCGCCGGATCGGCGAGCCGGAATTTTTCACCAAGGCCGCCCCCCGAGCCGCCGCCGCCGACGAAGGCCTCCTGCCCGACTGGATTCGCAGGCCGGCTCCGGTCGAGGCGCGGCCGCCGCGGCCGCTTGCGCCGTCGGCGCTCGGCGAGGACGACGTCGCCGATCCGCCGCCCTCGCCGGCGATGCGGGCGGCGGCCCAGCGCGGCCGGCTGCTCCATTCCCTGTTCGAGCGGCTTCCCGAAGTGCCGCTGGAGGAAAGGGCGGCTCGGGCCGAACGCTGGCTGGAGCGTTCCGCCGGGATCGACGACCCGGAGCTTCGCCGGAACCTCGTCGAGGATGCCTGCCGCCTGATCGGCGATCCGGCCCATGCCGAACTTTTCGGTCCGGGCGCTCTCGCCGAGGCGCCGATCGCGGCCGTGGTCGCCGGGGGCCTGGTCGTCTCCGGCTCCGTCGACCGGCTGCTGGTCGGGCCCGACCGGATCCTCGTCGCCGATTTCAAGACCGGCCGCCGCGCCCCCGCCGCCCTCGACGAGATCCCGGTTCCGCACCTCCGCCAGATGGCCGCCTATGTCGAGGCCCTGAAAATCATCTTCCCGGGCCGTCCGATCGCCGCGAAATTGCTCTACACCGCGGCGCCGATCCTGTTCGACCTGCCGGAAAGCCTTCTCGATCGCTACCGGCCGGTGCTTGAGCCCGGCTTCCCGGCATCCTAAATGGCATCCGACCTTTTCAGGAGATTACAATGACCACATCCGTCAGCGACGACACTTTCCAGCAGGAGGTGCTCGCCTCCGACAAGCCGGTCCTGGTCGATTTCTGGGCGGAATGGTGCGGTCCGTGCCGGATGATCGCCCCGGCGCTGGAGGAGATTGGCGCGGAGATGGCCGAGCGGGTCACGGTGGTGAAGCTCAACATCGACGACAATCCGACCGCTCCGGCCAAATACGGGGTTCGCGGAATCCCGACCATGATCCTGTTCAACGACGGCAAGATCGCCGCCACCAAGGTCGGCGCCGCCCCCAAGACCCAGCTTCAAAGCTGGCTCGAGCAGGTGCTCAACGGCCTGGATTACCAGGCGCAGCAAGGGAATGGCGGTCAGAGCGCCGACTAGGCCGGCGGCTCCGGACCCTCCAGCCCGCGCGTGTCCGGCCGGAACCTGTCGTGCCTCGGAAGCTCGTCCGTCGGTTCGAACCACCGCACCCGGCTGCTCCAGAAGATGTCAAAGCCGGGGCTCACCCGCCCGGAATCGTCCAGCGTAGCAACGCTGAAATCGACGGTCTCGGGAAGGTGGTCCACGTCAATCGGGAAAAGCGTCCCGCACTCGCCGCAATAGCTTCGGTGGCCATGGACTGAGGCGGCGTCAATCACTATGTCGCGAGGCGAGCGGCGCTCGACGGTGAGCGCCCGACCTGGAAACGGCTTTGGAACTTCTGCTCTTCCTCTCTGCGATGCTCGCCGGCCTGATCTCGGGAGACCGGGCCGTGGAAGTGCGCCAGATCGAGCGGACGGCCGTCGCCGCGAGCGCGGCGGCCGATCTCGCCGCCCAGACGGCGGAAGCCGCGGCTTATGTCTCGATACCGGCCTTTACCTCGCCTGTTACCCTCGCCGCCGAGTCGGAGCCCGCCTTGCCGGCGGCCGCGCCGATCGCGCCCCAGACCGCTCCCGTAGACGAGCGCCGGCTGGAATAGCCAGCCCCGGACCCTGCCTCGCCGCGGGTCGTTTCTCCGACAGGCGTCCTCGGGCGCCGGGCGCCGCGGGCGCATTCGCAATATTCAGACATGACAGGATTTCGATATGTGGGGCGGATTCGCCAAAGCCATTTTCGGATCGTCCAACGACCGATACGTCCGCTCGATCGGCAAGATCGTCGATAAGGTCAACGGTTTCGAGCCAAGCATTTCCGCGATGTCGGACGAGGAACTGGCCAACCAGACCCTGCTGTTCCGCCGCCGCCTGTCCGAAGGCGAGGAGCTCGACTCGCTCCTGCCCGAGGCCTTCGCCACGGTCCGCGAGGCCGCCAAGCGGACTCTCGGCCAGCGCCATTACGACGTCCAGATGATCGGCGGCATCGTCCTCCATCGCGGCGAGATCGCCGAGATGCGGACCGGCGAGGGCAAGACCCTGGTCGCGACTCTGGCCGTCTATCTCAACGCGCTCGAAGGGAAGGGCGTCCACGTCGTCACCGTCAACGACTATCTCGCCCGCCGCGACGCCGACTGGATGGGCCAGATCTACCGTTTCCTCGGAATGACGGTCGGGGTCATCGTCCCCAACCTCACGGACTATCAGCGCCGGATGGCCTACGGATCGGACATCACCTACGGCACCAATAACGAATTCGGCTTCGACTATCTTCGTGACAACATGAAATATGAGCGCGAGGCCCTGGTCCAGCGCCCCTTCAATTTCGCAATCGTCGACGAGGTCGATTCGATCCTGATCGACGAGGCGCGCACGCCCTTGATCATCTCCGGCCCGACCGACGACAAGTCCGAGCTCTACATGAGCGTCGACGCGATCGTGAAAGGCCTCGTGCCTGTCGATTACGAGCTGGACGAGAAGCAGAAATCGGTCGTCCTCACCGAGGACGGCACCGAGAAGATGGAGCGGCTGCTCGAGGATGCCGGGCTCCTTCACGGCTCCAACCTTTACGATTTCGAGAACACGCTCGTCGTTCACCATCTCAACCAGTCGCTTCGCGCCAACGTCATGTTCAAGCGCGACATCGATTACATCGTGAAGGACGGGAAAGTCGTCATCATCGACGAGTTCACCGGCCGGATGATGGAGGGCCGGCGCTGGTCCGACGGCCTCCACCAGGCCGTGGAGGCCAAGGAAGGAGTTGATATCGAGCCCGAGAACCAGACCCTGGCCTCGATCACCTTCCAGAATTATTTCCGTCTCTATCCCAAGATCGGCGGAATGACCGGTACCGCCGCCACCGAAGCGGCCGAATTCTGGGACATCTACAAGCTCAACGTCGTCACCATCCCGACCAACCTGGCCGTCAAGCGGGTCGACGAGGACGACGAATTCTACAAGAACCAGAACGACAAGTTCGCCGCCATCGCCAAGTCGATCAAGGAGAAGCAGCTGACCGGCCAGCCCGTGCTGGTCGGAACCGTCTCGATCGAGAAATCGGAGCTGCTCGGCGAGTTCCTCCAGAAGGAGGGGGTCGATCACGAGGTTCTGAACGCCCGCTTCCATGAGCAGGAAGCCCATATCGTCGCCCAGGCGGGACGGCTCGGAGTCGTCACCATCGCAACCAACATGGCGGGCCGAGGCACCGACATCCAGCTCGGCGGCAATGTCGAGTTCCGGGTCGGCGACGAGCTCGTCGAGATGGAGGACGGCCCCGACAAGGACAAGGCGATTGAGCGGATCAGGCAGGAGGTCGAGGAGGAGAAGGCACGGGTCATAGCCGCCGGGGGCCTGTTCGTGCTCGGCACCGAGCGCCACGAGAGCCGCCGCATCGACAACCAGCTGCGCGGCCGATCGGGCCGGCAGGGCGACCCAGGCCTGTCGCGCTTCTACCTGAGCCTCGACGACGATCTTCTGCGCATCTTCGGGCCGCAGACCATGTTCGCCCGGCTGATGAACAAGAATCTGGAGGATGGCGAAGCGATCGTAAGCCCCTGGATTTCGAAGGCGATCGAGACCGCCCAGAAGAAGGTCGAGGCGCGCAATTACGACGTCCGCAAGCAGGTCGTCGAATATGACGACGTCATGAACGACCAGCGCAAGGTCATCTACGAGCAGCGCTCCGACATCATGGACGCAGCCACCGTGGGCGACGTCGTCACCGACATGCGCGCCGAGACTGTCAACGCCACCGTCGCCGAGGCCTGCCCGCCCAACACCTATCCCGAGCAGTGGAACATCCCGTTGCTCAAGGAGCGGGTCGAGGAGGTGTTCGGCCTGCAGCCGCCGATCGATTCCTGGCTGCAGGAGGAGGCGGTCGACCCGGAGATACTGCTCGAGCGGATTGAGAAGCTGGCCGACGACCAGGTCGAGGAGAAGGCGAAGGCGCTTACGCCGGAATCCTATATCCAGATCGAGAAGAGCATTCTGCTTCAGTCGCTCGACCAACACTGGAAGGAGCATCTGGCGATGCTCGACGCCCTTCGCCAGGTCATCCACCTGCGCGCCTACGCCCAGCGCAAGCCGATCGACGAATATAAGCACGAGGCCTTCCAGCTATTCGAGCGGATGCTCGCCTCGATCCGCGAGGACGTCACCCGCACGTTCGGCCGAGCGGTCTTCACGATGTCGCCACCCGAGGAAATGGCGGAGCTTCCGGGGCTTCCGGACTTCATCACCCACCATATCGACCCGCTCACCGGCGAGGACGATACGGCCGACATCGACGCCGGCACCGGAGCCATACTTTCCAGGCTGCCGCCGCTGCAGGCGGCCCGGCCGGAAATGCCTTCGGGAACGTTCGAGGTGGCCGAGGCCGACCTGCCCCAGGTCAGCCGCAACGCGCCCTGCCCGTGCGGCTCGGGCCGGAAGTTCAAGCACTGCCACGGCCAGCTGGCGTAAGATAAAGAAAAGGGCCGGCGGGGAGGGGACACCCGCCGGCCCTTCGTCATTGCGAGGAGCGCAGCGACGAAGCAATCCAGTCACGACTTCCGAGCCGCTGGATTGCTTCGCTACGCTCGCAATGACGTGCTCGCCTTTTTGGGCGATCAAGCCATCTTGAAGCCTTCCCTGTTCATCGTCCTGGTCAGCTTCGCGTTCTGCTCTTCGGACAAAGCCTTTCGGAAGGCGGGGAAGACCTCGTCTTCCTCCATCCGGATATGCTCCTCGAGCATCGATCGGAAATCGCGCATCCGGGCAAGCCATCCGGGGCTGTTTGGCCAGATTCTCGAGCTCGTAGAGATAGGTCTTCACATATCGTGCGCGGCGTTGAGAGCGTCCGCGTCATGGGCGGAATTGGCCTGCCTGAGCGCCGGGTAGACGATGGCCTCTTCCTCATGCGCATGCTTGGTCAGTGCATATTTCAGCTTCATCAGGAGCGCCGCGCGCTGGGTCGTCTGGCTGTCGTTGGTCGCCTCGATCCTGTCGAAGACGGCGAGGACGCCCGATTGCCGCCGCCGAAGGAGAAAGCGCTGCGTTCGTTGTTCGATCTGCCGCCGTCGCTGCCGCTCGATCGCGACCTGTTGCCATTGGATTGCGTCTTCGTCGCCATGACGGCCTCCTTGGTTGAAACTCGGCCACTGAACCCGCGTCGAGCCGCGGCGGTTCCGGGAGGCGCCACCGGAAATGCCTTCAATTCAACTCGTTACCGGAACGATCCGACTTCGCCGGGAGGACCGACTCTTAGTCGTGACGGCCGGAACCATCGCAGCGGGATCGGCTGGGGAGTCGACCCCGACCCCGAGAACGACCCCACCACGCCTTATCGCGACGGGCCGGGGATCACGGGCTGAGCAACGACTGGGAACGCCCCCGGCCGCAGCATAGCGACGTGGAGATCCTCCGCTCCATCGAGCATGAGCAGATGCCCGCCGTCTCCGGCACCTCGGCGCCGCCGAGCGGCGTCAGCGGAATGATACGCCGCGCGCCTTCCGCTGGAGCGAGTCGACCTGGCTGCACTGGCTGATGCTGATGGGCGCGGAACGGGTGAACGTCGTCGAGGGCGTGGTCCAGGATCTCGCCCGCGCCAAGATCCCCAACATCCCCACCGAGAAGGGGATCCGTTCGGAGTGGAAGCACAACAAGCCGGGCCTGGCGAAGAAGATCGCCGTCACCGCCGCGTTGGGGGCGGTGGCCTTCGCGCTTTTCAGATGGGCCGGCAGCCGGGATTACGATGGGGCGGACAGTCGCGACTGACCCGTACCGGTGACGGGGAGACCTGTGCGCCATGGCCGCGGCCGCCCGCCCTCAGACGATCAACCCGACTTTCTCGCCGTCGCGCCAGACGTCGCAGATCGGACAATCCTCGTCGTCCCGCACCCGGGCGACCGCCTCGCGGTCGTCGTTGGCCAATATGTCCTTGCGCTTGACCACGGCGCCGCTGGCCGTGGCGAGCTTGTTCACCCGATAATGACGCATACCCCGCTCCCGCTTGCTCCGCCGTACGTGCCGCAAGGCCGGCCACGGCGCAAGGGGGAGGGCGGTGTCGGCGCCTTAAATTTCCGTCCGGCCGGGCTCCGCCGACCCGCCCGGAGCGGAGATCGTCGCCGCTCCACGATATGCAGTAGACGAGCGCCGCGATGACGAAGCCGCCGCGCCGATTGTCCCGAAAGTCCTTCGCCATGCCACCGCCTCCCGCCGTCCGTCGCCCATCGACCGACGGTGCCGCCTCCGGTTGCGGCCTCTTGAACCTGCCGCCGGAACCTCCGATGTGTGTCGAACGACACAACCCAAGGCAGGAACTTTCCCCACATGGACCATGAAGACATCGTCAACGGCCTCGTTCCGATCGTGATCGAGCAGTCGAACCGCGGCGAGCGCAGCTTCGACATTTATTCGCGGCTGCTGCGCGAGCGGATCGTGTTCGTCACCGGTCAGGTCGAGGACCATATGGCGACCCTGGTCACCGCCCAGCTTCTGTACCTGGAGAGTGAGAATCCGAAGAAGGATATCTTCATGTACATCAACTCGCCGGGCGGGGTGGTAACGGCCGGAATGGCGATGCACGACACGATGCAGTACATCCGCCCGCGGGTCGGCACCGTCTGCATCGGCCAGGCCGCGTCGATGGGCGCCTTCCTGCTCGGCGCCGGCGAGCCGGGAATGCGCGTCGCCCTCACCAACGCCCGGATCATGGTCCACCAGCCCTCCGGCGGAGCCCAGGGCCAGGCGACGGACATCGAGATCCAGGCCAGGGAAATCCTTCGAATCCGGCACCGGATGAACGAGCTCATGGCCAAATATACCGGCCAGCCGATCGAGGCGATCGAGACCGCCGTCGAACGCGACAAATTCTTCAGCGCCAGCGAGGCGAAGGATTTCGGCCTCGTCGACGAGGTCTTCGACAAGCGGCCCGCGCCGGGCGAGGGCGACAGCACCCACCAGGCGGAGGCGGCCTGATCCAGCGTTGCCAGGGCGTGCCAGCGGCGCGGGTGGGATACCGATGATTCCCGGGGGAACCGCTCCCCAGCCCGCTTGTTACGGAAGCGTCTCACTGCTCGAAGGAAGCACAATGAACCGCAACGTCACGATCAGCCTCGGCGCCCTCATCGTTATCGTAATCATCGTCGCCCTCATCTTCTGATCGTCTGCCGCCGTGACCTGATCGTTCGCCGTGTTGGACCGATAGCCGGCGCGAGAAAATATCGTGCCGCTTCGGGAGCCTGCATTTTCCCGGGCCTTGTCGGGGGCTCATCCCGCCGCCACATTGGCCGAGCGGAGAAGCTTCCGCGCGGCGACGCCTCCGGCTGGATCGCGTTAATCAATAAGCCATTGTGGTCGTGCAATAGTGCGGGCTAGACTGGCCTCACAGGCAAGGAGCGGGTGTCAGGCCCGTCAGGATCAGAATGACGAAGCTAAGCGGCAGCGATTCGAAGAGCACCCTCTATTGCTCCTTCTGCGGGAAATCGCAGCATGAGGTGAGGAAGCTCATCGCGGGACCCACCGTGTTCATCTGCGACGAGTGCGTCGAGCTGTGCAACGACATCATTCGGGAGGAGACCAAGTCGTCGCTGGTGAAGACCCGCGACGGTGTTCCGACCCCGCTCGAAATTTGCAAGCATCTCGACGATTACGTGATCGGCCAGAGCCACGCCAAGCGCGTCCTCTCCGTCGCGGTCCACAATCATTACAAGCGCCTCGCCCACGGCTCCAAGGGCGGCGAGGTTGAGCTCAGCAAGTCCAACATCCTGCTTGTCGGCCCGACCGGCTGCGGTAAGACCCTGCTCGCCCAGACCCTGGCTCGGCTTCTCGACGTGCCCTTCACCATGGCCGACGCGACGACCCTCACCGAGGCCGGCTATGTCGGCGAGGACGTCGAGAACATCATCCTGAAGTTGCTCCAGGCCTCCGACTACAATGTCGAGCGGGCGCAGCGCGGGATCGTCTATATCGACGAGATCGACAAGATCAGCCGCAAGTCGGACAATCCCTCCATTACCCGCGATGTTTCGGGCGAGGGCGTCCAGCAGGCGCTCCTGAAGCTGATGGAGGGAACCACCGCCTCCGTCCCGCCGCAGGGCGGGCGCAAGCATCCGCAGCAGGAATTCCTTCAGGTCGACACGACCAACATCCTCTTCATCTGCGGCGGCGCCTTCGCCGGCCTCGAGAAGATCATCGCCGACCGCCTGCAGGGCAAGTCGATCGGCTTCGGCGCCTATGTCGCCGCGCCCGAGGAGCGCCGCACCGGCGAGATCCTCCGCCAGGGAGAGCCGGACGATCTCCTGAAGTTCGGGCTGATCCCCGAATTCGTCGGCCGCCTGCCGGTGATCGCCACGCTCGAGGATTTGGACGAGACCGCTCTGGTCAAGATTCTTCGCGAGCCCAAGAACGCCCTGGTCAAGCAATATGGCAAGCTGTTCGACATGGAGGACGTGAAGCTCAGCTTCACCGACGAGGCGATGGTCTCCGTCGCCAAGAAGGCGATCGAACGCAAGACCGGTGCCCGCGGCCTCCGGTCGATCCTCGAGAACATCCTGCTCGACACGATGTTCGACCTGCCGTCGATGAACGGGGTCGACGAGGTGATGATCGACAAGGACGTGGTCGAAGGGCGGAAGGACCCGATCCGGGTCTATGCCGAGAAGGAAAAGACGGGCGACGCCGCCTGAGCCGATGCGCTGAACGGTGAAGGGCGATCCCGCACCGCCGGGGCGCCCGGCCTATCTGGCCTGGCTGCCCCGCTTCCTTTTCGAGACCGACTCCGTCGTTCCCCGCTACATCGCCAAGGCGTGGCTGACGGCATTGCTGCCGAGCGTCGCCCTGTCGGCGCTGGTCCGACTGGCAGCGGCCGACGCCGCGGCGCCGCAATTTCCGGGCGAGGCAGGGTCGCTTATCCTGTTCGTTGTCTTCGTCGGGCCGATCCTCGAAACCCTGATCCTGGCCTTGCCCTTGCTCGCTCTCAACCGCCTGCTCGGGCCCGGACCGGCGGTGATCGGCAGCGCCCTGCTCTGGGCCGTTGCCCATAGCCTCGTCGTGGCGACCTGGGGTCTGGTGATCTGGTGGCCCTTCCCCATCATGTCGATCGCCTTCTTGACCTGGCGCCGCGAAGGCCTCCTCATGGCCCTGGGGGTCGCTTTCGCCATTCACGCGCTCCAGAACGGCCTCGCGGTCCTGCTCATCGTGACGGCGGGCTGAATACCGGACGTTCGCGACCTTGTACTTGAACGCTTCGGCCTGAGTGAGGCAGCGCCGGGTCGATCCGTCGCTGACCGCCTTCTGACGGTACATGATTGATGACGGGGGCGCTCACCCCATATAGGTTGCAAGAAGGCCCCAAGGGCCTGCATGTGGAGTTTTGATGACCCAATCCTATCCCGTCCTCCCCCTTCGCGACATCGTGGTCTTCCCGCAGATGATCGTGCCGCTCTTCGTCGGCCGCGACAAATCGGTCGCGGCGCTCGAGAGCGCGATGGCGGCGGACAAGCAGATCTTCCTCGTTTCCCAGCTCGATCCGGCCGAGGACGATCCCGACCGGGACGCGCTCTACGACATGGGGGTGGTCGCGACCGTCCTTCAGCTCCTGAAGCTCCCCGACGGGACGGTCAGGGTGCTGGTCGAGGGCCAGCAGCGCGCCAACCTCGTCTCTATGGGCATGGAGGACCAGCATCTCGTCGCCGAGGTCGAGCAGGTCGAAATCGAAGAGCCGGAGGGCGCCGAGGTCGCGGCCCTGATGCGCTCGGTCGTCGAGCAGTTCGAGAATTATTCGAAATTGAACCGCAAGCTGCCGGCCGAGACGGCGGTGCAGCTGGCGCAGATCGGCGAAGCCTCCAAGCTCGCCGATTCGGTCGCCGCGAACATCAACATCAAGGTGTCGGACAAGCAGGCGTTGCTCGCCGAGCTCAATCCCGTGCGCCGGCTGGAGATGGTCTTCGCCTTCATGGAGGGCGAGCTCGGAGTGCTCCAGGTCGAGAAGCGAATCCGAAGCCGGGTCAAGCGGCAGATGGAGAAAACCCAGCGCGAATATTATCTGAACGAGCAGTTGAAGGCGATACAGCGCGAGCTGGGCAATGAGGGCGAGGAAGGGGAGGGCGACGAGCTCGGCGAGCTCGCCCGCAAGATCACCAGGACCAAGCTTTCGAAGGAGGCCCGGATCAAGGCGACCTCCGAGATGAAGAAGCTGAAGGCGATGGCACCGATGTCGGCCGAGGCCACCGTCAGCCGCAACTATCTCGACATCCTGCTCGGCCTGCCCTGGGGCAAGAAGTCCAAGGTCAAGAAGGACATAGCAGAGGCCCAGGCGATACTCGACGAGGATCATTACGGGCTCGAGAAGGTCAAGGACCGGATCATCGAATATCTCGCCGTCCAGGCGCGGACCAACAAATTGAAGGGGCCGATCCTGTGCCTGGTCGGACCTCCGGGCGTCGGCAAGACCTCGCTCGGCCGCTCGATCGCGCGCGCGACGGGCCGCGAGTTCGTCCGCCAGTCACTGGGCGGGGTCCGCGACGAAGCCGAGATACGCGGCCACCGCCGCACCTATATCGGCTCGCTTCCCGGCAAAATCATCTCGAACCTGAAGAAGGCCGGAAGCTCGAACCCGCTCTTCCTGTTCGACGAGATCGACAAGCTCGGCCAGGATTTCCGCGGCGATCCCGCCTCGGCCCTGCTCGAAGTGCTCGATCCGGAGCAGAATTCCAGGTTCCAGGACCATTATCTCGAGATCGACTACGACCTCTCCGACATCATGTTCGTCACCACGGCGAACACGATGGACATGCCTCAGCCCCTTCTCGACCGGATGGAGATCATCCGGCTCGAAGGCTATACCGAGGACGAGAAGGTCGAGATCGCCACCCGCCACCTCATCCCCAAGCAGATCGAGTCGCATGGCCTCAAGGAAGGCGAGCTGGTCTTCGCGAAGGACGGCCTCAGGAGCCTTATCCAGCATTACACACGCGAGGCGGGCGTTCGGACGCTGGAGCGTGAAATCGCCAAGGTGGCGCGCAAGGTGCTGCGCCGGATCCTTGAGGGAAAGACTGATCGAGTCGAGCTAACTGCTGAGAATGTCGGCGAATATTCGGGAGTCCGTCGGTATCGCCACGGCATGGGCGAGGAGGAGGACCAGATCGGCGCCGTCACCGGCCTGGCCTGGACCGAGGTCGGAGGCGAGCTTCTGACCATCGAGGCGGTCACCGTGCCCGGCAAGGGCCAAATCAAGTGGACCGGCAAGCTCGGCGACGTCATGCAGGAGTCGATCCAGGCGGCCTTCGCTTTCGTCAAGGCGAGGAGCCCGAGCTACGGCGTCAAGCCGAGCCTGTTCGGACGCAAGGACATCCATGTTCATCTGCCCGAAGGCGCCACCCCGAAGGACGGTCCGTCGGCCGGAGTCGGTATGGTGACGGCGATCATCTCCACGCTCACGGGAATTCCGGTCCGCCGTGACGTCGCCATGACCGGCGAGGTCACCTTGCGCGGGCGGGTGCTTCCGATCGGCGGCCTCAAGGAGAAATTGCTCGCGGCGCTTCGCGGCGGGATCAAGAAGGTGCTTATTCCGGCCGAGAACGAAAAGGATCTGGTCGAGATTCCGGAGTCGATCACCGGCGCGCTCGAGATCGTACCCGTGAGCCACGTAGACGAGGTGCTTGCCCACGCTTTGGCGACTCCGGTCGCTCCCATAGACTGGACCGAGGCCGACGACCTCGCGGCGGTTCCGGTCCCGGAGCTCGCGGCTGCGCCCGACGAGGCGGTTGGTGCCTCGAGTCGTCACTGAAGACGGGAGCGACCAGGGACGGGAGTCGCCGACTATTGCTGCAACGCATCAACGATTTGGATTAAGAAAGCGCGATTTTCCCACGGAAAGACGCGCTTTCCTTTTGACTCCCCTTCCGCTCCTGCCGTTAGATGGAGGGAAGCGCGCCTAACTGCGACTCAATCGGAAAAAAAAGGGGGTTCGGGAGAGATGAACAAGCAGGAGCTTATCGGGGCGGTGGCCGACGCCACCGGGCTCAGCCGAGGCGATGCGGCTCGGGCGGTCGAGGGCGTGTTCGACACCATCCAGGGCGCCTTGAAGCGGGGCGACGAGGTCCGGCTGGTCGGATTCGGGACCTTCTCCTGCTCAAAGCGCAAGGCCTCCACCGGCCGCAACCCCCGCACCGGCGAGCCGATGCAGATCAAGGAATCGACCCAGCCCAAGTTCAAGGCGGGCAAGGTGCTGAAGGATGCGGTGGCGCGCTGAGGACGTCTGGACAGTAAGCGCGAGCGTTACTAAGTGGCCCGTTCCGCACCGGCGTGGGCGCGTAGCTCAGTGGTAGAGCACACCCTTCACACGGGTGGGGTCGTAGGTTCAATCCCTACCGCGCCCACCACGCCTCAGTCCCCCATGGTCATTCCGGCGAAAGCCGGAATCCATGAACATCGCCATTTTCGAAGAGGACCGAGTTCATGGATCCCGGATCAAGTTCGGGATGACGAGGTTTCCATCGCCTCCGCCACGATCTCATACGAACGCAGCCGCGCCCGGTGATCGTATATCTGCGAGGTGATCATCAGTTCGTCGGCGCCGGTACGTTCGACGAACGCTTCGATCGCGGCTTTCACCTTCGCGGAATCGCCGATTGCCGAGCAGGAGAGGACCTGGCGGAGCAGGGCTCGGCCCTCCTGCGGCAGCGAACTCGCATAGTCCGGGACCGGCGGCGGCAGCTTGCCGGGATTGCCGGCGCGCAGGTTGACGAAGGCCTGCTGCACCGACGTGGCGAGCAGCTCCGCTTCCTCCGCGCTTTCGGCGGCGAAGGCGTTGAGACCGAGCATCACATAGGGCCGATCAAGCTGCGCGGAGGGCTGGAACCGCTCGCGATAGAGCCGGATCGCATCCGACATCTGCACGGGCGCGAAATGGGAGGCGAAGGCGTAGGGCAGGCCGAGTATCGCCGCCAGCTGCGCTCCGAACAGGCTCGAGCCCAGGATCCAGATGGGAATGCCCAGGCCCTCGCCCGGCACCGCGCGGACGGCTCGGGCGACAAGACCGTCGCGCGCTTCGAAATAACCCATCAGCTCGGCGACGTCGCTCGGGAACTGGTTCTCGTCCGATGCGAGGTTGCGTCGAAGCGCGTAGGCCGCGGCCCGATCCGTGCCCGGCGCCCGGCCGAGGCCGAGATCGACCCGGCCCGGAAAGAGCGATTCGAGTGTCCCGAACTGCTCGGCGATGATGAGAGGTGCGTGGTTGGGAAGCATCACTCCGCCGGCGCCGATCCGGATGGTCGAGGTGCCGGCGCCGACAAAAGCGAGCGCGACCGCGGTGGCCGCGCTGGCGATACCGGGCATGGAATGGTGCTCGGCTATCCAGAAGCGCCGGTAGCCCAGCCGCTCCGCCGCCTGCGCCAGATCCAGCGAGTTGCGAAGCGCCCGGCCGGCGTTCGCGCCTTCGGGAACGGGGGCGAGGTCGAGAACTGAAAGCGGTATCATTCAAGGGAGATGGGGTTCGGGAGAGGCTTGCACCACCCGTCATTGCGAGCGGAGCGCGTCGCTCCTCGCAAAGACGGGCCTTTAACCCTACGGCCTCCCCATGCTTCAGCGAAGCCCCGAGACCCGCCGCCTCTGGCGCGACGAGATTCGCGCGACGCTGGCGCTCGCCTGGCCGCTGATCCTCACCAACATCGCCCAGGCGCTGATCCACGTCACCGACGTCGTTCTGCTCGGCTGGGCGGGGCCGTCGGTGCTTGCCGCGGGCACGCTCGGGGTGAACATCTATTTCGCCTTCCTGATCTTCGGGATCGGCCTGGTCACTGCGACCGCTCCGATGATGGCGAAGGAGCTGGGCGAGCGACGCCACAGCGTCCGCGACGTCCGCCGAACGGTGCGCCAGGGTATGTGGGCGGCGGTCGCCCTGACCCTGCCGGTCTGGGCAATCCTGTGGTTCAGCGGCTCGATCCTGGTCGCGATCGGCCAGGATCCGGCGCTGGCTGCGGACGCACAGCTGTTCGTTCGGGCACTTCAATGGGGCTTCCTGCCCTATCTATGGTATCTGGTGCTCCGCTCGTTCATCTCGGCCCTGGAAAAGCCGCTCTGGTCGTTCATCGTCGGAACGGTCGCGGTCCTGTTCAATGGGATCGTCAATTACGGCCTTATCTTCGGCCATTTCGGATTCCCGAAGCTCGGCCTGATCGGGGCCGGGATCGGAAGCGCGATGGCGAACACGATCATGTTCGCCGGAATGGCGCTGGTCGTTCTGATTCATCGGCAGTTCCGCCGCTTCCACCTGTTCGGGCATTTCTGGAGGCCGGACTGGCAGCGCTTCCGCGAGGTCTGGAGGCTCGGCCTTCCGATCGCCGTGATCTTGGCGCTCGAGATCACCATCTTCAACGCCGCCGTCTTCCTGATGGGCCTGATCGGCGCCGAGTCGATTGCCGCCCATGCCATCGCCATCCAGCTCGCGGCCTTGAGCTTCATGGTGCCCATGGGCCTGTCGCAGGCGGCGACGGTCCGGGTCGGCCTTGCCTTCGGGCGCCGCGACCGCGCCGGAATAGCCCGCGCCGGCTGGGCAGCCTTCGCGCTCGGAACCGGCTTCATGTCGCTGACCGGTCTGCTCATGCTGGCAATGCCTTACGCCTTGGTGACGATGTTCCTCCACCCGGCTTTGCCCGCCAACCAGGCCGTCATCCCGCTCGCCGTGTCCTTCCTGATCGTCGCCGCCTTCTTCCAGATTTTCGATGGCGCACAGGTCGTCGCCGCCGGAATGCTTCGGGGCCTCCAGGATACGAAGGTGCCGATGATCTATGCGGGCATCGGTTATTGGGGGATAGGCTTGGCGACCGGAGTCGGCCTCGGCTTCGGGCTGGGCTGGGAAGGGGTCGGTATCTGGATCGGCCTGGCCGCCGGCCTCGCCGCGGTCGCGGTGATGCTTCTTGCGCGCTGGATGCGGCGCGAACGGCTCGGTCTCCTCGATTGGTGAGGAGTACAGCAGGGGAATCGCATTTGGAGAATCGGGGTATCGCGACCGGCTGATATGGATTCTGTGTGAGGCCTTCCGAGCTGAGGAGGTCTCATGTCCTGGTTTGCGTCTGCCTTTGATTGTTTACTCGATCCTCGGACGGGCAATGCGCTGCGTCACGATCTGCTCGAGGTTCTGACGATGGCGCTGACGGCGGCGGTGGGCGGGGCGGAGTCGTGCTCCGACTTCGCCGATTTCGCGGTCGATCGCGAGGGTCTGTTCCGAGAGTTCCTGCGGCTGGAGAACGGGGTTCCGAGCCACGACACCTTCTCGAGCATCTTTCGCCTGCTCGATCCGGCCGCCTTTGGCGGCTGCTTCGGGCGGTTTCTCACCGACTTGGGCGAGTCCGGCGCCGGCGTGGTGGCGATTGACGGCAAGACTCTGCGGCGCTCGTTCGACACCGCCGCCGGCCGCTCGCCGCCGGCGGTGGTGAGCGCCTTCGCGTCGTCGACCCGGATGGTGATCGGCCAGGAGAGCTTCCGTGCCGGCGAGGGCGACAGCGAGATAGTGGCGGCGCGCGCGCTGCTCGAATGCCTCGATCACACCGGCCGGCTCGTCACCGCCGATGCCCTCCATTGCCGGAACGAGACCGCCCGGCTGATCCTCGATCGCGGCGGCGGCTATCTGCTGCGCCTCAAGCGCAACCGGCCGGCGCCGCACGAAGCGGTGAGAGCCTATTTCGCCGTGCCGGAGGTTCTCTCCGGCCTCGCCCGTCTGGGCATGGTCGAGGCGACGGTGACCCGAAGCGGCAAGACCACCACCACCCGCCATTATCACCTCTCCTCGCGGCCACTCAGCGCCGAGGCCTATCTCGCCGCCGCCCGCGCCCACTGGTCGATCGAGAACGGCCTCCACTGGGTGCTCGACATGACCTTCGACGAGGATCGCGCCCGAAGCCGCAAGGATCATGCGCCCGAAAACCTCGCAACGGTTCGAAAGCTCGCCCTCAACGTCCTGCGCACCGCACGTCCCGGAATCTCGATCAGGCGACGGCGAAAGCGATCCGGATGGTCGGACGACGTCGCCCGATCCATCCTCGGCCAAATGCAATAGCCCTGGAACGCCCTGCCGCCCCCCTTGCCATATCCTCCCCGCACGGCTATGCGCCCCAGCATCCCTTTGGGATAGATCAGCGCCTCGAAAGGGCGCGCGCTGGCCGGCGAGATTCGCCCGCCGGCGTTTTTCGCGTTTTGGCCGTGTTCGCGTTTTGGCCGTGGTGGAAGGGCAATAGAGCATGTTCGACAGTCTGAGCGACCGCCTCGGCGCAGTGTTCGACCGGCTTCGGGGCCGCGGCGCTCTGACCGAGGCCGACGTCCGGGCCGCGATGCGCGAGGTTCGGATCGCCCTGCTCGAGGCCGACGTCGCGCTGCCGGTGGTTCGCGAGTTCGTCGACAAGGCGACCGAGCAGGCGGTCGGCCAGCAGGTGCTCCGCTCGGTCACTCCGGGCCAGCAGGTCGTCAAGATCGTCCACGACGCCCTCGTCGAGATGCTCGGCGCCGAGGCTTCCGAGCTCAACGTCGAAGTCACTCCTCCCGCGGTCGTCATGATGGTCGGCCTCCAGGGCTCGGGAAAGACGACGAGCACCGCCAAGATCGCCCGCCGCCTGCGCGAGAAGGCCGGCAAGAAGGTGATGATGGCGTCCCTCGACGTCGCCCGCCCCGCCGCCCAGGAGCAACTGCGGGTGCTCGGCGAGAAGGCCGAGGTCGCGACCCTTCCGGTCGTCGCCGGCCAGCAGCCGGTCGACATCGCCCGCCGGGCGCTCCATGCCGCGAAGCTCCAGGGCTATGACGTCCTCCTCCTCGACACGGCGGGCCGGCGTCACGTCGACCAGGCCCTGATGGACGAGATGAAGGCGGTCGCCGAAATTTCGGCGCCGGCCGAGATCCTGCTCGTCGTCGACGCGCTGACCGGCCAGGACGCGGTCAACGTCGCTTCCAGCTTCTCCGGCCAGGTGGACCTCACCGGAATCGTCCTCACCCGCCTCGACGGCGATGCCCGGGGCGGCGCCGCTCTGTCGATGCGCGCAGTCACCGGAAAGCCGATCAAGTTCGCCGGAGTCGGCGAGGCGATCGACGCGCTCGAGGCTTTCCACCCCGAGCGAGTCGCCGGCCGGATTCTCGGAATGGGCGACATCGTCAGCCTGGTCGAGCGCGCCCAGGAGACGATCCAGGTCGAAGAAGCCGAGGCGATGGCCCGGAAGATGGCCAAGGGCCAGTTCGACCTCGACGACCTCCGCTCCCAGCTTGCCCAGATGCAGCGCATGGGCGGGATTTCCGGCCTCGCCGCGATGCTTCCGGGGATGAAGAAGGTTTCCGGGGCGATGGAGGCGAGCGGGGTGGACAACAAGGTGCTCGTCCACCTCGACGCGATAATCGGCTCGATGACCCCCAAAGAGCGCAGGAAACCCGAGCTCCTCAACGCCAAGCGCAAGATCCGGGTCGCCAAGGGCGCTGGCCGGACGGTGCAGGAGGTGAACAAGCTCCTCAAGATGCACCGGGACATGGCGGGCGCGATGAAGAAGATCCGCAAGATGGGCGGCCTCGGCAAGCTCGGAGCTTTGTTCGGAGGCGGCGGCGGTCTCGGCGGGATGGGTGGAATGCCCGGGCTGCCGGGCGGCGGCGCGGGCGGGATGCCGGGCCTTCCCGGCCCCGGTGGCGCTCCGATGAACCTCCCGCCCGGCTTCGAAAAGTTCATGAAGAAGAAGTGAAACCCAGCCGTCGTCCCAGCGAATGCTGGGACCCCAGCGGGTGAAAGGCGCGGTGTCATTCACCCACCGGGACCCCAGCCTTCGCTGGGGTGACGCCAAGATCAGAAGAGAAGGACCAAGGAAAATGGCAGTTTCAATCCGGCTTTCCCGGGGCGGCGCGAAGAAGCGCCCTTATTACAAGATCGTCGTCGCCGACGCCCGCACCGCGCGCGACGGCAAGTTCATCGAGCGGATCGGAAGCTATAATCCGCTCCTTCCCAAGGATAGCCCGGACCGGGTGAAGCTCGACTCCGATCGCGCCCGCCACTGGCTTTCGGTCGGCGCCCAGCCGAGCGACCGGGTCGCCCGCTTCCTCGACGCCGCCGGAGTTCGTGAGCGCACCGCGCGCAACAATCCGAACAAGGGCGTTCCCGGCGAGAAGGCCAAGGAGCGCGCCGAGGAGCGCGCCGCCCGCGAGGCCGAAGCCGCCGCCGCTCCCGCCGAGGAAGAGGCCCCCGCAGTCGAGGAGGCTCCCGCCGCTGCCGAAGTCGTCGCCGAGGAAGCCGCCGCCGAAGCTCCGGCTGCCGAGGAGGCTCCGGCCGCTGAGGACGCTCCGGCCGCTGAGGAAGCTCCCGCTGCGGAGGAAGCTCCCGCTGCGGAGGAAGCTCCCGCTGCTGAGGAGGCTCCCGCGGCCGAGGCCGAGGCGACGCCCGCCGACGAGGCCGCGAACGATGGCGCTTCGACCGGCGAGCCCGCCGAAGGCTCGGACGAAGCGGCTCCCGCCGAGGGCGCCGAGAAGGCGTAACGACCTTGGCTGAAGAACAGGTCGCCCTCGCCGCCATCGCCGGTGCCCACGGCATAAGCGGCGAGGTGCGCCTGAAGCTGTTCGCCGAGAGCGCGGACAGCCTTAAGCGGCACAAGCAGGTGACGGTGGGGGAGAGGCTCCTCACTCTCGCTTCGTTCAAGGGCGACCGCACCCCGATCGCCCGGTTCGCGGAGATACCGGACCGCACCGCCGCGGAGGCCCTTCGCGGCCAGCTCGTCACGATCCCCCGCTCGGCGCTTCCGCCGCTCGAGGAGGGCGAATATTATCACGCCGACCTGATCGGCCTGCCCTGCGAGAGCGCGGACGGCGAGATTTTGGGGCGGATCGTGGCGGTCGAGGATTTCGGCGCTGGCGATCTCCTCGAGATCGAGAGGCCGGATGGCCGCCGGACGATGGTGCCGTTTCGTGCCGGGGTCGCGGATCTCGTCGACGGGCGAATCGTCGCCGATCCGTTGTTCCTGGCTTAAACGTCATTTCCGGACTTGATCCGGAATCCATGAACACGGTCGTAGGAATTCTCGAACGGCGGTGTTCATGGATCCCGGCTTCCGCTGGGATGACGCTATGCGCCGCCTTTCGCGCGAATCGACCCGCTCAGTCCCTCGCGCTTGATCGGCCGCTCCTTGGCCAGATCGTTGCGGATCGTCGTCGCAGCGACCCCGCCTTCACCCATGGCGTGGCTGATCTGGTCGAGGCCGAGGACGACGTCGCCGGCGGCGTAAAGGCCGGGGACGCTGGTTCGCTGGTTGTCGTCGACGAGGATGCAGCCGGTGTCGTCCGAAAGCTCCGCCCCGACCTGCCCGGCAAGCTCCGTATGCGCGTCCGAACCGAGCGCCGGGTAGACGCTGTCGAACGTGAGATGGCCGTCCGCCGTGTCGACCACGATGCAATCCTCGTGCGCCGCCACCGCCGAGCAGGGGCCGTCGACGGTCCGGATCCCGAAATCATCGAGCCGCGCCCGGTCCTCGGCGCTTAAATCATGGGCGGCGTCGGGCGCGATCAAGGTGATGTCCCTGGTGAACCCCCGAAGGAAGACGGCTTCCGCGACCCCGTGGCTGTCGCCGCCGATCACGCCCACCGCCTTGTCGGTCACCTCGTAGCCGTCGCAGACCGGGCAATAGCGAATGAGCCCGCGGGCGAGTGCCTCGTCGTGAAGCTTCTCGTCCATCGGCGGCCGGCGGTTGGTGACTCCGGTGGCGAGAAGCACCTTGCGCGCAACGACCGAACCTTGGCCCCATTCGGCCTTGAAGCCGCCCTCGACGACGTCGAGCCGAGTGACCCGGCCGGTGGCGATCGAGGTCCCGTATTTTTGCGCCTGCGTCTTCATTCGCTCGAGCAGCAACTTGCCGGAAATTCCCTCGGGATAGCCGGAATGGTTGTGGGTGCACGGAATCAGCCCCGCCCGGCTCTTGCCGGCGTCGACCAGCCTGGCGGTGAGATGGAAGCGGGTGAGGTAGATCGCCGCGGTCAACCCGGCGGGGCCGCCGCCGACGATCAGGCAGTCGAAGATGGGTTCGGTCATCGCGGCGAAGCGCACCGGGAGGAAACCGGTTCCGCTTGTTCTCTTTCGCTGGCATGTATATACTCAAAGTATATACGGATATCGCATGAAGAAAACCAAAACTTTCAAATCGGGCAACTCGGTGGCGGTGAGGCTGCCAAAGGCCCTCGGCGTGGAGCCGGGTGTAGAGATGACCGTGCGCGAGGAGCGCGGCCGCTACATCGTCGAGCTGGCGGAGCAACAGGCGAAGAAGATCGACCTGACAGGCATTTACGGTTCATGCGCCGGTTTGAGGCCGCTGACAGAGGAAGAGCGGGAGATCGAGTCCGATCTCGACTGGGACGGAAAGCTGCTTGACCGTGAGTAGCGCTCGCTTTCTCCTCGATTCCAACATTTGCATCTATATTCTCAAAGGCCTCTCGGAGCGGGCGCGCAGGACCGTTGAGGATCATAGACCAGGGGAGGTGGTCACGAGCGCTGTCGCCTATGCCGAGGTTATGAACGGCTTTAGAGACGCCAATTCAAAGGCGCTCGCCGATGTGGCAGCGTTCTTCGACATCGTCCCGGTTCAACCGTTCGACGTAGCGGCTGCGGAAAAGTACCGGACGCTGGTCTTCGAGCGTCATCGCTTCGATCATCTCATCGCCGCCCACGCGCTTTCGCTCGATCTGGTAATGGTCACTCACAACGTTCGGCATTTTCGGAACGTGCCCAAGCTGCGCGTCGAGGATTGGACGTCTCGATGACGTGGGCTGCAAATGTCCTCAGTCTTTATCCCGACATGTTCCCGGGACCGCTCGGGCTAAGCCTCGCAGGGCGTGCGCTCGTGCAGGGCATTTGGACCCTCGAAGCGACACAAATTCGCAACTTCGCTAACGACAAGCACCGCTCCGTAGACGACACCCCGGCCGGCGGCGGGGCGGGGATGGTGATGCGCGCCGACGTGCTCGGCACTGCCGTCGACCATGTTCTGGAGCGGAGTCCCCGCGCCCCGCTCCTCGCCATGACCCCGCGCGGCCGCCCTCTCACCCAGGCCTTCGTCCGCGAGCTCGCGGCAGGCCCCGGAGTTTCCATCCTGTGCGGCCGTTTCGAGGGCATTGACGAGCGCCTGTTCGAGGCTCGCCCCATCATTCCCGTTTCCGTCGGCGACTACGTCCTCTCGGGCGGCGAGGTCGGTGCTCTCGTCCTCCTCGACGCTTGCGTTCGGCTGTTGCCCGGGGTAATGGGCGCGGCCTCCAGCGGAGAGGAAGAGAGCTTCGAAAGCGGACTTCTCGAATATCCGCATTATACCCGACCTGTCATATGGGAAGGGCGCACGATCCCTGAAGTGCTGCGATCGGGGGATCATGCGAGGATAGCCGCCTGGCGCCAAGCCAGAGCGGTGTCCGATACACGGTCAAGGCGGCCGGACCTGGTCGAGCGTCGCAGGGACGCTCGAAGGCCACCGCCCTCTGGCGCGCAGCGCGAAGAAGAGAGCGAAGAGACATGAACCTCATCCAGCAGCTCGAGGCCGAGGCCATCGAGCAGGCCGTCCAGATCCGTCCTATCCCCGAATTCCGCCCCGGCGACACCGTCCGGATCGGAGTCCGGGTCGTCGAAGGCGAGCGCACCCGCGTCCAGAATTTCGAAGGCGTCTGCATCGCCCGCGCCAATCGGGGCCTCGGCTCCTCCTTCACCGTCCGCAAGATCAGCTTCGGCGAGGGCGTCGAGCGGGTCTTCCCGCTCTATTCGCCGAACATCGAGACGATCGAAGTCGTGCGCCGAGGTGCTGTTCGTCGCGCCAAGCTCTATTATCTGCGCGGACGCACCGGCAAGGCCGCCAGGATCGCCGAGCGTCGCGACACCCGCCCCGACAAGGCGGCGGCGGCCGCCGCCAAGGCTCCGGCGCCCGAGACTGCCGAGGGCTGAGGCCTTCGCGAGGACGGAGAGGGCAGGAGCCTTCTCCGTCATCCCGGCGAAGGCCGGGATCCCAGCAGGTGAAAGGCGCATTACACTCCACCCACTGGGCCCCCCGCCTGCGCTGGGGCGACGCCTAGAGTCGCACCTTCCCCATGGCTACCGTGGCGTCCGGCACATATTGCGGCCCCGCGGTCGCCGCGCGCGTCCGCTCCAAAACCGCCCCCTGAGGCGGCAAGCCGCTTCGGCTACCCACGATCGTCGCCTCGATCGGCGCCGTCCCCTCGACCAGCAAACTCACCTCCAACCCGTCGCAGCTGCGCCCATGGCAGCGGAAGGCCGGACCTTCCTTCCCATCGCCCTTGCCGAAGCGCCGGAACGAGCCGCCGGCCCTCACCGCCAGGAAGCGGGCGTCCTTGGGGCCGACCAGCCGGACCACGTCCGAGCCGCGCATTCGCAGCCGGAAGGAGACCAGGCGATTGCCGCCGACGGTCCGCCCGGCGAGCCCCTCCAGCGCCGGCGGAGCCACCGCCGGACCCCGTGCCTCGGTCGCCCACCGCTTGTAGCTCGACCACGGCACCTCGACCCCGCGCTCCATCCGGCCGATCGCCGAGGGCAAAGGCCCCCGATCGTGATAGGCCATCCATCGCGCCTTGCCCCGCGCTTCGTCCCAAACATATTCCAGGCTCAGCCGCTGCTTGCGCTCTAGCGAATAAGTGGGCGCGAAGGCCGCCGGCAGCCAGGCCAGCGCAGCCGCCGCCGCCAACATGGCCGTGACCCGCTCCCGGCCCAGCCGCTCCAGCGCGCATTTCAATTCGATCAGGAAGGGGAAGAGGATCAGCACCGAAACCGGCGCGAACACCCAGCCGAAATCGAAATCGAGAAGCACCTGGCTGAGGTGGAGGAGGGGCATCCAGGGAACGGCGAGGGCGAGGAGGGCGAGTCCTGTGGAGATCCGCTCGACTCGCGGCCAGAGCAGACCGACGCCCGCGAGCAACGGCGGCAGCAGGAAATAGATGGCGGCGCCCGGAGCGGCCACGCAGATAGCCGCGCCCAAGGCGAGGAAGACCAGCCAGAAGGCGAGCCGAAGCTGGTCTCGAGCCACTGGCCGGACGATCCACAGCAGGGCCACCGCCGCCGAGGCCATGGCGGTGGCGTCGATGGCCAGCGAGGTCCATTCGGGATAGGCCCTCCAATATTCGCCCGGCCGGAGCCAGCCGATCAGCCGGTGGAGAAGGAAGGCGATCAAAGCCGCCCCCGCCATGGCGAGGACCAGGGCCGTCGCTCCGCGACCGACGCCGCCGCGGCGCGACCAGGCGAGCCAGGCGAAGCCGGTCAGGAGCAGCGCGAGCAGCGAAAGCCCGAGCCAGAGCGGCAATGTGACGAGCGCGATCCCCAGAACGTCCGCATAGAGCAGCTCCCCCCCCGCCGGCGCGGAGCCGCCGCCCGCCAGGTCCGAAGTCACCTGCAGGGCCTGCTCGCCCATGTGGCGAAGGCTGTTCGGGTCGAGATTGGCGAGGATGTCGTCAGGGCTGTGATAGCGGGTTTCGTTGCCGATGATCGCGAAGTTGAGAATCGTCCAGGGCCGCTCCTTGAGCACTGCGACGTCCGTCTGGTTCGGGATCAGGCGGGAGAAGTCCGTGGTCAACGAATTGGCCGCAGGCCGGTCGACCGACCTGGCGTAATGGCGAATGGCCCGGCCGTTGGGCCGACTGGTCTCGAACATGATCGCCGGACCGGTGGTGCCGCGGGATTCGAGGTTCACCAGGCTGTCCACCCGCGCCGCGAGCGGATCCTGGTTGAGGAAGGCTCTTGCGCCGATCAGGCCGGTCTCCTCGCCTTCGTCGAACAACAGGCTGACCGGACGCTTGAGCGGACGATCTTTCAGAAGCGCTGCGACCTCCAGCATCGAGGCGACTCCGATCCCGTCGTCCGCCGCGCCCGGACCGGTCGGCGTGGAATCGTAATGCGAGACGAGCAGGACATGCCGGCCTTCCGCCGGCCCGATCGTGGCGACGACGTTGCGGATGCGGGCGCAGGAGACGGTGTTTCCGGTCGCGGCGCCGTTGCAGGTGAAGGTGTCGGAGATCCGGGGCTTAAGGCCCAGCGCCCGCAATTCGGCGACGAGCCGTTCGCGAACTTCGTCATTGGCGGCGCTGTCCACCGGATGGGGCTGCTGGGGCCCCAGGATGCGCTGCAGCCGGGCCAAGGCGCGGGCGGAATCGAAGCCCGCCGCTCCAACCTCCGCGGCCGAGGGAATCGTAACCAGTGCGCCCTTCGAGCCCATCGCCCCGAGCAGCCCCAGAAGCAGCAATGCGACGATAAGGCCGGCCCGTTTCATCGCTCTCCCTTGCGGCGTACGGCGCTCCTGATAACAGACGGCCCAAGGGTGGCAACCGCGCGGGACCAGGCCCCGCCCCGGCCAGGCGGAGGGGATGGCGGACGTCTACGTTGTAAAGCTCGGCAGGATGCCTAACTGAGGTTCTGCGCCTTCAGGAGTGATGAAATGGGTTATCGGGTGGTCGTCGTCGGAGCGACCGGCAATGTCGGGCGCGAAGTGCTGAACATCCTCGCCGAGCGCGAATTCCCGCTGGACGAGATCGCGGCGGTCGCCTCGCCGCGATCGACGGGCGACATCATCGATTTCGGCGACAGCGGGACCGAGCTCAAGGTCCGCAACATCGAGCATTTCGACTTCGCCGGCTGGGACATGGCCCTGTTCGCTGCCGGCTCCGCCGTTTCAAAGGAATATGCGCACAAGGCGGCGGCGGCGGGCTGCACTGTGATCGACAACAGCTCGCTCTACCGGATGGACCCGGACGTGCCTCTGATCGTGCCCGAGGTGAATGCCCACGCCATCGACGGCTATCGGCGCAAGAACATCATCGCCAATCCCAATTGCTCGACCGCGCAGATGGTGGTTGCGCTGAAGCCGCTCCACGACGCAGCTGGAATCCGCCGGGTCGTCGTCTCCACCTATCAGTCGGTCTCCGGCGCGGGCAAGAAGGGGATGGACGAGCTGTTCGAGCAGAGCCGGAACATCTTCGTCGGCGACGGCACCGATCCCGCCGTTTTCACCAAACAGATCGCCTTCAACGTCATCCCCCATATCGACGAGTTCCTCGACGACGGCTCGACCAAGGAAGAATGGAAGATGGTAGTCGAGACTAAGAAGATTCTCGGCCCGAAGATCAAAGTGACGGCGACCTGCGTCCGAGTGCCCGTCTTCGTCGGCCATTCGGAATCGATCAACATCGAGTTCGAGCGCGAAATTTCCGCCGAGGAAGCGCAGAGGATCCTGCGCGAGGCGCCCGGAGTTATGCTCGTCGACAAGCGAGAGGACGGCGGATACGTGACCCCCGTCGAGGCGGTCGGCGAATATGCCACCTACATCAGCCGGGTGCGGGAAGATTCCACCGTCGAGAACGGGCTCAACCTCTGGTGCGTCAGCGACAATCTCCGGAAGGGCGCGGCGTTGAACGCCGTCCAGATCGCCGAGTTGCTCGGCCGCAAGCATCTCCAGAAGGCGGCGTGACGGAAGCGGCGGCATCGCTCGAGCTTGATTTCAGGCTCACGGGTGCAGGTTGGGCCGACCTCGGGCTTCGCGTCGGAGAGGTCCGCTACGAAATCACCGGTATCTCCTATCTGACCGACGCCCTCGACGATCTGATCAGGCTCGGCATCGACATCGCCACCGCTCGGGGCTTCGGCTTCGCCATGTTCGCGCACGAGCCGGGCTCGACGATATTGTTCGCCGAAACCGGCTGGGCGGAAGGCTCCGGTTGGACCAGCGGCCGCCGCATCAGCCTGATCGACTGGCCGGAGTCGGGCCGCGAACCTACTTGGGGTGTACTTCGGGATGCGCCACGTCTGTTCATGGCAGAACCCGCCTCGCGAGATGCCATAGCCGTCGCGATATTGGCCTGCGCGGAGCGGGTCCTCGCCACCCACGGCCTTGAGGGCTATTCCAAGCGCTGGACGGGACGATTGGGCTTTCCCTCGCGCGGCCTGGCGGCCTTGAGGGCGGCGCTGGCGGTTCCCGCGGACGTAACGGAGGGATGGAGAATGGATGAAATGAGCGGCGGCTGCGCCTGCGGGCGAGTCCGCTACACGGTGCAGGTCGAGAATGACGATGCCTATCTCTGTCATTGCCGAATGTGCCAGCGCGCAACGGGTGGGGTTTCGATTGCTTTCAAGAACATGACGAAGGCCGACGTCGCCTGGGAACATGAGCCCGACTGGTATGCGTCCTCGCCGATCGCCCACCGGCCTTATTGCCGTGAATGCGGCACCTCGCTCGGCTTCGCCTTCCCCGACAGCGAGAATATGGACATCGCCGTCGGCTCTTTCGACGATCCGTCGCGTTTCCGTCCCAAGCATCATTTCGGCGCGGAGAGCCTTCACCGCGCCTGGATCAACACCGAAGGCCTGCCGGAATATCGAACGGATGAATATAAGCCCCTCGTCGACCGCTGGATGGAAGCCACCGGAAAAGTGCCGGATTGAGACGGCCGTCATTGCGAGCGAAGCGAAGCAATCCAGCGCTGCGCGTCCGCCCGCTGGATTGCTTCGCTTCGCTCCGCGCAATGACGGTGAATGATGCCTGATCTCCGACCCATCATACACTGCTTCACCTCCTCCGACGGAGTCGATCTCGCCTGGCACGAGCTGGGCGAGGGGAGGGCGGTCCTCCTCCTCCACGGCCTCTTTTCCAGCGCCGACATGAACTGGATCCGTTTCGGCCACGCCGCCGAGATCGCCTCGCGCGGATTCCGTGTGATCATGCCGGACCTTCGCGCTCACGGGGAGAGCGCCGCTCCCCACGACGAAGCTTGCTATCCGCCGGACATCCTCGCCCGCGACGGGCTCGAGCTGATCGCGCGGCTCGGCCTCGTCGATTACGATCTGGGCGGCTATTCGCTCGGCGCCCGAACGTCCGCCCGGATGGTGATCGACGGCGCCCGGCCGGGGCGGCTCGTAATCGCCGGGATGGGCCTTCGCGGAATGCTCGAGACCGGCCGCCGCTCGGACCATTTTCGTAAGGTGCTGACCGGCATGGGCACGCACGAGCGGGGCTCGAACGAGTGGATGGCCGAAGCCTTTCTAAAGACCACCGGCGGCGATCCTCAGGCGCTACTGCCCCTGCTCGGAACTTTCGTCGATTCGACGGAAGCCGAGCTCCGCACGATCGCCATGCCGACGCTGGTGGTGTCCGGGATCGAGGACCAGGATAACGGCCCAGCCAAGGACCTCGCCGAGATGCTTGCCGATGCTCGCTTCGTCGAGGTTCCCGGCAATCACATGAATTGCGTCACCAGGCCCGAGCTGGGCCGCGCCATCGCCGATTTTCTCTCGCTTGATTCAGACGGGTCCGAGGCGCAATAGCCCGGGCGACCGGACAAGAAACGAGGATGCTTAACCGATGAAAGCCAATGTCTCCGCTCTCGCCCTCGCAATCTGCCTCGCGGCCTGCACCAATGCTTCCGCCGACACTTCGGTAGACACGGCCTCCGCCATGCCGATGGCGGAGCCGGCGGGCGCCGATCAGGCCGCGCCGACCGTGGCGGAGGCTCGCGCCTTCGTTGCCGGTGCCGAAAAGGAGCTTTCCGAGTTCGCGGTTCTCAACAGCCGCGCCCAATGGGTGAACTCCACCTACATCACCGACGATACCGATGCGCTCGCCGCCCATTTCGGAACGATCGGGACCGAGATGTCGGTCCGTTTCGCCAACGAGGCGGCGAAATATGCGAACGTTCCGGGGCTCGACTACGACACCAGGCGCAAGCTCGACATCCTCCGCAGCGCGCTCGTCCTGCCTGCGCCGACCACGCCTGGCGCCGCCGCCGAGCTCAACACCATCTCGACCCGCCTGAGCTCGACCTACGGCAAGGGTCGCGGGACGCTCGAAGGCAAGCCGATGACCGGCAACGATCTCGAGGAGAAGATGGGCACGGTTCGCAATCCGGCCCAGCTTCAGGAGATGTGGACGAGCTGGCACACCAATGTCGGCCGGCCGATGCGGCCCGATTACGTCCGGCTGACCGAGATCGCCAACCAGGGCGCCAAGGAGCTCGGCTTCAACGACACCGGAGCGATGTGGCGCTCGCGTTACGACATGTCGCCGGAAGAGTTCGCGGCGATGACGGACCGGCTCTGGAAGGAGGTCAAGCCGCTCTACGACGAGCTTCATTGCTACACCCGCGCCAAATTGAACGACAAATATGGCGATTCGATCCAGGCCGAAACCGGCCCGATCCGGGCCGACCTGCTCGGCAATATGTGGGCCCAGGAATGGGGCAATATCTACGACGTGGTCGCGCCCAGGGGCTCCGGCGATGTCGGCTACGACCTCACCGATCTGCTGGTCGCCAAGAAGTATACGCCCGAGAAGATTGTCCGCACCGGCGAGGCCTTCTTCACGTCGCTCGGCTTCGCGCCCCTCCCGGAGACTTTCTGGACCCGCTCGATGATCACGGCGCCGAGGGACCGGGAGGTTATCTGCCATGCCTCGGCGTGGGACGTCGACAATGTCGAGGATCTGCGCATCAAGATGTGCACCAAGGTCAATTCCGACGATTTCGTCACCGTCCATCACGAGCTCGGCCACAATTTCTACCAGCGCGCCTACAATAAGCAGCCCTTGCTCTACCTCGACAGCGCCAATGACGGCTTCCACGAGGCGATCGGAGACATGATCGCGCTGTCGGTCACTCCGGAATATCTCGTTCAGGTCGGCCTTCTACCGCGCGCCAAGGTGCCGTCGGCCGACAAGGATATCGGCCTTCTGCTCCGCCAGGCGATGGACAAGGTCGCCTTCCTGCCCTTCGGCCTTCTCGTCGACAAATATCGCTGGCGGGTGTTCAGCGGGGAGATCGCGCCCACCGCGCTCGAGCAGGGCTGGAACGACCTTCGGCTGCAATATCAGGGCGTCGTTCCACCTTCGCCGCGAACCGAGCAGGATTTCGATCCGGGCGCCAAATATCACGTCCCGGCGAGCGTTCCCTACACCCGCTATTTCCTGGCCCGGATCCTTCAGTTCCAATTCTACCAGGCCGCCTGCAAGCAGGCGGGCTGGACTGGGCCGCTCCACCGCTGCTCCTTCTACGGTAACAAGGACGTCGGCCGGCGCCTGAATGCGATGCTGGAGATGGGCGCTTCGAAGCCCTGGCCGGACGCGCTCGAAGCCTTCACCGGCACCCGCGAGATGTCGGGCGACGCCATGCTGGACTATTTCCGCCCGCTGATGACCTGGCTCCAGCAGCAGAATCGTGGGCGGAAATGCGGCTGGCAAGCCTGATTATCCTCCCCACGCAAAGCGTGGGGAGGGGGACCACCCGACGGGTGGTGGAGGGGTAGAAGGCAAGGACGTTCGGGTTCAGGAGGGCGAGCCGCCATTGCTGGCGCCAATTACCCCTCCACCGCGCTTCGCAGGGTCCCCCTCCCATCGGCGATGGGGAGGATTATCCGCTCGGATGCCCTTCGGCCTCGCCCGCGCCCGGCTCCGGCGTCGTCGCAGGATCCGCCGGCTGCTGGCAGGCCGCCGCCGCCTCCGTCGCGGTGATCGCCGCGGCCAGGACCTGGTTCACCGGCTTGCCTTCCCTCGCACCGTTGCGCCGAGCGAGAGCCCTTGCCCCGAGGACCGCGCCTGCCGCGGCCGCCGCCGCGCCGCCGGCGATCGCGGCCGCCGTCAGCGGGCGTCGCTTGATGTCCTCGGCCAACTTCAAAGCCGCCGATTTGCCTTCCCGAGCACCGGGCTTATCGGAATTGGCGGCCATAAATGATTTCCCCGCGGTCAGAACTCGAAAATCACTCAACGCACGTGCGCCGCAGGCGTTGCCTGCCTCGCTTACAGCCGCTCCATCATATAATCGGCGCTGCTCACGTTGAAGGCGCCCGGCTCCTCGACGTTGAGCTGCTCGACGACCCCGTCATCGACGATCGCCGACCAGCGTGAGCCGCGCTCGCCGAGTCCGAATTTCGATCCGTCCATGGTCAGTCCGAGCGCCCGAGCGAAATCGCCATTGCCGTCGGCCAGCATCGTCACCTTGCCGACCGCGTCGGCCGACTCGGCCCAGGCCTGGAGGACGAAGGCGTCGTTGACTGCGACGCAGGCGACCTCGTCGACTCCCTTCGACTTGAGCTCGTCGGCGCGCTCCACGAAACCGGGGAGATGACGGGCCGAGCAGGTGGGGGTGAACGCGCCCGGCACCGAGAACAAGGCGATCTTGCGGCCGCTGAAATATTCCTCGCTGTCGACCGGCTCGGGGCCCTCCGCATTCGCCTTCGTCAGAACGGACTTGGGAAGGCGTTCGCCCACGCTGATGCTCATCTCGGCTTCCTTTCGCTTCGTCGGTAAGATCGCCGCTGCCCTAGCAGCGCCTGTTCCCACCGCCTATAGCTTTGGAGGATGGACCAGCCGCCTTCCCTTTCGGGTCAGCTCCTCCTCGCAATGCCCGGCATCGGCGATCCGCGCTTCGAGAAGGCGGTCATCGCGATGTGCGTCCATGACGAAAATGGGGCGCTCGGAATCGGCCTCGGCCGAATTGTGCCCCGCATCGGGTTCCACGAATTGCTCCGCCAGCTCGACATAGACCCGGGCGTGGCGCCCGACGCCCCCATCCATGCCGGCGGCCCGGTCCAGCCGCAGCGCGGCTTCATCCTCCATTCAACCGACTGGGGCGGGGAGGAGACGATCGGGGTCGCCGGGCGCTGGAACCTCACCGCGACTCTCGACATCCTCCGCGCCGTCGCCCAGGGGCGCGGCCCCGCTCGCTGGCTCGCGGCACTGGGCTATGCCGGCTGGGGCGCGGGCCAGCTCGAGGAAGAATTGCGCGGCAACGGCTGGTTCGCAACCCCCGGAAGCGACGAGCTCCTTTTCACCTGCGACGTCGACAACCGCTGGTGCGCCGCTTTCCAGAGCGCCGGAGTGGACACCAGGATGCTGACGGTGGATTTCGGGACGGCGTGATCCGTCAAACCCACATATAAAGATATCTTTATATTTGCATTCGCGCCCGGCTGCGGCTAGAGCGCGGCTTGCGACCGCCCCTCGTGCCGGCGGTCTTTTCTTTTCGACAGGAGACCTAAGTGGCGAGCCAGGCCCAGACCCGTTTTGACGATTATGTAGTTCGCGACATCGGCCTCGCCGATTACGGCCGCAAGGAAATCGAGATCGCCGAGACCGAGATGCCGGGCCTGATGGCCCTGCGCGAGGAGTTCGGAGCCTCGCAGCCGCTGAAGGGCGCGCGAATCACCGGCTCGCTCCACATGACGATCCAGACGGCGGTCCTCATCGAAACCCTGACCGCGCTCGGCGCGACCGTCCGCTGGGCCTCGTGCAACATCTACTCGACCCAGGACCATGCCGCCGCCGCCATCGCCGCGACCGGCGTTCCCGTCTTCGCCGTCAAGGGCGAGACGCTCGAGGAATATTGGGATTATGTCGAGAAGATCTTCGACTGGGGAGACGGAGAGACTTGCAACATGATCCTCGACGACGGCGGCGACGCCACCATGTTCGCGCTCTGGGGCGCGCGCATCGAGGCGGGCGAGGCATTCCCCGCTCCTGAAAATGAGGAGGAGGAGGTCTTCCAGGCCACCGTGCGACGGGTCATCGCCAAGTCGCCGGGCTTCCTCACCAAAACCGTCGAAGCGATCAAGGGGGTCTCGGAAGAGACCACTACCGGAGTCCACCGCCTCTACGAGCTCAGCAAGCAGGGCAAGCTTCCCTTCCCGGCGATCAACGTCAACGACAGCGTCACCAAGTCGAAGTTCGACAATCTCTACGGCTGCAAGGAATCGCTGGTCGACGCCATCCGCCGCGGCACCGACGTCATGCTGGCCGGCAAGGTCGCGACCGTCGCCGGTTTCGGCGACGTCGGCAAGGGCTCGGCGGCTAGCTTGCGCAACGGCGGCGCCCGGGTCCTCGTCACCGAGGTCGACCCGATCTGCGCCCTTCAGGCCGCGATGGAGGGCTATGAGGTCGTGACGATGGAGGAGGCCGTGAAGCGCGCCGACATCTTCGTCACCGCCACCGGCAATGCCGACGTCATCACCGTCGATCATATGCGGGCGATGAAGAACATGGCGATCGTCTGCAACATCGGCCACTTCGATTCCGAGATCCAGATCGGCGCTCTCCAGAACATGAAGTGGACCGAAATCAAGCCGCAGGTCGACGAGGTCGAATTCCCCGACGGCAAGAAGATCATCGTCCTGTCGAAGGGCCGCCTCGTCAATCTCGGCAACGCCACCGGCCACCCGAGCTTCGTCATGTCGGCGAGCTTCACCAACCAGACGCTGGCTCAGATCGAGCTGTGGACCAAGGCCGAGACGTACAAGAACGACGTCTACGTCCTCCCCAAGCATCTCGACGAGAAGGTCGCCGCGCTCCACCTCGACAAGCTCGGCGTCAAGCTCACCAAGCTGACCGAGAAGCAGGCGAGCTACATCGGCGTCCCCACCGAAGGCCCGTTCAAGCCGGATCATTACCGCTATTGACGCGGGCGGGCGGGTCCGGAGCCAATTCGGGCCCGTCCGTCACCCTTGCCCGGCAACCCGTGCGCAAGGTCGAACCCTGCTGCGGATCGGCGTCCGGAGCCGGGCGAAGTGAACGAAGTGGACGCGGCCGGGCCCCTTTTTCGAGGTTTCCCGTGCCGTCCTAGATGCGGTTGCCGTCGCACGGATAAGCTGGACCCGACGGGGATCTGCGGTGAGCGTGTGCAGGATCGGTCTAGGTCACCGTCAGATAAGTTATGATTTCACCTGTCACCCGCTTCAAATACGATCGCGCAATGTAATTTCGTGCAACCGTAAGTTTCAGCTACGTCCTTCATGACAGCACTGGCTTGGGCGCAGCTGGTACCATCCGATATCCTCAGTTTCAAAACGGGTTTGGGGTCGATTGTCTTCATAAACTGCAACCTCTTGCGCCAGCCGGAATCTGCGACTCCGATGGATTCGTCGAGGCTGATTTGACCGCCGCGAAGACGAAGATCTATAATTGGGCTGTGGCCGTCAACCACTCCGAACCCCTCTCGCCAGTACGGACTAATCCCGGAGCAGGCCGCGCCACGAAGCCATTGCGTTTCCGCGGCCGTATCGGGCGCTCGATCGTTGCAAGCCGCGGTTGACCCGCAAACCATCGCGCACAAGGCTAACCGCAAATATTGGCTGCTCGATTTCATCAGCATGATCGATCAATTTGACAGACGGCTTGACTTCCAAATGCTTTGTTTACGAGACGCCCGCGATCCCTGGCTTCCCGTTCCCACTGATCACGGTTTTCTCGGTAGTCCTGCAAAGTCTCCCCTGACTTAAACCTCATCCCATGGTCTGCTTCATGAATAAGAAGATTTGCACGCTGATCCTGCGCAGAGACACGCCCGTATTTTGCATCGCTGCCTAGCCCATTATAAAGGGTTCCAAACCTGTTGGTCAAAGCAACCATAACGTTGCCCTTGGGGGTAGTAGAAGTAAAAGCAGTATCCGTTCCACCCTTGCTACTTGCCTGGATTTGAGCCGGACTTGTAAATATCACCACGACGCCGTTGTTTTTTCCTTCTCGTCCGTAAAAGTTCAGCGCCGCTGTCAATTTCGCCCGGTCGGTCCTTGTTAAGGATTGGCTGCTCAAGGCTTCCTTGGCGCGGGCCAAGGTTGAGCGAAGCGAACCACATTCCTCGCCACTCCCGCTGCACTTATACAATCCTGTAGGATCCGTATGATTAATGGGATCGTTCCCTACATAGGCATAAAGGTTCATCTCGTCCT
>JBBSIZ010000015.1:0-71699 GCA_038257735.1 Sphingomonadales bacterium | reverse complement strand
CGGCGGACCTGAGCTTCGAGAAAGCGCCGATCGTCTGCGCTCAAGACAACCAAATCTGCCTGCCTGCCGACCATCACCGCAACCCTCCGCCTGTCCGCAAAGAATATACAATGAACCTTATTTCAGTTCCAGGGGACTAGGTTGTGCATTAACCAGTCGACTAAGACATTCGATTGTGCGTGGCCGTGTTTTTCTGGCCTTTGGGGGAGCGGGCTTATGTCGCACCAACGCACCGTGTATGTGGTGGATAGCGACCTCGAGACGAGGAGGTCGCTGACGATCAATCTGGCCTCGATCGGCGCCGAGGCCTGGCCGTTCGGCGGCGGGGGCGAGTTCCTCGACATACTCGGCCATCTGATGCCGGGCTGCATCCTTCTCGACATGGACGCCGGGGACGGGCTCGAAATCCTGGCCGTGCTCGTCGGTCGGGAGACGGGCTGGCCGATCCTGGCCATGAGCGCCGAGCCCAGGGTCGAAGTCGCCGTCCAGGCGATGAAGCTGGGCGCGCTCGACTTCCTCGAGAAACCGGTCGACTCGGCGAAGCTCGCCGGGGCCCTTCGTCCCGCCTGGAACGCCCTCGAAGCCTCGATCGAGCAGGGAGAGGCCCGGCGTGTCGCGCAGGACCGGCTGGCCCGGCTCACGGCGCGAGAGCTCGACATCTCGCTCGCTTTGTTCGGCGGTAGCTCCAACAAGACGGTCGCTTACGAGCTCGGGATCAGCGTTCGAACGGTGGAGATGCACCGGGCGCACGTCATGGCCAAGCTCGGAGTGAAGAGCATCGCCGAGGCGGCGGTCATGGCCACCCATGCCGGCCTCGCCATCACCCAGCGCAGGCCCGTCGCCTCCGTGCTCCAGCCGGTCGGGGTCGGTCGGGGGTCCTCGTCTTTCGAGGGGCGGCGACTGGCGCGAACGGCCTATTGAGCCTTGGGAGCATCGCGCGCGCCGGCTCATTCAGGCCGGTGAGAGGAATGCGCCATGGACGAGGATGACAAGCTCGACGGACGACGGGGCGGCGGCGATTCCAGCGGCGGCGCCTATTCCAACCCGCACGGCGGAAAGGATGGCGACAAGGACGGCTTCGCGGCAAGCGGCGGCCAGGCTGAACAGGCCTGTCACGGGCATGGCCGGCTGGGCGAGGACGAGACCGGTGACAATCCGAACGCGCCCGCGGAAAAGGAGTAGCTCATCCTCCCCATCTTCGATGGGCAGTACAATAAGGGTCAGGGGCCGGCAGCCTGAGCTGCCGGCCCCTCCCCCGTTACGCGACTCGAGGGGTCGATTTGAGAACCGACCCTGCACTTATGCATTGATTCGGTTTAGGAATCTCTGAATGGCCCTGACAGCGGCCATTCACCCGCCGAACCTCTATCGCGCCTTGTTGCCGCCGCCACCGGTGCTGATGTCGATCTGCTCGGGCACCTTCAGATCGATCTTGTCCGGCAAGTCGACGTCCGGCATCTTTACGTCCGGCGTCTCGATGTTGACATTGACTCCGACGCTGTCCGCCGTGCGGTTGAGGCTTCCGCCGAAGATGAAGTAGAGCAAGGCGAGAAGCGCCAGGATGAGGACGACGGCGAGGATCACTCCGCCGCCGCCGCCGCGGTCGCGGCCGCCGTCGGTCTGGATGATGGTCGTCCGCTCGGTGTCGCGCACCGTCTCTCGGGGGATTGGCTCGCGCGGGATTGGCTCTCGGGGGATTTCGCCTCCGCGGTCGGGATCGGTCATTTCACTCTCCTGAATTTACTGGCGGAAGGTCCGACCGCGGCTTTTCGCGATTGCCGAATCGAAGCTGGGTCAGTTGCTCGCAGGCGCGGTCACGTCGACCTTGACGTCGGTCGTGCTGTCGGCGCGGCCCAGAAGCTGGCCGCCGAACAGGTAGAAGAGGAGGGCGATGACCGCGATCAGGAGGACGATGGCGATGATCGTCCCGCCGCCGCCGCCGCCGCCACCGTCGGTGGTGACGATCGTGGTCTCGCGCTCGCGCACTGGCTCGGTCATTATGAGGTCTCCACTTTGTTTCGGGGCCTCAACGCTTAGCCGGTAGGGGGGTTCCTCGCCCCCCGAGCGGCTGAACGCCGGCGTCAGTCCGGAGAAGAAGGCGACCGCCACCTGTTCCGGCGGTGACATGGTGGACGGATGGCCCGGCCGCGTCTTATGGCTGGGCCATGGAAACTATGACGCTGACGCCGATGGACCGGGGGCTGCTTGGGCTGATGCGGGTCCGCGGAGCGATGGCGGGCTGTTTCCTGCTCGCGGCGGCGGCGGTGGGCGAAATCTTCCTCGACAGGCTGGCTCCGGTGCCTACGGGCCTTCTGCTCGGGGCGGCGTTACCGATCCTGGTCTATCTGGCGCTTCTGGCGCCGCCGCGCCGCTATCGCGCCTGGGGCTACGGCATGGACCTGGAAGAGCTGCAGGTCCGGCGCGGAGTGTGGACCCGGGTCCATACCGTGGTTCCGCTCGACCATGTCCAGCATATCGACGTCAGCCAGGGTCCGCTCGAGCGCGCTTTCGGAATCTGCAGCCTCGTCCTCTACACCGCAGGAACTCTGCACAGCCAGATCGTCATTCCGGGCCTCGCCCGCGGCACCGCCGAGCGGATGCGGGACGAGATAAGGGGCCGGATCCGCGGGGAGCCGGAATGAGCGAAGGCGCCGGCCTCGCCGACCGCCGACTCCATCCCGGAACGATCGCCCTTCGCTTCATCAAGGATGCGCCGCAGACCCTGCTGGCTCTGCCCGCCGCCTTGGCCTTTTCGTCCAGGGTGGATCTCAGCGGAGCCTTGTACCTGGCGGCCGGGCTGGGCGTGATCCTGCTGGCGGCGAAATGGCTGGTCTGGCGCCGCTTCAAATATGGAGTCGGCGCGGCCGAGATCGTAATCGAGAGCGGGATCCTCCATCGCAACCGGCGAATCATCCCGTTCGACCGGGTCCAGGACGTCGACATCGAGCGGACCTTCCTCGCCCGCCTGTTCGGCCTCGCCAAGGTGCGGATCGAGACCGGGGCGGGCGGCAAGGACGAAGGGCTGCTCGACAGCGTCTCGCTGGCCGAGGCGGATCGCCTTCGCGAAACGGTGCGCGCGGGGCGGGCAGGGGACGTCCTTGCGAATAAGCAGGAGGCGGAAGAGCCGGCCTCGCGGCCCCTCTTCGCCATGGATCCGCCGCGGCTGCTTCTGTTCGGAATGTTCAACTTCTCCCTGGTCTACATTGCCGGCCTGTTCGCCCTCCTCCAGACCTTCGATCGCTTCCTGCCCTTCGACATTTACGATCCCGCCCGCTGGGTCGGTCTGGTCGGCGAATATCTGCCCGCCCGCTGGACTTTCGGGGCGGTAGCGGCGGTGCTGTTCGTGGCTGCGGCGCTGGGAGCGGTGGCGGGGTTGGTCCGTACCGTCGCCCGCGACTATGGCTTTCGGCTTTCGCTGGAAGGCGACCGGCTGCGCCGCGAGCAGGGCCTGTTCACCCGCAAGGAGGCGGTCATCTCGCGCCGGCGGGTGCAGCTCGCCTTGGTCAGCGGAGGACCGGTCCGAGCCCTGTTCGACTGGTCGGGCCTGTCCTTCCAGACCCTTGGCGCCGGCGCCGAGCGCGGCGGCCACCAGAGCGCGGCGCCCTTCGCGTCCCGAAGCGAGATCGCGGCGGTGCTGGCGGAGGTAGCGCCGCTGCGCCTGCCGCCGCCGCCCGAGCTGATCCAGGTGTCGAGGCGCCACATAGTGCGCAGCACCGCCGGGACTTTGCTGCCGGCGCTCGCCGGAATCGCGGCTTTGTCCTTCTGGTCGCCTTTCGCTCCGGCGCTGCTGGCGGCGCTTCCGCTGCTCGCCGTGGCGGCCGTGCTGGAGCGGCGTTATCACCGCTACGCCATCTCCGGCGATATGCTGTTCGTCAGCCGCGGCGTCTGGCGCCGCCGGCTCTGGCTGATACCGCTCGGCAACATCCAGTCGCTCAGCCTAAGCCGCGGCCCGATCCAGCGCCGACTCGGTCTCGTCACGCTCGCGATCGATACTGCCGGCGCCTCGATGATCAACGCGCCGCGAATCGTCGACGTGCGCGGAGAGACCGCCGAGGCGTTGGCGGCGGAGATAATTTGCCGCCGCGCTCAAGCCTCGGGCAGGAAGTCCGGCACCGAGAGGTAGCGCTCGCCGGTGTCGTAGTTGAAGGTGAGGAACCTTTTCCCCGGGCCGACCTCTTCCAGCTTCTGGCGAACGGCCGCGAGGCTCGCTCCGGAGCTAATTCCGACCAGGACGCCTTCCTCGCTCGCGGCGCGGCGCGCCATTTCCTTGGCGTCCGCGGGATCGACCTGGATCACTCCGTCGATCGCGTCGGTGTGGAGATTGGCTGGGATGAAGCCGGCGCCGATGCCCTGGATCGGGTGCGGACCCGGCTGGCCGCCGGAGATGACCGGCGACAAAGTCGGCTCGACCGCGAACACCTTCAGCCCGGGCCATTCCTTCTTCAGCACCTGGGCGCAGGCGGTAATGTGACCGCCGGTGCCGACGCCGGTAATCAGGACGTCGATCGGCGAATCGCGGAAATCCTCGAATATCTCCTGGGCGGTGGTGCGCAGGTGGACCTCGATATTGGCGGGATTTTCGAACTGCTGCGGCATCCAGCTGTCCTCGATCTCGCCGAGCAGCTCCTTCGCCCGCTCGATCGCGCCCTTCATGCCCTTTTCGCGCGGGGTGAGGTCGAAGCTCGCGCCATAGGCCAGCATCAGCCGGCGGCGTTCCAGGCTCATGCTCTCCGGCATCACCAGGATGAGCTTGTAGCCCTTGACCGCGGCGACCATGGCGAGGCCGATCCCAGTATTGCCGGAGGTCGGCTCGACGATCGTTCCGCCGGGCTTCAGAGTGCCGGACCGCTCCGCGTCCTCGATCATCGACAAGGCGATCCGATCCTTGATCGAGCCGCCGGGATTGGCCCGCTCCGACTTCACCCAGACCTCGGCGTCGCCGAACAGGCGCCTTACCCGGATATGGGGGGTCCCGCCGATCGTCTCGAGGATGCTGCCCGCTCTCATCATTGCTCTCCCAGGGTGCCGGTTATCAAAATGGGTTTCAGGAAACTTGGCTTCAACTCCCGCTACCGATTCTTCTTCGCCCGCGCTAGCGTGCGCTGATGGCGCTGATCTACGATGTCCCGCAGGCGTTCAGCGAGGCGGAGTGTGCCTCGCTCGTCGCCATTGGCGAGCAATCCGGACTCGTTCCGGCGACGGTGTGGGCCGGAGCGGGAGACCAGGTCGATGCGTCGGTCCGCTCGGCGCGGACGAGCTATCACAAGCGCGGGCCGGAGACGGGCTGGATCTACGAACGGCTCGACACTCTGTTCGCCGGGGCGGGAGAAGCGTTCGGGCTCGCGGTCGGACCGGTCGCCGAGGCCCTGCAGATACTCCGCTACGACGAGGGCGGCCACTTTAGAACCTGGCACAGCGATGCCGGCTACGACGCCATGGAGCGCCGCCTGGTCTCGGTCTCGGTCGAGCTCTCCGCGCCCGGCGACCATGACGGCGGCAATCTGGAAATCATCCCGGACACGGTCGGCCTTGCCCGGAACCTGCCGCGCGGCGGCGCTCGCTTCTTCCCGTCGAGGGCGATCCACCGAGTGACCCCGGTGACTCGCGGCATGCGCCACGCGCTGGTGATCTGGACCGGAGCTGCGCCCGGCTAGCCCTCGCCGGCCGAAGGCTGGAAAACCGCCTTGATCGAGGCTGCCATGTCCGACGCGCACTCCTTGATCGAGCCGTAATTCCAGATGAAGGCTCCGTTGAGCGACGGAAAAGCGGTGCGCAGGTCTTGGATCGCTCCGGCCGGCGAGCCCGAGCAATCGTAGGGGGAATAGCCCGGCACCAGGAAGGCCTCGACCGAACCGCCGCCCAACCCGGTCGAAGCGCCTTTCAGAGCGGTCACCCAGTCCGGATAATCGGCGCCGCCATAGAGCTGAAGGTTCCACCAGGCGAAATTGTTGCCGGCCGACCCCGTCGCCGTGCCCGCGATCACGGTCAACCAGTTTGGCTGGTCCGTATAGGGGGCCGCGGTCACCAGGCAGGGCAAGGCGGCCAGCTCGTTCGTGATCCGAATGATGAAATCACTGTCGAAGGGGACGGTCTCGGGCTCATAGTCCCAATCGACTCCGTCCGCGCCGCTGGTCTTGAGCAGCTCGGTCAGCGACGCCTTGAAGGCGGGCCAGCTCGCCTTCATGGCCGGATAATCGGAATCCGAAACCGACGCCGGATGGCCCGCCCAGTTTCCGCCTCCGAACGAGAGCAGAACGGTTCGGACGGTCGAGCCGGGTGAAGACTTCAGGGCCTTTATGCCGTCGCACACCGCCGCCAGAGTGTCCGAATTCACCGGAAAATCGTTGCAGTAGATCGCGCCGCCGTCGTGGACGTGGAACAGGCCGACGATGATCGTGTCGAAGCCGGACGTCGCGATGTCGGCCGCCTGGTCGGCCCCTGCGAGATCCCGCAAATACATATCCCGGTCGGGACCCGCGGGAAGGCCGTTCGCCCACCGCGTGAGAGCGGTCTGGCTCGATGTCGTTACGACAAGGCTTTCCGTATAAACGGCGATATTCGGAGTCGGCACGATCATCTGAAGCTCCCCAAGCTGTTTTCGGAACGTTATCCCGATCCGGAACCACTGGCTATTTCCGGCCCAACGACTTTTTCCAGTGACGTCCAACTGTAGCCGATCATTCGCGGGAAGGCTCCTCCTTCGGCTCGAAGGTTCGGGCGCGCCTCAGCTCGGGGAACCAGCGCACCCACAGCAAGGTCACCGCGATCGCTCCGACTCCGCCCGCCACCACCGCCGCGACCGGGCCGACCAAAGCGGCGAGGAAGCCCGATTCCGCCTCGCCGAGCTCGTTCGAGGCGGAGATGGTGAGTTGGGAGACGGCGCCGACCCGGCCGCGCATCGAATCGGGCGTGGAAAGCTGGATCAGCGACTGGCGGACGTAGACCGAGAACATGTCGGACGCTCCGACGACGAACAGAGCGGCGAGCGACAGCGGCATCCAGGTCGAGAAGCCGAAGGCGATGGTGGCGATCCCGAAGACGATCACCGCGGCGAGCATCTTGGTCCCGACATCGGTCCTGAGCGGCCGGAAGGAGAAGAGCAAGGCGGTCAAAGTCGCTCCGAGCGCGGGCGCGGCGCCGAGCTGGGCGAGCCCCTCCGGTCCGACCTGGAGGATATCGCGGGCATAGACCGGAAGCAGAGCGGTCGCCCCGGCGAGGAAGACCGCGAACAGATCGAGGGTGATCGCGGCGAGCACCAGCCGATTGGTCCGGACATAAGAGAGGCCGTCGACCATCTGGCGGATCGGGTGCCGGCTCCGGTCGACCTCGGGGCGAGGCACCCGCCCGATCAGCATCAGGCAGACGAGCGAGACGATGAAGAGCGAGGCCGCTCCGATATAGGCGGCCTCCGGCACCCAAGCGTAGAGATAGCCGCCGAGGCCCGGACCGGCGACCATCCCCGCCTGCCACGAGATGGAGGACAGAGCGATCGCATTGGGCAGGCTCTCGCGAGGCACCAGGTTCGGAGCGAGCGCGCCCAGCGCCGGGCCGGAAAACGCGCGGGCGATCCCCAGCATGAAGGCGACCGAATAGAGGATGAAGAGGTCGATCGTCTCCGCCCATGTGGCATAAGCGAGGACGGCCGCGCCGAGGATCTGGAGGGCGATGGTGGCCCGGGCGATCTGCCGCCGGTCGATCCGGTCGGCGACCCAGCCGGTGACCGGAGTCAAAGCGAATAAAGGCAGGAACTGGATGAGGCCGATGAGTCCGAGGCGGGCCGAGGCAGCGGCCACTCCGAGCCCGTCCTCGCGGGCGATATTGTAGACCTGCCAGCCGATGATCAGCATCATCGCCGACTGCGCCAGCGTCGCCGTCAGCCGCGCCGTCCAGTAATAACGGAAGTTGGGGATGCGGAAGGGGTGGGGGGCGGCGGAAGAAGCCATGGGGGGCGCTTAGGGGCGGGCGGGGGCTGGGGCAACCGGCCATCCAGGCCAGTCGGCATGCTCCTTATACGAACTTTGCATAAATCGTTGTTACTGCGGGCTTCGTCTGGACATGGGCCTCCAGCCTCGGCAGTGTTGCGCCTCTTGGAGCAAGGCTGAATGTTCTGGGCTGCGATCGGAGCCGCGCTTGGCGCGGGGTCAAAGGATGTCGAGGGTGCCGAGCATGGGATCACTGCTTTTGCGGTGGTGATGCTCCTCTACTCCTGGTCCATGTATTTCTACTTCAAGCGCCGGCAGGCGAAGAGGCGGAGAACGAAGGCTGAGGAAGGGAGGGCGATACGTTGAACGGAGCCGGAAGCCAGGCTAATCTCTCCGCCCAAGAGGACGGGCTGATGGACTCAAGGCGGCTGGACATTGAGCTCCCCGGGGAGGCGGCAGCAATCGTCGACGCCCGCATCGCATCCGGCCGCAACGCCAGCGCGAGCGAGGTTGTCCAGGAGGCGCTGGAACTGCTGGAGGAGCAGGACTCGCCGCTGGAGGATTGGGAAGAACGGGAGCTGGTCGCGGCTTACGACGAGTGGAAGGCAAACCCGACAGGCGGCATTCCCATCGAAGAGGTGAGCGCGCGGCTCGAGGAGGAACGGGCGCTCCGGCGCGCCAAGATGTGAAGCGCTATAGGGTTGTTCTGAGCCCGCGGGCTTTCAGACAGCTTGGCGCCATCGAGCAGTAGATCGAGGAAGCGGCCGGCGTTTCCGTTGCTCGCCGATATCGTAAGGCGATTGTCGATCACTGCCTCGGGCTGAAGGAGTTTCCCAACCGAGGCAGATCCCGGGATGACCTACACCCAAAGATGCGCACGATCGTCTTTCGTGGGCGGGTGACGGTTGCCTATGTCGTGGTGGGTGACGAGGTACAGGTCACCGCTATAGTGGGTCGAGGCCGTGGCATCGAGACGGCGTCGAATGATTAGGGTCAGGATAATCTCCGATGGCTATTAAACTTCACCACAGCATCGCCGTGCATCCGGGCATATGGCTACGGGCGGAGATCGTCGAGCCGGCTGGGCTGAGCGTCCCGGCGCTTGCCGCGCGGCTAAGTGTGACGCGCCGGGCGGCGAGCAGCCTGCTCAATGGCAGCGCAGGTTTATCAGCGGAAATGGCGATCCGATTCGAGAAAGCGTTCGGGCTCAAAGCCGCTACGCTGATGCGGATGCAGTCCGCCTACGCGCTCGCCGAGTCACGGGCGCGGGAGGATTGAGGTCGTGGTGAAGGCGGCTTAACGTAGAGATTGCCCATGCAGTCCGGAGGCTGAGCTATGACGGCGTTACTCGTGATCGTTGGAGGTGTTGTAGGCCTCGGTTTGCTTCTAAGCACGATGTCGAACAAGGAAACGAAACTCTTTCGTCGGGTGTGGTCAACAGAGAAAATGGGCGGTTCCTATGCCGCTGAGAAACAAGCTGAAGCAATCAATCAGCTCATTGTTCGATATGGTATAAAACACATTCAAGACGGTCAGGGGATGCAAAAATCGATAGTCGACCTTATGGCAGCTGCAGCAATCTTCGATCTCAGGAATCCAAACAATTTCGGAGTAGAAGTGGCGCCGGTGATCGCACGCGGCCTTCGGTCAAGGTTCCCAAGCATCGCCACCTAATCGGACCGGCTTGCCGCCGAGTTTCTCAAGCCAAATCCACGAAGCTGTCCAGCACCCGCTTGCGCCCCGCATGCTCGAAGTCGATCTCCAGCTTGTTTCCCTCGATCTCGGCCACCAGGCCGTAGCCGAACTTGGCGTGGAAGACGCGTTGGCCCACGGCGACGTCGCCGCGGCCGGGGTTGCCGAGGCTGATAGCCGAGGCGCGCGCTTCCATCACGCGCGGCGGCACCCTCTCAAACCCTCCCGTTACCGCCCGCCGCCAGCCCGGCCCCCGCCCGCTCCCCCGCGCCACGTCCGCGAACGGGTCCGCGCGTTCCGACCAGTTCGCCCGCCACAGGCTTTCGCCGCCCGACATCGTCTGCTCCTGCTCGATATGGGCGTCGGGGAGCTCTGCGATGAAGCGGCTCGGGATGGAGCTCGTCCACTGGCCGTAGATCCGGCGGTTGGCGGCGTGGAAGATGAAGCATTTGCGCCTCGCCCTGGTGATCGCGACGTAAGCCAGGCGGCGTTCCTCCTCGAGGCTGGCCTGGCCGCCTTCGTCGAGGGCGCGCTGGGAGGGGAAGACGGCTTCTTCCCAGCCGGCGAGGAAGATTGTGTCGAACTCCAGGCCCTTGGCGGCGTGGATGGTCATGATCGTGACCTTCTCCGTGTCGCGCTCGGCGTCATTCTCCATGACCAGGGAGACGTGCTCGAGGAAGGCGCCGAGGGTCTCGTAATCCTCCATCGCCCGGGTCAGCTCAGCGAGGTTTTCGAGACGGCCGGCGCTCTCGGCGCTTCGGTCGGCCTGGAGCATCGCGGTATAGCCGCTCTCGTCCAGGACCAGCCGGGCAAGCTCCGGGTGGGGGAGCTCGCCCAGGCGTGCGCGCCAGCGGGCGAAGTCGCCGACGAGGTTGCCGAGCTGGCGTCGGGCCTGCGGAGTGAGCTCGTCCGTATCGAGGATGATCGCGGCGGCCATCAGCAAAGGCACGCCTTCGGCCCGGGCAAGCGAGTGGATCTTGGCGACCGCCTTGTCGCCGAGGCCTCGCTTGGGGGTGTTGACGATCCGCTCGAAGGCGAGGTCGTCCGACGGCTGGGCGATGATCCTGAGATAGGCGAGGGCGTCGCGTATCTCGGCGCGCTCATAGAATCGGAAACCGCCGACGATCCGGTAAGGGAGGCCGATCGCGATGAAGCGATCCTCGAACTCGCGGGTCTGGAACTGGGCGCGGACGAGGATGGCGACCTGGTCGATCCGGCCGCCGCTTCGCTGCCCGCTCTCGATCTCCTCGCCGATCCGCCGCGCCTCCTCGGGTCCGTCCCAGACCCCGACGATCCGGACCTTGTCGCCGCCGTCATGCTCGGTCCACAAGGTCTTGCCGAGGCGACCGCCATTATGGGCGATGAGGCCGGAGGCGGCGGCGAGGATGTGTGGGGTGGAGCGGTAATTCTGCTCGAGCCGGACGGTCTTCGCGCCCGGAAAGTCCTTCTCGAACCTCAGGATGTTGGCGAGCTCGGCGCCGCGCCACGAATAGATGCTCTGGTCGTCGTCGCCGACGCAGCAGATGTTCTTGCGCTCCCGGGCGAGCAGCCGGAGCCAGAGATACTGGCTCTGGTTGGTGTCCTGATATTCGTCGACCAGTATATATTTGAAGCGGTTCTGGTAGAGCTCCAGGACTTCGCGATGCTCCTTCAGGATGCCCAGCATGTGGAGGAGGAGGTCGCCGAAATCGCAGGCATTGAGCGCCTTCAGCCGGTTCTGGTAGAGCCGGTAGAGCTCGGCGCCCCTGCCATCGGCATAAACTTCGCTCTCCGCCGCGTCGATCTGGCCGGGGGCCCAGCCCCGGTTCTTCCAGCGGTCGATGAGCCCGCCGAGCATCCGCGCCGGCCAGCGTTTCTCGTCGATGTCGCTGGCCTGGATGAGCTGCTTGAGGAGTCGAAGCTGGTCGTCCGTGTCGAGGATGGTGAAGTTGGACTGGAGGCCGACCAGCTCGGCGTGGCGGCGAAGCATCTTGGCGGCGACCGAGTGGAAGGTGCCGAGCCAGGGCATGTTCTCGACCGCGTCTCCGACTTGTCTGCCGACGCGCTCCTTCATCTCGCGCGCCGCCTTGTTGGTGAAAGTGACCGCGAGGATCTCGGACGGCCAGGCCAGGCGGCTATGGACGAGATGCGCGAGCCGGGCGGTCAGAGCCGCGGTCTTGCCCGTTCCGGCGCCGGCGAGGACGAGAACAGGCCCGTCCGTCGTCAGCACGGCTTCGCGCTGGGGGGCGTTGAGGCCGCGCAGGTAAGGGGGCTCGGGGGCTCGGGTTTCGGGCAGACTCACGAGCGAACAGGTAGGCAACGTGGAGGGCCGGGGCAAGCGAAGTCGGGGCGGAAGGGGGGCGGAGTCCGGGGCGATTTCGTCTCCCCGTCATCCCGGGCCCGACCCGGAATCCATGAACATTGCCGCATCAGGGTTTCGACCGGCCGTGCTCATGGATTCCGGCTTTCGCCGGAATGACGGCACCGGACAGGCTCAATCCGGGCTCTGCGTCTTCCGGAGCAAAGTGACCTTCGCCTTGCCGTATCGGCGTTCGCAATCGACCTCATAACCTTGGGCCCCCACCGTTTCGCTCCGGCCGGTCTCGATGCTGACCCAGCCGCCCGGCGCTACCGCCAGCTTCGCCAGCACCGCCGGAGCAAGGCCGCTTCCGTAGGGCGGGTCGAGGAAGGCGAGGTCGGCGGGGGCGGGGAGGGCGGCATGCTCGGCGCTCCTCGCCAGGATTTCGCCCGACGCACCGAGGGCGGCGATATTGGCTCGGATCGAGTCGGCGGCGCGGCGGTCGTTCTCGACGAAGACGCAATGCGCCGCTCCGCGGGACAAGGCTTCGAGGCCGAGGGCTCCGGAGCCGGCGAAAAGGTCGGCGACCTGCAGCCCCTCGAAGCTTCCGAGGCGGCTGGCGAGCATGGAGAAGAGCGCTTCGCGGACCCGGTCGGCGGTGGGGCGGGTGTCCTGGCCTTGGGGGGCGATCAGCGGGCGGCCGCGCCACCGGCCGGCGATGATCCGCACTACTTAATCCTCCACGGCTTTCGCCGGGGAGGGGGACCAGACGAATTCTGGTGGAGGGGCCTTTGGCGCCGGCCTATGCCGGCTACCCCTCCGCCACCCTTCGGGTGGTCCCCCTCCCCATCTCGCGCTGGGGAGGATTTTCCGCCTTTCAATCCCTTCCGGAACGCGACCAGATCGTGCTGCCGCACCTCGTCCACCGCTCCGCCGGGCAGGTCGGCGAGCGGGAAGGGGCCGTAGGCGGTTCGGAGCAGGCGGGAGACCTGGAGTCCGAGATGCTCGAGCACCCGGCGGACCTCGCGATTCTTGCCCTCCGTCAGCTTGAGTTCGATCCAGGAATTGCGTCCGGTGCGCCGCTCGAGATTGGCGTCGATCGAGCCGTAGCGAACGCCTTCGATCTCGACGCCCTGGATGAGGTCCTCCAACCGCTCCTGGCTGATCTCGCCGAAGACCCGGGCGCGGTAGGTGCGCTCGACTCCCGAGGAAGGGAGCTCGAGCTGCCGCTTCAATTCGCCGTCCGTGGTGAGGAGCAGCAGGCCCTCGGTGTTGAGGTCGAGCCGGCCGACCGGAATCACCCGGGGAAGGCCCTGGGGGAGCCGGTCGTAGATGGTGGGGCGGCCCTTGGGATCCCGCTCCGTGGTCAAGAGCCCCGCCGGCTTGTGGTAGCGAAACAGGCGCGTGGGCGCGGGCGCCTTCACCGGCTTGCCGTCGACGGTGACTCCGTGCAGCGAGGTCAAAAGGGTCGCCGGCGTCTCGACGGTCTTGCCGCCGATGGCGATCCGGCCTTCGGCGATCATCCGCTCGATCTCGCGGCGCGAGGCGATTCCGGCGCGGGCGAGAAGCTTGGCGATACGCTGGGAGTCTCTGGGGGAGTCCTTGGGTGGGGCGGGCGGGGGCAGCGTGTTTCTCCTGACGGAAGCTGGACGGGCGGAAATATGCGCTCAGTCGATCCGCCCGCGAGGCACCGTTGCTTCCCGCGCTCGTTACGCAAGAGAAACCGATACCCGGTGGGCAAGGGCGCGCATTAGATGTTGTTCGGCAAACGCGAAAGGGCGATCCGCCGGATCCTCATCGTCGAGGACGAGCCGCTCGTCGCCTTCGACAACGAGCATCTGCTTCGCGAATCCGGCTACGAGGTGGTCGCAACCGTCGACACGCTGGCAGACGCGGTCCAGGTCCTCGGCGAGCAGGAGGTCGATCTCGTTCTCTCCGACGTCAGGCTGAACGGCGACGGCGACGGGATGGACGTCGCCCGGGCCGCCAATGCCCGCCGGGTGCCGGTCCTGTTCGTCACCGCCGATTGCCCGATCGAGGCTCGAAGCCTCGGCATAGGCTGCCTCGCCAAGCCCTATACGGACAAGGTGATGAAAAGCGCGCTCGACGCGCTGGACCGGAAGCTGTCGGGCAGGAAGGTGAAGAAGCTGCCGCCCGGGCTGAGCCTGTACGAGGAGGCTTAAACGTCGCCCCAGCGAAGGCTGGGGCCCCGTGGGGTGAAAATCCCGGAACTTATCACCCACTGGGGCCCCAGCCTGCGCTGGGGCGACGGGTCATGCCAAAGCCGAGTTCACCTGATCGTGGAAATGCCTGATCCCCGTCTCCAGAGTACCCAGCGTCAGCTCCGTCACCACCCCCGTCGCCAGCCCTTGCTGGCCGAGCGCCGCCGCGCGGTAATCCTCGCCGCCGAAGACGCCTTCGTCGAGCAGGGCCCAGCTTCGCGCCCAATGATCCTCCTCCTGAGGAGTCGAGGGCGACTTCGGGATCAGCATGAAATCCTCGACCAGGGTTCGGGCAACGTCCTGCGGCATCAGCACCATCAGATTCACGTAATCGGGGCTCATGATCAGGATCGTCGCCGGGAAAAGCTGATAGGCGAAGGTGATCACGGCGCGCAGGGCGGCCCAGTCCTCATGGTCTATCTCGGCGAGATGGTCGATCCGGCCGACCGCGGAGCGCTGGTGCCGGCCGAGCATTTCCGCCGCGGTCACACCGTCGGTGAAGAATTTGGCGATGGTCGGGGCGTGCAGGCGCTGGACGTGGTAGCTTTCGAGGAAAGCGTCCATGATCAGCTTCCAGTTGGAAGCGACGTCGTGGACCCGGCGGCGATAGAGGTGATGGCCGGCGAGACCGAAGGCGTCGAATTCGGACGCAAGCGCTTCCGAGTCCGCGAAATCCGACTCCTCGCGCGCGAACCAGATCAGCCCGCCCGCTTCGCGGGAGGGAAGCTCGGCGAGGCCGTACCGGCTTTTGTCGAGGCCGGGGAAGGTGTCGGGCCGGGGCATTCCGGCGAGCGCTCCGTCGAGCGAATAGGACCATGCGTGATAGGGGCAGACGATGCGCGGACCGCACAGCGCCTCGCCGCCCTCGACGAGTCGAGTGCCCCGGTGCCGGCAGACATTGTAGAAGATTCGCGCCTTGCCCGCTTTGTCGCGGGCGAGGAGGAGGGGCAGGCCGAACCCGTCGTGAGGCACGGCCATGTTGTTGCGGGGGAGAAGCGCGGACGGCGCGATCACCTGCGGCAGCCGCCCGAACAGGCGCGACTGTTCGAGCTCGAAATTGGCGGGATCGGTATAAGCGGAGGCGGGCACGGTGGTGACAGTCTCGCCATGGCTGCTCTCGCCGCGCGCGATCGCTCCGGCGAGGGCGAGCTGGCCCGCGGTGGGGCGAAGGCCGGCGGGCATGTCCATGGCCAGGGAAACTGCGTCCGCATCGGGCGGAAGGCAAGCTTCATCTAGGGTCTGGCCCGGCGGCCGCGACACGTTACAAGGCGTCATGAGCACCGCCCCCGACACCGCGCCCGACGGCTGGCGCGCCCACCTTCCCGAGGGGGTGCGCCCCTATACCGAGAAGGCTCCCATCGCGGCCTTCTTCGTGGGAGTCTCCTCCGGTTTCCCCTTCGCGATGATCGGGGCCACTTTGACGACCCGGCTTGCTCAGGATGGGATCACCAAGTCGACGGTGACGACCTTCGCCCTCGCCTTCCTGGTCTACAATCTGAAGTTCCTCTGGGCCTGGGTCGTCGACGGGGTCCGAATCCCGGTTCTCGGCCACCTCGGCCAGCGAGTTTCGTGGCTGCTCCTGGCGGGAGTCATGGTGATCGCCGCCGTCGCCAACCTCGCTTTCCAGGATCCTTCGGCCGACATCTACCAGACCGCGATCGCCGCAATCCTCGTCGGAGTGGCGGGGGCGACGTACGACATCGTCATCGACGCCTATCGGATCGAGCTTCTGGAGCCGCGCCAGCTCGGCGTCGGGTCGGGCATGTCGCAATATGGCTGGCGGATCGGCTCGGTCGCGGCCGGCGCCCTGGCGCTCGTGCTGGCGGCGCGAGTCGGATGGGAAGCCGCTTATCTCGCCTGCGCCATATTCGCGCTTCCGGCGATGCTGACGGGCCTGATCGTCGGCGAGCCCGAGCGCCATCGCGAACCCAAGCGGCGACACGGCCTCGAGGAAGCCGTCCGCTCGATCTACGGACCGTTTACAGAATTCTTCATGCGCAAGGGCGCCTTCCTCGTCCTGCTCTTCATCCTCCTCCACAAGATCGGCGATACGCTCGGTCAGCTAACCCTTCGGCTGCTTCTCGACGACATGGGATACAGCAATGACGAGATCGCCATATATGACATCGGAGTGGGCTTTTGGGCCTATCTGATCGGAATCTTCATCGGCGGAATCCTCTATACCCGGATCGGGATGAAGCGCTCGGTGCTGATCAGCCTCGTCCTGATGGGCGTCTCCAACTTCACCTTCGCGATCCTCGCCCAGGCGGGCCATACCAATTGGGGCCTGGCGGGCTGCATGCTGTTCGAGAATGTCGCGAGCGGCATCGGCGGAGTGACGGTCGTCGCCTATTTCTCGGCGCTTTGCGACCTGCGCTTCACCGCATCCCAATATGCACTGATTTCGGCGGCGACCAGCATCGTCGGCCGCTTCCTGACCGGTACCACGGCCGGGCGACTGGTCGAATCGATGGGCTATGTGAACTTCTATTTGCTGACCACCGCCGCCGCGCTGCCGGGGATCGTGCTCTTCTGGCTGATGATGCGGGCCGGCCTGATCGACGCCTCGATCGGAACCGCGGGCAAGGAAGTGGAGGGAGACGCGCGCCGAGACTTGCCGCAGGAGGCCGAGGCGCCGCGGTAAACCCTCCCATCGCTTCGCGGGAGGGAGAAAATCAGGACGGCGCCTGCCCGTTGATCCGAAGCACTTCCCCGGCCAGGTAGAGCGAGCCCATAATCAACACGATGGGCGGCCGCTCGCGGTCCGTGTGGCGGGCGATCCAGCCGAGCGCCGGCTCGACGCCCGCGGCCGCGAGCGAAGTGAGCCCGGCTCCGCGAGCGGCGGCGGCGAGTTCGGCCGGGGCGTGGTGCGGATGCCCCGGGACGGGGACGGCGTGGAGGGTCGCGGCGCGGTTGGCGAAGGGCTTCAGGACCCCGGCCATATCCTTGTTGGCGAGCAGTCCGAGGACGATGTGGAAGGGGCCGCCGCTTGGCACATGACCTCGGAAGAAATCGGCGACGGCGCGGGCGGCGGCCGGGTTGTGGCCGCCGTCCAGCCAAAGCTCGGATCCGGGGGGCAGGATATCGGCGAGCGGTCCGGACGAGAGGTGCTGGAGCCGGCCCGGCCAGTCGGCCCAGCCGATCGCGGCGCGAAGGGCGGGATCGCGCACGTTCAGGGTCCGTTGGGCCCGGAGCATCGCGACCGCGAGTGCCGCGTTCATCGCCTGGTGGGCGCCCTGGAGGCGCGGAAGCGGAAGCTGAAGCTTGCCCCGCTCGTCGCGATAATGAAGCTTCCGGCGATAGACGATGGCGTCCCAGCGATCGCCCCGCGGAAGCCATATCGCGCCCGCCGCCGCCGCCGCTTCGGCGATCCGTTCGGACGGCCGCTCCGGATAATGCTGGGTGACCAGGGGCACGCCGCGCTTGGCGATCCCGGCTTTCTCGGCGGCGATATCCTCGATCCGGCTGCCGAGGAACTGCTGGTGGTCGATCCCGAGCTGGGCGATTCCGCACACGACAGGCGCAGGGACGACGTTGGTCGCGTCGAGCCGGCCGCCGAGCCCCACCTCCACGATGCAGGCGTCGGCGGACTGCCTCGAGAAAGCGAGGAAGGCGGCCGCGGTGGTCGCTTCGAAGAAGCTGATCTCCATTCCGAGCGCGGTGTCGAGGGTTTCCTCGAGCAAGGCGGCGAGCGGATCGTCCTCGATCAGATGTCCCGCCAAGCGGATGCGCTCGTTGAATCGGACGAGGTGGGGGTTGGTATAGACGTGCGCGCTCAGCCCCGCCGCCTCGATCGCGGCCCGGAGGAAGGCGCAGGTCGAACCCTTGCCGTTCGTCCCGGCGACGTGGAAGACCGGCGGCAGGCGCTGCTCCGGATTGCCGAGGCGGGCGAGGAGGGCTCGGATTCGCTCGAGCCCGAGTATGTCGGCGCCGGGGGAGAGGCCGGCCAGCCGATCGAGCTGGCGCTGGACTCCGGGATCGGCGGAGACTGCGCGGTCCATCTTTAGGGGAGGATAATCACGCCGCCGCCTTTGCTTCCGGTGTAAGATAGTCGATCAGCCGGGCCAGCGTCTCGCGCAGGTCCTTCCTGTGAACGACCATGTCCACCATCCCGTGGGCGAGTAGATATTCGGCGCGCTGGAAGCCTTCGGGCAGCTTCTCGCGGATGGTCGATTCGATCACCCGCTGTCCGGCGAAGCCGATCAATGCCCCGGGCTCGGCGATCTGGATATCGCCGAGCATCGCGTAGGAGGCGGTGACCCCGCCGGTCGTCGGGTCGGTGAGGACGACGATATAGGGAAGGCCCGCTTCCTTCAGCTCGGCGATCGCGACGGTCGTCCTGGGCATCTGCATGAGCGACAATATGCCCTCCTGCATCCGGGCGCCGCCGGCGGCGGTGAAGATGATGTAGGGGCAATTGTCGGCGATGGCGGCCCGCGCGCCGTCGAGAAAGGCGGCGCCGACCGCCATTCCCATCGATCCGCCCATGAAGGCGAAATCCTGGACTCCGATAACCGCCCTATGCCCCTCCACCGTGCCGCGGGCGTTGATCAGCGCATCGCTCTCGCCGGTCTGGCTCCGGGCGGCCTTGAGCCGGTCGCTGTAGCGCTTGGAATCGCGAAACTTGAGCGGGTCCTCGCGGACCTGCGGCTGGGAAAGCATGGAATAGCCGGGGTCGAACAGGCTCTCGAACCGGGGCCTTGGGCCGATCCGGCCGTGATGGTCGCAGCGCGGGCAGACCGACTCATTCTCCTCCCACTCCCTGGTGAAGATCATCGCATTGCACTGCCGGCATTTGTGCCAGAGATTATCCGGGGTCTCCCTCTTGGGAAGGAAGGGGATGGAGTTGCGGACGCGGTTCAGCCAGCTCATCGGGGGTCTCCTGAGGGGCCGGGAGATAGGAGCGCGGGGGGAGGGTGTCCATATCCTGATCCTCCCTGCCGCGCAGCGGTGGGGAGGATCTTAGAGCGTCGCCTCGATCGCTCTCGCCGCCAGGTCCGGATCTTCGGCCAGGGTGATCGGCCGGCCGACGACCAGAATCGAGGCTCCGGCGTCGAGCGCCTTCCTCGGGGTGATCACCCGTTTCTGGTCGCCGGCTTGGCTGCCCGCCGGCCGCACGCCGGGAACGACGAAGAAGCCGTCGGGCCATGATTTCCTGGCCGCCGCCACCTCGTTGCCGGAGCAGACGACTCCGTCCAGCCCGGACTCGCGGGCCAAAGCGGTCAGCCGCTCGACCTGCGCGTGGGGATTTTCGGCGAGGCCGATCGAGGCGAGGTCGCTTCCGTCGAGGCTGGTCAGGACGGTCACGGCGACCACCTTCGTGCCGGTGGGCGCCGCCGCCTTGGCGTCCTCCATCATCGCCCGCCCGCCGGCGGCATGGACGGTAAGCACCGCGGGCTCGAGCGGGCGAAGCGCCTGGATCGCCTTGCCGACCGTGTTGGGGATGTCGTGGAATTTCAGATCGAGGAAGATCGGCAGATGGAGCTCGGCCATTTCGCGCACTCCGTGGAGGCCGTTGGCGCAGAAGAATTCGAGGCCGAGCTTGATCCCGCCGACATGGTTCCTGACCCGGGTCGCGATCGCCTTCGCCCGTTCGAGGTCGGGCGTGTCGATGGCGACGAAGATCGGGCTGCTCATGCGGTCGGCCAGGCCTTGCTGTCGGTTGCGACACGCTCCCCCTCGCCATTGTCGACGACGACCGGCGACGGGGCGGGACGCATGGGGGCGACGCTGACCGTGGCTGGCTCGTGCCGCCGCCCGAGGCTCCACAGCCGGGTCCGGTAGACGATGAAGGTCGGAAGGAAGCCGAGCAGGAAGGCGGCGAGCACGAGCACGGGCAATTTCACGTCCGCCTCCAGCCCGCCCCACAGCTTCAGGCTGACGGCGTTCCAGTTCGCCTTGGCGAAAAGGACGAGGACCACCGTGAGAGCGATCCAGAAGAGGGTTTTCAGGAACTGCATTCGCGCCCTCCAGGGTTCGATACGGGTCTATGACCCTGCGGGCGGCGGCGCAACCGGCTCGATCCCGCAATTGAGCCGTCATTGCGAGCGAAGCGAAGCAATCCAGTGCGATGTCCGAGGCAGCGCTGGATTGCCGCGTCGCTTCGCTCCTCGCAATGCCGGAGGCTCACCCCACTTCCCGCTCGATCGAGTCGAACAGAGGCTGGATCTCCTTCAGCCGCGGCCGGTCCTCCGCCAATATGGCCCTGAAGGCTTCGCGCTTCAGCCGCTCCGCCAGCCCCTCGGGCAGGCTCAGGCCCTCGGGCAGCGTCGAAACTGTGATGTCGATCAGCCGGTCGGCGCCGTGAAGGCGGCCCCACAGATAGTCATTCTCTCGATAGGCCCGGCTGAAGAAGGCGCCGAAACTGTTGAACTGGATGCCCTTGAGCGTGGCTCCGACCCCGCCGCCGCGAATCGCCGTTGCATCTTCCGGCGAGATCCGGTCGACCTTGACTTCGTCATATTCGTCCAGCCCCTCGCCCTGGAGAAGGGGCAAAGTGGCGATGTCGTAGAAGGGAAAGCCGAGATAGGAGAGGATCAGGCTGCGCCGCTCGGGCTTGGGGAAGGCGGCGAGGGCCCGGGTGAGCCGGGCGTCCGCCTCGTCGTCGGCGGCCCTCAGCGCCAAGGCGTCGGCCAGCGCCTGGAGGGCCTCCGCCGGCCGTTGCTCCGCGTCGCGATAGACGTCGGCCCCGGCTCCGGCGGGTTCCTGCGAATAACGGCCGATGAGATTATAGAGCTCGCCGCGAGCGGTCGCGATCGCGTCGCGCGGCGGATCCGCCTGTTCCTCGATCTGGCCGAGCCGGCGGACCAGGAAGCGAAGCCGCCGGATCCGGAAGGCGGCGTCGAAGCTCCTCAGGAACAGGACGATTTCGGGTCGGGCTCCGGTCGCAGTCATCGCGCCATGATCGGCGAGGCCGAGTTGCCTCATCTCGCTCCACACCGCCCGGCGGATTCGCTCGTGGCGGCCGCGGCCGCCGCCGCCGCCGAGCCGGAAGATCCGCTCGGCCGCCTCCTCCGCCACGCCCGCGAGCTTGAAATGGCCGTAGGCGGCATAGGCGTAGCCGGCCTCCCGGGCGGCGACGTTCTGGGCCCGGGCGCGCCAGCCGGCGAGGCGGTTCGCGGTCGGCTTGAGGAGGAAGACGGTCGATCCGAACGCCCGCTCGATCGCCGCCTCGACTTCCGGGCGCATCGATTCGACGATTCGGCGCAGCCGGCGAATGGTCGACGAGCGCTGGTCGATCGCCTCGAGATTGTCGCGTATCGGCTGCTCGCGCGGAATGTCCGAAAGGGCCCCGAAGATGGTCGCGAAGAAGCCCGGGATCTCGTCGCCCGCGCCTGGCCCCAGGCGCACGGAGCGAATTCCGGGCTTTGGATCGATATAGACGAAGCGGCGGTCGACCTCGCGGTTCGCCGGCCGGTTCTGGAGCGCCTTGATCGCCGGCCGGAAGGGCGCGTTGGCGAGAACCGAGCCGTCGATCAGGACCGCCGATTCCGCCGTTCCGAGCGCCGACTGTCGGGGGAGGGCTCGGGTCAGGAAGTCGTCCCGGCCCGGCCAGTCCGAGCCCCGCTCCTCGAGCACCGAGTCGAGCTCGGCGACCTGGAAGGGCGGGAAGGCGCCTGGGAAGCTCGCCGTCGCCCGGGCCGCGAAAGTCAGCTCGGCGGCGTCGGCGAGAGGCCCCGGCCCCGCCCGCCGGAAGGAGAGGATCAGCCGGTGCTCCTGCTCCATCACCTCGCTCGGCGAGTTGAGCCGGAGCTGCTCGGAATAGCCGTAAAAGTCGGTGACGGTGACGAACAGGTCGAGCGGCTGGTAGTTGGGAAGGAGCGAGGGACCCTCAGGACCGGTCGCCATGGCGTCGAACGCTCCGAGCAATAGGCGGGTGAAGCCGGCCCCGCTGAACGGCGGCGCGAACCAGCGGGCTCGAACGAAATTGGCGAGCTTGCCGCGTATTTCCTCGCGATGCTCGGCCTCTACCGTCTTTTCGAGGGCGCCGCGCCTCGAGGACCAGGCCCAGGCGAGCGGCACCGCCGCCGCTTTGGCCATTCGGGAGAAGCGGTTCATCGCGGGATCGATCAGCCGGTCGACGTCGGCCGTCTCGAGCCAGAGCTCGGTCAGGGGCTCGAGCGAGTGGCCGCTCGCGATCGCCTCGGCCAGGAAGACGGCGTTGATCCCGCCCGCGCTTGCACCGGCGAGGATGTCGACGAGGACCCGTATGTCGAGCGCGCATTCGCGGGCGATGGCCTCGATCAGCCGGCAATAGACGGCCTCGCTTCCGGAATCGGCCTCTTCGCCGGCGTGAAACGCCCGGCTCGCCCGGGCGAGCCGCCACACCTCCTTGGTGATCCCATGCATGTAAACGGCGAGGCTGATTCCGCCGTAGCAGATCAGAGCCAGCCGTAATTCCTTTTCGCGCACAAGGTGAATCGTGGCAGGCGAGCGGTGAATTGTCGAGTTCCCACGGCTCGTCCCGTTATCCCTGCACGCCGCCGTAACGACCGGGACTCATTTATATCGCCCCGCTAGCCCCACTCCTATCGAAGGCTGAGGGGCTTCAAAGCATATGTTGTTATCGCGCTTGCGGCGCCGCTTCACCCAATTCGCCGTCCTTGCCGCCATCGGCGGGTTGCTGAGCTCGGGACCGGTTTTGGCCGACGAGCCCGTCGCCGCGGGCGACCGGATCGACGTCCTGACCAATGTCGTCTCGGCTCTCGACGAAAGCGTCCGGATCGCCGATCCCGCCGCGGCCGAGGAAACGATTTACAGGGCGATCGGCCAGGGCATTGCCAGCTATTACGGCACCGAGCTCGCCGGCAACCGCACCGCCAGCGGCGAGCGATTCGACCCCCACGGACTCACCGCCGCCCACCGCACCCTTCCGCTTGGAACCAGGCTTCGGGTGACCAACGTCGCCAACGGCCGGAGCGTCGTCGTCCGGGTCAACGATCGCGGGCCTTTCGTCGGCAGGCGACTGATCGACGTCTCGCTGGGCGCCGCCCGCGAGATCCGGATGGTCGGCTCCGGCACCGCGCAGGTGCGCCTGGAAATCGTCCCCACGGCCTGAGGCCGAGGCCGAACCGTCCACCATCCCGGCAATAGGCTTTCAGGTCCGCGACGCGAGGCTTTACCTGCCACCTGAACAGGTTATCAGGACCTGGAGCATAAAGTGTATCGGGCGGGAGAGTAGAGCTGAAGCGGCCGTTTTTGTACCTGGCCGTGGCCGGTCTCCTGCTCATCCTGCTCTACTGGGCGGCGACCCATATCAGCTTCGTCGGCGGCGCCCCGGCGCAGCCCGAGCTCGGCATTTCGAACCAGCAGCTCGCCGATATCGAGGAGCGCCAGAACGCGCCCGAAAGCGTCGCCGACTATAAGCGCCTCGACCGGCGCCTCCAGGCCCTGATGCGCGGGGACCGGATGATCGGCCTCGCCGTCGGAGTGGTCGAGAATGGCGAGATCCGATTTCTCAAGGGCTATGGCGAGACGGTCGCGGGAAGCGGCGAGGCGGTGACCACCGACACCGTCTTCCGCTGGGCTTCTCTCTCCAAGGGCGTGGCGGGGGACATGGTCGCCTTGCTCGCCAATGAGGGCAAGCTCTCGCTCTACGAGCCGGTCGCCAGATATTCGACCTCGCTTCGGCTCCCCGGCGGCAACGAGCAGAAGACGACGGTCTCCGATCTCCTCTCCCACCGGCTCGGTCTGTTCGGCCACGCCAACGATTCCAAGCTGGAGGACGGGATGGACCCGCGCTTCCTTCGGGGCAGCCTCGCCCAGCTCAACTCGATCTGCTCGCCGGGGACCTGCTGGGCCTATCAGAACGTCGCCTATGACGCGGCGAGCGAGATCGTCGAGAAGGTCACCGGCAAAAGCTATGCGGATTCGGTCCGCGAGCGCCTCTTCGGCCCGCTCGGGATGGTCAGCGCGAGCATGACCCGTGAGGGGCTCGTCACTTCGAAGCGCTGGGCGCGCCCCCATGTCGGCGGAAAGAAGTCGAAGCCGGTCGAAGTCACCGAGCCTTATTATCGGGTGCCCGCGGCGGGCGGGGTCAATTCGACGATCAAGGATCTCGCCATCTGGATGCAGGCGCAAATGGGGCTCAAGCCCGAAGTGCTCTCGCCGCCGGTGCTTGAAGCGGTCCAGACCGCTCGGGTGGCGACCCCGAGCGAGCTCCGCCGGATGCGCATATATCGCGAACGCATGAACTCCGCCGCTTACGGCCTCGGCTGGCGGGTCTACGATTATGCCGGCCGCCGGGTCGTCGGCCATCACGGCGGAGTCCAGGGCTACCGGTCGCTGATCATGTTCGATCCAATGCTCAAGTCCGGAGTGGTGGCGCTGTGGAACGGCTCCAGCGGCCAGCCCTGGGGCATGGAGTTCGAAGTGATGGACATGTTCTTCAAGCTGGAGCCCCGCGACTGGCTGAAGCTGGACGAAAAGGCGGCTGCTGCGACCGCGGCGGCCTCGGCGGAAGGCGGCAACAGTTCCACCGACGCCCAAATTCAGATCCGCCGAAGCTTCGCCCAGACCGGGAAGTGATCGCTCGCTTTGCGTGCCGCTGCGCTCTGATGGACTCCGGCTTCGTCGATTCCCAGCCCCTCGGTCACCATGATCCGGTCGAGCCGAGCCACCGGCCGGCGGACGTGGAAGCTTCTTCCGCAATCGGCCAGGGTCAGATGGTTGCAGAAATCGCGGAGGCAGCCGCCGCTGATGCTCCATTCGTTCAGATCGCCCATCAGCACCGCCGGCATCCCCGCCTCGGCGGTCTGAAGCCGGCCGATTATCGCATGGGCCTGCTGACGCCTCCACAGCCCCGACAGATCGAGGTGCATCCCGATCACCCGAAGCTTCTCGCCGTTCAGGCTGACGTCCGCCATCACCGCCCCGCGCGGCTCGAGCGAGGGGAGGTGGACAAGCTCCTTGTGGAGTATCTCGACATCCTTGCGCACCAGCAAGGCGTTGCCGTGCCAGCCGATGCTTCCGTCGCGGGCCTCGAAGGCGACCGGCTTGTAGTCGCTATGCTCCTCGATCATCCGCAGCGGGATCGCGCTTGCCCGGCTTCCGAACCGCCGGTCGGCCTCCTGAAGCGCGATCACGTCGGCGTCGAGTTCGCGAAGCACTTCGAGCGTCCGCTCCGGGCGCCGCCGGCGATCGGTGCCGATCGCCTTCCTCATATTGTAGCTGGCGACGCGGATCATCGGGGACGGTTACTCTTTCGCACGGCTGTCCCTTAGCCACGCCCGGTGGACAAAGTAACTACCCGAAGACTTCCTCTCCCGCTTTTCGGGGGAGAGGGGAGGAGGCGCCACTCTCCACTCGGCCTACCGCCGGTGATCGGCGAGCTTTCCGAGCTGATGGTCGAGCGCCCGCACCACTTTCTTGGCGGCGCCGATCACCGCGCGGTCGACCGTGTCGCCCTCGTCGATCGCCGCGACCGGAGGGATTCCGTTCACCCGGGCCTCGATCGAGCATCTGAGATCGGCGCCGCCGCCGCGCGGCCCGTTGACGTCCGTGACATGGACCTTGACGTCGGTGATCCGCCCTTCGAAGCGCGCCAGTCGCTGACGGATCTGCTCCTCGAGCCGGCTGTCGCGCTCATTGTCGCTTTCGATCTGGTTGTCGGCGTGAATCTGGATGAACAAGACACTCTCCATTGCTGGCGAGGGCTGAATGCCGGGGAGGGAACGGGGTTCCCGAGAAATTCGCCGTCACCCCAGCGAAGGCTGGGGTCCCGGCGGGTGAAGTGCGTCGGCGCCTTTCACCCGCTGGGATCCCAGCCTTCGCTGGGATGACGATAGACTTCAACGTTCCCCTTCCGTCCCGCCCCCTCCCGCGCTAAGCCTCGCCTCATGGCGAAACCCAGGAAGCGCTACGTCTGCCAAAGCTGCGGCTCGGTCCAGAATCGCTGGATGGGCCAATGCCCGGACTGCACCGAGTGGAACACTCTCGTCGAGGATGGCGGAGCGGCGGTGACTCCTTTCTCGGCGCGCCACAATCTGCGCGGCGGCGGGCGGGCGATCCAGCTTGTCGGGCTCGACCGCGACGTCCTCCTTCCCGAGCGGATGTCGACCGGGATCCGCGAGTTCGACCGGGCGATCGGAGGCGGCCACGTCGCCGGCTCCGCGACCCTGATCGGGGGCGATCCGGGAATCGGCAAGTCGACCCTGCTTCTCCAGGCCGCGGCCCTGATGGCGAAGACGGGGCTCGCGGTCGCCTATATTTCGGGCGAGGAGGCAACCGATCAGGTGCGGCTGCGGGCCCGCCGCCTCGGCCTCGGCGGAGCCCCGGTCCAGCTCGCCGCCGCCACATCGGTCCGCGACGTCCTCACCACTCTGGGAGAGGGGGCGCCGCCGGCCTTGCTCGTCATCGATTCGATCCAGACCATGTATTCGGACCTGATCGAGGGCGCCCCCGGCACGGTCAGCCAGGTCCGCGCCTCGGCCGGCGAGCTCATTCGCTACGCCAAGGAATCGGGCGCGGCCGACGTTCACGACGGCCACGTCACCAAGGACGGCGCGATCGCCGGGCCTCGGGTGCTCGAACATATGGTCGACACGGTGCTCGCCTTCGAAGGCGAGCGAAGCCATCAATACCGAATCCTGCGCGCCACCAAGAACCGATTCGGAGGAACCGACGAGATCGGAGTCTTCGCAATGGCCGAAGGCGGCCTCGAGGAGGTCGGCAACCCGAGCGCGCTCTTCCTTACCCATCGCGGCGATCCCGTCTCCGGCGCCGTCGTCTTCCCGGCGCTTGAAGGCACGAGGCCCGTCCTCGTCGAGATCCAGGCGCTCACCGTCCGGCTCGCCAGCGGCGCCACTCCGCGTCGGGCCGTGGTCGGCTGGGATTCGGGGCGGCTGGCGATGATCCTCGCGGTCCTCGAAGCGCGCTGCGGTCTGAGCTTCTCGACCGCCGAAGTCTATCTGAACGTCGCCGGCGGGTACCGGCTGAGCGATCCGGCGGCGGACCTTGCGGTGGCGGCGGCCTTGGTCTCCGCCTTGGCCGAGCGGCCGGTGCCGCCCGAGGCGGTGGCGTTCGGGGAGGTCGCGCTCTCCGGCGAGCTTCGCCCGGTGGCGCACGGACCGCTTCGATTGAAGGAGGCGGCCAAGCTCGGCTTCGAGCGCGCCCTCGTGCCGGCTTCGGTGAAGGGGGAGGGTGGAATGAAGCTGTCGAGCTTCAAGACCCTCAAGGACCTCGTCGATCATGTCCTCGGCCGCTAAAATCCTCCCCATGCTGCGCACGGGGAGGATAGTGGTGCTTCCCTCACTCCCAATCCTCCGTTAGCACTCGCAGCATGACTGCTCTCGACGTCATCGTGCTGCTTCTCGTCGGCTGGAACCTCGTTCGCGGGGCGATGAAGGGCTTTGTCGGCGAAGTGCTCAGCCTCGCCTCCTGGATCGTCGCCATCGTCGCCCTGAAGCTGCTTCACACGCCCGCCACAGGCGCCCTCGAGCCGGCGATCGGCACCCGCTCCGGAGCCGCCGTTCTCGCCTTCGCCTTGGTTTTCGGGATCGTTTTCATGGCCGGCAAGCTGGTCGCGCGCCGGATCGGCGGCGGAGTGAAGCGAAGCGTGATCGGCCCGGTCGACAGGGTGCTGGGCGCGGGCTTCGGAGCCGTGAAGGGCATCATCCTGGCCACCTTGCTCTATCTGGGCGCCAATCTCGTCTACGACACGATCTGGGGCGCCCAGTCGGAGCGGCCGGCGTGGATGGCCGCTTCCCGAACTTATCCTTTGCTCTACGCCAGCGGCCGGGCCATCGTCGATTTCGTCGAATGGCGGCGCGGCGCTCCCGTCGAGCCGCGCTACCGCCAGCCCCCGGCCAAGGATAGCCAGCCCCCGGCCGTAGATAGCGAGCCGAACCCCAACAACGACAGCGAGCCAGCGAACGCATCATGATCCGACTCCACGACACCAAGGCGCGGGAGAAGCGCGACTTCGAGCCCGGCGATCCGGAGCGGGTGACGCTCTACGTCTGCGGCCCGACCGTCTACAATCGCGCCCATATCGGCAATGCCCGGCCCGCCGTGGTCTTCGACGTTCTCGCCGGCCTCCTTCGCCACTGCTACGGCGCGGACAAGGTAGTCTACGCCCGCAACGTCACCGACGTCGACGACAAGATCATCGACGCCGCCCGGGCCGAGGGGGTCGATCCCGCAGTCGTCACCCGCCGCTACGAGGATTTCTATCTCGCCGACATGGGCGCGCTCGGCGTTCGCCCGCCCGATCTCGCTCCCAAGGCGACCGAGAGCGTAAGCGAGATGATCGCGATGATCGCCCGGCTGGTCGAGACCGGTTTTGCCTACGAAGCGGCCGGTCACGTCCTCTTCCACGTTCCCGGCGACCCCGGCTACGGAGCGCTCGGCCGCCGCGACCGGGAAGCGATGATCGCCGGTGCCCGGGTCGAGATCGCCTCCTACAAGAAGGACCCGGCCGATTTCGTCCTCTGGAAGCCTTCCGCCGAGGCCGTGATCGGCTGGGACAGTCCCTGGGGCCGTGGCCGCCCCGGCTGGCATATCGAATGTTCGGCGATGATCGAACGTCATCTCGGAACCACCATCGACATTCACGGCGGCGGCCTCGATCTCATCTTCCCGCATCACGAGAACGAGCTCGCCCAGAGCCGCTGCGCCCATGGCGGCGCGCCGCTCGCCCGCTATTGGATTCATAACGGCTTCCTCTCCATGGCCGGTGGCGAGAAGATGTCGAAGAGCCTCGGCAACGTGGTGACCGTCGGCGAGCTTCTCGACGAGGGCCATAAGGGCGAGACCCTTCGCCTTGCCTTGCTCTCCGCCCATTATCGCCAGCCGCTCGAATGGTCGCCGCAGCTCGTCGCCCAGTCGAAGGCGACCCTGGACCGACTCTATCGAAGCATCCTGCCCCCGGCGGCGAAGCGGGAGGAGGGCGACATAGCCGAGGTGGAGGCCGCGCTCGCCGACGATCTCAACACGCCGCTTGCCCTGGCCCGGCTCGGCGAGCTGGCCAGGCTGGGCGACGTCGAGGCGACGAAGCGGGCAGGGGCTTTGCTCGGCCTCCTCCAGCAGGATCCGGTCGAATGGTTCCAGGGCGCCGCCGAGCCCGAGCCGGGCCGGGTCGACCCCCGCCTCCGCGAGGACGCCGCCGGCTTCGCCCTCGGCGCCGCCGACGTCCAGCTCCGGATCGACCGCCGCGGTGAGGCCAAGAAGTCCCGCGACTTCGCCGAGGCCGACCGAATCCGCACCGAGCTCGCCGCCCAGGGCATCCTCCTCGAGGACGGCCCCGCCGGAACCACCTGGCGAAGAGCCTAGGCGTCGCCTCCAAGCCCTCTCCCGCGAAAGCGGGAGAGGGGCTCGCTACGCTCGCGCGCACTCAAATCCAACAATGTCAAAGAGCCAAGGCCAGTCCGCGACTCGGCCAGCCCCCAATATAGTAGGAGAGATCCTACAGGTCAAGAACAAAAAAAGAACATAAAGATTTGAGACGCTTGAGTTGGCGCTTGTGCGGGCGCGATCTATAGACTCCTCCGTGCCCAGCGCTCTGTACAGCCGCGACATCCTTCGACTCGCCTCGTCCATCCCCAATCTCGGACGGCTTGATCGCCCGCAGGGGAGCGCCGAGAAGAGCTCGCCCGTCTGCGGAAGCCGGGTCGCCGTCGACGTCGCTCTCGACCGCGAGGGCAAGGTGGCCGCGCTCGGGCAGGAGGTGAAAGCCTGCGCTCTCGGCCAGGCTTCGGCCACGCTTATGGGTGCTCATGCAGTCGGCCGGACCGGCTCGGAGCTGGCGGAGGCCCGCGACTCGCTCGCCGCCTATCTCGCCGGGCGGAGCGATCGTCCGGGCGACTGGCCGGGCCTCGAAGTCTTCGCCGGAGCCCGCCGGGTTCCCGCCCGCCACGCCTCGATCCTCCTCGCCTTCGACGCCGCCGCCGACGCCGCCCAAGCCGCGTCCAGAGCGGGCGCCCGCTGATGGAGGCCGAGGCCGGCGCCGGCGCCCAGGCCGCGACCCTGTTGCTCCGCGACGGGGTCATCATCCTCGGAGCGGCTTTGGCCTTCGTCATGCTGTTCCGCCGCCTCGGCCTCGGCGCCGTGCTCGGCTATCTCGTCGCCGGAGCGGTCGTCGGCCCGCATGGAATCGGCCTGATCAGCGCGCCCGAGGAGATGCTCCACGTCGCCGATTTCGGGATCGTCCTCCTCCTTTTCCTGGTCGGCCTGGAGCTTCACCCGAGCCGGCTGTGGCGGCTCAAGCAGGACATATTCGGCCTCGGCCTTCTCCAGGTGGTCCTGAGCGGGCTCGCGATCACCGCCCTCGTCTACTTCGCCGCCGGCTTCAGCGTCGCCGCCTCGCTCGCCATCGGCCTGCCGCTGGCTTTGTCCTCGACGGCTCAGGTGCTCCCGAGCCTCCGCTCCGACGGCTCGATCAACACGCCGACCGGGGAACGCGCCTTCTCGATCCTGCTCTTCCAGGATCTGTCGATCGTGCCACTGATCACGATCACCGCCGCTTTGTCGCGGGCGCCCGCCGACCCCGGGACTCCGCCCGGCTGGCAGCTCGGGCTCTACACCCTCGCCGCGATCGCTGGACTCGTCCTCGCCGGCCGGTTCCTGATCAACCCGCTCTTCCGGCTCGTCGGCCGGATCAGCGAGCGTGAGCTGTTCGTCGTCGCCGGCCTGTTCATCGTCCTTGCAAGCGCGGCGGTGATGGAGACTCTTCATCTCTCGACCGCGCTCGGCGCCTTCATCGCCGGAGTGATGCTCGCCGATTCGCCATACCGGCACGAGCTCGAGGCGGACGTCGATCCGTTCCGCTCGATCCTTCTCGGATTGTTCTTCGTCGCCATCGGGATGATGCTCGATCTTGGAGTGATCGCCGAGCGTCCCTTCTTCGTCATCGGAATGGCGGCGGCCCTGATCGCTCTCAAGGCCGTCATCCTCTTCGGCCTCGCCAGGGCCTTCGGGATGCAGTCGCGCCGGGCGTTCAAGCTCGGCCTCCTGCTCAGCCAGGGCGGCGAGTTCGGCTTCGTCCTGTTCGCCGCCGCCCAAAGCGCGCTCCTCGTCGAACCCGAGGCCGCCAGCCTGTTCGGAGCGATCGTCACAGTCTCGATGGCGGCGACGCCTTTCCTGATGATGGTCAACGAATGGCTCGACCGCCGATCGAGCCGGCGCGAAGGCAACGGTCTCGACGGCCCCGAGCTTTCCGGGCCATCCCGGGCGATCGTCGTCGGCTACGGCCGCTTCGGCCAGACCGTCGCCCAGATGCTGATGGCGAAAGGGATCGCGGTCACACTCATCGATTCCAAGCCCAGCCAGATCGAGGTCAGCGGCGCCTTCGGCTCCAAGGTCTATTATGGCGACGGCACCCGCCTCGATCTGCTTCGACTCGCCGGTGCCGCCGAGGCGAAGGCGATCCTCTTCTGCCTCGACGGCCGAAGCCCGACGGTGCACCGGCTGCAGCCGATCCTCGAAACCTTCCCCCAGGCCGCGGTCTTCGTCCGCGCCTTCGACCGCCTTCATTTGATGGAGCTCGCCCCGCTCGACGTCCAATGCACGACCCGCGAAGTGTTCGAATCGGCGGTGGCGATGGGCCGCGAGGCGCTCGCCTTGTTCTGCGTCGATTCGGGCGAGGTCGACCGGGTCGAGCGGGAATATCGCGACCGCGACCGCCAGCGTCTCGAGAGCCAGACCGAGTCCGGCGACATCCACGCTTTGAAGGAGACGATGTTCGGTCCCGGCAATGCCCTGGGGGCTCGCGCGAGCGAAGGCGGGTAATTGTCAGCCATCGAGCTCGCGCCTCAGAAATTCCTCGACCTCGCCCAGCTCGACCGAGCGATCTACGAACGCCTCGCCGATTCCGCGGGTCAGAACGAAAGCGACCCGGCCTCCGCTCGCTTTCTTGTCGCCGGACATTCGCTGCACGAGCCGTTGCGGACCGAGGCCCTCGAGCCGGGTCGGCAATCCGGCGGACCCCAGATGCGCCGCAACCCGTTCGGCCTCGGCGCTCACGCACAGCCCGCGCCCGGCGGAGAATCGAAAGGCGAGGGCCATCCCGATCGCCACCGCCTCGCCGTGAAGCATCCCGCTTTCCGCCTCGATCGCATGCCCGAACGTATGCCCGAAATTGAGAAGCGCCCGCCGTCCCGTCGTTTCGCGCTCATCCTCCGCGACGATCGCCGCCTTGGTCCGGACGCAGGTCTCGATCGCGTGCAGCCGCGGCGCCTCGGCGCCGGCCAGCAGCGCCTCGGCATTCGACTCGCACCAGCCGAAGAAGCCGGGATCGCCGATAAGCCCGTATTTTACCACTTCGGCATAGCCCGCTCGAAGCTCCCGCTCCGGCAGGGTATCGAGAGTCGACGGATCGATCAGCACCGCCTCGGGCTGGTGGAAGGCGCCGACCAGATTCTTCCCAGCCGCGGAGTTGATCGCGGTCTTGCCGCCGACCGACGAATCCACCTGAGCGAGCAGGCTTGTCGGCATCTGAACGAAGGAACAGCCCCGCTTGAGGATCGAAGCCGCGAAGCCGGCGAGGTCGCCGACCATCCCGCCGCCGAAAGCGAGGATCGTATCGCCCCGCTCGACCCCGAGCTCGAGCATCCGCTCGGTCAGCGCCTGGAGCTGCGTCCAGCTCTTGCTCCCCTCGCCCGGCGGAACCAGCAGCGGAACGATTTCTAGTCCCGAGGCCAGGAGCCGGGCGCCCTGCGCGGCCCAGACAATCTCGTCCGACACCGCCACGATCCGCCCGCCCCGCGCATAAGGCGCCAGCAATTCGCCCGCTTGGTCGAGCAGGCCGGCGGCGATCGTCACGATGTAGCTTCGCTGGCCCAGGCGAACCTCGATCCGACTCATCGAACATGCTCCGCAAGCGCTTCCAGGATCCGCTCGACCGTCCTTTCATGCGGTCCGGGCCCGCTCCGGACCCTCAATTGGGCCTCCGCGTAGACCGGGTTGCGCGCCTCGGCGAGATCGCGAAGCAAGGGGAGGGGGTCCCGGCCGGCGATCAGCGGCCTGTGGTCCCGCCGGGTCACCCTCTCGGCCAGGATCTCCACCTCCGCCTCCAGCCAGATCGCGATGCAGCGATCGAGGATCAGCGCCCTCGTCTCTCTATCCATGAAGGCGCCGCCGCCGGTCGCGATCACCTTGCGCTCCCCCGCGATCAGGCGCCGAAGCACTCGCCGCTCGCCGTCGCGGAAGCTCGCTTCGCCGAAGCGGTCGAATATCTCGCTGATTTCATGGTCGGCGGCGCGCTCGATCTCCTCGTCCGAATCGACGAAGGCGAGGCCGAGCCGCCGCGCCAGCCGCCTGCCCACCGTCGATTTGCCCACGCCCATCAGCCCGACGAGGACGATCGAGCGCCGAGGCGGAGGTTCGGACGATCGTTCGGGGGGAAGAAGCGCTTCGGACATGGCGGCAGGGGCTATACAGGGGGGCGGGTCGTGGGGCAAAAGGCCGGCCATGCGTATCCAACCCCTGCAGCGCCGGCGAAAATCCATCCTGCCGAAGCTTCTCCTCGCCCTCCTCCTCCTCTTCCTGGGCTGGCTGGTCTGGCTTGGCTTCCAGGACAGCGAAGTCCCGACCCAGCGGATCGAGCAGGACGTCACCAATGAAGCCCTTGCGGGCTAATCTCCTCCTCCTCGCGGGCGGCGCTGCCCTGGCCTTCGCTATTCCGGCGATGGGCCAGCGCGACGCCCAGCGCGACGCCCAGCGCGACGCCCAGCGCGACAGGGGCCCCGAATCGCTGTTGCCCCCCGGCTTCGGCGAGCCGCCCCCGCCTGCGCCCAAGGCTCCGTCGCCCAACGCTCCGGCAACGCCGTCGCCATCCGCCTCGCCTGCCGCGCCCCAGCCTCCTGCGCCGCCACGGGCCGTGCCCCGCCCCGCAGTGCCGCTGGCGATAGAAGATTCGGCGGCCGAGGATTTGGAGGCGATCGCCCGGCAGTCGCTCCCTCCGCCGATCGAGATCCCAGAGGATTCGCGCCGCCCGGTCAGCCCGGTCGGGCCGCTTCGCCCCGGCAATTGGGGCCTCGGCCTCGACGCTTTCGGCAATGCCAATGGCCGCTTCCTCAGCGGGCTGATGGGCCGGCTCGACGCGCCTTTGCCGTCGCGCTGGACGTCGATCCTGCTGCGCCGGGCCTTGCTCTCCGAGGTCCAGGCGCCGAGCCAGGTCAACGAGGTCGACTGGGTCGCCGAGCGCGCCTGGCTTCTGCTTCGAATGGGCGAAGCGGACGCCGCTCGAATGCTCGTCCAGGCGATCGACGTCGACCAATTCACGCCGCGAATGTTCAGCGTTGCCGTCCAGGCGGCGCTCGCCACCGCCGATCCCGCCGCGCTCTGCCCTCTCGTCGGGCCCGGCCGAAAGGTCTCCGACCAGCCCGTCTGGCCCCTTGCCGAAGCGATGTGCGCTTCCTTGGAAGGCGACGCCGCGCGCGCAAGCCAGCTCATCGATCAGGCGCGCCGCCGAAGCGGCGGAAGCATCGACACTCTGCTTGCCGAAAAAGTGATCGGGGCGGGGACCAACACTCGCCGCGCTGTCACCATCGAATGGGAGGGGGTGGAGGAGCTGAACAGCTGGCGCTTCGGCCTCGCGAGCGCCACCGGACTCGAGATTCCGAATGCGCTGCTCAACCGCGCCGGCCCCGCCGTCTGGGCCTGGCAGGCGCGGGCGCCGATGATCCCGCTGGAGCAGAGAATCGCGGCGGCCCAGCGGGCGGCGACGCTCGGGGTCTTCTCCAACGCCTCCTTGGTAGAGATGCACAGCCTTCTCGCCGACCGCACCGATCCGTCAGAGATCGAGGCCAGCATCGGCGGCCGCCTCCGCAAGGCCTATGTCGGGGGTTCGGTCGAAAACCGGATGGAGGCCCTGCGCAATCTGTGGGCGGAAGGGGAGGACCGCTACGGCCGCTACATTCTCACCGCCGCCGCCGCCGCCCGGATCCCGGTTTCGGCGGATCGAGGCAGCCGCACCGACGATCTGGTCGCCTCGATGATGTCGGCCGGGTTCGATCGCTTCGCCGCCGCCTGGGGCGGGGTCGTCGGCGACATCGATGGCGACGACGGCCAGCGCGCCTGGTCCATCCTCGCCGTCGGAGCGCCGCGCCCGGCCGTCGATCTCGGAGCCGGCCGGATCGAGGCGTTCACCGACAGCGCCGGCGGCCATCGAGGACGGATGCTGGTGGCCGCCCTTGCCGGCCTCGGCCGCTTCGACGATCCGCTTCCCTACGGAGTGGACCCCGCCCCGCGCAGCCGCTGGGCGAACATCATTTCCGCCGCGGCCCGGGCGAAGCAGCCCGGCACCGTCGCTCTGCTCGCCGGGGTCGGGATGCAGACCTCGAGCTGGCGGGGCGTGCCGCCTGAGCATCTCTACCATATCGTCCGGGCACTGAGGGAGGTCGGGCTGGAATATGAGGCTCGGATGATCGCGGCCGAGGCGATGACCCGGCTGTGAGCGCCGATCGCGAGGACGGGCAGCTGATCGCCGCCTTTCTCGAGATGCTCGCCGCGGAGGCCGGCGCCGCCCTCAACACCCGTCTCGCCTATGAGCGCGACCTTCGAGGCGCTTCCGAGCTGCTCGGCGGCCGCCTGTCCAGCGCCGAGCCCGAGGCCCTGAAGGGCCTTTCCGAAGCCTGGCTCCCGCTCAAGCGGACGACCGTGGCGCGCAAGGCCGCTGCCCTTCGCCGGTTCTACGGCTTCCTCCACGACGAGGGCCTTCGCGGCGACGATCCTTCCGCCGCCTTGCCGCGCCCCGCCGGAGGGCGACCGCTGCCCAAGGTCCTCGATCACTCGGCGGTGGGCGCCCTTTTCGCCGAGCTCGACCGCCGCCGCGGCGAGGAGCCGGGCGCCGCGGCGCTTCGGCTCACCGCGCTCGTCGAATTGCTCTACGGCTCGGGCATGCGCGCGACCGAATTGGTCTCGCTTCCCCGGCATTCGGTCCACCCGGACAAGCCCTTCCTCATCCTCAAGGGCAAGGGCGACAAGGAGCGGCTCGTCCCGATCTCGGACCGCGCCCGCGCCGCCGTCGCCGAACATGCGAGCCTGGTCCCGAAGGACAGCCTCTGGCTCTTCCCGTCGGGAAAGAGCCACCTCAGCCGGGTCCGCCTCCACCAATTGCTGAAGACGCTCGCCGCCGCCGCCGGGGTGCCGCCCGAGCGGGTCAGTCCGCACGTCCTTCGCCACGCTTTCGCCACCCACCTGCTCGAAGGCGGAGCCGACCTTCGAGCCCTGCAGATGCTGCTCGGCCACGCCGACATCGCGACTACGCAGATCTATACCCACGTCGACAGCCTCCGCCTCATCGACCTGGTAAACAGCCGCCATCCCCTGGCCGATGCGGGCCGGACGCGAATGACGGCCCGCGTTGACGTGAAGGCGCCCCGCGCCTAACCCCGCGCCAGACCATGCCCACCTTCCTCGATTTCGAAAAAGCGATCGCCGAGCTCGACAACCGCATCGAGGAGCTGCGCGAGACCGCCGAAGGCTCCGATCTCAACATCGATGCCGAGATCGGCCGGCTCGAGGCGAAGTCCGATCGGATGCTTCGCGACACCTACGCCCGGCTCAGCCCGTGGCAGAAGACCCAGGTCGCGCGCCATCCCGACCGGCCTCATTTCAAGGATTATGCCACCGCCTTGGCCGAGGACTTCATCCCGCTGGCCGGAGACCGCAATTTCGGCGAGGACGCCGCCATCGTCGGTGGGCTGGGCCGGCTGGGCGGCCGCAGGGTCATGCTGATCGGCCATGAGAAAGGCGACGACACCGCGAGCCGCCTCACCCACAATTTCGGAATGGCCAAACCCGAAGGCTATCGCAAGGCGATCCGGCTGATGGAGCTCGCCGACCGCTTCTCGATCCCCGTCGTCACCCTGGTCGACACGCCCGGCGCCTTTCCCGGGGTCCAGGCCGAGGAGCGCGGCCAGGCGGAGGCGATCGCCCGCTCGACCGAGGCCTGCCTGGCGCTCGGCGTTCCAATGGTCGCGGCGATCGTCGGGGAAGGGGGTTCGGGCGGCGCCATCGCCATCGCCGCCGCCAACCGCGTGCTGATGCTCGAGCACAGCGTCTACGCCGTCATCTCGCCCGAAGGCTGCGCGTCCATCCTCTGGCGGACCGCCGAAAAGGCGGCCGACGCCGCCGAGGCGATGCGGGTGACGGCCCAGGATCTGAAGGCACTCGGGGTGGTCGACCGGATCGTTCCCGACCCGGTCGGCGGCGCCCACCGAAGCCCGGCCGCGGCCATGGCCGCGCTCGGCGGGGCGGTAGCCGAGGAGCTGGAGACTCTGGCTTCTCTCTCCAGCGCGGAGGTGCGGGCGGACCGCCGGACGAAGTTTCTCGCGATAGGCTGACAAATCCTCCCTGCCGCGAAGCGACCGGGAGAACAGGTATCAGGAACCTCGCCTCCGCTTCCCCGTTCCTTACTTCGACGAATCGTCCTGTGAGGAGTATAGAATGAAGATGAAGGCGCTTTTCGCGTTGTCCGTCTCGCTCGCCGCGATCGCCTCGGTCGCCGGCAGCGCGCCCGCCACGGCCCAGAGCAAGACCCGCAGCATTTCCCAGAGCAGCTCCGCCACCGCGGCCAGGCAGCACCCGCAGATTGTCGAGCAATTCGGCGGCGAGGAAACCAGCGCTCGAAGTGCCTATGTCAGGCAGGTCGGCGCCCGGATCACCGCCCGGAGCAACATCGCCGGCGGCGGCAACGCCTTCCGGATAACGACCTTGAACTCGCCGGTCATGAACGCCTTCGCGGTGCCCGGAGGCTATCTCTACGTCACCCGGCAGCTGGTCGGCCTGGCCAATGACGAGGCGGAGCTGGCCTCGGTGCTCGGCCACGAGGCGGGTCATATCGCCGCCCGGCACAGCTCGGAGCGCAAGCGGGCGGGTATATTCAGTCAGATCCTTTCCGCCGGCCTCGGGGCCATCACCGGATCGAGCGAGCTCGGCAATCTCGCCGGCCAGGTCACCCAGGGAGTCGTGCTGAGCTATTCGCGCAAGCAGGAGCTCGAAGCCGACGATCTCGGGGTGCGATATCTCGCCGCCGCCGGCTACGATCCGACGGCGTCGGCCAGCTTTCTCGCCTCGCTCGGAGCCGCGACGTCGCTCGAGGCTCGGGCGGTCGGCCGCAACGACGAACGCTCGACCCCGAGCTGGGCGCGAAGCCATCCGCTCAGCGCCGACCGGGTCACTCGAGCGGCCCGGACCGCGCAGGGGACCGGCCGCGCCGGCTCCGGAATCAGGAACCGCGACATCTTCCTCGCCCGGATCGACGGAATGATGGTCGACGACGATCCGAAGCAGGGCGTGATCGATGGCCGCACCTTCACCCATCCGGACTTGAGGCTGCGTTTCGCGGTCCCGAACGGCTACGGCATGCAGAACGGTGCCCGGGCGGTCAGCATCGTCGGGCAGAGCGGCCAGGCTCAGTTCGCCGGCGGGGCATTTGGCGGCGATCTCGACGCCTATGTCGGCCAGGTCCTCCAGTCTATTGCCGGACAGCAGGCCGGGATCGGCTACGCCCGGCCGCGCGCTACGACGATCAACGGCATCCCGGCCGCTTATTCGACGGCCCGGGTCAACGCCCAGTCCGGTCAGGTCGATCTCACCGTCGTCGCCTATCGCTGGGATTCGAACACCGCCTATCATTTCGCGATGATCGTGCCGGCGGGAAGCGGCCTCGGTCCGTTCGAGTCGATGGTCGGCTCGCTGAGCCGGATCAGCGCGTCCGAGGCCGCGGCGATCAGGCCGCGGGTCATCGAGGTGGTGACGGTCGGCCCGCGCGACACGGTCGCGAGCCTGTCGGCGCGGATGGCCTATAACGACTATAAGGAGGATCGCTTCCGGGTCTTGAACGGCCTCATCGGAGGGGCGGCGCCGAGGCCCGGGCAGAAAGTGAAGATCGTCGTCTACGGCATCCGCGCCTAGGTCCGCACTCGCGCCGACGCGCAAAGAAAGAGGCGGCGGAACCCGGGTTCCGCCGCCTCCCTTTTGAAGTCGCCGATCAGGCGATCAGACGGCCATGTTGTCGGCGACGGCGTTGAAGGTCTCGCCGAGCTCGGTGCCGATGTTCTGCATGGCGGCAATGGCGGCGACAGCGATCAGGGCGGCGATCAGGCCGTACTCGATGGCGGTGGCACCTTCTTCGTTCTTGAAGATTTTGCGAATGAGTTTCATGTTCCGGTCTCCTGTTCCAAAGCTTTGGAAGTCCACACTTCCTGCCCCCCCTGTCCATTTGGGCGGACGATGCCTGATTATGCGAAGGAAGTTTCCAAAAGGTTATCGTCTCGAAGCATTTTTCTTAGTTTAGCCGACATGCTCGCTGACGTTTGCGGAAACATCGTTCCACATTGTCGTCGTCCTGCCTGCGACGGCGCTGAGGCCGGCGATCATCGCCAGCACGATAAGGGCGCAGATCAGCGCATATTCGACCGCGCTGGCGGCCTTGATGTCGTCACGGAGCTTTGCAAAGAGGAGTCGCATCGGCCTTGTTCCCACACCAGGCAATCCCGCCCAATCCGCCCTGGATAAGCGAGTTGCGTTAACGGAGTCCTTCCGCTGGCCCCCAATCTGCAAAAAATTCCGACACTCACGGTGGTGGCGGCGGCGCTGGTGGACGGCGGGCGGCGGGTCCTGCTCCAGCGGCGCGCGCCCGGCCGGGCCATGGCGGGGCTATGGGAATTCCCCGGCGGGAAGGTCGAGGAGGGGGAGCGGCCGGAGGCTGCCCTGGCGAGGGAGCTGGAGGAAGAGCTCGGGATCGTCGTCGAGACCGGGTCGCTTACGCCCGCCGCCTTCGCCAGCGCGGACAATGAAGGCCGCCACATGCTCCTGCTTCTCTATCTGTGCCGCGAATGGGAGGGAGAGCCGCGTCCGCTCGACGCCGTCGAGCTCAAATGGGTGCGTCCCGACGAGATGGCCCCCTTGCCGATGCCTCCCGCCGACGAGCCCCTGATCCCTTTGCTCGACAGGCTGATCTAGGAGCGGGGTTTCAGGGCTTGCGCGAGCGACACCGTTCCGCTGCCGCGCTGCGCCGGTTTCGGCTGGTCGGGGGAAGGGCTCCAGCCGAGCAGATGGAGGATCTCGAATCGCTCCGTCGTCTTGTCCCCCGCCGTATCGAAATCGGCGATGGCGGCGGCGAGGCCATCCCGTCCCAGCGGTCGCCGGGAGCGGGCGGCGAGGATGTTGGTCGCGCCCATCGCCCTCAGGTCGCGGACTAGATCCATCAGCGTGGCGAAGCGCACGTCGACCTGCTGGGCGTCGGCCACCGGCAAGGCGAAGCCCGCCCGGATGAGCAGGTCCCCGGCGGCGCGAACGTCGATCTGCGGATGGATTCGCGGAGCGGCGCCCCCCTCCACGTCGTCCGCCGCCAGCATCGCCCGCCTCAGCCGCGCGAGGCTGCCCGCGCCGGCCAGGGCGCCGAGGAACAGCCCGTCCGGCCTCAACGCCCGGCGGGCCAGGATCAGGGCGCCCGGAAGATCGTTGACGCTGTCGAGGGCGCCGGCCGAGACCACCAGGTCGAAGGCGCCGTCGGCGAAGGGCAGGCGATCCTCGTCGCACTGCACCCCGCCCGCGGCCCGGGCGAAGGCGCCGCCGGAATCGCAGGACGTCACGTCGAGCCCCCGATCGCGCAGCCGCCCGGTCAGGTAGCCGCCGGCGCAGCCCAGATCGAGGGCCCGGCAAAAGTCCCTTTTGACGAAACCGAGCCGCTCGATCAGCTCGTCCGCGGCGAGCCGGTGAAGATAATCGGCCTCGGCGAAGCGAGTCGCGGCCCGGTCGCGCCGAAGCCGCCGAAGCCGCCGGTCGAAGGGGACGTCCTGACTCATCGAGCCCGCGTTAGAGCGGCCGGGCACCGCCGTCATGCTGAACTTGTTCAGCATCCAGGTTCGAGCCGCGCTTCGGATCGCCGCTTCCGGTCAGCCCTTCCGGCTGAGCTTCAGGATATAGCCCTTGCGTCCCTTGAGGTCGCTTTGCACCGAAAGGTAGAGCGCGCCGGCCTCGTCCGCCGCTATGCCCTGGATGTTGGCCAGGCTTCCGCCGAAGACGGCGACCACGGTCAGGCCGTCGTCGGGGGTGTAGCGGAATAGCTTGCCGTTATCGCTGTCGGTGATGAACAGCGCTCCACCGGCGAAGTGGAGGGATTCGGGGGAGAAACCTGGCCGGTTGGCGATAGCGCGGTGAAGCCCGCCATCGGGCCTGAGCAGATAGAGGATATTGTCCCGATTGTCGGCGATGTATAAATTGCCGGAATCGTCGAACGCGAAGCTCTCCGGCTTGGCGATGTTCTTCTCCGGGCCGATCAGCACCGAAAACGTTCCGTCGGGCCTTACCTTCAACACCCGGTGCCCGGGCGCGTCTCCGACTATCAGGTCGCCGTCGGGCGAGAGGCCGAGCCCTTCCGTGGAAGGCAGCTCCCTTCCCGGAGCGACGAGAGCGGAAGTGCGCCCGGCAGTGTCGATTCGCCAGAGGCCGCCGCGCGTGTCGTCGGTGAAATAGATATTGCCCGCGGAGTCCCGAACCAGATCCTCCGGCGAGGCGAGGCCGGCCCTGGAATCCGCGAGGAGCACCGGCGGGGTTCTCGGCCGCCACGCCCGAACCGCCGAGCCGCCCTCGTCGGCGACGAAGAGCCTTCCATCCGCCCAGAGCAGTCCGTCGGGCGAGTCGAAGCCGTCCTTCTCGCTCGCCGCCACTTCGGCGGTCCAGCCGGGCTCGACCGTAAGCACCATCGCTTCCTGGTCGAGCTCGCCGCAGCCGGCCAGAGCCAGCGCCAAGGCGAAGAGGATCGTCCGGCCCATCGTCTCAGCCCCCCGCGACATGTTCGGCGATCGCCTCACCGGTCCCGGCGAGGTCGCGAACGTTGGTGAGGACGTTGGTCGATTCGAAGGCGACGAAGAAAAGCAGGGCCGCGGCCAGGGCCTCGTGCCGGAGAGTCCAGCCGGCGAGCGGCTCGAGCGCCCATTGCTGAGTATGGCGGGCGACGAACTGGATGGCGAGCAGCACCGCCGCGCCGATTCCGGCACCGGCGACGATATCGACCGGGGAATGCATTCCGGTGACGATCCGGGGCAGCAGGATCGCCGCGCCGGTCCAGGCGAGCGCGATTGCGCCCGCCCGCCCTGAGGCGAGGAAGATTCCGAGCGACAAAGCGAAGAAGAAGCCGGCATGGTCGCTCGGGAAGGAGCCGAGATCGTTCTGCTCGATCTCGCCGCGCTTCAAGGCCCGATAGCGGTTGCTCACTCCGCCGTTCAGCGGCTCGCGATAGGCGAGCTTGGCCGTCTCGACCAGCTTGCCCTCCTCGAGATGCCAGGCCTGCTGGGCATGGACGAAGGGCCTCGGCTGGAAATAGCCGTCGGCGATCGTCTTTGTGGCGACCATGACGAAAAGGAGCGATGCCACGGTGACGAGCAAGGTCGAGCGGCGCCGACGGACGTCGGCTTCGTCTCCGCCCGACCACCAGGCGTAGACGAAGCAGGCGCCGACCGGCCCCGCTTTCACCAGATTGTTGTCGAGCGGCAGCGAAATGAGGGTATCGAGCAGCCAGGAGCGGCCGGCGAGGCCGTTGAGGAGCAGGTAGAGCCAGTCGCTCAGCCGGACGATCATATCCATGGCTCAGGCCTCCCCGGCCGCGGGCCGGGGCCGGACCCTCTGTCGCATGTCGGCGATGAAATTGAGAGCCTCGCGTTCGCCGCCGGGCGGGCGTCCGCTGGCCCACCACAGGCCGATGAGGAAGAAGGGATAGGCGATGATCCCGATTGCGACCCCGCCGGTCAGGTCGAGGATCGAGCTGCCGCTGTCGGGGCCGAGCAGCCGAACCGCCGCCGCCATCGCCGCCGCCGCCGCGAAAGGGCGAAAGACGTGGAGCCCCAACGCGAAGGGATTCTGCTTCGAATAATGCGCGATCACCGCGATCCCGCTGACGAGTACGAGAAAGTTGGCGGCGAAGGCGGCCAGCGCCACCGTCATCGCGTCGGGCCGAAGCCAGGCGGCGCCGGCAACCATGATCGTCAGGCAGAGCGCTCCGCAGCCCGACATATAGGCCGCCCGCCGCGCCAAGCCGGCCGCCTGCAGCGAGGAAGCGATCACCTTGTAGACGGCATAAAAGGCGGAATAGACGGCGACGATCTCCAGGAAGGGCGCCGCAGCCTTCCATTCCGCCCCGAGAAGCAGGTGGATTGCCGGTTCGGCCGTGGCCGCGAGCCCGAAGCCCATCGGGGCCGCGATCATCGCATAGATCCCCAGAATCTGGGCCGTCGTCAGCGGCGCCAGCGGCTCATCGGTGCGGGCGACGGTGACGAAGGTCACCCGGTTGAGCGCCGTCGCGATCTCCTGCGTGAAGATTTCCGACAAATCCTTGGACACCGAATAGAGCCCGATGACGTGGGCGCTGCTGAAGCGGCCCATGACCAGTCTTTCGATCTGCATCTGCACCGTCTGGGTCAGCGCGTGAACGAAGATCCAGAGAGATGTGCCGAGCAGCTCCGCCCGCCGCTTCAGCGACAGCCGCGGCCGGAACGGGTGGGCGATATAGGTGGCGATCGAGTGGCAGCTGCTTTGGGCGACCATTCCGACGACGAGGGCCCAGTAATTGCGGAACCACAGCGCCGCGCAGATGGTGAAGACGAAGGCTGCCAGGCGCGAGCTGATCCGCATCTTCAGATCGCGGCCGAAAGCGAGCTTCCGGTCGAACTCGACGACTCCGATATTGGCGAGTCCGAGCACGAGGAAGCGCACGGACAGCACCGCGATGACCGCGGTCAGTGCCGGCTGGCCGTACAGATGGCCCACCAAGGGCGCCGCCGCGAGGGCGAGCAGGCCCATGGTCCCGAACACGATCAGCTGTATCGTCCAGGCCGTATCGAGATGCTCGCGGTCCCATTCCTTGATCCGGAGCAGGGCCTGCCAAAGTCCGACCGCGCCGAGCAGCTCGACCAGCGCGAGTGCCGCCACGGCAAGGCCGATGATTCCGAAATCCTCCGGGCTGAGGAGGCGGGCGAGTATGAAGACGGAGATAAGGCCGATGAATCGCAACAGCCATTGCATCGTCACTGCGACGACGGCGCTTCGATAGAGCGCGTTGCGAGGATTGGGCAGGCTCGCCGGCACGGCTCAGGCGGCCTGGCGGCATGGCGCGGCCGGGGAGGCCGCCGGTCTCTGGACAGGCGGTTTCAGTCCCTCCTCCAGGATTCGCGCGAGTTCGGTCACCGCCCCGGCGATGGCGGGAAAGGTTTCCGTCCCGGCGCCGTCGATGCCCGGCAGGGTGACGACCTCGGCCGTGAAATCCGGCGACATCTGGCGAAGGCGCCACTCAATATCATCGTCGAGCAGGATCAGAGCGTCGGCGCTCTCGATATGCTGGATCGAAAGGGCATTCGAACCGTGTCCGGCGAGATCGACTCCGAACCCGGCTGCGGCCGCGACAGCCGCGGCGCTCGGAACCAAGTCGCGCCTCGGCACATAGCCGGCCGAGACCAGCTCCACCGGCAGGTCCGCCAGCCGAAGCCGAAGCAGGCGCTCCGCGAAGGCGCTTCGGCAGACATTGTCGCGCCCGATCACGGCCAGCCGCAGCGGCCTTCCCCGCGCCTCGCCGGCGATCCTTCGAAGCGAGTCTTCGAACCGGAGCCGGCGCCGTCGCGCCCGGCCGGGCGCTCGCTTGCGCAGAGCCCGGCGCGCCCGCTCGGCAAGCGTCCGGCGCTCCTCGAGCCACGGCTCGAGATCGTCGGCGGCCCAGCTGTCCGCCGTTCCGCGCGCCCGAAGCAGCAAGACGGCCGTCGCCAGTCCCGCGGCCGCCGAGCGCAGGCGAGCGAGGCCGCTCGATTCCTCGAAACGGTCCACCACCCGGTCGAACTCGCCGGTGAGATCCGCCTTGAGCACTCCGCCTCGATAAGCGCCTTCGACTTCGCGGCCATGCACGGCCATGTCCCACCACAAAGCCGGAAAATCGGCCCCCGCCGCCACCGCAAGCGGAAGCGACCCCCAGAAACGCGGATTGACTTCGAGGAGGACGTGGCGGCCGGAGCGGCGGTCGAGCCTGAACTCGAACATCGCCGCTCCGTCGAGCCGGACCGCCGCCGCCAGCGGCCGGACGGCGGCGAGCAGGCCGGGATCGACGGGCTCGCTAACCCTCTTGGTACTGGCCCCGGTCTGCGAGCTCTCATAAAGCCGGCGGTGCTGGTAGGCGAAAACTATCCGGCCATCGAGCGCCAGTACCGAGAGGCCGACTCCGACCCCGGGAAAGAAGCTTTCCGCAACGCTGCCGTCCCAGGCGCCGGAGCGCAATTGCCCGTCGAGCTCGGCCAGGCCGCTCACCACCCGGGCAGAGCGCTTGGTGGCGATATCGCCCAGTGCGTAGGAGGCGCGCGGTTTGAGGACGAGCGGCAGGCCGAGCGCGCCGGCCAGGTCTTGCGCGTTCTCGCCGCTGCCCAGCAGCCTTCCAAGCGCCACCTTGACCCCATGGCTTTCGGCCAGCGCCCTCGTATTCGCCTTGTCGCTGAAGATTTCGAGCGCCGTCTCGTTGGCGATTCCGATCCGGTCGCGCCCCAGAGCTTCGGCATGGTGACGGAGCATGAAGAGGCCGCTGTCGCTGGTCGGCACCACCTTGCGGAAATCATATTCCGCGATCAGGCTCGCCAGCGCCGACTCCCAGGCTACGGGATCGAGCGGGTAGGGGGGCAGGCGGTGCGCGGCGGCGATGTAGCGGGACTTGAGTGCCGGCGAGGAGAAGTCGGACGGCGCTGCATGGACCTCCACGCCCCGTCGCCCGAGCGAACGGGCGATGGCGAGGAAGGCGCGCAGGTCGTCGCCCAGCAGAAGCACACGTTCCGGCATTTTGCTCGTTTCGCCTCGGGTTCGCACCGCGCCGCTATGCGCGCCGGGCGGTTCAGATATCCCTAACGGCCGGAGAAGAATCGGCGGGGCCGTTCAGCCGCACGAATTGCGTCGAAAAACAGCCGTTCGCTTGTCCTGGCCGGCGGGCCGCGCCACACTCGCCTGATGCCGCTCCCGGTCGCAGCCTTGGCTCATTCAGCGCTTCGCCGGACGCTCGATTTCGCGCTTCCGCCGCGCTGCCCGGGCTGCGGCGCGATCACCCTCGAGCCGCACCGTTTCTGCCTGGATTGCTGGAGCTCGCTCACCTTCCTCGGCGAGCCATGCTGCGCGCGCTGCGGCCTGCCCTTTGCCTATTCCGCCGCCGGCGAGGCGGAATGCGGCGGCTGCCTCGCCGAGCCGCCGCCCTTCGATCGTCTGCGCGCCGCGGTCGCTTATGGCGACGTTTCGCGCCGGGTAGCCCTGAAGCTCAAATATAGCGGTCGCCCCGGCCTTGCCGAGACTCTCGCCCATTTCATGCTCCGGCATGTCCGGCCGGGGGACGGGGACGGGGAGGTGGATGCGCTTCTCGTTCCGGTTCCGTTGCATCGCTGGCGGATATGGAAGCGCGGCTACAACCAGGCCGCCTTGATCGCCTCGGCTCTTTCCCGCCGGAGCGGCCTGCCCGCCGGTCTCGACCTGCTCAGCCGAACCCGGGCCACCCCGCCGCTCAAGGGCCTAGGCCGGCGCGAGCGGGTGCTCGCCGTGCGCGGCGCCTTCAAGGTTCCGCCGCGGGCCAAGGCTCGCCTTGCCGGCCGCCGGGTCCTGCTCGTCGACGACGTCTATACCAGCGGCGCCACCGCCGCCGCCTGCGCGCTTGCCCTGAAGCGGGGCGGCGCCGCCTCGGTGGAGATATTGTGCTGGGCCCGGGTCGTCCCCGTCGACGAGGGGTGAACCTATCGCCGCCCGCTTTGTTCTCCTACCCAAGCATCAATCCCAGTCAGGAGCTGACGAATGGCCCGAGTCGAGATCTACACCAAATTCGGTTGCCCTTATTGCGCCCGTGCCAAAAGGCTGCTCGAGGAGAAGGGCGCCGATTACGAGGAATATGAGATCAACTCGGTACCCGGCAAACGCGACGAGATGCTCGGCCGGGCCAACGGCCGGACCACCGTCCCCCAGATCTTCATCGACGATCGCCATGTCGGCGGCTCCGACGACCTTGCCGAGCTCGAGCGCGCCGGCCGGCTCGACCCGATGCTCCAGGGGGCCGACGCGGAGAGCTGAAGGCCGGTCTTCCACTCGGCGGCGCGGTGCGCAGCGGCCCGCGATCAATCGCGAAGGGCGAGAGCGGGCAGCCGGGGCTCCGGTTCCGGATCGGGACGGCCGCTGCGCCGGAAGTCGTCGGGCGGATCGGCCGGGCCGGCGAAGGTCACCGTCACCTTGGCGAACCGGTCCGCATATCCGCTGCTGACGATCATCCCGCCGCCGCCGCTCAAAGTCAGGTGCCCGCGGCCGTCCGCTATCGCCGCCTCGATCGCCTTCATCAGCGCGGCGAGGCCGGCTATGTCCAGGTCGATGAACAGCTCGCCGCCGCCGTTTCCCGGCTTCGTCATGAGCGCGGTCCTTTCCTGCCTCCCGAATAAGGGAGATCGCCCGAAATTGATAGGCATTCCGGCAGGTTCGGATGAGGCGGCATCGCTCTTCGCCGCCGCCCGGGCGTGAAGGAACCCTGGTTTTCCTGCCATCGTCAACGGGCTCGCGCTGGCCTATAAGAAGGGGAATCGCCGCATGGAGACTGAAGGAAATTGGCCTGGGGCTATGCCTATTCATCGTCGACGTTCGCCGGCCCCGGCGGATCCGGAGCGCTTGTCGCCGCCGTTCAGTGGCTTCAGAACACCTTGCTCGGAACGGTGGCGACGACGGTCGCCGTGATCTGCGTGGCGACGGTCGGCCTGATGATGTTGTCGGGACGGGTGGACGTTCGGAGGGGCGCGAGCGTGGTCCTGGGCTGCTTCATCCTGTTCGGCGCATCGAGCATCGCCGCCGGGATCCGGTCGGTCGCCACCGGCGATTTCGCTTCGGCGGAGCCGGTCTACCAGGTCGATCCCTGGCTGCCCCCGCCCCCGCCGGCTCCGCCCCAGGCGCTGCGCCCGGCAATCGCCGACCCCTATGGATTGACCTTGCCGCCGCCGGCTTCGGCCGATCCCCATGCGGGCGCCGCGCTACCGACCCCCTGACCGGGGCGGCCCGGCCTCGTCCCGGCCCTGTGCTTGACTTTCCCGCCGCCGCCGCCGCACCTCCGGCCGATGACTCGCATCGCCCTCTACCAGGCCCGTACCGGAATCGATCCCGAGGCGAACGCCCTCGACCTGGCGGCGGCCGTGGAGGAAGCGGTCGCGGGCGGGGCTGCGATTCTCTTCACCCCGGAAATGTCGGGCCTGCTCGACCGCGACCGTGAGCGGGCGGCGGCCCATCTTCGGACCGAGGCCGCCGATCCGGTGCTTGCCGCAATCCGGGCGGCTGCGGCGCGGACGGGGATCTGGGTCCATCTCGGCTCGCTCGCCATTCGGGGCGGAGAGGCCGGCAAGCTCCACAACCGCGCCTATCTGGTCGACGGCGAGGGCGTGGTTCGGGCCCGCTACGACAAGCTCCATCTCTTCGACGCCGACTTGCCGACGGGAGAGAGCTGGCGCGAATCGGCCTCCTACGCTCCAGGCGCGCAAGCGATAGTCGCGGACAGTCCGGCTGGGCCGCTCGGCCTTTCCATCTGCTACGATCTTCGCTTTCCCGACCTCTATCGGGCGCTTACCGACGGCGGGGCGCAGCTGCTCGCGATCCCGGCCGCCTTCACGGTGCCGACGGGCGGGGCGCACTGGCACGTCATGCTGCGGGCGCGAGCGATCGAGGCGGGCGCCTATGTCGTCGCCGCCGCCCAGTCGGGCCGCCACCAGGACGGCCGCGAGACTTACGGCCACAGCCTCGTCGTCGGCCCATGGGGCGATATCCTGCTCGACATGGGCGAGGGGGTGGGCGTCGCTTTCGCCGATATCGATATATCCGAGGTCGAGGCGGTCCGGTCCCGGCTGCCGGCGCTTCGCCACCGACGCGCGATTCCGCCGGTGACCCGCGCGCGATGATCGTCTTCGACCTGGTATGCGCGCCTTCCGGCCATGTCTTCGAAGCCTGGTTCGGCTCATCGAGCGCCTTCGAGGAACAGCGGGGGAGGGGCCTCGTCGCCTGCCCAATGTGCGGCTCGGACGAGGTCGCCAAGGCCCCGATGGCGCCCGCGGTGGGCGCCAAGGGCAATGCCTCCTCGCCGTCCACACCTCCGGAAAGCCTGTTCGGCGGGGCTCCGGAGGAGGTGAAGACGATGCTCGCCGCCGCCGCCGCGCTTCAAAAGTCGCTCCTCGCCGGCTCCGAGGGCGTCGGGCCCCGATTCGCCTCCGAAGCCCGCGCCATCCATCTCGGCGAGGCCGATCCCCGCCCGATCCACGGCGAGGCGACCCGCGCCGAGGCGGAAAGCCTGATCGAAGAGGGGGTGGCGATCGCGCCGCTTCCCTTCCCGGTAATCCCGCCGGGCGAGGAGAATTGACCGGCGGCCTCGAGCGCCCTAATTCCTCGCCGAGTCGGCGCGGCCCCGTAGCTCAGCAGGATAGAGCATCAGATTCCTAATCTGAGGGCCACAGGTTCGAATCCTGTCGGGGTCACCACCGCCGCCGCCTCGTAAAAGTGGCCGCCTCGTAACAGTGGGAGCGATGATGAGCGGAGCAGGCGAACCGAATGACGGCGACCTCGTTCGTCCCCCTCCCCGGATCGAGGTCCCGTCCGAAGTCTTGGAAGCGGTTCGAACCCTGATCCGCTGGGCTGGCGACGATCCCGACCGCGAAGGCCTGGCCGACACCCCCGTCCGGGTCGGCCGTGCCTGGAAGGAATATGCGCAGGGCTATTCGGAGGATCCGGGCCATCATCTCAGCCGCACTTTCGAGGAAGTGGGCGGCTATGACGAGATCGTGCTCCTCAAGGACATACCTTTCCAGTCGCATTGCGAGCACCATCTCGCGCCGATCATCGGCAAGGCGTCGATCGCCTATCTGCCGGCCGATCGGGTCGTCGGAATCTCCAAGCTCGCCCGGGTCCTGCACGGCTTCGCCCGCCGCCTTCAGGTCCAGGAACGGCTGACCGCCCAGGTCGCCGACTGCGTCTGGGAGCATCTGAAGCCGCAGGGTGTCGCGGTCGTCATCGAGGCGAGCCACGCCTGCATGACCGCCCGCGGAGTTCGGACGCCAGGGGTGATGATGACGACCAGCCGGATGATGGGCGTCTTCCGCGAGGACCAGCGCAGCCGGCGCGAGGTTTTGGCGCTGATGGGCTGTTGAACCCTGCCGTCACCCCAGCGAAGGCTGGGGTCCCGGCGGGTGAAAGGCGCCGGTGCTCTTCACCCGCTGGGGCCCCAGCCTTTGCTGGGGCGACGAGCCTGTGAGCAGCGAGCTTCGCTGCCAGGCTAGAGGACAGCTTCCAGCACCGCGGTTCTCAGCCGTTCGATCCCCATGCCCTTTTCGGCCGAGGTGACGATGATCTCCGGATGGGCGGCGGGATGCTTGCGGCCCTCTTCCGCGGTCGCGGCCTCGACCGCGGCGAGCTCCGACGCCTTCACCTTGTCCGCCTTGGTCAGGACGATGTGGTAGCTCACCGCCGCGTCGTCGAGCATCTTCATCACGTCGTGGTCGATCTCCTTCAGGCCGTGGCGCGAATCGACGAGGACGAGCGCTCGCTTCAGAACCTGGCGGCCGCGAAGATAGGAATTGATCAGCTGGCGCCACTTCTTGACCACGTCCTTCGGCGCCTTGGCGAAGCCGTAGCCCGGCATGTCGACCAGGCGCAGGCGAAGAGGCTCGCCGACGTCGAAGAAGTTCAGCTCCTGGGTCCGCCCCGGCGTGTTGGAGGTCCGGGCAAGGGCGTTGCGGTTGGTCAAGGCGTTGAGAAGCGAAGACTTGCCGACGTTGGAGCGGCCGGCGAAGGCCACTTCCGGCGCGGCGGGATCTGGCAGGAACCTGAGCCCCGGGGCCGATTTCAGGAAGGCGATCGGGCCGGCGAAGAGCTTGCGCGCCGCCTCGTCCGGATCCGATTCGGTCTCGCTCACTTCGCGGGCGCGGGCGTTTCGGCGGCCGCCTTCATTCCGGGATAGCGGCTGTACAGCCACTTCTGCTGGAGGATGGTGAGGACGTTGTTCACGACCCAGTAAAGCTGAAGCCCGGCCGCGAACGGCGCCATCACGAACATCAGCACCCAGGGCATGATCGCGAAGACCTGCTTCTGCACCGGATCGGTAGCGGGCGGGTTCAGCTTGAACTGAAGCCACATCGAGATGCCGAGCAGGATCGGAAGAACGCCCAGCGCCAGGAAGGAGGGCGGGGTGAAGGGCAGATAGCCGAACAGGTTGATCGGGGTCAGCGGGTCGGGCGCCGAAAGATCCTTGATCCAGAGCACGAAAGGCTTGTGGCGCATCTCCACCGATACCATCAGCACCTTGTAGAGGGCGTAGAAGATCGGGATCTGGATGAGGATCGGCAGGCACCCCGCCATCGGGTTCACCTTTTCCTCCTGATAGAGTTTCAGCATCTCCTGCTGGAGCCGCGGCTTGTCCTCCTTGTGCCGCTCCTGCAGCGCCTTCATCTTCGGCTGAAGGACTCGCATCGCCGCCATCGACTTGAACTGCTTCTGAGCGATCGGGAACATCAAGGTGCGCACGATCAGCGTCAGGCAGATGATCGCCAGCCCGAAATTGCCGAGCATGGCGTAGAGCCAGTTCAGGAGCGAGAAGATCGGCTGCATGAACCAGCGGAACCAGCCCCAGTCGATCGCCCGCTCGATGGGCGTGCCGAGCTGCTCGGTGTAGCGGTCGAGAAGCTGAATCTCCTTCGCCCCGGCGAAAATGTGCGAGGTGTAGCCGGACTGGGCGCCGCGAGCGGTGATCACCGGATCCGCGATCGAATCGGCCTGATAGCTGTCGCCGGCCTTCTTGTGGCGGAAGGTGGCGGCGACCGACCTCGACTGGTCCGGGATGACCGCCGTCAGCCAGAAATGATCGGTAAAGCCGATCCAGCCGCCTTTGCTATTATATTGGCGTTCGCCCGCTTCGGCGACGTCGCTGTAATTGTTGCCGTAATCGGCGGCTCCGTTGAACACGCCCATCGGCCCGGCATGGGCCGTCCACATATCGGGGTCCTTCGAAGCGCCACTCCGGCTGAGGACGGAATAGGGCCGGGCGGCGAAGTCGCCGGCGCCGCGATTGACGACCTTTTGCTCGACCGTGAACAGATAATTGTCGTCCACCGCCAGGACGATCTGGAACAGCTGGCCCTGGCCGTTGTCCCAATCGAGGGTCACCGGGCTTCCGGGCGCGAGCCGACTCGAAGTGGTCGACCAAAGGGTCTCCGGCCCCGGAACGCGCCCCGGCTGGCCGATCCAGCCCAGGCTGGCGAAATAGGCCCCGGGAGTTCCTTCGGGAGAAAGCAGGCGGATCGGCGGGGAATCCTTACCCACGCCCTGCCGATGGGTGGTGAGCACGAGATCGTCGATGCTCGCCCCCTTCAGGCTGATCGATCCCGCCACGCTCGGAGTTTCGATCCGGATCCGCGGCGATTCGCGAAGCGCCTGGTTGCGGTCGCGGACGGCGACGGGGCCGTCGGCGGCGGGATCGGCCCTGGGCTGAGGGATCGGCACCGACTTGCCGTCCACGATCTTGGTCGAGGGCGCGGTGGCGGTCGGAAAATATCGCTCGGAGAGGAAGCTCCAGCCGATCAGCACGATCGCCGACAGGACGATCGCCAAAATCATGTTGCGGTGGTCGTTCACCTAATTCCCCTCACCCTCACGGTACCGGATCATGGCCCGAGCCCCCCCAGGGGTGGCATCTGAGCAGTCGTTTGGCGGCCAGCCACGAGCCGCGAAGCGCCCCATAGCGCTGGAGCGCGGTGATTGCATAGGCCGAGCAGCTGGGCTGGAAGCGGCAGCTTGGCGGAAGCACCCGCGAAGGGCCGAGCTGCCAGCCGCGTGCGGCCCAGATGAAAAGCTTCGCGATCACCGCGAGCGTCCCGTCGCGGCCACCTTTCTGAGCGCCTTTTCCAGCTCGGCCCTCAGAAGGCCGAAGTCCCGCTCGATGCCACCCTGGCGGCCGATCAGGACATGGTCCGCCCCGGCGATTCCGTTCTCCGGAAGCAGGTCGCGCGCCAGGCTTCGGAATCGCCGCTTCATCCGGTTTCGCACCACCGCGCCGCCGATCTTCTTCGTGACCGTGATACCGAGGCGAATCCGGCTGTCGCCATCGTCGCGCGGCCGCACCAGCAGGACGAATCCGGGCATGGGCGCGCGCCGGCCGCGATTGGCGGCCAGGAAGTCGGCTCGGCGGGTGAGGGAGCTCAGGCGGAGAGGGTCTTGCGGCCCCGAGCCCGGCGCGCGGCCAGGATCCTGCGGCCGCCGACGGTCGCCTTCCTGGCCCGGAAGCCGTGCCGGCGCTTGCGCACGAGATTGCTCGGCTGGAAGGTGCGCTTCATCGGTCTTACCTCGAATATCGAAATTAAAATGGCCGCCCTTGCCGGAGCGGCCCTCGTTGCCGGTCCCGTTAGGCAAATCGTATCGGGAAGTCAATTCCCGCCGCGAATTGGCGAGCGCCTGCCGCCGCTTCGCGCTGGCCCGCCTCAAGCCCCAATCGGCCCAGTCGCCCTTCTTCGGATGGCGGCGCTTGAAACGGACGTAATAGCGCTTGGCCCAGGCGCTGTACCTCAGCACCAGAGTGAGGCCCGCGGCGAAGACGACGACCCCGCCCGGACCGGGGATCGGCCCGACCAGCGGGGTCAATCCGATCAGGATGAAGCCCACCACGACGAGCGCGCTCCGCACGGCCGGGTAATTCGTCAGGTGCCGCCAGTCGATCCTGCCCATCGCCCCCATGTGGGAAAGCTGTGTTAGCCGCGCAAGACGGCTTGAGCGCGCCTAGCGCAATTCGCTGTGCGTCACCTCGCCGGTCGGACCGGTGGTGGTGCAGAGCCACGCCTGGCCCGGCCGAAGTTTGTGCTGGTCGATCGTCGCGTCGGGGACCGGAGCCAGAGCCTGGGCATTGTTCGAGCCCATCATCTGGTTGACCGCGTCGCGCGCCCTCTTCGGGTCGCCGGCGTTCACCATGTAGAAGTTCCTGTAGCCGTTACCGCCGTCGGTCGTGACCATATACCCGCTCATGCGTCTCTCCCATCCGATCCCGCGCATCCCGGCGCCGTCCGCTCGCCACCGCTCGGCCTCTCCGGAGGCGACGTCAAACGCGCAGTCGGGCTGAACTGCGGAAACCGTTGACTATTGCACCATTGTCCCCCGAAAAGGCGTGAAGGGAGGGCTTGGAATTCATGGTCGCGCATGTCGCAACGGTGGCGTTTCTGGGGCTGGAGGCGCGCGCCGTCGAGGTGCAGGTGCAGATTTCGGCCGGCCTTCCCAAGTTCCTCGTCGTCGGCCTTCCCGACAAGGCGGTGGCGGAGAGCCGGGAGCGGGTCCACGCCGCTCTGGCGGCGATCGGCCTGTCGCTTCCGCCCAAGCGGATCACGGTCAACCTATCGCCGGCCGATCTTCCCAAGGAAGGCTCTCATTACGATTTGCCGATCGCGCTCGGGATGCTCGCGGCGATGGGCGCGATCGATGCCGAGACCCTGGCCGGCTACGTCGCGGTCGGCGAGCTCGGGCTGGACGGTCGGATCCAGCAATCGCCCGGGGTTTTGCTGGCGGCGATGAACGCCTCGGCGCGAAGCCTCGGCCTCGTCTGTCCGGCGGCGCAGGGCGCCGAAGCCGCCTGGGCGGGCGACGTCGAGATCGTCGCCGCGCCCGATCTCGTCGCCCTCCTCGGCCATTTCCGAGGCAGCAGCATTCTTTCGCCGCCCGCGCCCGGCGAGGCGGAGCCGCGCGGCTTCGGCCCCGATCTCGCCCAGGTGAAGGGGCAGGAGACGGCCAAGCGCGCCCTCGAAATCTCGGCCGCCGGGGGCCACAATTTGCTGATGGTCGGGCCTCCGGGCGCCGGCAAGTCGCTGCTCGCGGCCTGCCTCCCCGGAATCCTTCCGGAGCTGACCCCCGCCGAGGCGCTTGAAGTGTCGATGATCGCAAGCGTCTCCGGCACCCTCTCCGGCGGCCGGCTGATCCGGACCCGGCCCTATCGCGCGCCCCATCACAGCGCGTCGATGGTGTCGCTGGTCGGCGGCGGCCTGCGCGTCCGCCCGGGCGAGGTCAGCCTGGCCCATCTCGGGATATTGTTCCTCGACGAGCTTCCCGAATTCCAGCGCTCCGCCCTCGATTCCCTTCGCCAGCCGCTCGAGACCGGCACGGTCAGCGTCGCAAGGGCCAACGCCCACGTCACCTTCCCCGCCCGGGTCCAGCTGATCGCGGCGATGAACCCGTGCCGCTGCGGCCATCTCGGCGACCCGGCGCTCGCCTGCTCGCGGGCGCCGCGCTGCGCCGCAGATTATCAGGCGCGGGTGTCCGGGCCTCTTCTCGACCGCATCGACCTTCACGTCGACGTCCAGGCGGTGGCGGCCGCCGATCTCGTCCTTCCGCCGCCCACGGAAGGCTCGGCCGAGGTCGCCCTGCGGGTGGCGGCGGCCCGGGCCGTCCAGACGGCACGCTACGAAAAGCAGGGCATCCGAACCAATGCGGAGGTGGACGCCGGGCAATTGGAGGAAGTCGCGAGGCCCGACGAGCCCGGCCGCCGCCTCCTTGCCCAGGCCGCCGAGGCGATGCGGCTCTCCGCCCGCGGCTTCCACCGGGTGATGCGAGTGTCGCGAACCGTGGCGGACCTGGCGGGCAGCGACGAGGTCCGCCGAATTCACGTCGCCGAGGCGCTCAGCTATAGGAGGCAGGCACCGAGAAACTGACGAGATCGAATTCCCGGTTGAACTCCCCGCCTAAATTCGGAAGATGTTTCTTGACCGCAATGATGCGGCAAAGGGGGATTGCCATGCACTGGATGATTTTGCCGCTGAAGCGCTACGCCGAGTTTTCCGGCCGCTCGCGCCGCAAGGAATATTGGATGTTCGTCCTCGGGATGGTGCTCTTCTACCTGGCGCTCGTCCTGCTGATGGTGGTTCTGATGGGAGGCGCGATGCTCGGCTCGCTCCAGGGCGGCGCGGCTGGCACGGGCGCGGAGGCCGGCGCGGGCATGATGGGCGCGATGCTCGGCGGAGGGATTATAGGAATCGTCATCCTGCTCACCTGGCTGGTCCTGCTGATCCCATCGATCGCGGTAGGAATCCGCCGGCTCCACGACATCGACCGTACCGGCTGGTGGCTGATGCTGGGCTATGGCCCGTATGTCCTCAGCGTCATTCTCGCGATGGTTCAGTCGGTGGAGCTGGCCGCCATCCTCAACATCGTGTCGATGATCGGCTTCATCGTGATCCTGGTGTTCGCGGTGATGCCGGGGACTCGGGGGCCGAACCGGTTCGGACCCGATCCCAAGGGCGAGAATCTCGGCGAGGTGTTCGCCTGAAACCGCGCGGGCGGGTCATTGCGGCCCGCCCGCCGCTCGGCTAGAGGCGCGCTTCGAGTGCCCCCGTGGTGGAATTGGTAGACGCGCTCGACTCAAAATCGAGTTCCGCAAGGAGTGCCGGTTCGACTCCGGCCGGGGGCACCAGGGTTCACTTGACGAGGTAGCCGAAGTTGAGCGTGAAGCTCGATCCCGCCGCCATCGTCCCCTTGGGCCTGATCCGCATGTGGGTGACCGCGGGATCGACTCCGGCGCTGTTCGCGCTCGGCACGTAGGTCCAGGTCGTGCCGCCATTGTTGGAAAATTCGAGATCGTCGGTCGTGCTCGCCAGGCCCGAGAAGGTGAAGGTCGCCCCGCTCGATCCGGCGACGAACAGGAGCGGGGCGGTCGCGCCTGGAAGGTTCGCCACGTAGAGGCTGAGAGCGGCTGGAGTGGGATCGGTGATGAGGATGCTTCCGCTCGTCACCGGCACCCCGCCCGGATTGGCGACGGTGACGGTGTAATAGACGTAGCTGCCCGGAATGAGCTTCGGATTGGTCGTGTTGTTGAACGGGTCCATGTAGACGATGCTCGACTTCGAGATCGTCAGCGGGGCTGAAACCTGGATCGTGGCCGAGGCCGGATTGAGCGAGGCGACCGTCACGTTGCCGTAGCTGCCGGTGAGCGCGCCCGCGGCGATCACGTTCACTTTGGCTCCCTGCGAGGTGACTGTGGTCGTCACCGTATAGGTGCAGGTGCTTCCCGCCGGGACTGTGGCCGCCGAGACCGCGAAGCTGCCACCGTTGGCGGCCGCTCCCAAGGTCGCCGCCGTGCAGCTCCTGGTCGGGCTCGGCGCGGCGGAGTTGACGAGCCCGCCCGGATAGGTGTCGGTAAACGCCATCCCGGTCAAAGCGAGGTCCGGATTGTTGTTGGTGACGGCGACGCTCATCACGCTCGGAGAGCCCGGGTTGATCGGCGAGGTTGCGAAGCTCTTCGCGATCGTGGGCGTGCATTCGCAGCCCGCCGAGACTCCGGTGATCGCGGAAGGGGCGATCGTCGCGGTCGTCCCGCTCGAACCCGACAGCGCGCCGTAATTGATCCCGCCGGCGAAGCCGCCGCTTGCCGTCGTGCCCGCCGATCCGCCCCAGATCGAGGCGGAGAGCGGTGCGACCGCGTTCGAGGCGACATAGCCGCCGCCGCCGCCGCCGCCGGGGCCGTGCGGGGCCCCGCCGCCATTATTGGATCCGCCGTTGCCGCCTTCGGCCTGGACCGACAGGTTCCCGCCGCCGCTGTTGCGGAGCACGGTGACCAGCACGGCTCCGCCCGCGCCGCCGCCGCCGGTGCCGTCGTTGCCGACGGTCGAGTTGGCGGAGGCGCCGTTGGCGGAGACGGAGCCGCTGCCGGAGATCTCGCCGGCGCGAAGGATGACGATCCCGCCGCCCGCCGCCCCGCTCGACGCGAATCCGGCGGGGCTTCCGCTATTGTTGTTGGTGGTGCCGGCGCCGCCGCCGCCGCCCATCAGCAGGCGGGCGTTGCCGTTCGGAGCGGTGGCGCCGGGATGGCCGCCGGTCTGGGGGCAGGAGCTGGCATAGGACGAGCACCAGGCATGGCCGCCCCGGCCGCCTTGCCCGCCATTGCCGCCGCCGCCGCCGCCGCTATTCTGGTCGTTGGCCGAAGGATTGCCGTCATTGCCGCCCCCGCCCGCATTGCCGGGGGCGCCGCGGCCGTTCGAGCCGCTTGGATAGCCTTCGACGCCGGTGTCGAGAAGGGCGCCCTGATTGTTGACGTAGGTCGGGGTGCCGGCAATGCCTTCTCCCTTCGCGGCGTGTGCCGGCCTCGTCGCCTGGCTGCGATAGTCCGTGTTGGACGGATTGTTCGATCCCGTCTGGACGAGCGCCCCGCCGCCGCGGAAGCCGCGGCCGGATGCGTTGAGGCTGCCGCCGGCGAAGGTCAGGCGGTCGGCGACGTCGAGCGCGAGGACGCCTCCAGTCGCACCGTTCCAGGGAAGCGCGAAGACCGTGCCGGAAACCGAGGCATTGGTATATTGAGGCACGCGGATCACCTGGAAGGTGCGCTGGCCGAGCGAGTTGGTCGGATTTCCGTCGACATAGGCGTTGATGAGGCCGCCGCCGGAGCCACCGAGGATGGTTACCGTCCCCCCGCCGACCGAGACCGCGCTGGCGGCGCGGACGAATTCGTAGAGGCCGGTCTGGCCGAGGGCGGTGTAGCCGTTGGCGTAGGTCCCCGAGGCGCCGTCGCCGTAGGAGGCGTTGTTGTTCGAGTTGATCGACGCGCCCTGCATCTGGATGACGAGCAGCATGTCCCCGACCGCGATCGGAGTCGAGGCGCCGCTCGCCGCGCCGAGCGAAATCACGTTCGCCCCCGAATTGACGCTCGCCGTAGCGGGGAAGTAGGTGTTGACCACGCCCGAGGGCGTGCCGGCGCCGTTCGCCCCGGGCCTGGCGCATTGCCCGGCCAGGGCCGCGGTGGCGAACATCGACAGCAGAAGCGTCACCAGGAGGAAGATTCGGCTGCTCACCGGCGTCCGATCCCGAGGCTTTCGAGGCTGAGCTGGTCGAACTTGAAGCGCATCGTCACATAGGGGCCGCTGCGCGTGTAGCGGGCTTCCTCGAAATCGCGGTCGTGGAAGCCCACCAAATTCCAGCCGACCGAAAGCCAGCCATTCTCGAACGGAGTGAAGCCGAGGCTGGGCCCGGCCGACCAGGCGAAGCTGTCGCCGTCGAGGCCGCCGCGGACGGTGCCGGCCAAACCCACGTCGATCGCGTCGGAAAGGTCGAAGCGAAAATCCGCTCCCACTACGTTGCTCCAGCCGCCAATGTCTTCGTTCCCCAGTTTCTCCGAAACGTAGCGAGAACCCCAGAAAAAGGAGATTTCGGAACGGCCCGAAGACTGAACGCCTTGTGCCGAATAATTGATTGAAAGAGCGTTAACCAAACGGCGCGACCGGGCGTCGCCGTCGATCGCCAGCGGGATTCCGATCGGGCCGGGTCGGCCGGCGACGGCGCCGGTCACCCGGTCTTCGCGAAGCTCGAATTTCTCGAGCCAGGACCAGCGGCTGCCCGCCGGGCGGTGTGCCCAGCTCAGCTGAAGGTTCGCGGTCCGGGTCTCGGCGCCGTCGGCGCTGTTGGCCGTGAACCAGTTCAGCGCTCCGCCGATGGCTTCGCCCTCGCCCATCTGGCGGAGCGCGGCGGCGGTGAGACCGTAGCGATCGCCCTGGTCGCCGGCGCGATATTCGGCGCGCCCGGTGACGCTCCAGCGGTCGGCGCGATAGGTGGCGCCGGCGGTGAGCGCGGTGAAATCCTCGGTGATCGTGCCCGCGCTCCCGCCGACGAAGCCGCCGCTCGCGACCGGGTGGAGCGGGTTTAGGACACGCGCCAGGTCGATCCCGCCCAATGTCTTGTTGGAATCGATCGAGGCGTCGATCGACCAATGCTCGTCCAGCGCCAGCGACTGGGAGAGGCCGAAGGCTGCGAAGCTGCGCGGCCCATATTCGGCGATGTGCTGGAAATTGCCGCTGAGCGAGATCCGGGCTCCGGCCCAGGGCTGGACGTCGAAGCCGAGGCGGGCGGTGCGCGCGTCGACATTCTCGCCGTCGGCGATCTCGTAGGCGCCGACGAGCTGGATCGCGCTGGTGACCGCATAACGGGCGCTGAGCCGGTGGCGGGCGGGGAAGTCGACGCTCTCCGACTGGCCGAGCGGGATCTCGGTCTGGCCGTCAATCTCCAGCTTGTTGTCGAGCAGGCGCTTGGTGGCGCCGAGGGTGAGGAGCGTGGAGCGCGCGCTCCGGCCGTCGGCGAGCCGGTCGTCGGCGAAGGTGAAACCGGCGCGGCCGACCAGGTCCGGCCGGCGATATTCGATGAGCGCCCGGGCGGCGGTGCGGCTGGCGCCGTTGCCGAGATATTCTTCATGCCAGGCGCTTCCGATCAGCGACCAGGTGTCGCCGAAGCGGGCGCGGGCGTCGAGCCCGAACTTGCGGGTGCCGTTTTCGGCGGCGCCGGTCTGGCCGAGGCCGAAGCCCGCCTCTCGCTCGCGGGCATAAGCGAGAAGGTCGATCCGTGAGCCGTGATGCTCGGCCTCTATTTGCCAGGCGGTGGCGGTACCGGCCGATTCGACCGAGGAGCCGGCCCTGGCCCGGCTATCGCTGACCGCGACCTCCGCCCTGATCTCGGTCGAGAGATTGGGGCGGTAGCGTATGTCGGCCCCGGCGAGGCTGGTCCGCGCCGCGCCGTCGGAATCGCTGATCGCGGTGGCGGCGACCTGGATCTTCCGGTCCTTGCCGCGCCAGGTCGCCCGGGCGCCTGCATTGACCGTCCGGCGCGCAATCCCGTCCACTTCATAGTCGGCGACGATGAACTGGGGGTCCAGCGCCGGGCTTCGGCTGAGGATGGGCTCCTTGAAGCGCAACAGGCCGGCCGAATAATCGATGTCGTAATCGACATGGCGGGAAAGCAGGCGGCGCTCGACGATCCGGTCCGAGCGAATCCGGTCTCGCACCTCGATAAAAACCCGCTCCGAATTGGCGAGGATGTCGCGGGCGCCGAGCGCATAAGGGCCGCTCAGGCCGTTGCCCTGCAATTCGTCGTGGCGGTGGCGGTTCGGGCTGTCGGCGGCGAAGGCGGTGGCCGACACCCGGTCCGAACGATATTCGGCTTTGACGCCGTTGAAGGCGCGGACGTAGCGGGCGAGCTCGGGCTCGTCGATCCCGGTCTCGTAATCGCCGAACAGGGCGTAGAATTGCGGCCGCTCCAGCTTCAGATAGAGCTTGCGGACCGAGGCGGCGTCGTAGCGGCGCTCGGTCCGGTCGGCATAGACTGTGTAATAAGCGTCGGGGTCGATGATTCCGCCGAAGCGGGTTTCGTCCTCTTTCTTGTCGCTGTCATAAGAGAGGGTCATCAGCCACTTGCCTCGGATTCTTCCCTTGGCGTACAAGGCGAGCCGGCCGTCGGTGAGAAGCTTGCCATCCTCCTCGCCGAGATCCTCGACCTTCCCCTGAAGCCGGTTGTAGCCGAGCGTTCCCTCGGCGAGGCCGACGATCGTCCACGGCCGCCGGCCGGGGTCGAGCCAGGCTTCCACCCTCTGCTCGCGCTCGGCCTCGCCGTCTCGGAAGTTGAAGCGCAGGCTGATCGTTCCCGAGGCCGTCGTCGGCTCGAGCTCGATATAGGCGACGCCTTCCTCGCCATGGACCCGCCAGAAGGGGCGGGCGCGCTCGAGGCCGGCGAGCTGCCGCGCCTGCTGCGCGTCCGCCTCGACCGCGGGATAATAAGGCGCCGGAACCTCGAAGTCGCCGGTGAGGCCGTGGCGGACCGGCCGGCCGTCGCGATCGGTCAGCCGGACCGCGAGGACGGGGCGGCTGACTCCGTCCGCCACCAGGACCGATTGCTCGCGGAGCAATTCGGCGCGCATCGGGCTGGCGCCGTAGCGGACGGTTCGGCGGAGGGTCTCGGCCAGGCTGCCGTCGGCGTTGCGGATTTCGGCGCTGAGCTCGGTCTGGCGGCCCTCGACCGGAATTCCGCGCCAGACGCTGACGGTGGCGGTGCCGGCCGAATTCTTGCGGCTGCCCTCGAAGGCCACCGCATCGACCTCGCGGCCGGCCGAGCGAAGCTTCACGCTCTGTCCCGGCAGATGCTTGATCGCCACCCGAACCATCGGCGCGCGCGGATTGTGCTCGGGCTCCGGGAACAGCCAGGCGATGCCCGGCTCCTGGCCGCTCAGCCAGTCGCGCTCGGCGCCCGCGGCGGCGGGGTCGGTGGCGACGGCCGGTCTGGGTCCGGCGACCGCGGTCAGGCTCGCCCGAGGCGCAACCTCGACCAGCTTGAAATCGACCCGCTTCAGGGCTCCGCCGCGGCCGTCGACGAAGCGGGAGAAGGCACGGCCGGCGGAGCGGCTGTTGCCGGCGCAGTCGGCGGCGGCGCGATCGACCGGAAGGGTCATGTCGTCGAGCTGGACGACATGGGTGCCGGGCAGGACGCCTTCGAAATGATAGCGGCCGTCGCGGTCGGTGACTGCATAGCTGCCGTCTTCGAGCATGACCCGGACTCCGGCCACCCCGGCGGCTTTGGCCGGATCGGCGCCGCAGCCGCCGTCGGTCACCCGGCCGAGGATCGTCATCCGCCCCGAAATCGAGTCGCGCCGGATCCGGACGATCGCGTCGGAGACGTTGCTGAGAAGCCCCGCCGCGCTAACCGCTTCCACCCGGTTCACCGCGTCGCCCTCGGCGGCGCCCGGTTTTACTTCGGCGGCGTAGCTGATCCGGCGGCTGGCACCGGCCGAGAGCGTCGGCAGGGTCACGGTGAAGCTCGATCCGTCGGCGGCGATCTCCGCCGTCGCGGCCTCGTTGTCGACCCGCAGAGTGAGCGGCCGGAGGCGAAGCGCCGGCGGCAGGATGTCGGTGACCCGGACGTTTCCGCTCGAACGCCGGGGGTCGGAATTGCGAACGTCGACCGTGAAGGCGACAGCCTCTCCCGGCGCGGCGTCGGTGCGCGACGCCTGCTTGACGAGATGGAGTGAGGCGAGCGGGGTCTCGGCCGGAATGGCGGGAGCGAGCACCTTCAGGATAGCGGTGGCGGCCGGAGTGCCCTCGTCGGCACTGACGGTATCGATGGTGATGAGATCGCCCGGCTCCACCCCGAGCCGGCAGTCGCCGCCGCCCGGGCCGGACTGGAGCTCCACGGTCTGGATGAAGCCTGCGAACTTCCCGGAATCCGCGGCGGTTTCGAAGACCGTGAGGATCCGGCTGTCGCCGCTGGCGGCGCGCACCGAGACCTCGATCGTCTCGACCAGGGCGCCGTCACGGTTGAGCCCGGGGGCATCCACGGCGAACAGAAACGGCTCGCCGGGCAGGATTTCGGTCGCCGTCAGCAGTGAAGCGGGGTCGAGACTATGTCCCTGCCAGGCGGAGTCGAGCGAGGCATGGGCGCCGCCGGCGTTGCATCGCGGAGCCCTGACGGCCATCGCCAGGGTCTCGTTACCGGAAGCGAAGCGGTAGGCGGCCAGGGAGATCGGGAACGAAGCCGGGCCGACGTCGATGTCGACCCGGTTCGATTCCCGGCTGGCCTTGCCGCCCGCCATATCCCACTCGATCGTAGCGACGTTCGAGATCGTGCGGGGGCCGGGCGCACCCGCGGCGAGCGCGGGCGCGGCGACGGCGAGCCAGAGCGCCGTCAGAAGGGCGAGCAGGATCGCCCCCGGAAGTGGAGTGGTACGTCCCATGTCGAGGGAGGGGAGGGGGCTGAGTGTCGCAGACACCGTGCCGGCCCTCCCCTCTGTCCGCCTAGTTCACGCTCACCCGGAAGACGAGCGTCCGGGTCACTCCGGCGGCGATGTCGGAGAGCGTTCCGGCGACGGTCCCGTTGGTGTAGGATCCGCCGCTGGTGCCGTCCGCGTTGCAGCTGCTTGCGGTCACCGTTCCGTTCAGCCGGATTCCGAAGGCCGGGTCGTAGGTCGTCTGCGCGGGCACCTCGTCCGAAATGTTGATCCCGGTCGCCGTTGCGCTGCCCGCGCCGTTGGCGACCGCGATGCAATATTCGACCACCGCGCCCGGGATCATCTTGGGGTTGGTCGTGCCGTTGAACGGATCGCTGATCACCCGGCTGGTCTTGGTCGCCGTCAGCGACGCCGCCAGGATCACGTAATCGTCCTCCGCGAAGTGGATTCCGTCGCGGGCGACGTTGCCGCCGGCATTGGTGTCCGCGAACACGGTGTCGACTCCCGAGGTGTTGGCGCCGTTGGTCTGGGTCACCGTTGCTCCGAGCGTGCCCGGGGCGGTGGCTTCGGCCGCGGTGGCGGTCAGCCGCACTCCGGCCGCGTCGCCGGTGGACCGGCCGACGGGGATGTCGGCGACGATGAAGACCGTCTGGCTGGTGTCGGCGGCGATCTGGTCGAGATAGGCGACCTCCTGGTCGGTGCCCGGATCGTAGCCGCCGCTGGCGTTGGTATCGACATAGATCTTGACGTTGCCGACGTTGAAATTGTCGGCATTGCCGTGCGGCGCGGTGCCGCCGCTGAGCTGGCTCGAGGCCAGAGCGAAGTCGAGCGGAGCGTTGGAGGAGTTGGTGACGCTGAAGATCGTCACCGCCGCCGACTGCCCGGGCGTCACGGTGGTCGCCGTGTTTCCGGTCTCGGTGACGATGAAATTCACTTTGCGGTCGACCACGAACGAGTCGCTCGCGCTGACCTGGGCCTGGTCGATCCCGCCGACCCTGTAGTCGAGCGTGACGTTGTTGGTGACGGTGGTGCCCGCGGTCGTCCCGGCCGCGAAGGCGGGGGAGGCCGCCACAGTCGTCGCCGCCAGCACGCTGGCGGAGGCGAGCAATCGCATGTTTCTGGTCATCTCTTGTCCAATCGTGTTTGCGTAGGCGCCGAAATCCCCCCGCCGGCGCCCAAATGCGGGTTACTCGATTATTCGACGACGCCCCGGAAGCTGAGCTCCCCGCCGCTTCCAGCGGCGATCGGCTGGCTGAGCGACCAGCGTATGTGGGTGACGTCGGTCGCGACCGCCGGGCGGCGGGTGCCGTCCGAAGCAACGACCTCGAGGGATTCGAGCGTTCCCCAGCTCTTGCCGCCGTCAACCGAGACGGCCGCGCTCTTGTCGTCGGTGCCGGTAAAGGAGACCGCCGCGGGGATCGGGTTGGTGAGGGTGAAGCCGGTCGCCGGCTGTGCCCCGCCGTTGCGATAGCTGAGCAGGACGACGAGCCTGTCGCCCGGAGTGACCACGCCCGGCTCCTCGCGGACCGTGACCGGCTTGCCGTCGGGCCCGGGCTTGACCCGCTCGACCAGCACCTTGCTGCTCAGCGAGACATTGTCGGCCGCCGGGGCCGCGGCGGGAGCGAGAAGCGCGAACAGCGCAATCCAGATCTTCATGGGCATCATCCTTCTCAGTCGATCTTCACTTGGAACGTGATGGTTCGGGTGGAGCCGGCGGGCATCGTGCCCAGACCGACGTTAATGGCGGTGCCGGTGAAGCTCCCCTGGTCGGAATCGGCCGAGTCGGTGAGCGGAGCGCCCTCGAGGGTGAGTGAGCCGGGCTTGTAGGTGGTCCCAGCCGGAACGGGGTCGCTGACCCGAAGGTTGGCGAGGTCGCCGCTACCGCCGACCGTCGCCGCGAGCGTGTAGGTGATCGTCGAGCCGGGCGCCGCGGCGGTGCCGCCGAAGGCGTCGGCGACCGCGGCGCTCTTGACGAAGGCGACGCTGGCTCTGGTGATCCGGTAATAGCCGTCATCCTCCGAATCCGCTCCGGTCGCTCCGACGACGGCGTTGCCGCCGCCCTGGCCCTGGCCCGCGAAGCTGGTTCCTGGAGCGCCCGATCCGGTCCTGGCGACGGCGGTGAGGTCGATCCGGCCGCGATGGCCGTCGCCGGCGCCGGCGGGAATGGTCGAAAGGACGAAGACGGTGAGCGACTGGTCCGGTGCGAGCTCGGGATCGTTGCTCCCGCTCGAATAGACGGTGTCGACTCCGGCGTCGTATGCGCCGTTGCCGTTGCTGTCGAGGACGATAGAGGTGACCGAAGGGTCGAAATCGTCGCCTCCGCCATTGGCGATCGCTGCCAGCGTGAAGCTCTCGGCGCCGTTGCCGCCGTTGGTTACCGTGAACTTGAGACGCTGGCCGGTGCCCCCCGCCGGGGCCGCGACGTCGGACGGGTCGCTCCAGGCGACGCCGACGTCGAGCAGCTCGTCGACCTTCAGAGTGACGATGTTGGAATCGACGCTGGCTTCGCCGCCGCCCGCAAGCTCGTAGGTGGCGGTCGCGACGTTGGTGATGTCGGTGCCCGCCGGAGTGCCGGCCGCGTGCAGTGGGCTCGCGAAAACGCAGGCGGAAGCCGCGGTAACCGCGGCCATCGTCGCATTTTTGCGGAACGCCGATGATTTGGCGCCCGTGGCCTGATAACGCATTGACGGTCCCCACGCCGATTGATCCGATTTGGAGCTAATGCGGGGGGAGCGGCTAAGAATTAGTTAACGGCGAATTAGCCAGTGCGATTAAGCAGCTTCGAAGGGCGGCGGTAAGCGGATGAACAAGCTGGACGGCGACGAAGGCAGCAGGAGAGCGGCTCCGGCCGACCATCCCGATCCCGGTCGGGATCCGGGGGAGGTCGCCTATCGGCGCGACCGCCTGCTCGCGGCGCTGACCCTGATCGCGGGCGCCGGGCTTGCGATCTCGCTTCCCTTCGCCCTTCGCGCAGGCGCCGAATTCTTCCTTCCGGTCACCGCCGCTTTGGTCATCGCCATCGCTTTGGTGCCGATGCTCGAATGGCTTGAGCGGCGGCGCGTGCCTTCGCCTTTGGCCGCCTTCACCTGCGTCCTCGTCCTCATCGCGATTGCCAATATCGCGGTCGCTTCGATCGTTCTTCCGGCGGCGGAGTGGGTCCGGCTCCTGCCGGAGCGGATCGGCCGGGTCCGCGACACGCTCGCTCCATTGATGGAGGTCTATTCGGACTTCGAGCGCTTTCTCGACGACATCGTCGAGCAGTTCGGATCGCATTCCAGCGCCGAGCGGACGGTGGCGATAGAGACTCCCAACTCGCTGCTCGACATCATCGCCACCTCGGCGCCGTTCGCGGCGATCCAGATGTTCTTCGCGGTGCTCGTGATCTTCTTCTTCCTCGCCGGCTGGACGAGGATGCGGCAGCGCACGATCACCGGCCGGTCCAGCTTCGACGGAGCGATGACCACCGCCCGGGCGATCCAGCAGGTGGTCGACGCCACGTCCACCTATCTCGGGACGATCACCATCGTGAACATCTCGATGGGCCTCACCGTGTCGTTCATCCTCTATCTGCTCGACATGCCGACCCCGCTCATGTGGGGCGGGATCGTCGCGGTTCTCAACTACATCCCCTATCTCGGGCCGATCGCATCGGTCCTGCTGCTCGCTTTGGGCGGGCTGATGGCCTTCGCCGATCCCTGGTACGCTCTGCTTCCGGCGCTCTGCTTCGTCGGGATCCATCTGGTCGAGGCGAATTTGATCACGCCCTTCTTCGTCGGCCGCCGGCTCACCATCAACCCGCTTCTGATCCTCGTCGCCCTGAGCTTCTGGGCCTGGGTCTGGGGGACGACCGGAGCCTTGCTGGCGGTGCCGTTGCTCATCATCATGAAGACGGTGCTCGACGCCGCCGGCAAGCCCGACATCGCCGGCTTCCTGTTCGAGGAGGGGACTCTTACCGGCCATCATCACGAGGAGCATGGCGATTCGGACCGGGCGGCGGCGGCGAAGCCCTAGCGGAATTGCAGGCCGGTGCCGTCCAGGTTTTACCTTCTGACGGCGGGTCAATTCGATTTTTCAACGCAACGACGCAACGACGCAACGAGCGCGGAGCGCTCCCCCGATCCGGGCTTGCCGGAGAACCCGTCGTCGTCGACAGCCGCCAGCTTGGTTCGCTTCGCGGAATCGTTGCGTCGTTGCGTCGTTGCGTTCAAAAATGAGCTCGCACAGCCACTCCGACCTGCCGCTCGATGCGCGGACGCGCGACCGCTTCAGCGGAAATATGCGGCTCCGGTTCGCTTGACAGGGCAGGGGCCAGCGCATAGTTCGCCCCCTCCCACGCGGGTGTAGCTCAGTTGGTTAGAGCGCCGGCCTGTCACGCCGGAGGTCGCGGGTTCGAGCCCCGTCACTCGCGCCATTTCCCCAGATCCTTCGGGTAGAGCGCCGCGGCGGCGCCTCATCTTCGGCTCGTTCGGATGCGGCGTCGCGGCCTGCCCGCCCAGTCGCCCCGACCAGTCGCCCCGGGTGGCCAGCGCGCCGGAAGCGGCGAACGCCCCTTCATCGCGACGAATCGAGGAACGGTGCGGATGCTGCCCGGTGGAGGGGCGAGGGGCTTCGGCCCCGCTTATGTATCCCAGGAGAGTTTCGATGAACCACAATCTCGTATCCGCAGTCTTCGACAGCCATTCCGAAGCCGAGCGCGCAATCACCGACCTGCGCGGCGCCGGAGTGAGCGACAGCGCCCTGTCCGTCGTCCACCAGCAGGACGGCAGGGCCATGACGTCCGACGGCAGCGGCGGAACGATCGACGAAGACGACGGCAACAAGAGCGGCCTGGTCAAGGGCCTGCTCGGCGGCGGAGCGGTCGGAGCGGCTCTCGGAATCGTCGCGCTCGCCATTCCCGGAGTCGGTCCGCTCGCGGCCGCGGGCGCGATCGCCGGAGCCGCCATTCCCGAAGGCGCGGCGATCGGCGCCGCTCTCGGAGCGGCCGGCGGCGGCCTCGGCGGCTACCTGTCCGGGCACGGCGTCGACGACGACGACGCGCGTTATTACGAGGAGCGGATCAACACCGGCGGAGTGTTCGTATCGGTCGACACGAGCGATTCCGGGATCGACTCGGAAACGGCCCGCGAAATCCTCTACCGAAGCGGCGGCCACAGCGCCACGCGGGCGAGAGCGACCGCCTGAGGTCCGCCCCGGCGACTAAGGAAGAGGCGCTTCGGACCATGGTCCGAAGCGCCTCTTTCGTTCTCCTCGGCTTGGCGTGAAACCTTGGCCGCACCGCCGCCGGAGGCTCAGGTCACTGCGGGACGGTCGGATCACCTTCGCCGGACCGTCCGACTTCAGCGCGCGAATGCTCCAGCAGGAACGCGCTGCTTTCTTCCAGAACCGGGAGGCGCGTTCGGAACAGGCGGGAGACGGCCATGATCGGGTCGTTGTGGCTGGAACCGGGATATTCGCGCAGCGCCACCGTGGCGCCGGCCTTCTTGAGCGCGGCGGCGAGATTGCGGCTGTTGTATACGCGCACGCTGGTGTCGGCGGTGCCATGGCCGAGCCAGAGCGGCGGCGCATCGCCGCGGACGAAGCGGATCGGCTGGGTTTCGAGGGGTCGGGGGTAGCGGCCCATCGCGTTGATCGAATTGGGCTTGTCGAACGGGTGGAAATCGTAGGGCCCCGCCAGGCCGGCCGCCGCCTTGACGACATTGTCGGGCAACCCTTCGGCGGCCAGCCACCTGCGGTCGAGAGCCGGCATGATCGCGTTGTAGGCGCCTGCCGAATGGCCTGCGGTCACGATCCGGTTCGGATCGCCGCCGAAGCGGGCGGCGTTGCGCCAGGCCCAGGCGATTGCGGCAGCACTGTCTTGGACGAAGACCGGGAAATGCACGTCCGGAACCAGGCGGTAATCGGGCAGGATGACGAGGAAGCCCTTGGCGGCGTAGGCCCTGGCGGCGAAGCCGTAATGGTCCTTGTCGCCGCCGTGCCAACCGCCGCCATAGAAGAAGACTAGCACCGGCTTGGGGCGGCGGCCGGCCTGCTTATTGTCGTAGATGTCGAGCCTCTGGCGCCGCTCGTCGCCATAGGCGACGTCGTGCGCCACCCGCCGGGTGCCGGAATCCCCGGCCCAGAGCCGGTCGAGCAGATCGAGTTGCCGGGGCGGCGCGACGAGCAGGTAGAACGCGCCGAGCCCGACGGCGAGAACGAGGAGGGTGCCCAGGAGCCACTTCATCCCTCGCAATGGGAGCGGACGGCCTGAGCGGCAAGCGTTTTCAAGAATACGAGCGTCGCGTCGCAGCCGGTTACCGTAAACGTGGAGCGGGTCGGTCAGCCGCCGAAGAGGGCGCCGCTCAAGCCTTTCTCCTTGGCCGGGCCGCCCGCGGCTTCCGCCAGGATGCCGAGCTGCTTCATCATGCCCAGCTCGTCCGTCGAGCCCCAACGTTCGACGCAGCGGGCGTTCTCGAAGCGCGCCAGTTGCATCGCCGAGACTTCGAAGCGCCTGCCCGTCGGTGCGACGCCCTGAAACTCGCCCTCATGCGTTCCGCTGAGCGTGTAGCGCATCGCCACATGATCGTCGGTCGCGGCGATTTCGACCGCCTCGGCCTTCAAGTCCGGAAAGGCCGAGCGCATCGTCCGGAAGAACCCCTTCAACCCGTCGATCCCCGGCCCCTGGTCGGGCGCCGGATCGTGGTCGATGAAGCCGGGCGCCAATATCTCGTCCAGAACGTCGTAATCCCCGGCGCTCGCGACTTCGGCGCCCCACCTTTGGGTGGCGGCGAGATTGGCTTCCTTGGTCATGGGGCGCTCCTGGGTGGTTCACCGGTCAACGAGGGGTGACCAGCTACGTTCCGGCGGCATTTCGCGAAGGGCGCCGCCGCTCACCGCAGCCTGACGTGACCCCCTGGCACTGCCGCTTCGCGCGATCGTCGCCGCCCATTCGGTAGCCTGAGCGTCCGGTCAAAGGTTACTTCCGTACGGCCATGAGGAACGGGAACTTCTCCATCAAATCCCGGATGACGTTCATGATCAAGTGCGTGGAAGCGGCCTGCGCCTCCGTCGCCCACGAGAGCGCCCAGAGGGTAGACTGCAGGATTTCTGGCGCAGTCACTCCATTCCGATGCGAAATTTTCCTTATTTCGTCCCCAGGCCGCCCCTGCTCCTCAAAACCCTCCAGATAGATTGATCTACCGAGGAAGTTCGGGTGCGTCAGCTCACAGAGAGTTTCATATTCCTCTTTAAGGGGATCGTCCTTCGCGACTTTGGCGATCTTATCTATGACCGTCAAAATATTCCTCGATTTATATATCTCTTCCGCTCCGGACTTCCGCGTGGCGTAGACCGTCTTAAGTATCAAATCCTCCAGCTCGGTGCTGGAAACCATCTGGTTCGTAAGGTCGACCTTCAGGATGTCCTCGAGCGTGGCGCTCATAGTCCTGGCATCGAATACGAACTGAATTCCGGATTCGAGTGCCGAACGTGCGAGAATGCTGGCCGGAATGATCGCATCCTCCTCGATGCAGGAAAGGCAGGCGTTGGCTATGTCGATCATTCTCCAGACTGACATGACGGTATGAGCTTCCACCGTCGCGAGCGTATCGCGCCAGTACAATCCATTGAGAACCTCGATTGAAGCACCGCCTTCGGCCACCGATATAAAGTGTTTCCCGAATGATTCGGCAGTGGTGAAACGCCAATGATATATGTCAGGAAGGCTGCTGCCTATGGCATTCAGGCTGTCCACTCCTACGACCAACCTTGCGACCCGAGACGCCTTCGAAGGTGTCGAGCCGGGAGCCTTTTGCTCGCCGTTTTTCATCGCTTCATTGAGGGTCTGACGCAATATTGGGGAAAGCTCGACGCGATCGGACCCCGATTTCATTTTATACTCCCGGCTTGGGTAGTTGGTTTTCCGGACCTGACAATTTCCTGCCAAACATTACCGGCTACTACGAGTGACCGCAACGGCGACCTCAGTGTGCCCGCTCGGTCACTCGCGCCAACTCCCCAACTCCATCCACCTCAGCAGCGGCTTCAGCGGCAGGATCCAAACGATTCCCGCGGCGATGAAAAACAGGGCCTTCAGCGGCCAGGGCAGCTCCGGCAGCGCCTCCGCCACGGTCACCACGACGAACCCCCAGACCGCGATCAGG
>JBBSIZ010000014.1:0-73870 GCA_038257735.1 Sphingomonadales bacterium | reverse complement strand
CGGCATCGTACGGGTCGCCGACCATCAGGCTGCCAAGTCGTGCTTGCCGTCCCGAGGAGCGAGCCGTTGGCGCGCTTCGTCGGAGAGCTCAAGCCCTTCGACCGCGCTGATGGCTTCATAGCTGTCGAGGCTGAGCGAAGGGGAGGCGATCCTCAGCGCATCCTCGATGGCGGCGATCTCCGTAGGCGTCAGGTCGAACAGTCGGTAGACGTGCGCATCGATCTCCGCCTCTGTCTTGGCGATACGACCTGCCAGCCTTAATGCCTCTACTCGCTTACCTTCGAACCAGTGCTCCCATTGGTCCCGTTCGGCAACCGGAATGGTGACCTTGAAGCGCTTCACTAATCCCGCCTGCAGATCGGTGAAGCTCAAGGCGAGCCAATCCTTCAGAGCGGCGCTGTTGGAGACCGACGAGCTTAGATCGACTAATCTATGACGCACGGCTTTGGAAAGGGCGCCAAGCGCACCCTGATCTTCGCTGACAGCTCGCGCTAGAGGCTCTAAAACCTGCTCAAATCCGTTTGGGGGTGAGGGAAGGGCGCCGACATATTGGGCCTCCGCCTCGATGTAGCCCCCGCGCTTTACCCTCGCCAAAGACGTTAGACAAAACCAAGCCAACTTGCTGTTTAAAAAGGCCGCCAAAGCGTAGTTTGTTTCGGCGAAGAAGAAGCACTTGTTGTTCAGATAGTGCGGCTCTCGTTCGACGAGAAATGAATTGCGATTCTGGAAGTGCGGCCAGATCAGCTTAGGCTGATCGAAATAAGGTCCGTAAGCTGCTTGTGCCTGCTGGAGCTCCCACCAATTCTGCTTTGTGGCTCGCGCTTCCAGGCGCTGGCGATAAGGGGCGAGATGATCTCGTAACGCCGCGTAGTCGTCGATGTCGATCGAATTCCTGGGCGTATAGACGAGCCACAGGTCATCGCTTTCGACGCGCCAGCGCTTCAAATTCTCGCCGATCAAAAAAGGCTTCAGCAATTGGGCCGAGCTGTCGCCGGGGGTCCGGTTCGCCCGCGCGACAATGCCGTCGCGCTGTTCGCGCGTCAGAACGAACGCATCGTTGAGGCCGGTCTTGATGCCGTACAAGGGCGCCCCGAACACCTCCGCCAGTGTCGGCCTGCCCAAGGCGATCTTCGCCCGGATCGCGTCTAGCAGATCGCTCTCGAAGCGCCATGTGCTATCCGCCAGCCGGGCGCGTGGCATTGGACGTGCCTCTTCCTCAAAAGCCTTGCCGAGATCCTCGGGCAGCTCTCGAACGGTCAGGTAGCGGAGCTCGCCGTCAGCCTCCGTGCCCCCGCCCTTCCTCACCGTAACGATTGCCGGATAGGTGGTGACCCCTTCGAAAACCTGAAGGTCACCGAAGTCGACTACGCTCTCGACCGCGCTTTGCTCGGCCAGGAAACCGCGCAGCAGACTGCCCGACCCGGTCCGGAAGAAGGTCGACGAAGAGATGAAGCCGAGCCGCCCGCCCTGCTTGAGCAGCTTGAGCCCAAGTTCGAAGAAATAGGCGTAGAGGTCGGCGCGGTCGGTCGCGACCTCGAAGCGCTGCTGAAGATGCGGTTTGATCGGCTTCACCAGCTCCATGCGCACGTAGGGCGGATTTCCGAGGACGATGTTGAAGCCGCCGTCTTCCAATATGCTCTTGAAGCGGACCGTCCAGTCAAACGGGCGAGGATGATAGGCGCCGTCGTCGACGAGACTGTTACCGTGCAGGATGTTGCCGTCCAGGCTCTCCAGCGCGCGGTCGCGTCTGGCGGTCTGCAGCCAGAGCGCGAGCTTTGTAATCTCGACCGATTCGGCGTTCACATCGACGCCGAACAGATTGTTAGTGATGATTTCGACATCCGCATTGGGCGAAAGGTGCGCAAGGATTCCCGGCCGCAATTCACTGAGCCGGTCGCGAACCCTTTTTTGCTCGGCATTTAGGAAATTTAAGGCGGCAATCAGAAACGCGCCGGAGCCGCACGCCGGATCGAGGACTCGAAAGCTCGCCATCTCCTCCAAGTAAGCGGTCCAATAGTCCGCTTCGGCCTTGGCTTTGTTGCGCCAGCGGATGACGCCGTCCGCCTCCCGCTTCCCGTATCCAGGCAGCAGAGCCTCGCGCGCCTCGTCCAAGTGGCGGCCAATGGTCTGCTCGACGATGAAGCGGGTGATGAAATCCGGCGTGTAGACGACGCCCTCGCGCTTCTTCTTCGGCGCGGTGGGCGGCGCTTCCAAGCCGGCGGCCGCCTTTTCGTTCTCAATATCGGCAATCGACTGCTCGAAGATGTGGCCGAGGATGGTTACCGAAACCTCGCTCGCAAAGTCGTAGTCCGCGATCAGGGCGAAACGCTCGACGAGGTGGTCGGGGAGCTCGAGGCCGTCTATCAGCGGATCGGCGGCGAACAGCCCGCCGTTGTAGCGCGGGATGTTGTTCGGCGGCGCGCCCTGATCGACCCACTCGAAGAGCTTGCGGACCTGCTCCCATTGGGGTCGCGGGAAGTAGGGGTCGCGGTGTTCAATCGCCAGTGCCAAGCTTCGCGGCGGAAGTAGACCCTTATCTTCGGCGAACGCGATAAACAGCAAGCGATCGAGCAGCGTCTGAACGAGCCTGATCCGGTCCTCAACGCCGATCGCCGGGCGCTGCGCCGCGACGAAACTCATCAAGTTGGTGCGCAATTCCTTGTAGTCGCGATAAAGCTGGTTCGTGACTTCGCGATCGACCGCGGCACTGCGGGCAAGAAGCTCGGCCGTCGCGCCGGTAAGCAGCTGATTTGGAGCAAGCAGCAGCCGGAGTCGCTTCAGCTCGTTCGGCTGGCCCAGTTTTCTAAGGTCGAAGCTCTCATAGAGCTGCCGACCATGGCCGAATGCGTAGAGCCTCAACTCCTTCATATTGGAGACCAGAACCCAGCGGGCGCCGGGCGTGTCCATAGCATAGTCCCACGCTTGCTGGACGGGCGTCTTGGCGCGGCCGGGCATGATACGGTCGAGCGCGACCTTTGGCCCCTTCAGCTCGAGGGGCGCGACGATGCTGGCCTCGCCCCGGTCGAAGCGGCCTAGCGCAACGTCGACGATCGTTCCGCCCGGCACCGGCTGCTTTACTTGCATCGTGCCCGGCGAGCTTGGTGAGGGAGCTGCGTAACCGAGTACTTGCTGCAGCACGGTTCCGTTGAACTCCTGCTCTAATTGGCTCTCGTTCTGTAGGACAAAACCAGGATCCGAAGCCCGATCGCCCCAAGCACGCGCCGCTTCCAACTCATCGTATGTCGGCTCCCAAGCGAAGGCCGCAAGGGCATTCTGCAGCGTCTTTTCGTTGAATAAAGGCATTAGTGTTTATGGCTTCACTCTGCCCCCTGCGTCCAGTGCTGAACCGCACCGATGGGCACGCCCGGGTCCGGTGCCAGCCACGCGCCAGGCAATGTACGGACATCGAAAGCGCCTATTGCCAGCTAGATCGGAATCTGAGGAGCAATCGTCATCGCCCAAACAGCACTCCGGGTGAGACGCCCAGCCCGCGTGTCAGCTTGAACAGGGCCTTCACGCCGACGTTGCTCTCGCCTCGCTTGATCCTGCCGATATAGTTTGGGTGGCGGCCACCTCTGGCGGGGGTAGGTCGAGCACCTTGCGCAGGCGGCGCGCCTCGCGTCCCAAGGCCAGCAGGTCCGGACCGCCCTTCACAGTGGGCGTTGCCGCCCAAGGGGTGTCAGCAAAGCAACTCGATAATCATACCGATCATGTGTGGAGCTTTCCGGCTGCCGATATTAGCCACGATCCGTGGGATCAGGCGCCATCCGAAAGCGAGACGTTGAGGAGAAGTGGCGGCGGGCCCCTGCCCGTTTCCGGGCGGTGGAGGCGGAGGTTCGGGCGGTGGCGGGGGCCATGGCGGGCGGGACGGCGGAGGAAGAGGAGGCGCTGGAGCCGGTCTATATGGCGCTGTTGCGGGAACATGTGGCCGCGCTGGTTCGGCTGATGACGGTTCGGGCGCCGGATCTGGCGGCGCTGGCTTTGGAGATCGAATTGGCCATCGATCAGGAGGTTGGGAGCCTTACCGGCGGGGAGGCGTGCCTAACGGTGAAGCGGGACGTGAGGCGTTGATCCGGAAAAGGCGCGGCAAAGCCGCGCCGTGACGTCGGACGAGTTCGCTCGGCTTTGGGCCGAGCGCCTCGCCGGCCGGCCTGCGCCGTCTCCGATACCAGCTCACGATCGCTTCGCGATCCTTTCTCTGCTCTCGGGCAGCTTGGCTCAAGATCGAGCTCGCCATCGACGAGGAGGTCGGGACGCTCCGGCGGAGAGCTTTGCCTGGCGGCGGTGAAGCGGGACGTGAGGCGGCTGATGCGGTGAGGGCGCGGGTTTTTGCGAGGCCGTCATGCTCAAGTGAACGCGTCCAGGGTCGTCCCAGCCTGCAGTCCCTCTCCCCTGCGCGGAGAAAGCAGGGCGAGGGGTTCAGAGTCGGCGGGCATTTTCCGGAACCCGGAGCCCCCTCACCCCGGCCCTCTCCCCGCCGGGGAGAGGGGGAAGGAGGTGCGGGGCGTGGGGAGGAAAGAAAATCTCAAGCCGCGCCTGTTACACGCCCCAGCCATGTCCCGGTTCAAGCCTTGGTGGCCGCTCGCTCTGGCCTTTCTCGTCACGCTCGCGCTCGAGGGGGGGCTGGTCGAGCGCAAGTACGGGATTTTCGGGGGCGGGTTCGGGGCGTCGCATGTGATCGACGAGCCGGTGGAAGCGGTGCTGTTCACGCTCGCCTTGCTCTGCGCCCATGCGCTCCTCATCGGGCTGCTCTATCTCCTCATCCGCGCCCTGCACCGGCGGCGGCGGGACAGTCCGGTGTTCCTTCTCAACTTCCTGTTCTTCGCGGTCGGCGGGTTCGCCGCGGCGTTGATCGCCAAGTTCGAGGCGCTCGCCTATTTCAGCGACGCATTGGGCTTCGAGCTGATCAGGAGCCTGGGCGGGGGAAGCCTCGCCGAGGCGGCCTTGTACGTGGCCAGCGAGGCGGTGCTGATGCTTCTCGGAGCGGCGGGGGCCGTCCTGGCCTGGTGGCTCGCGCTTCGGCTGGGGCGGCGGTGGCTTCCGGAGACGGTGTCGATGGCGGCGCTCAAGTGGCGGCAGCTTCTGTGGCTCGCCTTGCCGCTGCCCTTCCTGCTCTACGCGGCGGCGGGCGAGCCGGACGCGCGCTACGGCCTTGCCCGGTTCACCGCGCCGGGCCTCGCGCTTCAGGGGCTGAGCCGGGCGAGCGACTTCGACCGCGACGGCCATAGCTGGTTCAGTCCGCAACGCGACCGGGCGCCGTTCGACCCGTCCCGGCATCCGTTCGTTCTGGACGTGCCGAATAACGGCGTGGACGAGGACGGGTTCGGCGGCGACTTCCGCTTCGCCGGGGGGGGAGCGACCTTTCCGGCGCCCGTCATCCCCGAGCGCAGGCATGTCGTCCTCGTCGTCCTCGAAAGCGCGCGGGGCGATATGATCGGCCGGATCATGGACGGGCGGCCCGTCACCCCGGTGCTGAACGCGCTCGCCCGCGAGGGGAGCTACGCCCGGGAGGCCTACAGCCATGTCGGCTTCACGACCGAATCCTTGAAGAGCCTGTTCGGCGGAGCGCTTTCGCCGCGCGTCGGCGATCCGTCGCTGTTCCGGGATTTCAAGGCGAACGGCTACCGGGTCGGAATCTTTTCCGGCCAGGCCGAGAGATTCGGCGGGATCGACGAGACGGCCGGAATGCGGGAGACGGCCGATGTCTTCGTCGACGCAGAAACCCTCAAGTCCGAGCGTGCCTTCGGCTTCGCGGCCACGGCGTCGCTTCTGCTCGACGGGAAGAAGGTGCTTGGCGCCTTCGACGGCGCGTTCGGGGCGGCCGAAGGGTGGCTGCGGCCGACCTTCGCCTATCTGAACTTCCAGGAGGCGCATTTCCCTTATGCCCATCCGGGCATGCCGCGGATACTTCCGGGAAAGCCGATCCCACGCGGCGAGATCAGCCTGGCGAACCGCGAATGGGTCGCTCGAACCTACTGGAACGCGATCGCCTATGACGACTGGCTGGTCGGGCAGCTGATCGAACGGCTGAAGCGGCTCGGCGTCTGGGAGGATACGCTTCTGATCGTCACCGCCGATCACGGCGAGTCGCTTTTCGACGACGCCTTCCTGGGGCACGGCCATGTCATCAATCGCCAGCAGACCCAGATCCCCCTGATCCTCAGCAAGCCCGGCCTCGCCATCGCGAAGCCGATCGGACTCGCCGACTATCGCTCGCTGATACTGCGCTCGCTCGGCGCGAACGTGCCTGAGCGGCGGGGACCGGTCTTCCAGCATGTCAGCCGGCTCGGAGCGCCCGCGGCAATCGGCCTTGTGGGAGCGGACCAGGTGTGGACGACATTCCAGCTCGAGACCGAGGAGGTGGGGTTTAGCGAAAGCGGACGGCGAGTGCGTTATTCGGACCTGAAGGCCGGAAGCGCCGGGAAGGCGCGCGCCGACGCGGTGATAGACGAATGGAATCGCCAGAGGTGGCTGGCCCGGCCTTAGCGCGACGTGTCGATCACACTGCGGTCTTTCCATATTCCTGGCGGTTGAAGGGGTGACTGATCGAGAGGCCGCCGTCGACGACCAAGGCGTGGCCGTTGACGTAGCTGGCTTCGTCGGAGGCGAGGAACAAGGCCGCGGCGGCGATCTCCTCCGGCACTCCGCCGCGCTTCAGGGGGTTGAGGTGGCCGATCCTGTCTTCCTTGCCGGCGGCGCGCGCCCAGTCATAGACCGAGCGGGTCATCCCCGTCTCGATCAGTCCGGGGCAGATGGCGTTGACCCTTATGTTCGCTCCGGCGAGCTGGGTGGCGGCGACCCGGACCAGATTGATCACTCCGGCCTTGGAGGCGGAGTATGCGGGACCGCCGGCGCCGGCACGGAGCCCGGCGACGCTTGCGGTGCAGACGATCGAACCTCGGCCATTCTCCTTCATCGCCGGGGCCGAGTGCTTGATGGCGAGCGAGGGGCCGATGAGGTTGATCCTGAGGATTTCCTGCCAGTCCTCCACTTCCTGCTCGAAGAGCGAGGCGAGGCCGCCCGAAACCCCGGCATTGGCGAAGAAGATGTCGAGCTTGCCGTAATATTGAAGCGCGGCCTGGACGAGGTCCGAAACGTCGTCCTCGCTGCCGGCATCGGCCTGGATCCCGATTGCCGCTTCGCCGATTTCGGCGGCGGTGTCGTCCTGGCCCTTCAGGTCCGCGCAGATCACTTTCGCCCCCTCGGCGGCGAAGCGGATCGCGCTGGCCCGGCCAATCCCGGAGCCGGCGCCGGTGATTATGGCGATCTTGTCTTCGAGCCTCATTTCTCAGTCTCCCGGGGAAAGGAAGAAGAGGGTTCGCGCAGAGACGCGGAGACGCAGAGGGGCCGGCGACACCATTCCTGCCGGAGCGTATCCGGCGAACCGGTTGGCCGGCGCTTCGCGCCCATGGGCGTCCGATCCTCGGAAGCTCTGCGTCTCTGCGTCTCCGCGCGAATCATAATCCCACGCCCGTCGTCGAACCGCCGTCGACGACGATGGCCTGGCCGGTGACGAAGGTTGATGCATCGCTGGCCAGGAAGACGGCCGCGCCCGCTATCTCCTCCGGCTCTCCGATGCGCTGGAGCGGCGTATGGGCGGTGACCATCTTCAGGGTGTCCGGATTCTCCCAAAGCGCCCTGGCGAAATCGGTCCGGATCAGGCCCGGCGCGATGCAGTTGACGCGGACCTGGTGGGGGCCGAACTCGGCGGCGAGGTTGCGGGCGAGCTGGAAGTCGGCGGCCTTGGAGACGTTGTAGGCGCCGATCACGGCCGAGGCCTTGAGGCCTCCGATCGAGCTGACGATGATGATCGAGCCGGCCTGTCGCTCGATCATTTCGGGAGCGACCATCTGGATCAGCCAGTGATTGGCGATGACGTTATTCTCGAGGATCTTGCGGAACTGGTCGTCGCTGATCCCGCCCATCGGCCCGTAATAGGGGTTGGAGGCGGCGTTGCAGACGAGGATGTCGATCCGGCCCAGTTGGCGGCGGGTGTCGTCGACCAGATTTTGCAGGGCTTCCTTGGAGGAAATGGACGCGGGGACGACGATGGCGGCATTCGCGTGCGTCGAGTTGATCGAGTCGGCGACTTCCCGGCAGGAATCTTCCTTGCGGCTGGAAATGACGACCTTCGCGCCGTGGTCCGCCATCGCCTCGGCAATGGCCCGGCCGATGCCGCGCGAGGAGCCGGTGATCACGGCGACTTTGCCGGTGAGGTCGAAGAGGGACATTCGATTCCTTTCACGTCATCTTGGCGAACGCCGGGATTTCAGGACAAGAACGCACGGTGGGCACCGGATGGGGACACGTACTTTTTCCGCGAAAAAGTACGTGTCCCCTTTTTCAGAACACCATTACGCTCCGCGCCGCATCACCTCGCTTCATACGTTCGAACCCCTCGTTGACCTGCTCGAGCGGGATCGTCTCCGCCACGATCGAGTCGAGGTCGAGGAGGCCGCGCAGGTAGAAATCGACCAGCCTCGGTATATCGACCGGGAAGCGGTTGGCGCCCATGAAGGCGCCCTGCAGCTTCTTGCCCGAGAGCAGGTCCATGGCTCCGAGGCCGACCTTCTGGTCGAGCGGCATCATTCCCAGGATCGTCGCGGTGCCGCCCCGGCGAAGCGCCTTGACGGCGAGCGCGGCCGAGGCGGGGCGCCCGACCGACTCGACGGCATGGTCGACTCCGCCTTTGGTCATCTCGACGATCCGGTCGCCGGCGCCGTCCTCCATCGGGTCGAGCACGTCGGTGGCGCCGAGCCTCATTGCCAGCACGCGCTTCTCCGGCACCGGATCGGCGGCGATGATCCGGCCCGCACCGGCGATCCGGGCCGCGTTGACCGTGGCGAGGCCGACCCCGCCGCAGCCGATCACCGCCACCGTCTCTCCGGGGACCAGCTTGCAGGCGTTGAAGATGGTTCCGGCGCCCGTCGTCACCGCGCAGCCGATTACGGCGGCGCGGTCGAGCGGCATCTCGCGGTCGATCGCGACGCAGGCATGTTCGTGGACCAGCATCGCCTCGGCGAAGCCGGAGAGGTTGAGCATCTGGCTGACCGCTTTTCCGTCTTCCCCTTTGATCCTCGGTGCCGCGCCTTTGGCCCGGCGCGTATCGCCGCCCGGGCAGAGCGACATCCGGCCGGTCACGCAATATTCGCAATGGCCGCAACAGGCGGAGAGACAGGTGACGACATGGTCGCCGACCTTGACCGTTCGCACCTCGCTTCCGACCGCCTCGACCACACCCGCGGCTTCGTGGCCCGGGATGCAGGGGAGGGGATGCGGGTAGGTGCCCTCGATGAAATGCAGGTCCGAATGGCACAGGCCGCAGGCGGCGGTGCGGATGAGGACCTCGCGCGGGCCGGGGGAGTCGAGGGTCGCCTGCTCGATTGTCAACGGGGTGCCGGGCGTGCGGAGGAAGGCGGCTTTCATACTTCTTGTCCTCCCTGCCGCGAAGCGGTGGGGAGGGGGACCATGCGAAGCAGGGTGGAGGGGTAGCCGCCGTGGAGGCCGAGGTTCGCGCGCGATCCTCGGATTCCTCCGCCACTTACCCCTCCACCACCTCTCAGGTGGTCCCCCTCCCCATCTCCGATGGGGAGGACAGAATGCTCACACCGCATGTTTGGAAAACTCGATCCGGGCGATGGCGCGATTGTGGACCTCGTCCGGCCCGTCGGCCAGCCGCAGAGTCCGGATCCCGGCCCAGCTCTTGGCGAGATCGAAATCCTGCGACACTCCGGCGCCGCCATGGGCCTGGACGGAATCGTCGATGATCCTCAGCGCCATGTTCGGCGCATAGACCTTGATCATCGCGATCTCGGCGGCGGCGGCCTTGTTGCCGGCCTTGTCCATCATGTCGGCGGCCTTGAGGCAGAGCAGGCGGGACATGTCGATGTCGATCCGGGCGGCGGCGACTCGCTGCTCCCAGACGCTGTGCTCCATCAGGCGCTTGCCGAAGGCGGTCCGGCTCTGAAGGCGCTTCACCATGGCCTTGAGCGCCTCCTCGGCGACCCCGATGGTGCGCATGCAATGGTGGATCCGGCCGGGGCCGAGTCTCCCTTGCGCGATCTCGAAGCCGCGCCCCTCGCCGAGCAGCATGTTGGACGCGGGGATCCGCACATCCTTCAGCTCGATCTCCATATGGCCATGCGGGGCATCGTCATAGCCGTAGACGGTGAGCGCGCGCTCGATCGTAACCCCAAGCGAGTCGAGAGGCATCAGCACCATCGACTGCTGGCGGTGCCTGTCTGCGCCGGAGTCGGTCTTGCCCATGACGATCGCGACCTTGCAGCGCGGGTCGCCGGCGCCGGACGACCACCATTTGCGGCCGTTCAGCACATAGTCGTCGCCGTCCCGGCGGATCTCGCACTGGATGTTGGTCGCGTCGGACGAGGCCACTCCCGGCTCGGTCATCAAAAAGGCCGAGCGGATCTCGCCGTTCATCAACGGCCTCAGCCATTGCTCCTTCTGCTCGAGCGTTCCGTAGCGGTGAAACACCTCCATGTTGCCGGTGTCGGGCGCGGAGCAGTTGAACACCTCCGATGCCCAGCTTACTCGGCCCATCTCCTCGGCGCAGAGGGCATATTCGAGGTTGGTGAGCTGGGTGCCCTCGAACTCGAAGCTCTCGTCGACATGGCGCAGCGCCTGGCCCGGCGGCATGAACAGGTTCCAGAGGCCCGCCGCTCTGGCCTCGGGCTTCAGCTCCTCGATCACCTCGATCGGCTGCCAGCGGTCGCCGGCGGCGAGCTGGTCCTTATAATCCTGCCCGCGAGGCCGAATCCGAGTCTCGATGAAATCGCGCACCCGATCGCGGACAAAAGCCTGCCGTTCCGTAAGGTCGAAGTCCATCCGGCCGGATCCTTAAGCTGAATTGGTTGGACTTCGCTGCCAGAAACCGGAGTTTCGCGCCAGTGCTCCTGGCCGTCATCCCTCGAAAACGGGGATCCGGCGGCTGCCTCCCGCGCCGGATCCCCGCTTTCTCGGTGAGGCAGGGAACAGGCACGGCCACGGGTACGTTACGGCTCCGTGTCAAGCATATCCCCCAATTTCCTTCTGCTCACCCGGGTCGGCTTCGCCGCTCGCGGTCTGCTGTATCTCATCGTCGGCTATCTCTCGCTCAAGCTGGGACGGGCGGAGGATACCGGCGGGGCACTGGACTATGTCGCCAGTGAAGCCGGCGCGCTGGTGCTCGGGATTCTGGCGGTCGGCTTCGTCGCCTACGGCATCTGGCGAATCGCCGACGCGATCTTCGATACCCAGAACAAAGGCGACGACGCCAAGGGCGTTGCCGGACGAGTGGCGGGCGCGGCCAGCGGGATCATCCATCTCGGCCTCGCACTAACCGCCGCGAAGCTGGCGCTCGGTGGCGGCTCCGGCGGCGATTCGAGCGAGAATGCCGAGAGCGGCGCCGCGACGGCGATGAGCCTCCCGGGCGGCGACCTGCTTCTTTACGCCGCGGCGGCGATCCTCCTCGGAGTGGGCGCTGTGCAGCTTGTAATCGCCGCGACCCGCCGCTTCTGCAGGCATATCTTGCCCGAAGTGAAGGATCGCTGGTGGGTGATTGCCGCCGGCGTCGGCGGCCATGCGGCGCGCGGAATTATCTTCCTCTCCGCCGCCTGGCTGGTCTTCAAGGCGGTCAGCCAGAACGAGGCCGAGAAAGCGGGGGCGCTCGGCGATGCCCTGCTCAACCTTCCCGATACGCTTCGCGCCGCGGTCGCCGCGGGCCTGTGCCTGTTCGGCCTCTATAGCCTCATAGAGGCGCGCTACCGGATAATTCCCGATCCCCAGGTGAAGAACAGGGTCGCGGGCGCCCTGAAGTGAGCCGGGAAGGCATTTTCCCGACCTTCTTCCTGTCCGGCTTCGAATGCTCGACCTTCATCTGGAAGGACGAGGGCCGCCGCGACCTGTGCGAGGAAACCCAGCACCTCGTCCATGCCGACGAGGATTATCAGATGCTTCGCTCGCTCGGAATCGGGGTCGCGCGCGAAGGCATTCCCTGGCCGATGGTCGACCGCGGCGGCACTTACGATTTCTCCTGCATCGATCGCTTCCTGGAAGCGCAGCGCCGTAACGCCATCCTGCCCATCTGGGACCTTTGCCACTACGGCTATCCCGACGATCTCGATCCGTTCGGCGAGGCGTTCGTTCCGCGCTTCGCGGCCTATGCGAGCGCCGCCGCCCGCTACGTCGCCGAACGCGCCCATCACGGGCCGCTCTGCTTCACTCCGGTGAACGAGCCGACCTTCTTCGGTTATATGGCAGGCGAATGGTCGTGGGCGGCGCCGTTCGGAAAGGACCGGGAGACTCGGCGGCGGCTCACTCTGGCGATGGCGAAGGCCGATATCGCGGCGGTGAAGGCGATCCGCGTCGATTTCCCGGACGCCCGGATGATCCATATCGACCCCCTCATCTGGGTGGTGCCGCCGAGAGACCGGCCCGATCTCGCCGAAGCGGCGCATCGCGAATCCTTCGAGGACGCCTATCTCGCGTGGGACGCCGTTTCCGGACGGCGTTTCCCCGAGCTCTGCGGAACCCCGGATATCCTCGATATCCTCGGCTTCAACCATTACAGCTTCGGCCAGATGGAATATCGCGAGGAAGGGCCGCACGCCCCGCTCGAGCCGGGCGACGACCGGATTCGGCCCTTGTGCGACCTGATCGAGGAGGCCGCCAGGCCTTTCGGGCGGCCGTGCATCGTCGCCGAGACCTCGGGCCTGGAGGGTGGCCGGCCGGACTGGCTGAACGACGTCGTAGTCGAGAGCCTGGCGGCGGTGAACCGGGGCGTCGACCTGCACGGAATCTGCCTCTTCCCAGCCGTCGACATGCCCGACTGGGGAACGGGCGAATGGGTCCATAACGGCATAGCCGACCTGGAGCGGCTCCCGAACGGGGCTCTGATGCGCAAGCCCTACCTCCCTTATGTCGAGGCGCTCCACCGCTGGCAGCGGCGGCTGAACCGGGTGACGGAGCTGGACGACGATCCGTTCGACAAAGCGGTGGACCTCGCGGACATCGTCAAGGCCGCCAGGGAAATGGCGCCCGAGGCGGACGCCGACTGGCACTGAGTACGGACCTAGGCGATCCGTTCGGGTACCGCCGCGGCATCGGCGGCGAGCGCGGCGCGCGGGGCGACCGCTTCCCACGGGAAGACATGCCAGCGTTTGTCCGAGCCGCGGTCGATCTCGCTTCCGTGATATTCGGCGAGCGCGCGCGAGCGGACATTGTGGACGAGCACCGCCACCCGAAGCCGCGCGGGATCGTCGATCCTTGCCTCGATCGCGGCGCGCAGATAATTTATGGTGCCGCCGCTGTCGTTGATGTCGTCCACGATCAGCATTCGTGCTCCGGCCTTGAACTTGGCGGCGAGCTTTTCGAGCAGTTCGTCGCCGAAGCCCGGATCGCCGGTGCTGTGATCGACGGTGAGGAGCGGCAGGCCGAGCCGGTGCGAAAGATAGGCGGCCGGCACGAGACCGCCCCGGCCGATTCCGATCAGGAAGTCCGGCTGCCAGCCATCGGACTCCACCAGGCGGGCGATCGCGTGCAGATCATCGAGAAAGCGCTCGTGGCTGATGTAGAGAAAGACAGGCTCGGACACGGGGCGCTCCTTCGGCTCGGCTGGGCTGCGCCGGGGCATAGGGCGCGGGCGAGGGCGCGGCAATCGGGGAGGGCGGCAGGGGCTAAGCGTTGACGCGCGCCCGGTCCGGCGCACCCACCAAACCTCGTTCAATGTCGTCCCCCGCGCCTCCTGATCATCGCTCGCGATGGCCTCGGCATTGACGATCGCTCGGAGCGCCGCCATTGACGTTAACGTAAAGCTGAGGAGGCCCCGTGACCGACCTTGACACCTTCCGCCTGGAAACCCGCGCATGGCTGGAGGCGAATTGCCCCGCCGAGATGCGCGAGCCGATCCGGGAAGAGAGCGACGCCTGCTGGGGCGGGCGCGGCTTCCGGTTCAAGAACGAGGCCCAGAAACGCTGGATGGATTCGATGGCGGAGCGCGGCTGGACCGTGCCCGACTGGCCGAAGGACTATGGCGGCGGCGGGCTTTCGCCGGCCGAGACCAAGATTCTCCGGCAGGAAATGGCGCGGATCGGGACTCGTAATCCGCTGATGAGCTTTGGAATATCGATGCTCGGGCCGGCGCTTTTGAAATACGGCTCCGAAGAGCAAAAGAAGCGCTTTCTGACCGAGATCGCCCGCGGCGAGATTCGCTGGTGCCAGGGCTATTCCGAGCCGAATGCCGGCTCCGACCTCGCCTCTTTGCAGACCAGGTGCGAAGATATGGGCGACCATTGGCGGGTCAACGGCCAGAAGGTCTGGACCAGCTATGCCGACAAGGCGGACTGGATCTTCTGCCTGGTCCGCACGGACTTCGAGGCGCCCAAGCATGAGGGAATCAGCTTCATCCTGTTCGACATGGCGAGCGAGGGCGTGTCGACCAGGCCGATCCTTCTCATCTCGGGCAATTCGCCTTTCTGCGAGACTTTCTTCGACGACGTGAAGGTGCCCAAAGACCAGGTGGTAGGCGAGGTCGACAAGGGCTGGGACGTCGCCAAATATCTGCTCGGCCACGAGCGCGAGATGATCAGCGGGATGGGCCTCGGAGGCCAGACCGGGAGCCTCGGCGAGGCGCTGGTCGAGAGCGTCGGCCGCGACGAAAGCGGGCGCCTGGCCGATCCGGTGCTTCGAGCAGACATAGCGCGCTTCGACGTCGACGCCATGGCCTTCCGAGCGATGTCGGAGCGCTTCATCGACGAATTGAAGGTCGGAATGGCCCATCCGGCCCAGCCGTCGATGATGAAATATGCGGGCACCGAATTGAACAAGGCCCGCCATGAGCTGGTCATGGCCGCCGGAGGCTCCAACGCGCTCGAATGGGAGAGCGAGCGAAGCCGCAAGGGCAAGGCGGCCCGGGAGTGGCTTCGGACCAAGGCCAATTCGATCGAGGGCGGAACGAGCGAGGTCCAGCTCGGAATCGTCGCCAAACGAATATTGGACTTGCCCGGGGCCTGACTTGCGTCGTCCCAGCGAAGGCTGGGACCCCAGCGAGAACCAGCCCTGCCTCTCACCCCCTGGGCCCCCAGCCTGCGCTGGGGCGACGGAGTAAGGAAATGCCGCTCTACCTCAATGAAGACCAGGTCATGCTTCGCGACACGGCGCGGCAGCTGATGGCGGACGAAGGTTCGATCGCCAACCAGCTTCGCAAATATCGCGACATGGGCTGCAAGGACGGCTTCAGCCACGATCTGTGGAAACAGCTGGCGGAACTGGGCTTCACCGGAATCCTGATCGACGAGGCCGATGGGGGCCTCGGCCTCGGTCATGTCGAGGCGGGGATCGTGCTCGAGGAGATCGGCCGCAACCTCACGCCTTCGCCTTTCCTGATCAGCGCCGTCGCCGTGGTCGAGGCGCTCAAGGGCACCCCCCATGCGGGGCACTGGTTCCCCGGGATTCTCGCGGGCGACACGGTCGCGGCGATCGCGGTCGACGAGGGCCCCCGGCACCGGCCGGAGGCGATCGCGATGCGGGCGGAGCGGGCCGGCAACGGCTTCCGGCTCACCGGGCGAAAGCAGTTCGTCGTCCAAGGCGCTTCGGCCGACGTCATCGTCGTCGCTGCCCTGACAGAGGAGGGCGTCACCCTGTTCGCGGTCGAGAAGGATATGCGGGGCCTGGAAGTGGAAGGGGTGAGGCTGGCCGATTCCAGCATCGGCGCCCGGCTCGACTTTGAGGGAGTCGAGGTCGATGCCGACGCCGTGATCGGGGAGGTCGGCGGGGGCGAAGGGATCTTGGGGCGAGTGCTCGACGCCGGGCGCGCCGGGGCCGCGTCGGAGATGGTCGGGCTTGGCTCTGCGGCGATGGGGATGACGGTCGATTATCTGAAGCAGAGGAAGCAGTTCGGCCGGCTGATCGGTGAGTTCCAGGTGCTCCAGCACCGAGCCGCCCATCTTTACTCGGAGCTCGAGATCGCCCGCTCCGCCGCGCTCAAGGCCCAGCAATTGCTCGATGAGGAGAGCCCCGAGGCAGAAGCGATGGTCAGCGTAGCCAAGGCCAAGGCGGGCCGCGCCTCGACTCTCGCGGTGCAGGAGGGTGTCCAAATGCACGGCGGAATCGGGATGACCGACGAATATGATATCGGCCTCTACATGAAGCGCGACCGGACCCTTAACGCGCTGTTCGGCGATTCCAATTACCACGCCGACAAGCTCGCCCGGATGAGGGGTTACTAGCCGTCGTCCCGGCGTGACGATCAACGGAGACACTATGCCCCTCGACCCCGAATCCTTCGACCTCCTCCTCTCCACCGTCCGCCGCTTTGTCGCCGAACGCCTGCGCCCCCTGGAGGAGCGAGTCGACCGCGAGGACGAGGTCCCGCCTGGGATCGTCGCCGAGATGCGCGATATGGGCCTGTTCGGACTCTCCATCCCGGAGGAACATGGCGGCCTCGGCCTCACCATGTCCGAGGAAGTGCGGGTCGCGCTCGAGCTCGGGCGGACGACGCCCGCTTTCCGCTCAGTCTTCGGTACCAATGTCGGCATCGGAAGCCAGGGCCTGGTGATGGCCGGAAGCGACGCGCAGAAGGCGCAGTGGCTCCCCCGGATCGCGAGCGGCGAGATAATCACCAGCTTCGCCCTCACCGAACCCGGCGCCGGCTCCGACAGCGCTGCGGTCCAGACGAAGGCGGTTCGCGACGGCGAGATCTACCGCCTGACCGGCACCAAGCGCTACATCACCAACGCCGACAGGGCATCGCTCTTCACCGTCATGGCGCGCACCGGGGAGCCCGGGGCGAAGGGCGTCTCGGCGTTTCTCGTCCCGGCGGACCTGCCCGGAGTGAGCGTCGGCAAGCCGGAGAGGAAGATGGGCCAGCAGGGCGCCCATGTCTGCGACGTCAATTTCGACGAGGTTCCGGTGCCCGCCGCCAATCGCCTCGGCGAGGAGGGGGAGGGGTTCCGGATCGCGATGCGGGTGCTCGATCGCGGCCGGCTCCATATCGCGGCGGTCTGCGTCGGGATCGCCGAGCGGCTGATCGCCGATTCGGTCGGCTATGCGTCGGAGCGCAGGCAGTTCGGCAAGCCCATATCCGAGTTCCAGCTCATCCAGGCGATGATCGCCGATTCCAAGACCGAGACGATGGCGGCGAAGGCGCTGGTGCTGGAAGCCGCGGCCTTGAAGGACGAGGGCGAGCCGATCACGCTCGAAGCGGCGGCCGCCAAATATTTCGCAAGCGAGACGGTGGGGCGGGTGGCCGACCGGGCGGTGCAGATTTTCGGCGGCGCCGGCTACATCGCCGATTACGGAATCGAGCGGCTGTACCGGGACGTGCGCCTGTTCCGGATCTACGAGGGGACGAGCCAGGTCCAGCAGCTGGTCATCGCGAGGGAGGTGATGAAGCGGGGAGGCTGACGGCGCCTAATTGGGGACAGCTACCGAATTCAGATGGCTGCGCGTGGGCGCGCGGAGAATCGAATTCGGTAGCTGTCCCCAAATATCTTTTCAGCGGCGGTCCCCAATCAGCCTTTTCGAACCATCAGGTTCATCCGCGCCGCAGCGATCGGCCTCGCGCGGTCCTTCTGCCAGGCATGGGCCTCGACGTTCGCCACCCGACTTCCGAGCCGGGTCACCACCGCCGAGGCGAAGGTGTCGTGGTCGGTGCCGCCGCGCATGAAATCGACGCTGACGTTGATCGGCCTTGCGGTGCCGCCGCCGCCCAGCGCCTCGTAGAGCGTGCCCAAAGCCGCGAATTCGAGAAGCCCGGCAATCGCTCCGCCGTGAAGGAATCCGGGCCGCCCGACCACCGCCTCGCGGAACGGCATCACCCAGAGCAAAGCGCCGTCCTCCGAACGCTCGGCGCGCAGGCCGAGGAGCTCGGCATAGGGTGGGAGGGGGTGCATGGCTGTCCGATACCCATGGCCGAGCATGGCGGCAAACTTTCCCTCTCCCCAGGGGGAGAGGGTCACGGTGAGGGGGTTCGGCCTACCCGAACAAGGCCGGACCCCCTCACCCCAACCCTCTCCCCGCCGGGGAGAGGGAGCAGGTCCGCGGGCCTATCCACGTCGCGCAGGGTCTCCCCCACCTCCAGCGACCAGCCCAGAGCCCTGATCTTCGCGACCGTCTGTCCCGCCACAAGCGCCGTGCTCCAGTCTATGCCCTCGAAGATCGAGCGATCGAACCGCCGAAGCCCGAGCAAGGCATAGCCGCCGTCATGAGCGGGATGAATGACCGCATCATGCGCCTCAAGCGCCGCCGCCGCCGCCTGAAGCCGGCCCCGGTCCAGCTCCGGGCAATCGGCGCCGATGAGAAGCACCGGCGCCTCGCTCAGCACCCGCTCCGCCGCCCGGGCGAGCCTTTCGCCCAGATCGCCGCCGCCCTGCGCCGTCAGGACGAGCCCAGGCCCGGCCTCATGCCAATCCGCCGGATCGGGCTCGCCGCAAAGCTCAGTCGCAAGCCCAGTCGCCAGCGCCTCCTCCAGGGTCGATTCCAGCATCTGCCCGGCAAGCGCCGCCGCCCCTCGAGCGCCCAGCGCCGGGATCAGCCTCGTCTTCACCCGCCCGGCGACCGGCGCCTTGGCGAAGACAAGGATCCGGGTCATCCGAGCCGCCGTTCATGGTAGCGCTCCAGCCAGCCGAGCAGCCGCTCCGGCTTGTTCGCCTTCTTCCATTCGCCGGCGGCATATTTATTGGCCTCGGCCAGAGTCGGATAGGCGTGGATCGTTCCGAGCAGCTTGCCCAGCCCGAGCCCGTACTTCATCGCCAGCACCAGCTCGGGAAGGAGCTCGCCCGCATTGGCCGCGACGATGGTCGCTCCGAGCAGCCGGTCCTTGCCGGGCGCGACGAGCAGTTTGACGAAGCCCCGGTTTGCCCCCTCGGCCAGAGCGCGGTCGAGATGGGAAAGGTCGTAGCGCACGACCTCATGGTCGATCCCCGCCGCCTTCGCGGAGAGTTGGTTATGGCCGACATGGGCGACTTCGGGATCGGTGAAGGCGACCCAGGGCAGCACCCGATAATCGGCCCGGAAGCGCTTCAAATGGCCGAACAGCCCGTTCACTGCCGCGAACCAGGCCTGGTGGGCTGCGAAATGGGTGAATTGATAGGGTCCGGCGACGTCGCCGACCGCATAGATATTTGGGTAGCGGGTCTCCAGCCATTCGTTGACCGCGACGGTCCGGCCGGTCTCGATCCCCAATTCTTCGAGGCCGTAGCCGGTCAGCCGCGCTTTGCGGCCGACCGCGACGATCAACTCGTCGAAGGGGACGGCACTTTCGCGCTCGCCCGATCGGACCGTCAGAACCTTGCCCTCGATCCGAACCGCGTCGTGGCCGGTAAGGATCTCCACCCCTTCCTCGCGAAGCACCGCCTCGATCAGGGCTGAGGCATCCTCGTCCTCCCTCGGCAGGAGCCGCGGACCGCGCTCGATCTGGATCACCTTCGATCCGAGGCGGGCGAAGGCCTGCGCCATTTCGGTGCCGATCGGGCCGCCGCCGATTATCGCGATCCGCTCCGGCACCCTCTCGCGCCCGCGCAATCTTTCCCACATGGTATCGCTGGTCAGGAAGCCGCTCTCCGCCAAACCGGGAATGTCCGGCACGGCCGGCTCGCCCCCCGCGGCGATGACGATGGCTCGCGCCGTCAGCCGCTCGCCTCCGCCTATCTCGCCTTTCTCGATCAGTGTCACCTTCGCCCGGACCGTCGCTCCGATCAAAGCGGTGACGAGGCCGCCGGCCCCGGCGCCGATGACGATGAGATTGCGGTCGAACCGCCGCGGCCGCCGCCGGCCCCGATAGACAAGGCGCCGCTTCCACCATCCGACCAGCGCCTTGGCGAGCAGCGGGAACAGGCCGAGCAGGACGAACGAGCCGATCAAGGCGGGCGAGAAGATGTCGCTCATGCTCTCGATCGCGGCGAGCTGGGTGCCCGCGTTCACATAGACGAGGGTTCCGAGGAGCATTCCCGCCTGGCTGACCAAAGCGAAGGTGAGCAGCCGCATAGCAGTCACGCCCATTGCGAGATTGACCAGGAAGAAGGGGAAAGCGGGGATGAGCCGCAGGGTGAGCAGGTAGAAGGCTCCGTCCCGTGCGATTCCGCGGTCGATCGAAACGATCCGGCCGCCGAACCTCGCCTTCACCCAATCTCGAAGCAGATAGCGCGACGAGAGGAAAGCGAGGCTTGCCCCGACGGTCGAAGCGAAGGAAGCGATGAGCGTGCCCTGCCAAAGCCCGAAGATCGCCCCGGCGGCCAGGGTCAGGATCGCCGCTCCGGGCAGCGAAAGGGCGGTGACGGCGTCGTAGAGCAGGTAGAAGGCGGCGGCCGCCGCGAACGGCTCGGCGTCGACGAGGGCCTCGAGCTCCGACTGCCGCGCCTTGAGATTGGCGAGCGTCAGGTAGGAGCCGAGGTCGAAGACGAAGAAGGCGACGATCGCCAGCCCGATTAGGAGCAGGAGGAGGATCCGGCCTTTCAAAACCCTCTCCCTGCAGGGGAGAGGAGGGGCCCGCCGCGAAGCGGTGGGAGGTGAGGGCCTTCCTGACTCATGGCTGCAGACCCTCACCCTCCCGCTTCGCGGGCCCCTCCCTTTCCCCTGGAGGGAGAGGGGCTTTGAGGCTTACCGCTCGCAGCCTTATGGCCTATCCTCGCCGAATGGCCACCCTCCCCGCCGCGCCTCTCTCGCCCTTCCTCGATCCCGCAGCGCGCCCGCTCGATCCCGCCAAGTTCCGCGATCCCGCGGTCACCGCGAAGGGCGAGCCCCGCGCCCGGGTCGCCCTGGCCCGGCTCGACACGCTCTGGATCAACACCGGCACGCTCTGCAACCTCGCCTGCGCGAGCTGCTACATCGAAAGCTCGCCGACCAACGACTCGCTCGTCTTTCCGACCCTGGCGGAAATCCTTCCCTATCTGGACGAGGCGGCGGCGCTCGGAACGCGCGAGATCGGGTTCACCGGCGGCGAGCCGTTCATGAACCGCGATTCGATCCCGATGATCGCCGCGGCGCTCCAGCGCGGCTTCGAGGCGCTGGTCCTGACCAACGCGATGCGGCCGATGCGGCGTTTCGAGGCGGCGCTCGCCTCGCTTCCGCGCGGGCGCCTGACCATGAGGGTCAGCCTCGATCACCACAGCCGGGCTGTGCACGAGGCCGAACGGGGTCCGGGCACCTGGGACAAGGCGCTGGACGGCCTGCGCTGGCTCGAATCGAACGGCTTCACGACCGCCATTGCCGGCCGCCGGCTTCCCGGCGAAAGCCTCGACGAGGCGCGCTCGGGCTACGCCGTCTTGTGCCGGAGCGAGGGCCTGGCCGCCGGGGCGGGCCTCGTCCTCTTCCCGGCCATGGATTCCACCGCCGACGTGCCCGAGATCAGCACCGGATGCTGGGACATCCTCCACGTCGCGCCCTCGGCGATGATGTGCGCCTCGAGCCGGATGATCGTGAAGTCGAAGGGCGCCGCCCGCCCCCACGTCGTCGCCTGCACCCTCATTCCCTACGATCCCCGATTCGCGCTCGGCCCGACGCTTGCGGACGGGCCCGGCGAAGTCCCACTCAACCACCCCCATTGCGCCCGCTTCTGCGTGCTCGGCGGGGCGACATGCTCGGCTTGAATATCCACCCCATCGAAGATGGGGAGGGGGACCGGGCGAAGCCTGGTGGAGGGGTAAGTGGCGCATGCTTCTGCCAGCTACCCCTCCACCACACTTCGTGTGGTCCCCCTCCCCATGCCAAGGCATGGGGAGGATGATTTCCGTCGTCATCCCCAGCCTCAACGCCGCCGCCACCCTGGGCGCCTGCCTTGCTGCCGTGCATCAGGCCGATGAGATAATCGTCGTCGACGGCGGCTCCACCGACGACACCGGCGCCATAGCCGAAAGCTGCGGCGCCCGCCTCGTCAACTCCCCGCGCGGCCGAGGCGCCCAGCTCGCCGCCGGCGCCGCCGCGGCCAAAGGAGACTGGCTGCTCTTCCTCCACGCAGACACCCGGCTGGCGCCGGGCTGGCGCGAAGCGGCGGATCGGCACATCGCCCGCCATCCGGGCAGCGCCGCCTGCTTCCGCTTCCGACTCGACGCAGTGGAACGCCGGGCCCGGCTGATCGAGGCCGGAGTGGCGCTTCGGGTTCGGCTGCTCGGAATGCCTTACGGGGACCAGGGGCTGCTCCTCTCCCGCAGCTTCTACGACGCGCTCGGCGGCTACCGGCCGCTGGCCCTGATGGAGGATGTCGATCTGGTCCGCCGGATCGGCCGGCGGCGGCTCGAGCGGCTTGGGATCGACGCCGTCACCTCGGCGATACGCTGGCGCAGCGGCGGTTGGCTTCGACGCTCGGGGCGCAACCTCCTCTGCCTCGCGCTCTACCGCTGCGGGATGAGCGCCGAGCGGGTCGCCAGACTCTACGCCTGACCTGGGGCGCCGGTCGAGGCGGCGACCTTCATGAATTTCACGATGTCAAAGAGCCCACCGATACGCGACTCGGCCAAGGCTCGATTATAGTAGGAAAAACCCCATAACGCAAGAACAAAGAAAGAACATAATATCAGCGCATTAGCATCCGGGCGCAGATCGAGTCGAGCTTCGCAAGCAGCGCCGGGTCGCGCGATTCGGGGGCGGTAATCATTGCCGAGTCGAGCGCGGTATCGATCGGCGACGGCGCCCGCTCGGCCGGAAGGGCCTTCGCCAGTTCTTCCACCATTTGCCGGGCGGTGCCCGCATTCTTGGTCAGCCGGGCGACGATCGCCGAGACCTGAACCGCCTCCTCGCCTTGCCGCCAGCAATCGTAATCGGTCACCATTCCGACGAGCGCGTAGGGAAGCTCGGCCTCCCTCGCCAGCTTGGCCTCGGGCATCGCGGTCATCCCGATCACGTCGCAGCCCCAGCTTCGGTAGAGCTCGCTTTCCGCCCGCGACGAGAATTGCGGCCCCTCCATCGCCAGATAGGTCCCACCATCGGCGACAACCGCCCCGGCCGTCCCGGCCGAGGCGGCGAGCAGCGCCGAGAGCCGGGGGCAGACTGGATCGGCCATCGAGACGTGGGCGACCAGGCCGGGGCCGAAGAAGCTCTTCTCGCGGGCGAAGGTGCGGTCGATGAACTGGTCGACGAGGACGAACCGGCCCGGCGCAAGCTCTTCCCTGAGCGATCCGACCGCCGAGATGGCGACGAGATCGGTGCAGCCGGCGCGCTTCAGTGCGTCGACATTGGCCCTCGAATTGACCTGGCTCGGCGGGATTCGGTGGCCTCGCCCGTGCCGGGGCAGGAAGGCGAACCTTATTCCGTGAAGCCGGCCGATCAGCAATTCGTCCGACGGCGCCCCCCAGGGCGTGTCGACCCGGATCCACTGCGACTCCTCGAGCGCCTCCATCTCGTAAAGGCCGGATCCGCCTAGAATTCCAATCGTCCACTCGCCCATGAGACCTCCCTGGGACCGAATTCATACCCGCATCCGAAAGAGGCTTGGCGCTTCGCAGCGGCCGCATCAAGCGTTAGGATCGGCCCCGTGAATCGCGCTCCCCGAATCGCCCTTCGCGCTCTCGGCGTTCTGCTCGCAATCCCGTTGCTCTATTTCCTCGCCGCCCTGATCCTCGGCGCCGTCCCGGCCAATCGCGGTTGGGACGAAGCGAAGGAGGGGGTGACGATCTTCGTCCGAACCAACGGAGTGCATACCTGGATCCTGGTTCCCAAGGTCGCGCCCGAAATGGACTGGCGCCCGCTCGTCCCCGGCGGCCATCTCCAGGACAGTCGCTGGGGCAACGGCGATTACGTCGCTTTGGGCTACGGCAACCGCACCTTCTACCTCGAGACCCCGACCTGGGGCGACCTCACCTTGAAGAACGCCTTCCTCGCCGCCTTCGGCCAGGGCCGGACCCTGATGCACGCCGATCACGACCATGATCCGCGGGCGAGCGAGGATACGAGGCCGATCACTTTGAGACGGCACGAATATCGCCGGCTCGTGGAGTTCGCCCGGGCCAGCTTCCAATATGACGCCGAGGGCCGGACGATGCCGATCCTTGGCCGAGGCTACGGACCCTCCGACATGTTCTACGAGGCGGTCGGCCCGTACAGCGCCGTCTACACCTGCAACAACTGGACCGGAGCGGCGCTTCGCCATGCGGGGGTGAAGATGGGCGTCTGGACCCCGCTTTCCCGGAGCATCATGTGGCGGCTGCGGTGAGGGGACAGTCACTTTTCCGCGCGACGTCGACAAACTTCGCCCGCCGCGCGGAAAAGTGACTGTCCCCATTCCGGCCCGTGCGTTAGAGACTCCTCCAACCGGCAAACCACAGGGGGTTTCGATGGCGAAGATACTCGGCAACTTCCATCTCGCGCTCGTCATCGGGATCGTCCTGATGCTGGCGGCGATGTTCGGGCTGCATGGCGGCCTGATCGGCGACGGCAGCTACGACTGGTCGCAATTCATGCGCTACCTGCACATCTTCGCCGGAATCCTGTGGATCGGGCTGCTCTATTATTTCAATTTCGTGCAGATCCCGACCATGCCGAAGGTCCCGGCGGAGCTGAAGCCGGGCGTCTCCAAATATATCGCTCCTGCGGCTTTGTTCTGGTTCCGCTGGGCGGCTTTGGCGACTGTGATCCTTGGCCTTTTCACCGGCGAGATGAAGGAGGGCGGCTATTCGGCCCGGGCGCTCGGCCTGCAGGAGAATTATACGACGATCGGCATCGGCATGTGGCTCGGAATCATCATGGCCGCGAACGTGTGGTTCATCATCTGGCCGAATCAGAAGAGAGCGCTCGGTATCGTTCCCGCGGCCGACGACGTGAAGGCGCGCTCGGCTTCGGTCGCGATGATGGGAAGCCGAACCAACCTCATCCTTTCGCTGCCGATGCTCTACTGCATGGTCCTCTACGCGCACCTGGGCGCCTGATCCGAAGCGCCGCCGCGGATGAAGAAAGGCTGGTCCTTTTCGATCGACCGCGGCGGCACCTTCACCGACATCGTCGCCCGCGCCCCGGACGGACGACTGCTCACCGCCAAATTGCTCTCCGACAATCCCGAGCAATATGACGACGCCGCCGTCGAGGGGATGAGGCGGATTCTGGCGGAGGACGGGGAGCATCCCCTCACCGTCAAGATGGGCACCACCGTCGCCACCAACGCGCTGCTCGAGCGCAAGGGCGAGAAGCTCCTCCTTGCCATCACCCGGGGGTTCGGCGACGCGCTCAGGATCGGCTACCAGGCGAGGCCGGACATCTTCGCCCGGCGGATCGTCCTCCCGGAATCGCTCTATTCCGACGTCGTCGAAATTGACGAGCGGGTGACGGCAGAGGGCGAAGTCCTCCGCCCGCTCGATCTCGAAGAAGCCCGTGCCTCCCTTACAAGCGCTTACGAGGCGGGATATCGGGCGGTCGCGATCGTGCTGGTGCACGGCTGGCGCTGGACCGCGCACGAGGCGGCGCTGGCCGCGCTCGCGGACGAGATCGGCTTTACCCAGGTTTCGGCCAGCCACCGGGTCGGGCCGCTGATCAAGCTGGTCGGACGGGGGGATACGACGGTCGTGGACGCCTATCTGTCGCCGGTCCTCCGCCGCTATGTCGACCGCGTGGTCGAGGCACTGGGAGCGGAAGCGCGGCTCTTGTTCATGCAGTCCTCGGGCGGGCTCACCGACGCCGCCGCCTTCCAGGGCAAGGACGCGATCCTCTCCGGTCCCGCCGGCGGCATCGTCGGAATGGCGAAGACGGCGAAGGAGGCCGGCTTCGACCGGGTGATCGGCTTCGACATGGGCGGCACCTCGACCGACGTTTCCCATTATGCCGGCGCTTACGAGAGGACCAACGAGACGGTCGTCGCCGGGGTCCGGGTCCGCGCCCCGATGCTGGAGATCCACACAGTGGCGGCCGGTGGCGGCTCGGTCTGCCATTTCGACGGGGCTCGCTTCCGGGTCGGTCCCGACAGCGCCGGAGCGGTGCCGGGCCCCGCCTGCTACCGCCGCGGCGGGCCGCTCACCGTCACCGACTGCAACGTAGTCCTCGGCAAGATCAGGCCGGAGCATTTCCCGCGAGTGTTCGGTCCGGGCGGCGACGAGCCGATCGACGCCTCCGCCTCCCGCGCTTTGTGCGAGGCGATCGGGGCTCGGGCGGGGATGCCGGCGCTCGAGGCGGCCGCCGGCTTCGTCCGGATCGCCGTCGACAACATGGCGAGCGCGATCAAGCGGATCTCGATCGCCCGGGGCCACGACGTCACCCGCTACACGCTCGCCTGCTTCGGCGGCGCCGGCGGCCAGCACGCCTGCCTCGTCGCCGACGCGCTCGGAATGGAGCGGGTGATGATCCATCCGCTCGCGGGCGTGCTCAGCGCCTACGGGATGGGCCTCGCCGACATGGTCGAGCTTCGCCAGCGCAGCGTCGGGGGCGGGGCACTGGAAGCCGTGCTCGCGGAGCTGGCGGGAGAGGCGGAGTCGGCGCTTCGGGGGCAGGGCTTGGAGACGGCCCAGCTGAAGCGGCGGGCGGCGCTGAGATATGAGGGGAGCGATAGCAGCCTCGAGGTCGAGGCGGGAAGCTTCGAGACGATGCGGACCGCGTTCGAAGAGGCGCACCGGCTTCGGTTCGGCTTCGTCTCGCCGGAAACGGCGGTCGTCGTCGAGACGGCCATCGTCGAAGCTTCATCCTCCCCATCGCCAGATGGGGAGGGGGACCATGCGAAGGATGGTGGAGGGGTAAATGGCGCGGACCTGTTCCAGTTACCCGTCCACCACCTTTCGGGTGGTCCCCCTCCCCATGCTGCACATGGGAAGGCAATTTACGACCGCGCCTCGCTCAAGACGGGAGCCCTCATCCCCGGCCCCGCCCTCATAATCGACCCCTCCGCAACGACCGTCGTCGAACCGGGCTGGCAGGCCGAGGTCGACCCGCTCGGCAACCTCATCCTCACCCGCTCGATCCCCCGCGACTCCTCCCGCGCCATCGGCACCGACGCCGATCCCGTGATGCTGGAAGTTTTCAACAATCTGTTCATGGCCGTCGCCGAGGAGATGGGAGTCGCGCTCCAGAACACCGCCTCCTCCGTCAACATCAAGGAGCGCCTCGATTTCTCCTGCGCCCTGTTCGATTCCGGCGGCGCCCTGATCGCCAACGCGCCACACATTCCGGTCCATCTCGGCTCGATGCGCGATTCGATCCGAACGATCATCGACGCCCGCGGGGAAAGAAGGGACGGGCGCGGCATTCGCGAAGGCGACGTCTACGTCCTCAATGCCCCCTATCGCGGCGGCACTCATTTGCCCGACATCACCGTGATCATGCCGGTCTTCGCCGAGACGGGGGACGAGGCGCCGGCATGGTTCGTCGCCGCCCGAGGCCACCATGCCGACATCGGCGGGATCGCTCCGGGCTCGATGCCGCCGGACAGCCGTACCATCGCCGACGAAGGCGTTCTGATCGACAACGAACTTCTGGTAGACGAAGGGCGCTTTCTCGAAACGGAGATCCGTGCGTTGCTCGCCTCCGGCCGCTGGCCGGTGCGCAATCCAGGCCGCAACCTCTCCGACCTCAAGGCCCAGATCGCCGCCTGCGCGCGGGGCGCGGCGGAGATGCGGCGGGTCGCCGGCGAATATGGGCGGGGGGTCGTCGACGCCTATATGGCGCACGTCCAGGCCAATGCCGAGGAAGCGGTTCGGCGGCTGATCGGGCGCCTGAGCGACGGCGACTTCCGCTATGCGATGGACAATGGCGCCGAGGTCTGCGTCAGCGTCCGGGTGAATGCGCAGAGCCGCTCGGCAATGGTCGACTTCACCGGCACCAGCGCCCAGCAGCCGAACAATTTCAACGCGCCTTATTCTATCTGCCGGGCGGCGACGCTCTACGTCTTCCGCGCCCTGGTCGACGACAGCATTCCGATGAACGACGGCTGCCTTCGGCCGATCACGCTCGTCGTTCCGGAAGGTTCGATGCTCAACCCCCGCTTCCCCGCCGCGGTCGTCGCCGGCAATGTCGAGACCAGCCAGGTGATTACCGACGCTCTGTTCGCCGCCTGCCGGGCGCTCGCTCCGAGCCAGGGGACGATGAACAATTTCACCTTCGGCAACGACGAGCATCAATATTACGAGACGATCGCGGGTGGCGCCGGAGCCGGCCCCGATTTCGACGGGGCGAGCGCGGTCCAGACCCACATGACCAACAGCCGGCTGACCGATCCCGAGATACTCGAGACCCGCTATCCGGTGCTGGTCGAGCGTTTCGCCATCCGTCGCGGTTCGGGCGGCGAAGGCGCTCACAAGGGCGGCGACGGGGTCGAGCGCCACATCCGCTTCCGGGCGAGGATGCGCGCGAACATACTCTCCAACCGGCGCGAAGTGGCGCCGCGCGGGATCGAAGGGGGAGGGGATGCGAAGCCGGGGATCAATCGGGTCGTAAGAGCGGACGGCACGGTCGAGACTTTGAGCGCGACCGCGTCCGCGGACATGCGGGAAGGCGATATGTTCGTGATCAAGACTCCGGGCGGAGGGGGATTTGGCCTTCCCCGTCATTCCGGCGAAAGCCGGAATCCATGAACACCGCGCTTCTCGAAAATGCCGGTGTTCATGGATCCCGGGTCAGGCCCGGGATGACGGGGGTACGGTTATGAACTACCTCCCCCTCGTCGGAATCCTCATCATAATCCTCGGCTTCGCGCTGCGCTTCAACCCGATGGTGGTGGTTCCGGTGGCCGCCATCGCGACCGGTTTGCTCGCGGGGCTCGACCCGATCGAGGTGATCTCCAAGCTCGGCAAGGCGTTCAACGACAGCCGGCTGATCGCCGTCCCCTGGATCGTCCTGCCCGTCATCGGACTGCTCGAGCGCTACGGCCTCCAGCAGCGGGCGAGGGCGGTGATCGCCGGCTTTCGAGCGGCGACGGTCGGGCGGCTGCTCATCCTCTATTTGCTCTACAGGCAGGCCATCTCCGCCATCGGCCTCCATTCGACGGCGGGCCACCCGCAGACCGTCCGGCCGCTGGTCGCTCCGATGGCGGTCGCCGCCGCCGAGAACAGGCACGGGCCGCTCGACGAGGCGACGAAGGACAAGATCAAGGCCCATGCCGCCGCCACCGACAATGTCGGCCTGTTCTTCGGCGAGGACATCTTCTTCGCGATCGGATCGATCGTCCTCATCCAGCAGACGCTGGAATCCTACGGCATCTCGCTTTCCCCGCTTGAGCTCGCCGTCTGGGCGATCCCGACCGCGATCGCGGCCTTCATCGTCCACTCGACGCGGCTGATGCTGCTCGATCGCAACCTTGCCTCCCTGCCGCGAAGCGGTGGGGAGGGGGACCACCCGAAGGGTGGTGGAGGGGTAAATGGCAAGGCCTCCGCAAATTACCCCTCCACCCCGCTACGCGGGGTCCCCCTCCCCATCTCCGATGGGGAGGCAAATCCATGATCACCGGCCAGCATGTCCTCTACCTGGTCGGCGCCATGTTCGCCGCCTTCGCCTTGCTCAGCGTCGCCGACCGGACCAACAAGAAGCGCCTCGGTAACGCCGCCTTCTGGGGCCTGTTCGCGCTAAGCCTGATCGCGGGCTCGTGGCTCGGCGATTTGGCCAACGGCTGCATCGTCCTCGCGCTCGCCGCCCTGGCCGGCCTGAAGCTGATCGGCCGAGGCGCCCCGGAAACGGGCGACTCCGAACGCGAAGCCAGGGGCGAGCGCTATGGCGACGCCCTGTTCCTTCCGATCCTGATCGTCCTCGTCGTCGCGGTAACCGGAACCCTCCTCTATCTCTACACGCCGATCTTCGAGACCGGGCTGTTCGAGAAGAATCGCGAGACTTTCATCCTGCTCTGCGCCGGGGTTCTGATCGCCTTGGCGGCGATCTTCGCCTGGCTGAAGCCGCCGCCTCTGGCGCCGCTCCAGGAGGGGAGGCGGCTGATCGACGCGGTCGGCTGGGCGGCGGTGCTTCCGATGATGCTCGCCGCTCTCGGAGTGGTCCTCGCCGATACCGGAGTGGGCCGAACCATCGGCGGCCTCATCCTGACCGTTATCCCGGACGGCACCATATTCCCGGCGGTCGTCGCCTTCGGCCTTGGCATGGCGCTGTTCACCATCCTCACCGGCAACGCCTTCGCCGCTTTCCCGGTCATGGCCACGGCGATCGGGGTGCCCTTGCTGATCCAGGGCTATGGTGGCAATCCGGCGGTGATCGGAGCGATCGGGATGCTCGCCGGATTCTGCGGGACCTTGATGACTCCGATGGCGGCGAACTTCAACCTGGTGCCGGCGGCCTTGCTCGAGCTCAAGGACCAGTACGGGGTTATCAAGGTGCAGATCGGGACGGCCGTGCCCATGCTCGCGATCAACATCCTTCTCATCTATTTCCTGGCGTGGAGGTAGGCGTCCACAGCCAATTCCGTCATTGCGAGGAGCGAAGCGACGCGGCAATCCAGCCGCGGCGTACGCGACGGCCGCAGAGCTGGATTGCTTCGCTTCGCTCGCAATGACGGAATAAAGCCCATGCACGCCCTTACCCCCGAAACCGCCGCCCGCTTCGCCGCCATCGCGCTCGGCCACGTCACCCGAGAATTCCCCCACAAGCTCGACCAGGTGCTGGAGGGCCCGGAAGACCTGGCATCCCCGCGGGAGCTTCATCCGATCTTCTTCGGAAGCTTCGACTGGCACAGCTGCGTCCACGGCTGGTGGCTGATGCTCCGGCTTCGGCGGCTTTTCCCCGATCTGCCGGTCGCGCGCCGGGTGGAGGCGCTGGCCGACGAGATGCTCGCTCCGGACAAGGTGGCGGGCGAGCTCGTCTATCTCGACCGCGCCTATACGGGCGGCTTCGAGCGGCCATACGGCTGGGCCTGGCTGCTTGCGCTCCATTCCGAGGCGCAGCGCCATGGCGACCGGCCCTGGGCGGCCGACCTTGAACCGCTGGCGCTCGCCTTCGCCGGGCGCTTCAGTCTCTATCTGCCCAAGCTCACCTATCCGATCCGGGTCGGCACCCACTTCAACACCGCCTTCGCGATGATCCTCGCTATCGAATGGGCCGAATCGAGCGATTCCTCGCTCGCCGGCCGGATCCGAGAGCGGGCGAGGACCTGGTACGGCCGGGATCGCGGCTGCCAGGCCTGGGAGCCGGGCGGCGACGAATTCCTCTCTTCCGCATTGACCGAGGCCTTGTGCATGCGGCGCACGCATGGCGAGGAGCAATTCCGAAGCTGGTTCGGCTATTTCCTGCCCGACCTCGCTGCCGGAGAGCCGCGAAGCCTCTTCACGCCCGCCACCGTCTCGGACCGCTCCGACGGCAAGATCGCCCATCTCGACGGACTCAACCTCAGCCGCGCCTGGTGCTGGCGCCAGCTCGCTCCTGCGCTGGATCCGGAGCTCGCCGAGCTCGCCCGTCGAACCGCCGACGAACATCTCGATGCAAGCCTCCCCCACGTCGCCGGCGACTATATGGGTGAGCATTGGCTTGCGACCTTCGCGTTGTTGGCGCTGGAGGGCTGAAATGCGCAGGCTGAAATCGGGCGAGATCGCACTCCTGGCAGAGGCGTTCGGCGACCGAATCGACTATGCGCGAGTCCGGCTGCGCTCGGGCGCCGGCCGCAACGTGGCCGCGATCCTTGCCTTTCGGAACGACAACACCGCGATCACCCTGCGTCGGAGCCTCTATTTTCGAACCGATTACAGCGACGATTATTCGAAGGCGGACGTCTTCGCCCAATCGCTCCTCCACCATGAAATGACCCATGTCTGGCAATATGCGAAACTGGGCGTCCCGCGCTTCCTCGCCCGCTACGCCCGCGACCTCGCCGCCTGCCGCTTCAACACAAGCGCCATGTATCTTTACGAGGAAGGCGAGACGCCCTTCGCCGCAGCCAGACTGGAAGCGCAGGCGCAGATGGTGGGGGATTATCGTCATGCAGGGCTGATGGGTGACGTTCCGCGCCTTGCCCGGCTTGCCCGCAACCTTAAGGGCAGCGGCTTCTACGGGCTGTAGCTCAAACCCCTCTCCCCTGCAGGGAGAGGGGTTATTCAGTCACCAGCCCCCGCTGGTCCTCGCGGCCCATCGAGATCAGGAACGGGTCGCCCGCCTGCATCTCCTGGAACTCGCGCTTCGAGCGAAGGCCGTGCCACTGGATCGCGATCAGAGCCTGGCCGATGGCCCCGCCGAGCGTGTCGCCGGGGCCTAGCAGGATGATGCGGTCGGGCGAATGCTCCTTGACCGCCACTTGGATCGCGCGGGTGAAATCGTAGGTTTCGAGGATCTGGGCGACGAAGGTGTAGTCGTGGAGGGCGCGCGCATCGGTCGCGAAAGGGCGCCAGGTGTGGCCCCGGCCGTCGATCATCGTCACCGAGGGCGAGCCGAACCATTCGACCGGCAGCTGCGCCAGCGCGCGCTTGGAGGAGCCGGTCATCAGCGGCGTGTGGAAGGGGCCGTGATTGACGAGGCGGAGCGGCTCGCGGGCCGGGGTCGGCGGAGCTTCGGCGAGGAGTGCGGCAAGTCCGGACTCGTTCCCCGCGAAAACGATCATCCCGCCGAGCTCGATCGAGACGTAGAGCCTGCAGCCGTCGCGGGCGTGAATAGAGGCGGAAAGTGCGATCGCCTGCTCGCGAAGGCCCGGAAGCTCCCGCCAGTCCTCGTCGACGAGGGTGAGGAGGACCTGCCCGCCGGGCTCGCCGGCCTGGCTGTTCTCGCCCATCGAGTCGATGATCCGGAAGCCGTGCTCGACGCCCACCGCCCCGGCGACGGCGAGGGCCGTGTACCAGCCCATCGAATTGCCGGTGACCGCGGCGATGTCGAACCGAGAAGGGTCGAGGGCGAGGAAATCGGCATAGGAGGCGGCGAAGATGAGCGGCGAGGCGATGTCGCCGCGCGTGTGAAGGGCCGGGCTGAACCTTTCGGCGCCGTCGAGCTCGGTTATGGTCGGCTGTCCGCGCTCGGAGCGAAGCCGGTCGAACGCTGCGATCAGATCGCCATTTTTTGCATGGAATCGCTTCAAATAGCCCAGTTCCGCCTTGCCGTAAGTGCCTCGGCCCGGGCAGACGAGCAGAGCCTTTGGCCGCTCAGCCACGGACCGTCTCCAGGGCCGCGGCGACGATCGAATCGCGGCTCGGAAGGGTCAGGGTCGCGGCCCGGCCGAGCGGGATGAAGCTATCCTCGGCCGTGACCCGGCGGGTCGGGACCCCGGGAGCGCGTTCGGCGAAGAGCGCCATCAGCGCCTCGCTTTGCGAGCCGGTCCTGCGGCATTCGTCGACGATCATTATGTGTTCGCAGCCCGCCACCGCTTCGAGCAGGCCTTCCTCATTCAGGGGCGCCAGCCAGCGCAGGTCGATCACTTTGGCGTTCAGTTTGTGCCGCTCCCTCAGAATCCGCTCGGCCTGGCGGGAGAGATAATAGCCGTTGGCGTAGCTGACGATGGCGAGGTCGGCGCCGTCGCCATACACTCCGAGCTCGCCGGTCCGGATCGGCTTCGCGGCGCCCGGGGCGGCATAGGTCGAGGTCCAGAGCGAGTCGCCTTCCGAGTGGAGATCGCGGGTCATGTAGAGTGCGATCGGCTCGACGAAGACGACGACCCTCTGCTCCTCGAGCGCCAGGCGGACGCATTCTCGGAGCATCTCCACCGCGTCGGCGCCGTTGCTCGGGCAGGCGAGGACCAGGCCCGGAATGTCGCGGAAGACGGCGAGGCTGTTGTCGTTGTGGAAATGGCCGCCGAAGCCCTTCTGATAGCCGAGGCCGGCGATCCGGATGATGGTCGGGTTGGTATATTGGCCGTCCGAGAAGAAGCTCAGGGTCGCAGCCTCGCCGCGAATCTGGTCCTCGGCATTATGGACGTAGGCGAGGAATTGGATCTCGGTGATCGCGAGAAGGTCGTTATGGGCGGCGCCTATACCGAGGCCGAGAATGCTCTGCTCGTCGAGCAGGGTGTTGATCACCCGGCACGAGCCGAATCGCTCGTGGAGCTTGGCGGTGACGTTGTAGACCCCGCCCTTGGGCCCGACATCCTCGCCGGCGACGATGATGTTGGGATAAGCGAGCATCAGGTCGGCGAGCGCCCAGCTCAGCAGCCGTGCCATATGCTGCGGCTTGTCGATCATGCTCTTGTCGCGGGCGAACAAAGCCTCGCGCTGCTCCGGCGTCGGGCTGTTGGCTCGGGCCGGCGGGCGCCTGGGCGGGACGATGCTCGCCATGACGTCCCTGCTGGTCGTCAGCTTGGGTCTTGCGATCGCCTGCTCGGCGATCCGGGCGAGAGTCGCCTCGGTCTCCTCGTAGATGTCGAGGATCTGGCCGCCGGACAGCAGATCCTCCTCGATCAGCAAAGCGGCGCTGTAGAGCAGGGGATCGCGCTCCTCGTCTTGCTCGATCCGGGCCTTGCTGAGGTAGGTGGCCTGAACGTCCGAGCCGGCATGGCCGTAGAGCCGGACGCAGTCCATGTGGAGGAAGACGGGGCGGCGATGGGCCCGGGCGAACTGGGCGGCCCGGCGGGCGCCGCGCCAGGCGTCGGCCATGTCGAGGCCGCTGCAATGCATATATTCGAGCCCGGGCCGGTTTTGGAACGAGGCCGCGATCCAGCCGGGCGGGGTCCGGGTCGAGATTCCGATGCCATTGTCCTCGCACAGGAAGACGAGAGGCATAGGCGTGCCCTGATAGGCGGCCCAGGCGGCGGTGTTGAACGCGCCCTGCGCGGTCGAATGGTTGGCCGATGCGTCGCCGAAGCTGGCGAGGACGATCGAATCGCCGGGCAGGGCGGTCTCGTCCAGTTTGAGCATCCGGGCGATGCCGATGCTGAACGCGGCGCCCACCGCTTTGGGGAGGTGCGAAGCGATGGTGCTGGTCTGCGGCGGGATGGCCAGCGGCTTCGAGCCGATCACCTTGTGGCGGCCGCCGGAGATCGGATCCTCCGCGGAGGCCGCGAAGCTCAGGAGCATGTCCCACAGGGGGGTCTGGCCCGGAAGCTTCTTCGACCGGTGGATCTGGAAGGCGTTGGAGCGGTAGTGGAGGAAGGCCATGTCGTCGACCCGCAGGGCCTCGGCGAGCGCGGCGTTGTTCTCGTGGCCCGAGCTTCCGATCGTATAGAAGCCCTCGCCGCGCGCCTGCAGCCGGCGCGAGAGCCGATCCATCTGGCGGCTGGCTGCCTGGCTGTAAAACAGCTCGACCATCGCCTCGCGGGAGAGGCCGATGTCCCCGGGCCGAACGTCGCTGGTGCGCCGGGGCAGGTTTCCGTCCCGGACCCTGGCGACGAACTTTAGATGAATGGCTTCGGCGGCGTCCATGGCGGGCCGACTAACCGCCTTGCCGTGGAATGGGAAGCCGGACGGGTCTTGACCTGACGTTTACGTAAAGTAGGGAAGGCCGGGAAACCCCAGCGGGAGGAGAGATCATGACCAAGACCGAAATGGCGGCGGCCCTCAACGAGAAGAGCGCCTGGCTTCCCGGCAAGCGCGTGAAGCTCGATTTCGGTCCGGAAGGCGTGGTGATGCTCGACGGCGCCGCCGGCCAGGTGACCGAGGAGGAAGGACCCGCCGACACCATTATCAAGGTCGCCTGGGAAGACTGGCAGGCGATGACCGACGGCAAGCTGGACGGAATGACCGCCTTCATGCAGGGCAAGCTCAAGGTCGAGGGCGACATGTCCAACGCCATGCAGCTCCAGGGCGTCCTCGCGAAGCTTCGCTCATAACGTCATTGCGAGCGTAGCGAAGCAATCCAGCGCGGTCTCCGAGACTGCTGGATTGCTTCGTCGCTCCGCTCCTCGCAATGACGGGCAAGGGCTACCGAGGCGGCACCGCGCCCTGCGACCAGCCCCCGGCGCCTATTCGGCGTACCCGCAGCTCCACGGTCTTGACCGGAGCGGCATCGCCGGCGACCCGTTCCCCGACCTCGTGCCACTCGCCGTCCTTGACCGTCGCCGTGTAGCGCACGGTGGCGTCGGCGCCGGCCGGATGCGACCAGCTGAAGCCGTCCGGGCGGACGGTCAGCGGATAATCGCCGGCATAGCCCATGGCGTGGGAGCGCATCGAATAGGTCCGCTTGACGGGGTCGTAGGAGATGATCGCGAAGGCGTTGAACCGGGTCTTGCCGGCGGAATCGACGGCGCGGCCCTCGACGAGCCGGATCGTGCCGTCGAGCAAGGTGCCGACCCGCTCGGTATGGCGCATCTCGCCGGGCGATTCCTCGGCCCGCGCCGTCCCCCGCCACTCGCCGTCGAGGAAGGCCAGCGCCGACATCGCCTCGCTCTGGGCGGCCATCCGGGCGGCGGGGTCCCGGGGTCCCGCCGACGGATCAGGGGCGGATCCGGGCTGGGCGGAGGCGGCTGGGCCGATCAGGGCCGCCATGAGCAGGATTCTCGTCTTCATCATCGTCACCTCCTTATCCGTTGATCCCGGCCGCCCGGGTCAGCTTCTCGATCCGATCGAGCCAATTGTACCAGGCCTGGCGGCCGCGGTGGGTGAGGGCGAGCCGGGTCTGCGGCTTGCGCCCGGAGAAGCTCTTGTCGACGCTGACATATCCCGCTTCCTCGAGCTTCCCGAGATGCGCGGACAAATTGCCGTCGGTCGCCCCGACCTTGTCGCGAAGCTCGGTGAACAGGGCCGATTCGACGGAAGCGAGATAGGCGACCGCGCCGAGCCGGATTCGGCCATGAATGACGTCGTCGAGGCGACTGTGGTCGAAGGGGTTTTCAGCCTTCACGATGAGCGCGGCTCGGCTTTGAGAAGGAAGAGGCCCGGCAGAAGAACCGTGAGAGCAACTCCGGCGGCGGCGACCAGATAGCGGTCCGGCGACAGGATCAGGGCGGTGAACAGCCCGACCATGACCGCGGCGCCGACGCCCGCCGCGAAGACCGGCCGGTTCCTGGCCAGCGAGCCGGTGACGATGAGGGCGCACGAATAGACGGCGAACGCGACCGGCACGATCCAGTCGAAGGCCGCCGGGCCCGCCCCCGTGCCGGCGGCGACCGCGCATCCGACGAACATCGAGCCGATGGCGCCTCCGCCCGCCATCCAGATCGGCTGCGAAGCGCGGTTGCCTGCCGAGCCGGCGCCGGCCTTGGCCGGCATGCTTCGCACCAGGACGATCTGGCCGAGGAGTCCGAGCGCGGAAAAGCCGCCCCAAATGACCGCGAATATCGTCGCACCGTCGCCGATGGCGCCGGTGAGACCGAGGTGGTGAGCGATGTAGGCGGCGGTCAGAAGCAGTCCCCACCAGGCCATGAACCGGCCGCCGAGCAACTGGGCGTGAGCGCCGCCCTCGGCGAGCCGGCGGACGTAGCGAAGGTCTTCGTGGGTGGAATCGGCGCTGGTCATCGGATCCTCCAGAGAACTCTATAAAGCAGTGTACTCTGCAAGCCGCGCGTTCGTCAAGCGCGGATTGACCTGACTCGCTTCGTCCGCTTATCGCGCAGGCGTCCAGCGAGGAGCGGTGCATGAAGAAGATTTTCCCCGATGCCGCGGCGGCCCTCGACGGGCTGCTGTTCGACGGAATGACGATCTGCGCCGGCGGCTTCGGCCTGTGCGGAATTCCCGAGCGGCTGATCGACGCGATCCGCGACAGCAAGGTGAAGAACCTGACCTTCGTCTCGAACAATGCCGGGATCGACAATGAGGGGCTCGGCAAGCTTTTGCGCACCCGCCAGATCGGCAAGATGATCTCCTCCTACGTCGGCGAGAATAAGGAGTTCGAGCGGCAATATCTGGCCGGCGAGCTCGAGGTGGAATTCTGCCCCCAGGGCACCCTCGCCGAGCGCTGCCGCGCCGGCGGCGCCGGAATCCCCGGCTTCTACACCAAGACGGGGGTCGGCACGATCGTCGCCGAGGGCAAGGAGACCAAGGACTTCGACGGCGAGGAATATGTGCTCGAACGCGGCATCCGCGCCGACCTTTCCATCATCAAGGGCTGGAAGGCCGACGAGGCCGGCAACCTGGTCTTTCGAAAGACCGCCCGCAACTTCAACCAGCCGATGGCGACCGCCGGCAAGGTCTGCGTCGCCGAGGTCGAGGAGATCGTTCCGGTCGGAAGCCTCGACCCCGACTGCATCCATCTCCCCTCCATCTACGTGAAGCGAATGATCCTCGGCGCGCCGTACGACAAGAAGATAGAATTCCGGACCGTAAGGCAGCGGGAGGCGGCTTGAAGACGCGTAACGATTTAGCTAAGTAAGTTAGTCATGAACGCCTACACGCCATCGGACAAGCCGGTCACCATTCACCAAGCCAAGACTCACCTGTCGCGGCTCGTCGCCGAGGCTGAAGCGGGGCGGGAGGTTATCCTGGCGCGCGGCAGGAAGTCCGTGGCGAAGATCGTGCCGCTTAATCCGGTTCCGCCGAAGAAGCGGGCTCTGGGCTGGCTGAAGGCGGATTCACGCGGCAGCGACCCGCTGGCTTACGGTTTCTGGGATCCCCTCCCCGACGTCGAGCTGGCGATATGGAACGGCGAAATCGACTATCCTGACGATGCGCCTTCTTCTTGATACGCATGCTCTGATCTGGGCCGCGCAGGCACCGGACCTGATTCCGGAAATCGCCCGAGAGGCCATCGAAGACGGCGAGAACATCGTTTATGTCAGTGCGGTCTCCGCAATGGAAATCGCGACCAAGTTTCGGCTCGGGAAACTCGATGTCTCTCCCGCGCTGGCGGAGCATTTTGTCGAGGAGCTAGAAGGTCACGGGTTCGTCATGCTCGCGTTGAACGCTCACCATGCGCAACGTGGAGGCCTGCTCGCCATCCCGCACAAGGACCCTTTTGACCGGTTGCTCATCGCCCAAACCCAGATAGAGGGGCTGACGCTGGTCTCGAACGAAGAGCGGTTTGACGATTGGTCCGTCTCGCGCTTGTGGTCAAAACCGTTGGTCATGGAGTGAATGAAATGCCCTGGACTCGCGATGAGATGGCTGCCCGCGCCGCGAAGGAGCTTCGCGACGGTTATTACGTCAATCTCGGAATTGGGATCCCGACGCTCGTCGCCAACAACATCCCGGAAGGGATGGAGGTGGTTCTTCAGTCGGAGAACGGGATGCTCGGGATCGGGCCTTTCCCCTATGGCGACGAGGTCGATCCGGACCTGATCAACGCCGGCAAGCAGACGATCAGCGAGCTCGAAAGCTCCTCCTATTTCGGATCGGAGCAGAGCTTCGCGATGATCCGCGGCGGCCATATCGACCTCACGGTACTCGGAGCGATGGAGGTCAGCGAGAAGGGCGACATCGCCAACTGGATGATCCCGGGCAAGATGGTGAAGGGCATGGGCGGGGCGATGGACCTGGTCGCCGGGGTCAAGAAGATCATCGTCGTCATGGAGCATAATAGTAAGAGCGGCGACCCCAAGTTCATCCCCGAATGCACCCTGCCGCTGACCGGCAGGAACGTCGTCGACATGATCGTCACCGATCTGTGCGTCTTCCACCGGCCGGACCATGACAGCCCGTTCCGGCTGATCGAGCTGGCTCCGGACGTGACGGCGGAGGAAGTCGCGGCGAAGACCATGGCGAAGTACGAATCGTAACGACGGGGGGTCGATGCGCCGGCACCCGGAGGACGGCCATTGCCCTTCGCCCGCTATCCCCATTATGTTTCGCCCAAAGCAGGGGCACCGACATGATCAGGAAGATGACTCTCCTCGCCGCCGCCTGGCTCGGCCTCGGCGCAATGCAGTCGCCCGTGGCTCCCGAGGCGCCGATCGAGCTCTGGCGGCTCCATTGCGGCGAGTTCGTGATCAAGCAATATGGCGCCTTCTTCTCCGACACCTTCCAATATCCGCCGGGTCCGAAGGACATCGTCGGAAGCTGCTACCTGATCCGCCACGGCAATCGCTACATGCTGTGGGACACCGGCCTCACCGACGCCCTGATCGGCAAGGATTTCGACAATGAAGCCCAGACCATCCGCCTCAAACGAAGCCTGGTCGACCAGCTCGCCGAGCTGAAGCTGAAGCCCGAGCAGATCGAGACGATCGGGATCAGCCACTGGCATTTCGACCATGTCGGCCAGGCCGGCCGCTTCCCGCAGGCGAAGCTGCTGATCGGAAAGGGTGATATCGAGCTGCTTCGAGCCACCCCGCCGGTGGACTCGGATTCGGCGAAAGGCCTGGCCCACTGGCTGACCGGTGGCGGCAAGCTAGAGGAGGTAGCCGCCGACAAGGATATTTTCGGGGACGGCCGCGTGATCATGCTTAAGTTGCCGGGGCACACTCCGGGCCATTACGCTTTGCTCGTCCGACTCGCCTCCGGCAATGTTCTGCTGTCCGGCGACCAATATCATTTCACCGAGCAAGTGATGAATCGCGGAGTCCCGCCGTTCAACCACGATCGCTCCGACACGCTCGCCTCGTCGGACCGGTTCGACAGGATTGCCGCCAATCTGAAGGCGAAGGTGATCATCCAGCACGAGCCGGCCGACATCGCCAAGCTTCCGGCCTTCCCGAAGTCGGCGCGATGAATGAGACGCCATTCTCAGCGCTCCCGACGGTCGTGGAGTTGAGGCGCACCTCCGTCGCCTGCCCGTCGCAATGGGAAGGGCGACTGGCGGACGGGCGAAGCTTGTACATTCGTTTCAGACATGATGAATTGTCTGTCCATGTCGAACCGCTCGATGGCGGCATCGACGCAGCTTTTGGGGCCTCGCCCTGGCTTGGTCTCGATCTGAGCAGCAAGAAATGGGACGGACTGATCGAATTGGACGACATGCTTGCCGCAACCGGTTTGAAGCTCTCGCCGCAGATCACGGCCAATCGGAACCGCCTGTGACACCCGGCCGTCTGAGCGCCCGGGAACGGGGCGGAGGCGCGTCATGAAGGCCCTCCTTTCGCGGTCACCCGGCGGACCCGAGACGCTCGAACTCGTCGACCTGCCCGACCCCCAGCCGGGCCCGGGCCAGCTGCTCGTCCGGGTTCGGGCCTGCGCGATCAATTATCCCGACGTTCTGATCATCGAGGACAAATATCAGTTCAAGCCGCCGAGGCCCTTCGCTCCGGGCGGCGAGGTCGCCGGCACCGTCGAGGCGGCGGGCGAAGGGGTTTCCGGCTGGGCCGAGGGCGACCGGCTGATCGCGATGATCGGCCATGGCGGCCTCGCCGAGAAGGTGATCATCTCCGCCGCCCAGGCGGTCCCGCTTCCAGCGGAGCGAAGCTTCGAGGACGGATCGGCCCTGATCCTCACTTACGCGACCTCGATCCACGCCTTGCTCGACCGCGGCCGGCTGAAGCCGGGCGAGACCCTGCTCGTCCTCGGCGCCGCCGGCGGAGTGGGCCTCGCCGCCGTCGAGTTGGGCAAGGCCTATGGCGCCAGGGTGGTCGCCGCCGTCTCGTCCGAGGAGAAAGCCGAGGTCGCCCGGCGGGCCGGGGCGGATCTCGCGATCGTCTACCCGTCCGGGCCGTTCGACAAGGAGGGGTCGAAGGCGCTCGGACAGATGTTCAAGGAAGCGGTCGGGCCGAGCGGGGCCGACCTGATCTACGATCCCGTCGGCGGCGATTATGCCGAACCCGCACTTCGCTCGATCGCCTGGGAAGGCCGCTATCTGGTCGTCGGCTTCCCGGCCGGGATCCCGAAGCTTCCTCTCAACCTCACCCTGCTGAAGAGCTGCGACGTGCGCGGAGTCTTCTGGGGCGCCTTCGCGGCGCGCGATCCGAAGGCCAATGCAGCCCAGGTCGAGACCCTGTTCCGCCTGTGGCGCGAAGGGAAGATCGCTCCGAAGGTGAGCCGAACCTGGCCGCTCGAGCAGGGCGGCGAGGCGATCGCCCACATGGCGGCGAGGAAAGCGGTCGGGAAGCTCGTGGTGACGATGGAGTAAGGCCGTCGCCCCAGCGAAGGCTGGGGCCCCAGGGGGTGAAGGACAGCGACGCCTTTCACCCGCCGGGATCCCAGCCTTCGCTGGGATGACGTGTTCCGCTCGTTGCGCCGCCGCCCGCCCGCGCCTATCTGACTCCCATATAGAGCAAGGGAGAGTCATGAGCACTTTCGACGACCGCGAACGGGCCTTCGAGACCAAATATGCCCGCGATCAGGACATGCAGTTCCGGATCGTGGCGCGCCGCAACAAGCTGCTCGGCCAGTGGGCGGCCGGGCTGATGGGACTCAGCCAGGCGGAGTCCGACGCTTATGCGAGCGACGTCATCCGCGCCGATTTCGAAGAGGCCGGGGACGAGGACGTCATTCGCAAGCTGGTCGGCGACCTCACCTCCGCCGGAGTCGAGTGCGACGAAGGGCGGATCCGCGAAGCGCTCGACCACAAGACGGTCGAGGCGCGCAGGCAGCTTATGGAGTCGCAGGGCTGATGGCGATGGCCGCCGAGGAGATCGAGGCGCTGATCCGCGCCACAATTCCCGACGCCCGGGTCGAGATCACCGATCTCGCCGGCGACGGCGATCATTATTCCGCCCGTGTGGTCGCCGAAAGCTTCCGGGGGATGCCGCGCGTCCGCCAGCATCAGCGGGTCTACGAGGCGCTCGGCGGCCGAATGGGCGGCGCCCTGCACGCGCTCCAGCTCTCCACCGCGACACCCGATTGAGGAACAGTCAATATGTCCGACACAAAGACCCGAATCGACGAGCTCCTTCAAAAGAACGACGTCGTCCTGTTCATGAAGGGCACCGCGCTCTTCCCGCAATGCGGCTTTTCCAGCCGGGCCGTCTCAATCCTCGACCATCTCGGGGTCGGCTTCGAAACCGTGGACGTCCTCCAGGATCCGGAAATCCGCCAGGGCGTGAAGGAATATTCCGACTGGCCGACCGTTCCGCAGCTCTACGTCAAGGGCGAGTTCGTCGGCGGCTCCGACATCATGACGGAGATGTACGAGGCCGGGGAGCTCCAGACATTGCTCGACGAGAAGCAGGTGGCGAAGGCCTGAGCCCGCACGGAGAATAGCCCGACGGTCCTGCTCATGCCGCGGCCCGCATTCGGCGCAGGCCGGCATATTCCAGCGCTGTGATCCCCAGGACCGCGGCCGCCTGCCCCGCGACGAAGGCGGTTCCGAGCGCCGAGATCCGCCCGGCCTCGGTCGAGATCAGAAGGAAGCTCTCGGCGGTCCAGGCGAGATTGCCGACGATGACGACCCAGACCAGCGGGCTCGGCGGCGCAGGCCGGGACGCCAGCCAGCCGATGAAGGCGGCGAGCGGCAGGAGCAGCAGTCCCGCGCCGAACAGCAATGTTGCATCCAGGCCGAAAAGCCCGGAGAGCTGGGCGGCGGCCAGGACGAGCAACAGGCCGATCATGAAGCAGCTGGCGGAATCGAGGGCGAGCACGCGCCGAAGGAAGGTGGGGGAGTTCATGTCCGATCCTTTCTGTCGAAGGGCGCCGTAAGCAGCGCCGTGCCGTCCTGGTCGGCCATTCGAGGTCATGCTGTCGATTACCTGGCAGGTAATGGGATTCGCCGTCCGGCTGGGTTAGGCTCAGCCATGGCCGCTCATCCCGCCGACCTCCTCGGCACCCAGATCCGCACTTGGCGAACGCGCCGGCGCCTCAGCCAGCTCGATCTCGCGCTTGACGCCGAGATTTCCGCGCGGCACCTGAGCTTCATCGAAACGGGCCGGTCGCGGCCGAGCCGGGGGATGCTGCTTCGCCTCGCGGCGAGTCTCCGAATACCGCCGCGCGAGCGCAACGTCCTCCTCGTCGCCGGAGGCTTCGCGCCTGCCGTGCCCGCGCGGAGCCTGGACGATCCGGCGCTTGCCGCGGCCCGGCAGGCGGTCGACAAGGTGCTGGCCGCCTACGAGCCCTATCCGGCGCTCGCCGTCGATCTGCACTGGAACCTCGTCGCCGCCAATGCCGGGATCGCGCCTTTCCTGGCGGACGCGGCCCCCGCCTTGCTCGAGCCGCCGCTCAACGTGCTTCGGCTGAGCCTCCACCCGGACGGGCTTGCGACCCGGATCGAGAATCTGGCGCAATGGCGCTCCTACGTCTTCCGCCGGCTCGAGGAGCAGATCGACGTCAGCGCCGATCCGGTGCTGGCGGCGCTGCTCGAAGAGCTTCGCGCCTATCCGGGCGGAACCGCCGACCCGGGGGAATCGAACGGAGTCGCGATCCTGCTCAAGGTGCGCCAAGGGCCGCACCTTCTCTCCTTCCTCACCATGACCACCGTGTTCGGGACCCCGATCGACATCACCTTGTCCGAGCTCGCCGTGGAGGCCTTCCTGCCGGCGGATGCGGAGACGGCGGCGCTGCTGCGGGGGTGATGCCTCGTCGCCCCAGCGGGTGAAGAACACCGAGCCCTTCACCCGCCGGGGTCCCAGCCTACGCTGGGACGACGGCCAAAGGAGAGGGGCGGACGGCGGGACCAGAAAGACCGCGGGTGAATGAGAGACACTTATCTTTGTGTCCCCACTTGGCTACTCATCAACTACTAAAGCCATTGTGGGGGAACCAGTCATGGGCTGGAAAGGGACAGTCCGATCGATGTCAGCGGCGATGCGCGCGGCCGAGCGCAACGCCGAACGTCGACGAAAGCAGTACGCCAAGGAGCAGATGATTTCTGAGGCAAGCGATGCCGTCTCGGAATGGCAATCGGGCATTCACGAGCTTGTTTCGCTTCACACCGATCCTGCAGATGAGATCGATTGGTCGCGAGAGCTAACGAAGCCAGAGCCCTCGGAACCTCAGCGCTTTACGGCTCATGAAGCTCAAGCACAGCACCGCGTAGATGTGTTCAAACCTCGATTTTGGGATTTCCTCTTTGGTGGTTCGGACAAACGTCTGGCGAACCTTGAGGAGGCAGTTCTATGTGGGCGTGCGCAAGATGATGAGGATTACCGCGCGGCCGTCGAGAGATACCGGACCCAGCTAGCGGATTGGAGGGCCGACACGGACCTGGCGCGGCGGCTGCTCGCTGGCGAAGTCTCGGCCCGCAAGGAAGTGATCGAGGAAATGCAGTCACTCTCAGGCGAGGACCTTATCGGAACTCAAATTTCCTTCAGCATCTCGGACGACTTTCTCCACGTTAGGCCGCACGTCCATGGGGACGAAATTGTGCCAAAGGTCCGGCGGAAGCAAACGCAAAGCGGTCGACTCTCGGAATCGAAGATGCCTGTGGGGGAGTTCAACGAGCTTTATCAGGACTATGTGTGCAGTGCTGCGTTACGGGTTGCTGGGGACATGTTTGCGCTGCTGCCCCTTGACGAGGTTTACGTGACCTGCGTCGCGAACATGCTGAACACGAAGACTGGACACCAAGAGAATACGCCGATCTTATCCGTTAGGTTTGTCCGCGAAACCTTTCGCCGTCTGGATCGCCGTCACGTCGACCCGTCGGATTCAATGCGAAACTTTATTCACGAGATGGACTTCAAGCGCACTCGGGGCTTCTCGGGCATTACCCCGCTGGATGTCTGAAGAGGACTCGGCGGGTCTCGACGAAATGCCAGCCTGAGCTGGGGCGACGGTGAATAAGAAAGGGGCGGACGGCGGGACCAGAAAGACCGCTCATCCGCCCCTGTTCGTGTGGATTCGTGTGGACGCGGATAAGGATACACGCACCGTGCCAAAGCGTGCCGTTGGCGGATTTCCCGGCATCGCGATGGTTTACGGGATTTAACCGATCTTGCTCATTGTAAAGCGTTCCGACAACGGCGCTCACATTGCGACGCCATTCATCCTCCGTTCAGCGCCAAGAGAAGAATTACACGTGTAATCGACAGGGAGGGTGAGCCGTGGAGAGAATCGCCGAGGGCGAATATACGGTGATGGAAGTGCTGTGGGACGAGGCGCCTCTGACCGCCGCCGACGTCGCCGCCCGAGTCCCGGAGGAACGCGGCTGGAGCCTTGCCACGGTCAAGACCATGTTGTCGCGCCTGCTCGCCAAGGGCGTGCTCACCCATGAAGAGGATGGCCGCCGCTATCTCTACCGCCCCGCAATCCGCCGCGAGGATTATGTCGCCGCGGAATCCGGGCGGCTGATCGACCGCATGTTCGGCGGCCGGGTGCCGGCGCTCGTCGCCCAGCTCGCCGCCCGCGACAAGCTTACGCCCGCCGACATCGCCGAGATCGAGACGCTCCTCAAGGCGCTCAAGTCGTGATCGCCTGGCTGATCGAGACCCTGGCCGCCGTCACCCTGCTGATGGCGATGGTGCTGTTGCTGCGCGGCCCCGTCGCTCGAAGCTTCGGCGCCGGCTGGGCCTATGCCTTATGGGCGGTGCCGGCGCTTCGTTTGGTCCTGCCGCCGCTTCCGCAGCTGGCGCCGGACCTTCACTTTCCGTCCGTCATGTTCTTCATCCCGACGGCGGCGGAAATGGCCGCACCCCTGCCGGCCGAGGCCGGACCCGGGCAGTGGGTGCCCTTCATGCTCGCAATGTGGGCCGGGGGTGCGGTCATCTTCCTTGTATTGCAATGGCTTGGCTATCGGGCCTTCCTGGGACGGATAAGGGAGACGTCGCGGCCGGCGCGGCCGCCTCTGTTCGGCGGGATCCGGACCTGGATCAGCGACTCGATCGACGGTCCGCTCGCCATCGGAGTGATCGAGCGGCGGATCGTTTTGCCTGGCGATTTTTCCAGGCGTTACAATCCCGTGGAGCGGCGGCTGGCGCTTGAGCACGAGCTCGTCCACCACAAGCGCGGCGACATATGGTGGAATCTGGTCGCAACGTTGGTTCTTGCCGTTTTCTGGTTCAATCCGGTCGCATGGTTGTCATTCCGTGCCTTTCGGAGCGACCAGGAGCTGGCCTGCGACGCCGCCGTCGCCCGGATCGCCTCGCTCGACGAACGGTGCGACTATGCCCGAGCCCTGGTGAAATCCGCGAGCCGGCCCGGCCTCATCGCCGCCTGCGCGCTCAACCCGGCCGGTGAGCTGAAGCGCCGCCTGAGGATGATGGGCAAGCATCGCACCAGCCCGCTTCGCTCTGCCGGCGGAGTGATCGCACTGGCCGCCTTTGCCGTCGGCGGCTTCGCGGTCGGAAGCGCCGGGCGCCCGGAGGCGGGGGAAGCCGCGCCGCGCTTCGCATCATCGCAACCCGCCGCAGCGTGGGCACCGGCCCCCGCGTCGATCGAGACGACCGCGGCTCAGCCGGTCATCGCGGCGGTCTCCGCCCGCCGTCCGGCCCGTCCCGTCCGGGCTTCGGCTCGGCTGAAGGCTGAGCCGGCGAGCTTCGAGTCGGCTCAGGCGCCGGAGTCGCTGCCCTCGGCGCTCGCCTCGATGAACGTGATGCTTCGCCGGCTTCCCGATTCCGCCGCGGCGCCCCGGGCGGCCGAGCGAAGCTTCGCCTTCGCCCTTGCGGCTTCCGGGCCCGCGGCCGGCGAGGCCGTCCGGCTTCGCCAGGTCCATGCCGAAGCCCATGTCTTCACCGTCCGCAAGGCGCTCAGCCCCGAAGAGGTCGCCGAAATCCGGGCCGCCGTCATCCAGGCCGCGGCCGAAGGGCGCAAGGTCAAGCTTCGGGTCGACCGCGGCGCCGGAGCATCGGGCGGGGGCGGCCAGGGCCAGGGCCACGGCTTCGACATCAATATCCAGACGCTCGTGAAGGGAGAATGACCCGATGAACCTCAACCCCGGGCTCGGCCTCGTCGCCGCCGCTTTGCTGCTCGTCGGAGCCGGCGGCGCCGCGCTCGCCCATCCCCATCCGGACGGCGACGGCGAGAAGGTGAAGAGGGTCGTGATCGTCCACGACGGCAAAAGCGGCGGGCATCATGCCGGCGGCGATCGGGTCCGCCGCTTCGAGATGCACGACGTCGGCCGGCTGGCCGATTGCGACGGCGGCGAGAAGCTGGTCGACGAGACCGGCGGCGACGACGGCAGGAAGACGAAGGTCATCATCTGCCGGAAGGGCGCTGCGACCGCCGCCGAGGCGGATCGCCTCGAAGACGCGCTCGCCCGGATCAACGACTCCGACCATCTGAGCGACGAGCAGAAGGCGCGGATCGAGACCGCCCTTCGCTCGGCGATCGAGCGGGCCCGCAGCGCCCGCTGAGGGCGAAGCGCGACTTGGGGAAAGAGCGGGGGAACCCCAAGCCCCCGCTCTTTCTTCCGCCCGACCCCGTCATTGCGAGTAACGCAGCGACGCGGCAATCCAGGACAGCGCTCGTCACATGCCCCGAACTGGATTGCTTCGCTTTGCTCGCAATGACGGAGTCGAAAGGCTTGCCCGCTTGGTTTTCGCCGCCGGCCGCTTGGTTTTCGCCGCCGGCGATGCCACATCGGTCCGATGGACTCGACCGGCAGGGTAGAACGGCTCGGAATCCGGATTCGGCAAGTCCTCGCGCCCAATCCGTCGCCCTTCACCTATACCGGCACCCAGACCTACATAGTGGGTGAGGGCGCCGTCGCGGTGATCGATCCCGGCCCCGATCTGCCCGACCATCTCGAAGCTTTGGAGTCGGCGCTGGAGGGCGAGCGGGTCGCCGCGATCCTGTGCACGCACACCCACCGCGACCACAGCCCGGCGAGCCGGCCGCTTGCAGCGGCGACCGGGGCCCCGATCGTCGGCTGCGCCCCGCTCAGCCTCGACGATTCAGGCCCGCGCTTGGACGAATCGTTCGATTCCGCATACCAACCCGACCGTGTCCTGGCCGACGGTGAGCGGCTGAGCGGGGAGGGCTGGACGATCGAGGCGGTGGCGACCCCGGGGCACACCTCCAACCATCTCTGCCTCGCGCTCGAGGGGGAGGGAGCGTTGTTCACCGGCGATCACGTCATGGGCTGGTCGACCAGCGTCGTCGCTCCGCCGGACGGCGACATGGCCGATTACATGGCGAGCCTGGAGCGCCTGATGGCCCGCGACGACCGGATCTATTATCCGGCGCACGGCCCCGCCGTGGAGGACCCCCACGGCCACGTCCGCCGGCTGATCGAACACCGCCGCATGCGGGAAGGCCAGATCTTGTCTTATCTAGGCAGGGGAGAGGGCCGGATCGCCGCGATGGTCCGGCAAATGTACGCGGATATCGACCCGCGGCTGCACCCAGCCGCGGAACGATCCGTGCTTGCCCATCTGATCGATTTGCGCGAGCGCGGCCTGGCGAGAGAGGAAGGTGAGCGATGGCTGTCGACGGCGCGCGGCGGAACCGGCTGATCCTTGTCTCCGGCCTGCTGATGGCGGCAGTGCTGGCGATCTTCTCCTGGAGCCAATATTCTGCCCGCGTCGAGGCGGAGCGCACCTTGGGACTCGCCGCTTCCCGAATTATTTCCGCCCATTTCTCCAGCGCGGCGGCAGTGAAGGTGGGAAGTCTCCAGGGCCGGGTGCAGGCCAGCAGCACCGACAAGGGCTTCCTTGGCCTCATTCCATCCCAGCAGACGATGACGGTGCCCTACAGCGTCGACTATTTCGTCGACGCATCGAAGCTTGGGCCGGGCTCCTATCGTTGGAACCCCAAAACCAAGATTCTGACGATTGATGCTCCGGACGTGACGTTGGGCGAGCCCAATATCGACGAGGCAAAGGGCGTGTCTCAACAGGGGGGCTGGTTCATTTCGCGCCGTGCCGCTCTCGAACTGGCCAGGCAGGTGGCCCAGCGCGCCACGCTTCAGTCGCGAACAGAGGCCAGGAAGCCGGAGCATTTAAATCGGGCCCGCGAGAGCGCCCGCAGAGTGATGGCCGACATGGCGGCAGCGCCGCTCAAGGCGGCCGGAGTGGATGACGTGCGGGTAGCGGTCAGCTTCCCGTGGGAACCGAAAGACTTGTCTCAAAGGGTGAGCGAGCAATGGGACGTGTCGCGTAGCGTCGAGGATGTGCTTGACGACCAACGCAAAGCTGGACGCTGACTGCAGCAGGCGTTCGCGAGGTGCATTCCTTCGCCAGGATAACGAGGCGCGGCAGTTGAAAAACCGCCATTTCCCCCCTATCTCCGCCGCATCCACTCCGCGCCTTTCGAGACCACGGTCGGGGCACGCGAGGCTGAACTTGGCAAACAAGGGAGACGGCCGGCTTAAGGGCTGCGTCCCCGATCCGGGAGTGGCGGAATGAACGCACCCAATCAGAGCCTCAGGGGGCTCGACCTCGCCGCCGAGATCGACCGGCTGCGCACGGAGCGCAACGCCGTCATCCTCGCCCATTATTACCAGACCCCGCAAATCCAGGACCTCGCCGATTTCGTCGGCGACAGCCTCGATCTGTCGCGCAAGGCGGCCTCGACGGACGCCGACGTCATCGCCTTTTGCGGGGTGCGATTCATGGCCGAGACCGCGAAGATCCTCTCGCCCGAGAAGATCGTCGTCCTTCCCGACATGAACGCCGGCTGCAGCCTCGAGGACAGCTGCCCGCCCGACCAGTTCAAGGCGTTTCGCGAGGCCCATCCGGACCATATCGCGCTCACCTACATAAATTGCTCGGCGGCGGTGAAGGCCCTGTCCGACATCATCGTCACCAGCTCGTCGGCCGAGATCATCCTTTCCCAGATCCCGAAGGAGCAGAAGATCATCTTCGGGCCGGACAAGAATCTGGGCGGCTATCTCGCCCGCAAGACCGGTCGCGAAATGCTGCTCTGGCCGGGCGTGTGCATCGTTCACGAGGCTTTTTCGGAGACCGAGCTTATCAAGCTCAAGGCGCTGCATGGCGGCGCCCCGGTTCTCGCCCATCCCGAATGTCCGCCCCACATCCTCGACCATGCCGACATGGTCGGCTCGACCCGGGCGATCCTCGATTACGCTGTGTCCTCTCCCTCGGACGTGATGATCGTCGCCACCGAGCCGCACATCATGCACCAGATGGAGAAAGCGGCGCCGCACAAGATTTTCATCGGAGCGCCCGGCGCGGACGGAAATTGCAACTGCAACATGTGCCCGTACATGGCCTTGAATACGATGGAGAAGCTCTACGTCGCCCTGCGCGACCTCGAGCCGCGAATCGAGTTGGACGAGGATCTGCGGCTGGCGGCGAAGAAGTCGCTCGACCGGATGCTGGAAATGGCCGGGCGGACGGTTGGGCAGGGGGATGTGGGAAGGCCGGTGATTTCGGGCGGCTAGGCTTAATCCCCTCTCCCCGCCGGGGGGACCGATGGTGAAGACCGCCGCGCTTTTCACCCGCCGGGATGCCAGCCTGCGCTGGCATGACGGAAGGCTATTCGCTAGTCCGTCGCCGACCCAGTCGCCGGAGACCGCCCTTGAACCGCTTTCTCGTTCCAGCCGCAGCCCTCCTCCTCCTCGCCGCCGCCGCGCCGGCCGCGAGCGACGATCCCTATCTCTGGCTCGAGGAGGTCGAGGGCGAAAAAGCCTTGAGCCAGGTCAGGGAGTGGAACGCCGAGACCGAAACGCTGCTCACCCGCGATCCGAAGTTCGAAAGCTATCGCAGCCGAGCGCTCGCCATCCTCGACGACAAGGAGCAGATCGCAACCCCCGACCAGATATTGGGCGATAGAGTCGCCAATCTTTGGCGCGACGCGAGCAATCCGCGCGGGATCTGGCGCATCTCCCCGCTCGCCGCCTATCGGGCCGGCGAGCCGCAATGGCGGACCGTGATCGACGTCGATGCCCTCGGCAAGTCGGAGGGCAAGTCCTGGGTGTGGCACGGCGCCAATTGCCTCGCGCCCGATTACCGGCGCTGCCTGATCTCGGTGAGCCCCGGCGGCACCGACGCCGACGTGGTGCGCGAGTTCGACCTCGCCGCCGGACGTTTCGTCGAGGGCGGCTTCACCGTTCCCGAAGCCAAGAGCGACGTCGCCTGGGTCGATTCCGATACTCTGCTGGTCGGTACCGATTATGGGGAAGGGAGCCTGACCAAATCGGGCTATCCACGAATCCTCAAATTGTGGAAGCGCGGGACTCCGCTCGCCTCGGCCCGGATCCTTTTCCAGGCCCAGGCCGGCGACGTCGGAGTGAATCCGATCGCAATGCAGAGCTCGACCCGGCGCTGGGTGTTCGTCGACCGCGGCAAGACCTTCTGGACCAACGAGCGTCACCTTCTGACCCCGAGCGGCGGGCTGGTTCCGCTGCCCATGCCCGCCGACGCGGAGCTGGAGGACGTGATCGGCGACCAGCTCATCGCCAAGCTCCAGAGCCCGCTCGGCCGTTTCCGGGCCGGCACCCTCGTCGCTTACTCGCTTCGCGACATATTGGCGCGCGGACATGCCGAGCCGCGGCTGGTGATGGCGCCGACGGCGAAGCAGGCGATCGAGGAGGTTTCGGCCTCCGACACCGTGCTGTGGGTCAAGGCGCTCGACGACGTGTCGGGCAAATTGTTCGCTCTCACGCGCAATAAGAACGGGACCTGGGCGCCGCGCCCGATCGCGCTTCCGGCGAACAGCAGTGTCAACCTGCTCGCCGCCGCGGGCAAGTCCGACCTCGCTTTCGCGACGGTCGAGGGCATGCTGACCCCGCCGGCGCTCTACGCGGTGAAGAGCGGCGGCAGGCCGGCTCTGGTCCAGCGGCTGCCCGCCAAGTTCGACGCCTCCACCCGAATTGTCGAGCAGCGCTTCGCGACTTCGAAGGACGGCACGAAGATCCCCTATTTCCTGGTTCGCCGGAAGGGCTCCGACGGGCCCGTCCCGACCCTGATCCACGCTTATGGCGGCTTCCGCGCCGCCCAGACCCCGGGCTATCTGACCGGCCAGCCCTATCGCGCCGGCCCGCTCGGGATGTTCTGGACCGAGGAGGGCAATGCCTATGTCCTCGCCAACATTCGCGGCGGCGGCGAATATGGCCCCGACTGGCACAAGTCGGCGCTTCGCGAGAACCGCCAGAAGAGCTTCGATGATCTCCATGCGGTCGCCGAAGATCTGATCCGGACGGGCGTCACCCGGAAGGGCAGGATCGGCATTTCCGGCCGCTCCAACGGCGGAGTGCTGGTCGGAGCGGCGATGAACCAGAGGCCCGATCTCTATTCGGCGGTGATCAACGGATCGCCTTTGCTCGACATGAAGCGCTATTCGCACCTGCTCGCCGGAGCCTCGTGGATCGACGAATATGGCGATCCCGACAAGCCGGAGGACTGGGCCTTCATGTCGAAATATTCGCCCTACCAGAATCTGAAGAAGGGCGTCCGCTACCCGGCGGTCTTCTTCTACAGCTCGACCAAGGACGACCGGGTCCATCCCGGCCACGCCCGCAAGATGGCCGCGCGGCTGGAGGAATATGGCAACCTTTTCTACTTCCACGAATATCTTGAAGGCGGCCACAGCGTCGGCGCCGACAATGCCGAGGACGCGAAGCGGGCGGCGTTGCTGATGGCCTATCTGAAGCGGGAGCTGGACGGGGCGGGGCGGTAGGCCCGTCTCTCACCCTCTCCCGTAAAGACGGGAGAGGGGCTTTTTGCGAGGATAGCGAATGACCTTCTCCCTTCCCGGCTTCGACCTCGACTCCTTCGTGCGCTCGACCCTGGCCGAGGATCTCGGCGACGCCGGGGACATTACGTCGCAGGCCGTCATCCCCCCCGATGCGCGCTTCACCGGAATCATGGACAGCCGCGAGGCGATCGTCGCCGCGGGCCTTCCGATCGCGGAAGCCTTTTTCCGGGCGCTCGATCCCGGGGTGGCGATCGAGCCGCTGGTCCGGGACGGCGACAAGGCCGAGGCTGGCTCCGACCTGCTCCGCCTGAGCGGCAGCGCCCGGGCTCTGCTCACGGCCGAGCGCTCGGCGCTCAACATCGTCCAGCACCTCTCGGGGATCGCCACACTGACGCGCCGCTACGTCGAATCGATCGCGGGCACCGGCGCGATCCTGCTCGACACCCGAAAGACGATTCCCGGCCTTCGCCGACTTGAGAAATACGCCACCCGGATGGGCGGCGCCCGGAACCACCGGATGGGCCTTTGGGATTCGGCGATGATCAAGGACAATCACGTCGCCGTCGCCGGCGGAGTTTTCGAAGCGGTCCGCCGGGCGGCCGCGGCGGGGATCGGGCGGATCATCGTCGAGGTCGACCGGCTCGACCAGATCGAACCGGCGCTGGAGGCGGGCGCCACCCACCTCCTTCTCGACAATATGGACGTTCCCGCGCTCCGCGAGGCGGTGGCGCTGGTCGGCGGGCGGGTTCCGACCGAGGCGAGCGGTGGAGTCACCCTTGAAACGATCCGGGCCAAGGCGGAGACCGGAGTGACCTACGTCTCGGTCGGCCGGATCACTCAAAGCGCGCCCGCGGCCGACATCGGCCTGGATTTTTTCGCCGACCGCCCGCTCGGGAATGACGGGTGAGCGGGCCGCGCCTATAGAGGCGCCATGGAAGCGCTTCCTACTCTCGTTGCGGCCGAGCTGGCCGAGCCGGTCGATCCGCGCGTAGGCGCGATGGCGGCCGCGGTGGCGGCGCTTTATCCCGGCGCGGCTCGGGCCGTTCTGTTCTACGGGTCCTGCCTGAGGCAGCGCGAGCTCGATGGGCTGATGCTCGATTTCTACCTGATCGTCTCCGATTATCGCGCCGCCTACGGGCGAAGCTGGCGGGCGCCCGCGAACCGGCTGGTCCCGCCCAACGTCTTTCCGTTCGAGCATGACGGGCTCGCCGCCAAATATGCGGTGCTGAGCGAAGCGGACTTCGAGCGGCTGAACGGCTCCGACACTCTGTCGGTGTCGGTCTGGGCGCGTTTCGCACAGCCTTCGCGGCTGGTGTGGAGATCGGACGAGGTGGCGGCGGAGCGGGCGGTGGCGGCGGTGGCCCGGGCGGCGCCGACCCTGCTCGGCGCGGCTCGGCCGTTGTGGGAGGGCGGCGGCGATCCGCTCGATTTGTGGCGATGCGCCTTCACCTTGACCTATTCGGCCGAGCTTCGGGCGGAGCGGCAGGGGCGGCCGGCCTCCGTCGTCGACGCGGACCCCGAGCGCTACCGCCGCTTTGCCGGGCCCGCGCTCGCTGCCGCGGGCCTCGATCTCTACTCGCCGGTGGCGGAGGCGGAGCGCCAGTGCGCCCGGCGGCGATGGGCGGCTCGGCGGCGGAAGGGCAAGGCGCTGACCGTGCTCCGGCTGATGAAGGCGAGCGGGACCTTTGCCGGCGGGATCGATTACCTCGCCTGGAAGATCAACCGCCACGCGGGAACGAAGATCGAGATCAAGCCCTGGCAGAGGCGCTGGCCGCTGATCGCCGCTATCGGCCTGTTGCCGCGGCTTCTGAAGCGGGGCGCCATTCGCTAGAGCCTTTTCGAGCGGGCGCGAACCGTCCGCCGCGGCGACGAAAAGGCGGCTTCGAGAATCGGGAGCGTCTCGACCTTGGTCGAATTCGCGCCCTCCCGCCGGGCGAGCGCTCCGGCGACGGCGCCGGCCAAAGCGGCGACGGTGAACGGCTTCCGCAATATGTCGTGGCCGCTCAATTCCTCGCTGCCCGACTCGCCGACATAGCCGGTGACGAAGAGGATGGCGGCGGACGGCCAGCGGGCGGTGGCTTCTCGGACCAGCTCCGGCCCGGTCATCTCGGGCATCATGATGTCGGTGATGACGAGCTCGATCCGGCCGCCCTCGCGCTCCAGTATCTCCAGCGCCTCGCGGCCGCCGGAGCAGGCGATCGGACGGTAGCCCAGCTCCTCGAGCGCTCCGACGGTGGAGCGGCTGACCCGGGGATCGTCCTCGACGACGAGGATCGCGGTTCCGGCCGCGGGCGCGGCCATGTGGGCGCCGTGAGATGCGTCCGCGGCGGCCGTCTCCACCTCCCGATTCGAGCGGGGGAGGTAGAGCGAGATCGTCGAGCCGATCCCGACGGTGGAATCGATCACCACGTCGCCGCCCGATTCGCGGGCGAAGCCGAAAATCTGGCTGAGGCCGAGACCGGTGCCCTTGCCGACCGGCTTGGTCGTGAAGAACGGCTCGAACACGCGGTCCAGAACTTCCGGCGACATTCCCGATCCGGTGTCGGAGACGCTGATCCGGACATAATCCCCCGCGCCGAGCTCCCTCGCTTCGCCGGCGGCGAGTGCGACATTCTCGACGCTGATGGCGAGCTGGCCTTCGCCATCCATCGCGTCGCGGGCGTTGACCGCGAGGTTGAGGATGGCGTTTTCGAGCTGGTTGGTGTCGACGCTGACGTTCCAGCTTTCCCCGGGGAAGCGGGTTCGAACAATGATCCGCTCGCCGATCGAGCGGTCGATCAGGTCGAGCATGCCTTCGACCAGCCCGGCCGGAGCGACCGCGACCGGGAGCAGGGGCTCGGCCCGGGCGAAGGCGAGCAGCCGGCGGGTGAGGGCGGCGGCGCGGGTGGCGCCCTCCATCGCATTGTCGAGGTGAAACTCGACCTCGCGGCGCGGTCCGGTCAGCTTGCGCCGGGCCAGATCGAGGCCGCCGACGACGACGGCGAGCATGTTGTTGAAATCGTGGGCGATGCCGCCGGTCAGCTGGCCCACCGCCTCCATCTTCTGGACCTGGCGAAGCTGTGCCTCCGCGACCTCGCGCTCGGCGGATTCTTCCTTGAGCTGCTCATAGGCCTGGCTGAGCTCCCGAGTGCGCTCGCGCACCGCCACGTCCAGCTGGTGGGCGCGGTTCGCTTCGCTGTCCGCTTCGCGAATCGCCTCCAGCCGCTCGCTGATCGCCCGGAAGGCGAGCCAGCCGAGCAGGATCGCCCCCAGTCCGATCATCACCGCAAGCCAGCCGAGCCACTCGGTGAGCTGGTCGGAGCGGGTGCCTGAGACCCGGGTCGTGTCCATTCGCCGGCGCAGATCCTCGCGCTCGGCGGCGGCGATCCGGGCGAGCGTGTCGCGCAGCTCCTGCCCCGTCGGAGTCCGGGCCGCGCCGTAGAAGAGCGAGAGGCCGCCGCTGCCCTGCTTCGCCTGGGCGGCGAGGGCGGCCGGCGCCAGCTCGCGCCCGCGACTGGCAAACAATGTCTCGAGCGCCTCGACCCGGGCGAGCTGCGCCTTGTTGCCCCGGACCTGCCGCCTCAGCTGGCCGATCAGGCGCTGCGCCTGGCGCCATTCGGCGCCGTAGACGGCGCCGCTCGTGGTCACGTCCTCGTCGAGCACGTAGCGCCCGAGCGCCGCTTCGGCGCGGGCGATGGTGCCGTCGACGGTCCGGGTCAGGAGCATGACGTCGTAGCTGTGGCGCTCAGAGGCGAGCGCCCGGTCCCGCGCCTCGTTCGAGGAAGTGACCATCAGCATGAGGACGACGAGCAGAAGCGCCGCGAGCACGGCCCCCGCGCTCGCAAGCACTCCTCGCCATGCCCCGGAAGTCCTTTCCCCGGACATGGCGTACATGTCCTCGCCCGCCATGACCCGGAGTCTAGATCATGCGGGACGTAGATGGGAAGGAGGTTCCATGGGACAGGCATCGCTTCGGCGCTTTTTGGGAGGAGATTGTCGTGCCTGAAGTCTCGCTGGGCCAGGCCGCGCGCGTCTGGGCGAAGATCGCCTTGCTCAGCTTCGGCGGGCCGGCGGGCCAGAGCGCACTGATGCACCCCGGTGCCCGCGAGCATCGACCCCGCCGCCTGCCTTATCGCGATCTTCCGCTTCAGGCTCGGAGCGCCCGCCGTCCTGGCGGGCTGCGCCGCCGCGGGGATGGCTGGTGGGGGGTGGGCGGATGAGGCCGAATGCGGGCCGAAACGATCAGCCGAGCAAGGCGACCAGGCCGTCCGGAGTTAGTTCGCCCTCATCGCCTTCGCCGCCGACCACCTGAATCACCGCCCGGTCGCCGTGAAGCGCCCGCACGGCCGCGGGCCAGCCGGAGTCCGGCGGCGGCCCCGCACCGGCCCCGTCCGGGGGCGACTTCCAATGCGCGATCGCTTCGGGATTGTCGGCGAGGAAGTCGGCGAGGAGCGGCCAGCGCAGCGACAGCATCGCCCAGCGCGCCCTCGTCTCGGGAGTCGCCGGGCGGCCTTCCAGGATTCCGCGCGCCTGGGCCATTCCGACGGCGTTGACGAGCCGCTTCATCGAGCGCGGATTGGGCTCGATCAGGTGCGACAGCTTCTGAAGCCGGTGCTCGGTGTCGGCGGCGGCGCGAGCGCTGGTGATCTGGAGAGCCGCGGCCTGGCGAAGGGCGCGCTGCCGGTCGAGGCTCTCTTTGCGTTCGGCCGGGGGAACGACCTGAGCTGCCTCATCGGCGATCATCTGCTGAAGGTCCTCCTCGTTGCTGATGCCGCTCACCCGCTCCTCGGCCTCGGCGATCAGCTCGGGGGAGGGGCCCTCCTTCCCGGGCGCTTCCTCGCTCAGAAGCGCGGCCAGATAGTTCGCCTGAACCTCGCGATTGAGCTTGGGCATCTCGGCCGAGATCTGGAAGAGCTTGTCGAGGAACAGATAGCCGAGCGGCCGGCCGGGCTCGCCGATCGAGGCGGCGAAGTCGCCATATTTCTTCTCGAAGCTCGAGCAGATCCACTTCCGGTCGGCGGCGACGACATAAATGACGGGCGCGTGCCGGAACAGGGTCTGGATTCCCTCCAGCAGCTCAACCACATAATCGCTGTCGCAGCGGTCGAGATCGTCGATGAAGACGACGAGAGGCGCCCCGATCTTCGACACGAGGCGATTGAAGAGCTTGACGATCCGCCGATAGGGATCGGTGGTTAGGTCGGCATAGGCCTGCACCGCCTTTTGGGATCCGAAGATCATCAGCCGCGCATAGGCGAAGATGCCGGTCAGGGCCGCCGCCGCCGTAACTCCGATTTTAATTGCCGTTTCCGCAAAGCCGCGCGTGTCGCTGGCCCACAGAAGGAGGATGAGAAGGCCGAGCGAAAGCGCTGCAAGCAGGATTGGAAACCATTCCGCCTTCAATCGCCACGACCACCATGTCCGCCAAAGCCGAAGCCGCTCCCCCCGGCGAGTCGCCGCATTGTCGCTGGCGGCGCAGCGGGCGACCGCTGCTCGATAGACGGCGTTCATCAAAGCCCACCAGGGCGGGCGCATTCGCTGCTGCTTCCAGGCGTTGAACATGACGACGAGCGAAGCTTCGCCGTCGGCGGGCTGCTCGAGGTCCCGGCGCAGGAGGTTGAGGATCGAGGACTTGCCCGATCCCCAGGGCCCGTGAAGGTGGACCATGAAGGCCCGGTCGCCCTCCGGCTCGTCGGCGCGCTCGCTCCGCCGGATCTCGACGATCCGGGCCGCAAGCACCGCCGCGAACGGTCCTCGCTCGAGCGAATCGACCATTGCTGGATCGTCGGCCTGGGTGCGGTAGCGGTCCTGGACGGATTGCCCGGGCTCCTCGGGAGGCTCGTCCTCCGGAGGCTCGACGGTCGTGTCGGTGCCGGTCGCGACCCAGAAAAAGCCCTGCACGTCCCACAGATCGCGCGGGTTCCAGCCCCATTCCTCGCGCATCGTCCGCTCGACGCTTCGGGAAACCGCGAGCACCCGGACATATTCCTGGGCGGTCAGGGGCGCGTTGCCGAAAGGCGCCTCTCCGGTCAGTTGCAGGACAGCGCGATGAATTGCGGTGTAGCGCACCGCGATCGCTTCCGCCGGACGGGCCAGCGCCAGGACGGTGGTCGGAATCGTCCTCAAATGGGCATAGGGCCGGTTGCCCTCCTGTCCTTCGAGATAGGCCTCGGCGATCTGAGCGACGCAGCGTGAGACGCTCAACGGCGGCGGGTCCTTCGAAAGAACCAACTCGCCTAGCGCCCGCTCCAGAAGCAACGGGTGCGCCGCCTTCACCGCCTCGATCCGGCGCAATTCGCGCCAGCCGAGCAGGTTGGACGGCTTCACCTCGAGAATGCGGAGGATTGCGGCGCCGACGAACTCCGGCTTCAGCCGCTCCGCGGTTTTGAAAAGGCGGGCGCTATTGTCGATCAGGATCTGCTTGTAGCTCCGCTCGACCTCCCAGTAGCCGCCCTCGCTTGCGGAGAAATCGCGCTTCTCGAAGTCGGGGAAGCGGGCGAGGAACGCCTTTCGCATCTTGCCGAGCTCACCGGGGTCGACGAAAAGCCCATCCTCCGGCGTCAGGCCGATCGTCGCGCCCTTGGGCCCGACGGGCGAAGGTCGCGACTGCAGTCCGAGACGATGTGCCTTGCCGATGACCTGGTTGCGCGAAACTCCGAGTTCGTCGGCGATCTGGCTCGCCCTCGTGCCTTGCGTCCAGAGTTCCTTCAGCCGATCGGTTCGTTCGTCGGTCCACGATACGGAGCCGCCGTTGCCGCCTTTGGTCGCCGGCTTGGCTTTCAGGACCTTGGCATTCTCATCGGCCGGGTCATCCACCTCCACCGAACGCCGATAATCCGAATAATAATTGAGCGTCGTCCGGTAGCCGGCGAGGTTGCTGTAGAGGTCGCCGTCGATTTCGAACGGCGCCGGGTTCGGACGCTGCTTCCTCTCGTCTTCCTTCGTGTAGGAGAGGGCGGCCCGGACCCGCTCAAAGCCATCGGCCTCGAACGCGGAGTCGAGATCGCCGAAATGCTTCTCGATGCGGGCCACGTGCGACAATTGCGTCGAAATCGTTTTCCCATCGAAGCCCCGGCCCTTCAGCCAGTCTCGAAACCCCTTCTCCATCGCGTGCGGCCTCCCCTCAGGTCATTCGATAATGATCCTGCAATCACGATTGGAAAAGGGCTGGATCGAAGGGTCGGTCCAGCCTTCCGGGAGGGAACTTCCGTGTGAGGGCGCTTCATGATCCGACGCGGCATTCGACCGGCGGTGGTCCCGTACCCGCCCGGCGCCGTGCCCGCAGCCACCCGGCGGGCAGCTCGCTCGGCCCCCCGCAGCCGGCTCGCCCGCAGGCGCCGGGGCATGCGGCCGGCCGCTCGCGTGCGCATGTACCCGGAGTCTTGATCCGCTTCTTAGTTCATGTTATGTTCCATTCATGACGGAGATGTACGCAAAGTGCCGTGTGATCGGCTCAGGCGATCAAGTTCGTCGCTGTGATCGGAAAGTTTTTTATTTTTCGATCAACTTCGGAACTTCCGGCTCAGCCGATCACCCCCGTCGCCTTGCCCGCGCTTTCGAACATGGCGAGGATGCGGGTCACCTGCTCCTCGCTATGATCCGCGCAAAGAGAGCAGCGGAGGAGGTACATTCCGGCCGGAGTCGCCGGCGGGCGGGCCATGTTGACGTAGACTCCTGCTTCCAGGAGCGCCTGCCACATGCGCACCGTGATGTCCTGGTCGGGCAGGAGGATGGCGATGATCGCGGATTGCGCCTCGGGCGTGGCGAGGTCGAAGCCGAGGTCGCGCAGGCCCTTGTGGAGGCGGCGGCTATTCTCCCAGAGGTGCTGGCGCTTGTTGCCGGCGAATTTCAGCTTGCGGATCGAAGTCGCCGCGGTGGCGACGACGCTCGGGGGCAAGGAGGCGGTGAAGACGTAGGGACGGCAGACGAGCCGGAGCACCTCGAACTTGGGATGGTTGGAGACGATGAAGCCGCCGACCGTTCCGACCGACTTGGAGAAGGTGCCGACGACGAAATCCACCTGGTCCTCGACCCCCGCTTCCTCGAACACGCCGCGGCCGTTGGGCCCGAAAAAGCCCATTCCGTGGGCTTCGTCGACGACGATCATCGCTCCGTGGCGCTTGGCGACCTCGACCATCTCCTTCAGCGGAGCGATGTCGCCGAGCATGGAATAGACGCCCTCGAGCACCACCAGCCGTCCGCCCTGGGCCGGGAGCCGCCCGAGGCGCTTGTCGAGATCCTCGACATTATTGTGGCGGAAGCGGACGATCTGGGCGTCGCCAAGCTTGCAGCCGTCGTAGATGGAGGCGTGGCTGTCGGCGTCGAGGATGATGTAATCCTCCTTGCCGGCGAGCGTCGACATCAGGCCGAGATTGGCCTGGTAACCGGTCGAGAAGACCATGGCGTGAGCGGTGCCGTAAAAGTCCTTCAGCGCCTCCTCGACCTCCATATGGCCCTGGTAGGTGCCGTTCAGGACCCGGCTTCCGGTGGTGCCCGCACCGTAGGCGTCGAGAGCGTCCTTGCCGGCTTCGATCACGTCCGGATCGAAGGTCATTCCCATATAATTGTAGGTGCCGAGGAGGATCGTCTCATTGCCGTTGACGATGGCCCGGGTGGGGGAGAGCACCTTCTCCATGACCAGTCCGAACGGGTCGCGGACCCCGGTGTCGAGCAGCGCCTCGCGCTCGGCGATCAGGGCATCGAACTTGGAGAAGAGATCGCGGCCGACGGTGTAGCCGGCGGGCGCCTCGGCGGGGTCCATCGGGTTCAAGTCGGATTCGGTCATGCGCGATCCTCCCCATTGAAGATGGGGAGGGGGACCAGGCGAAGCCTGGTGGAGGGGTATATGGCGCAGGCCTCGCCACCTACCCCTCCACCACTCTTCGGGTGGTCCCCCTCTCCCCGAGCTTCGCTCGCGGGGAGGATTTCCAACGAAATCCCGCTCATCCGTCGTTCCGGAGCTCTTCGACGGCGTCGACCAGCTGGCCGACCGTCTCGATCTCCGCCTGCATGTTCATCGTGATCAATATGTCGAACTCGTCCTCGACCGAGGCCACGAAATCCATGACGATGAGGCTGTCCCATTCGAGATCGCCGGCGAAGCTGGTCTCGTTCGCGAGCGGCACGTCCTTCTTGTTGAACGGCTCGATAAGCTGCGCGACTTTGGCGAATGTCTCTTCTCTGTCGGTCATCCCAGCCCCTTATGTCCCGAGCGAGGCTCTGCCAAGCGATTAGGGCGGCAATGGGGCGACGGGCAGCGGGCGCTAGAGCGACGCCAGCACGTCCTCCGCGAACTGGGTGAGAGTGTCGTCGCGGGCGCCCATGACGAGGATCCGGTCTCCGGGGCGGGCGAGGGCGGCGAGGCGGCGACCGGCGGCGGCCCGGTCGGGGATATATTCCGCGCTTCGGCCCGCCTCAACCAGGTCGGCGACGATGTCGGCGCTGGTGACGATGCGCTCGACGGTGCCTCCGAAATAGACGGGGTCGCAAAGGATCAGCCCGTCCTCCCGAGCCATTCCCCCGGCGAAAGCGGCGGCAAGCTCCTTCCTCATGGTCCGGAGCGGTCCGTAGCCGTGCGGCTGGAAGAAGAGGAGCAGCCGGCCCGGGAAGGCGTGGCAGGTGGCGAGGGTGGCGGCGATCTTGTCGGGGTTGTGGCCGAAATCGTCGATGACGGTGACGCCCTCTCTCATACCGACGACGTCGAACCGCCGCCTCAGGCCGGCGAAGCTCGACAGCGCCTCGGCCGCCGCGGCGAGCGGGACCCCGGCCGCCCGGGCGGCGGCGACGGCGGCGAGGGCGTTGGCGACGTTGTGCCGGCCGGGAACGGGAAGCCGCACCGCCGCGACCTCGCCGCCGCTCCGCTCCGTCACACAGAACTCGGCGGCCGTCGGCGCCTCGGCGATATCGGAAGCGCTATAGTCTGCTCGCGTGTCGGCGAGGCTGAAGGTGACCGCGCCCGCCGCGGCCAGGACTCGCGCCTCCGGGTCGTCGAGATTGACGATCGCGGTTTCCGCCCGGGCGAGGAAGTCGCCGAACAAGGCGCGCAGCTCCTCCATAGACTTATGGTCGAGGCTGACATTGTTGAGCAAAGCGATCTTCGGCCGGTAGAGCGCGATCGAGCCGTCGCTTTCATCCACTTCGCTGACGAAGACGCGATCGCCGCCGACGAGGGCGCTTGCGAAAGGCGCGTCGGAGGTCGCGAAATTCTTCATCACCGCGCCGTTCATCACCGTCGGATCGAGGCCGGAGCGGTGAAGGATCCAGGCGATCATCCCGGTGACGGTCGATTTGCCGCTGGTGCCGCCGACGGCGATCCCGGTGCCGGCGGCGTTGAACAATCGGGAAAGCAGTTCGGCTCGGGTGATCCGATCCAGCCCGAGGCGCGCCGCGGCCCGGACGTCGGGAACACTCTCCTCGACCGCGGCAGAGGCGACGAGGATCTGGCCCGGGCGCAATCCGCTGCCGTCCTGCGGGAAAAGCTCGATGCCGAGGCCGCGCAGATAGTCGAACTTGGCCGCGATGCGCCCCTGGTCGAGGGCCCGGTCGGAGCCGGAGACCAGGGCGCCCTGGCCCCGGACGATCGCGGCCAGAGGGAGCATGCCGCTTCCGCCGATGCCGCAGAAGAAATAGGATTTGGTCTCTGACATGGCGCCGCCCTATTGCGGTCGGCGAGGCTTTTCAAACGCCGAGGGTCAGGGAATGCGGATTGGAATCGTCGCACCGAGCACTCCGATCCTGGTCGGGACGGCGGAACGGGTGACGGCGGTCGCGGCGCGCGGCTTCCCCGGAGCGGAGCTGGTCTTCCACCCCCAATGTTTCCTCAGCCACCGCCATTTCGCCGGCGCGGACGAGGTGCGCGCCGACGCGTTCGTCGAGGTAGCCAACGATCGCGGCTTCGACGCCTTATGGGTCGCCCGGGGCGGTTACGGGTCGTGCCGGATCGCCGAGGACGTGGTGGAGCGGCTCGGGCCGGCGGCGCGCGCCAAGGCCTATCTGGGCTATAGCGACGCCGGCTACCTGCTGGCGGGGCTTTACCGTGCCGGCTTCGAGCGAATAGCGCACGGCCCGATGCCCGGGGATCTGCGCCGCGACGGAGGTGAGGCGGCGGTGGAGCGGGCGCTGGCCTGGCTGGTTCGGGGAGACCCAACGGCGCTGGAGCCGAATCTGGGCGGCGCGCCGGCGGCGGCGTTCAACATCACCGTCTTCTCGCAGCTGCTCGGCACTTCGCTGGAGCCGAACCTTGCCGGGCATGTGCTGATGCTCGAGGATGTCTCCGAGCATATGTACCGCACCGATCGATCGCTCTTCCACATCACCGGAAATGAGCGGGTCCGTCGGGTGGCCGGAATCAGGCTCGGCCGATGCACGGAGGTTCCGGACAACGACCCGGATTTCGGCGCGGGCGAGGAGGAGGTGCTGCGCTACTGGTGCGATCGCTCGGGAATCCCCTATTTGGGCCGGGCCGATATCGGCCACGACTCCGGAAACAAAGTGGTTCCGTTCGGTCGGCGGTGACATCGCCCCGAGTCGGCCCGAGCGGCGGTCCCGGCCTCCGCGGGCCACTGCTCGGGCCCGAAATCGGGCAATGATCCACATTAAAAACGCGCTGGAACGGCTTTGAGCGTCGATCCGACGAATTCCCGCCTTGGAATCTCTTGCGCTCGCCGCGCGTTTGTTGCTTATCAGCCGAGCATTCACAGGAGGGATAATCATGGCAAAGGGCACTTCAGAAGGCGGCGCGGCTAGGGGCGGATTGTCGCGCCCGGTGACTCCGTCGCCGGAACTGGCGGCGATCACGGGTCCCGCACCGCTTCCGCGCAGCGAAGTCGTCAGCAAGATGTGGGAATATATCAAGAAAAATAACCTGCAGAATCCGGAGAACAAGCGCGAGATCCTCGCCGACGACAAGCTCGAGAAGATCTTCGGAACCAAAAAATGCTCGATGTTCGAGATGAACAAGCATCTCTCGCGCCATCTGAGCTAAAGCTTCTTTCCGCTTTGGCGGAAGAACAGGATCGGCCTCGCCCGCAAGGGCGGGGCCGATCTGATTTTGTCGTCACCCCGGCAAAGGCCGGGGTCCCAGCGGGTGATAGGTGCCGGCGGTCATCGCCCCCGGGGGCCCCAGCCTTCGCTGGGGCGACGTTATCGGCACGCCCTCCAGCCCGTCGCTCCGCGCTCCGCCTGGTCGAGGTGGAAATGATCGCGATGGGCTTCGTTATAATCGGGCGACAAGGTCGTCGCGAACAGTCGGCAGGCGCCGTCGCGGACTTCGCGGAGGAACAGGGCCTTGGCGCCGCCGCCCTTCCAGTCGCCGACGACGCTGATCCGGCGGCCGCCGGCGAGTCGGAAGGCGGCGATGTCGACGGCATTGGCCGAGGAATGCTCGCTCCACGCGCCTTCCGACCGGCCGTAGATCCGTCGGCAGCTATAGCTTCCATAATGTTCGACCGCTTCGACCCTGGCGCCGAAATGGCGGAGCGCGGCGGGCTGGACGACGTGCCACTCCCACAATGCGAGCCCGGCGGCGACCGGGCAGCTCGTGCCGAGGTCCGCCGGCCGGTAGCCGATCGAAAGCGCGCCTCCGGCGGATAAGCGGACGGCATCGTCATAGCCGCACTGATCGCCGCCCCGTGAGGGGAGGGCGACGAAGCGGATGCCGGCTCGGCGCAGGAGGGCTCGGCAGGATTCGCTTTCTCCCGCGAGAGCCGCGAGCTTGCGGCCGGTGAAGGAGCCGACCGGCCAGGCGAGGTCGAGTTTCGTCCAGGGTAGGTCTTCGGGATGGCTGCGCGCATAGCCCCAGCCGAGAAAGGCCAGAAAGGCGAGCAAAGCCAGCACTAGGAAGATATTTACCCTGTGGAGGTATTTCATGCCCTCGAGACTCCGGACGACGGGCGCCGGTTTCGCAGCGCGAAGGACGAGGAGTGACCGCAAGCCGGCTCGCGTCAAGGCAGGTCGAGAAATTGTGGGGGCGCTGCGACCTCCCGCAAAGCTTCGGCGCGACCGCCTCCGGGGGGGGGGCGATCGGCGAGATCTGGTTCCAGGACGGACGTGGTCCGGAGGCGGAGCTGCTCGTCAAATATCTTCTGACCCGGGAGAAATTGTCGATCCAGGTCCATCCGGACGGCGAGAGGGCGCGGGCGGCGGGCCATCGCCGGGGCAAGGACGAAGCGTGGCTGGTGCTGGAAACCGAGCCTGGCGCCCGGATCGGGCTTGGCCTGAGCAAGGACGTTTCGTCCGCCGAACTTCGGGCCGCGATCGAGGCAGGCACGCTGGAAGACCTGGTCGACTGGCGCGAAGCGAGAGCGGGGGATTTCTATTATATTCCGGCGGGGACGATCCATGCGCTCGGGCCGGGGCTGACCCTGGTCGAGGTCCAGGAGAATGTCGACCTCACCTATCGTCTTTTCGATTACGGCCGCAAGCGCGAGCTCCAGGTCGAAGCCGGGGTGAAGGCGGCCCGGCCGGAGCGCTACCGGGCGCCGGCGGCCCGGCGCGAGATCGAGGCCGGGCGCGAGATATTGGCCGAAGGCGGAGCGTTCGTGATCGAGCGCTGGACCCGGGGCGCGGGCGGGCGGCTGGCCGGCGAGGTCGAGCGGCCGGTCTGGCTGGTGCCGGTGAGCGGGAGCGGGCTGATCGACGGCCAGGCGCTCGAGCCGCCCTCGGTGTGGCTGGTCGAGGACCACAGCAGGGTCCGGCTCGATCCGGGGTCGGAGACCTTGTTCGCTTATCCCGGACCCAATGTGATCGAAGCCCTGTTCGTCGATACGCGCCGGTCGAAGCCCGTCGAGCTGCTCGAGGAACGCCGCCGCTACCGGCCGCCGGTGCGGCTGGAGGCGAACTTCCGCTGAGACTCAACGGTTCGCCGCTAGTGCCGGAACTTGCAGACTCCGGGAGCTTTATTCCTTCATGTTGTATGCGTTCCCAATCCTCATCGCCCTCATGCTCACCTATATGTTCTGGCTGGCCGCCTTTCGCCTTCGGCGGGACCGGCTCGCGGTCGCCCGGCTGTCGCGCCATCCGAACCGGACTCAGCGCCGACGGGCGCTTTCATAGGGCTCCGAGGTCACCGGATAGCCGATCCCCTCGGGGATGCAGACGAAGCGCCGTCCGCCGCGCTCTTCGACCCACGGAGTGATCTGCCGGACCGGATGGCGCGCGGCGTCTTCTCGGGCGTCCTCCAGAGAGCCGAAGGCGGCGAGGCGCTCCAGATTGCGGCGGGTCGGGAAGATCGCCTTTGCGCGTCCCGCCTCGATCTCGGCCAGGACCGTCGCGGCGCTCGCCCAGAAGGTGTGGACGCTCTCGGTCTCGTCGGCGCTGTGCAGGGTCCTTCCCCCCGCCGGGGCCTCGGCCAGGTAGAAAAGGGTGTCAAAGCGCCGCGCCTCGCGGAAATTGGGGCACCAGCGGGCGAAAGGGGTGAGCGCGTCGAGATCGAGCGACAGTTCCATCTCGTCGAGCAAGGCCGCGAACGGGCGGCCCGCCGCCATCGCCTCTCGAAGCGCCGGAGCGTCCGGCTCTGGCCGAAGCGCCGGTGCAATTCCGGTTTCCTCGATCGTCTCCCGGATCGCGGCGATTCGGGCGGCGGCGTCGCCGAGCCCGGGAAAGCGCTCCGCCATCCTATGATCCTCGGGATCGATCCGGCCACCCGGAAAGACGAGCGCTCCGGCCGCGAAGGCCATGGTCTCGGCCCGTTCGAGCATGAGGATCTCGGCCGGCCCGCCGGTGGCCGCGGGTCGCATCAGGATGAGGGTGGCGGCCGGGATTGCCTCCGGCAGGTCGTCTTCCATGGCGGAGGCTTAGGCTTGGAAAAGAGGACAGTCACTAGGAACCCTCTACCCTGCGGGGAGAGGGCAGGGTGAGGGGGTTCGGCTTCCGATAAAACCCTTCGGACTCAGAGCCCCCTCACCCCAACCCTCTCCCCGCAGGGTAGAGGGGGCTGGACCTCGCGACAGGTGCGGGGTCGGTGAGCAAGTCAGGCGAAATCGGGGGATTTGACGACGTGGAGGAGGGCTCCGGGCGCGTAGGGCTTGGTGAAGAAGATGGCTCGCTCGGGATAGGTGCCGGGCGGCGGGCGGAGCGCGCCCGAGACCATGACGATCCGCAAATGCGGCCAGCGCTTGGCGGCGACGTTGGCGAGGTGCATACCGTCGCCCGGGCAGGCGACGTTGAGGTCGGTGACGAGGACGGCGGTGTCGGGCTCGGCCTCGAGGCGGGCCAAAGCTTCCTCGCAGCCGGTGCATTCGGCGACGTCGTGGCCGTCCTCTATGAGGAGATCGGCGGTGTTGCGAAGGACGAGCGGCTCATCCTCGACCAGCATGATCTTGGTGCCGGGCACTCGGATCTTTCCCCGTTGCGGGCCGGCGAAAGCGGTCCCTTGGGGACTAACCCGGATCAGAGCCGGTCGTTCCCGGCGATGGTCGCGGAACCGAAATAAATGGTCCTTCACGCGCGCCCGAACCGGCGGTCCGACACAATTCCATCCGTTCGCCGCGAATCCCTCGCAGCTGACTTGCGCCTGTCACTTTTGGCTGCCATCCTTCTGAAACTACGGGGGGATTCGCGGCTTGGCGCTGCGGGGCAGCCGTATTGATTACGGAACCAGAGCAAGGACTTCCATTTGTTCATTGGGCCGGCGGCAGCGCACAGTGCGATCGCTGCCGGCCACGAACACGATAGACCCGCGCCATCCCTTCGCAGCCGCATCCGACACAGGAAACAGCCATGCCGACAACAATGACCGCGGGCGACATCGCCTTTACCGCCCTCCAGTCCGACAATAGCGGCGGAGGCGCCAATGGCGACTTTTTCCAGTTCGTGCTGCTGAAGGCGGTCACCGCCGGAACGACGATCTACTTTACCGACAATGGCTACCGCACCGACACGTCGACCTTCCGGACCAACGAGACCATGATGCGCTGGGTCGCCCAGTCGGATCTTGCCGCCGGTACCCTGATCGGCTTTACCGCTCCCGGCGGGACCGCCGTGGCGAGCACTGCCGAGTGGACCGGCATCAATCCTACGAGCGGCGCGACCCTGACCACGGCCACTCTGACCCTTGCCGCGGGGGGTGAAAATATTACCGCGCTCGTCTCGCCGACCTTCGGCGGCGCCGAAGCTCTCAACGGAACCGCGATCGCGGCGATCACGCAGAGCCTGACCTTCGCGGCGACGTTCAGCAATGCCAGCGGCAATGCCAGCAGCGGCTTGCCGCCGGGGCTCACCGACGGGGTGAACGCGGTCTCCATCGCGACGTTCGACAACAGCCGGTATAACGGCACGACGACGGGCTCGGCGGCAGATCTGCGCGCGGCCATCAACAGCGACTCCAATTGGGTGGGCAGCAACACGCCGCTGACTCCGCACAACGTGGCGGCGATGACGGTGACCGGCGGCGCGCTTTCGCTGACGATCAGCGACGTCAGCCAGAACGAGGATAGCGGAACCTACACCTTTACCGTCAGCCTTTCCGCCCCGGCCGGGCCGGGCGGAGTCACCTTCGACATCGCCACGGCCGACGGGACCGCGACCACGGCCGACAACGACTATATCGCCAGGTCGCTCACCGGTCAGACCATTCCCGAGGGGCAGCAGAGCTACACGTTCGAAGTGACGGCGAATCCCGATAATGTCCGCGAGGGCAACGAGACCTTCTTCGTCAACGTCACCAATGTGGCCGGAGCGGGCGTGTCCGACGGCCAGGGGCAGGGCACGCTGGTCGACGACGATACGCCGGTCCTCACCATCGCCGACGTGACCGGAAACGAAGGCGATGCCGGCACCGTGACCTACAGCTTCACCGTCAGCCTCGACCGGCCGGCGCCGTCCGGCGGGGTCACCTTCGATATCGCCACCGCCGACAGCAGCGCCACGACCGCCGACAACGACTATGTGGCTCGGATTCTGACCAGCCAGATCATCCCCGAGGGCGAGCAGACCTATACGTTCGACGTGACGGTCAATTCCGACACTGCCGTGGAGCCGGACGAGACCTTCCTCGTCAACGTCTCCAACGTCACCGGCGCAAGCATCGGCGACGGGCAGGCGACCGGCACGATCAGCAACGACGACGTGCCCGCGGTACCGGTCGCGACGGTCGGCGACGCGTCGATCGTGGAGGGCAATGCCGGGGTTACATATCTCGTCTTCACGGTCGCGCTCAGCTTCGCGCCGAGCGGCGCCGTCACGATCGACTATTCCACCTCGGACGGCACAGCGACGGCCGGCAGCGACTATCTCGCTGTCGCGGGCACATTGAGCTTCGCCGCCGGTGAGACCTCCAGGACGGTTTCGGTCCCGATCATAGGAGATGCCGTGGCCGAGGCGTCCGAGACCCTCAATCTCACGCTTTCCAGTCCGGCCGGCGCGACGATCGGCGACGGTGCGGCGCTCGGCACGATCATCAACGACGACGGCGCCGCCTATTTCCGGCTCGGCTCGGGGAGCTTCACCGAAGACTGGACCGACACCGGTCGGATCACGGCCAACGACGACTGGAGCGGGCTTCCCTATATCGTCGGCTTCCTCGGCGACTATTCGGCCGCCTCGCCGACCGGCGTCGACCCGCGGACCCTGACCGCCGCCTCGACGCTCGGTCAGGTCGACGTCATCGCGAACGTCACGGCCACCACCAGCACGTCCGGCGGAGTTGCCGAGTTCCACATCGCCAATCCGACCATCGGCCTCCAGGGCTCGGGCACGGCGGACGCGCCGAGCATCGTCCTCTACATGGACTCCACCGGCCGTTCCGACATCAGGCTCCAGGCCACGTTGCGCGACATCGACGCCGGCGACGATTCCGTCCAGCCGATCAACGTCCAGTACCGCACAGACCCGGGCGCCCCCTGGATCAATGTCCCCGGCGGCTATTTCGCCGACGTCACCACGGGAGGCGGAGCGACCCAGACGACATCGCTGGACATCGTCCTGCCGGCGGGCGCCGACAACGCCGCCAAGCTCGAGATCCGGATCATGACGGTCAATGCGGCAGGCAATGACGAGTGGGTCGGGATCGACGACATCGTCGTGTCGAGTCAGGTCTCTACTCCTTCCTTCTCGATAGCCGACAGTGCCGCGTTCGAACGTACCGGCGGCAGCTCGCAGGTCGTGTTCACCGTCACCCGGGCGGGCGACTCCAGCGCCCCCGGCACGGTCGATTATGCGGTGAGCTTCGCCGGGGGCGGGTTCAGCGCCAACGCATCCGATTTCATCTCGGCGCTCAGCGGGACGGTGGAATTCGGAGCGGGCGAGGCGACGAAGACCCTGGCCCTCGACCTCGTCACCGACGCCGATCCGGAAGCGGACGAATCGTTCACCGTCACGCTGTCCAACCCGTCAGTCGGCACCATCGCCGATGGCTCCGCGATCGGGACGATCGTCAATGACGACGGCTCTCCGCCGTTCGTGACCATCTCGGACGTCAGCCAGGCCGAAGGCAATTCGGGCACGACCATCTTCACCTTCACCGTCACCCGCACGGGCGGCAGCGACGCCTTCACCGTCGACTATCAGACGGCTGACGGCAGCGCGCAGGCGGGCAGCGACTATCAGGCGACGTCCGGGACTCTGAGCTTCGCCGCCGGAGAGAATAGCAAGCAGATCGAGGTGCTCGTCAACGGCGATACGCTTGGAGAATTCGCCGAGACCTTCAGCGTCGTGCTCGGCAACCCCACCGGCTTCGCGGTGATCGCGGACCCGACCGGCGTCGGCACGATCCAGAATGAGGATCTGGTCTACATCCACCAGATCCAGGGATCGTCCTATTACAGTCCGATCCTCGCGGCAGAGGGCACGTTCGGGTTCAACGTCGCGTCGTCTACCACCGTCATCGTCCAGGCGATCGTCACCGCGGTAGACAATGTCGGTTCGCGGCAGGGCTTCTACATCACCGAAGAGAATGGCGACTGGGACTCCGACTGGCTGACCTCGGAGGGCATCTTCGTGATGACCCGCAACGATGCCGGGGTCGGCACGGTCGTTTCGGGCGTCAATGTCGGCGACCTCGTCACCGTATTTGCGCAGGTGATGGAATATCAGTCGTTCCAGACCCAGCCCCGCACCGTGCTCGTCAACCCGTCGGTCACCGTGAACTCGAGCGGCAATCCGCTGCCCGTATTGGTGCTCGACATAAGCCGGCCGATCCCCAATGCGATCATGACGCTGGAGACCCCGAACTATTTCAGCGTCAACGGCGACACCTTCGACGCAGCCCGCTACGCGCTTTCCTTCTGGGAGACGGTGGAGGGCATGCTGGTCACTCTGCCCGACGTCGTCGTCGCGGACGGCTTCATCGACACGTCGGGCGGACAGCCCTTTTTCCAGGCCTATTCGGCGGTCCATGCCAACGCCGACCAGATCAACGGCCGCGGCGGCTACACGGTAGCGGGCGATCCGCCGGGCTCGCCGCCCGATACGGCGGACTCCGACGACGACACGATCGCCGGCGGCCGCCACCTCCATGACGGCGACGTCAATCCGGACATTATCGAGATCGATTTCTCTGGCTTCGCGACCCCGGCTCCGGCCGGGCTGACCCAGCAGCTCTCGATGGGCGACCGCCTCGGCGACGTTACCGGAATCGTCGAGTTCGACTTCACCGACCGCAAGCTCTTCGTAACCAGCTGGGATTCGGCGGGCTTCGTCAACACCCAGCCGGTGCAGGAGACGACTTCCCTCGGCGGCGACCCGCGCAGCCTTACGGTCGCCACGTTCAACGTCGAGAATCTGGACCCCGGCGACGGCCAGGCCCGGTTCGACGCGCTCGCCAAGGTGATCGCCGAAAACCTCAAGGCGCCCGACATCGTCATCGTCGAGGAGATTCAGGACAATAACGGCGCCACCAACAACGGCATCACCGACGCCTCCCTGACCTGGCAGATGCTGGTCGACGCGCTCAATGCGCGCGTACCCGGCGCGGCCTATCAGTGGGTCGACCAGGCGCCGGTCAACAATGCGGAGGGCGGCGAGCCGGGCGGCAACATCCGGGTCGGGTTCCTCTACAACACCGTCCGAGTTCAGCTCGGGGACCTGCCGGCCGACGCTCCGATCGAGGACCGGCGCAAGTATACGGACCGGATCGGGGACGGCGTCCGCGACCCCGGGGACCTCATCCAGTTCTCGGACGACATGATCGCCGGTCAGATCAACACCGGCGACTGGGCGTCGACCCGGCTGCCGCTGCTCGCCCAGTTCACCTTCAGCGGCAACACCGTATTCCTCGTCGCGAACCACTTCACCGCCAAGGGCGGCTCGGGCAATTTCTGGCAGCTCAACCAGGACCTCGCCGCCGGCCAGCCCGAAAATTCCGGCTGGGCGAAGCGCAACCAGCAGGCGAACGACGTCTATGCGATGATCGACCATATCCAGTCGAGCTCGGCGGGTGCCGGGATCATCTCAGGCGGCGACTATAACGACTTCTACTTCTACCGGCCGCTCGAGGTCGTAACCGGTTACGTGCTTCCGGACGGGACGCCCCGCGTCGGCGGATCGCGCTTCGACAACCTGACCCTCACGCTGCCCGAGGCGGAGCGCTACACCTACACCTTCGACGGCCGAAGCCAGGCGCTCGACCATATTGTCGTCAACTCGATGCTGAGCGGAGTCGCGACCTACGACGTCGTCCACATCAACACGGGCTTCAACGGGCTCGGCACCGGCGACGACGCCGATCGCTCCTTGTCCGACCACGACCCGGCCGTCGCGTCGTTCAACTTCCGCAGCCTGTCCGAGATTCTGGTAGGCACTCCGCAATCGGATATTTTCATCCTCAGCCAGGGCGGCGACGACACGGTGTCCGGCCTCGCGGGGGACGATATCTTCTACTTCGGCGGAGCGTTGACGGCGGACGACAATGTCGACGGCGGCGGGGGCGTCGACACGATCGCCCTGCAGGG
>JBBSIZ010000013.1:0-75488 GCA_038257735.1 Sphingomonadales bacterium | reverse complement strand
GAGGTCGATGACCCAATCCGCTGTCTTGATGACTTCCAGATTGTGCTCGATCACGACGACCGTGTTGCCTTGCTCGACGAGCTGGTGGAGGACTTCCAATAGCTTGCGCACGTCCTCGAAATGTAACCCCGTGGTGGGTTCGTCCAATATGTAGAGCGTCTGGCCAGTGGCGCGGCGGGAGAGTTCCTTGGCGAGTTTGACGCGCTGCGCTTCGCCGCCGCTCAAGGTGGTCGCCTGCTGGCCGACCTTGACGTAGCCGAGGCCGACCTCCTCCAGCATTGCCATGCGGTCGCGGATCGGGGGGACGGCCTTGAAGAAGACGTGCGCGTCCTCGACATTCATTTCGAGCACGTCGGCGATGCTCTTGCCCTTGAACCTCACTTCCAGCGTCTCGCGATTGTAGCGCGCGCCGTGGCAGACGTCGCACGTGACGTAGACGTCGGGGAGGAAGTGCATTTCGATCTTGATCAGGCCGTCGCCCTTGCACGCTTCGCAGCGGCCGCCCTTGACGTTGAAGCTGAACCGGCCGGGCTTGTAGCCGCGCGCGCCGCTTTCGGGGAGACCGGCGAACCAGTCGCGGATGCAGGTGAAGGCGCCGGTATAAGTGGCGGGATTGGAGCGCGGGGTGCGGCCGATCGGCGATTGATCGATGTCGATCACCTTGTCCAGATATTGGAGGCCGTCGAGCCGTTCGTGGCGGCCGGCCTGGATGCGGGCGCCGTTCAGCGCGCGGGCGGCGGACGAATAGAGAGTGTCGATAGTGAAGCTGGATTTGCCGGAGCCGGAGACGCCGGTGATGCACGTGAAGGTGCCGAGCGGGATGGACGCGGTGACGTCCTTCAAATTGTTGGCCCTCGCGCCCTTGACGGTGAGCTTGCGGCCGTTGCCCTTGCGGCGGGTGGCGGGGACGGCGACGGAGCGGCGGCCGGTGAGATAGTCGGCGGTGAGGGACTTTTCGTTGGCGAGGACCTCTTCGAGCGTGCCCCGCGCCACGACCTCGCCGCCATGGGCGCCGGCGCCGGGGCCCATGTCGATGACATAGTCGGCGGTCCGGATGGCGTCCTCGTCATGCTCGACGACGATGACGGTGTTGCCGAGATCGCGCAGGCGCTTCAGGGTGATGAGGAGGCGATCGTTGTCGCGCTGGTGGAGGCCGATCGACGGCTCGTCGAGGACGTAGAGGACTCCCGAGAGGCCGGAGCCGATCTGGCTTGCGAGCCGGATCCGCTGGCTCTCGCCGCCCGACAGGGTGCCGGAGGTCCGGTCGAGGTTGAGATAATCCAGGCCGACATTGTCGAGGAAGCCCAATCGCTCGTTAATCTCCTTGAGGATGGCCCGGGCAATCTCCTTCTGCTGGCCGTTGAGCTTCTCCGCGAGGGTGGAGAACCACTCCAGCGCGTGGCGGACGGAGCGGCGGGTGGACATGCTTATGTCCTCGCCGGCGATCTTGACCGCGAGCGGCTCGGGGCGAAGGCGGGCTCCGTCGCAGGTCTCGCAGGGAGCGGCGGACTGATATTTGTTCAGCTCCTCGCGCATCCAGGCGCTCTCGGTCTGGAGCATCCGGCGGTTGAGGTTGCCGATCACGCCCTCGAAGGGCTTGCGGACGTCGTAGCTTCTCTTGCCGTCGACGAAACGGAGGGTGACGGGCTTGCCCTCGGTCCCGTAGAGGATGGTCTTTCGGACTTCCTCGGTCAGATCGTTCCAGGGAGTCTCGAGGCTGAAGCCATATTCGCGGGCGAGGCTACCGAGGACCTGCATGTAGTAAGGGCTTGGAGGGTTGGACTTGGCCCAGGGGACGACGGCGCCCTTCTTGATCGACAGATTTTCGTTGGGGACGACGAGCTCGGGGTCGAACAGGAGCTTCTCGCCAAGGCCGTCGCAGGCGGGGCAGGCGCCCTGGGGGGCGTTGAAGCTGAACAGGCGCGGCTCGATCTCGGCGATGGTGAAGCCGGAGACCGGACAGGCGAACTTCTCGGAGAAGGTGATCCGGCCTGGGGGGGCGTTGTCGCCGAGGACGACCTTCTTGAGCCCCTCCCCTTCAGGGGAGGGGTTTGGGGCGGGGACTGTGCCGTCGTCCAACTTACCATTAGACGACATGCCCCTCCCCAACCCCTCCCCTGAAGGGGAGGGGCTATCGGCCGGATCGAGATATACCAGGCCCTCGGCCAGCTTGAGCGCCGTCTCCAGCGAATCCGCCAGGCGGGTGCCGATGTCGGGCTTCACGGCGAAGCGGTCGACGACGACCTCGATGTCGTGCTTGTACTTCTTGTCGAGGGCGGGCGCCTCCTCGATCGGATAGAGCATTCCGTCGATCCGGACCCGGGCGAAGCCGGCCTTCTGCCACTCGGCCAGCTCCTTGCGATACTCGCCCTTGCGGCCGCGCACGACGGGGGCGAGGAGGTAGAGGCGTGTGCCTTCGGGGAGCGCCATAACCCGGTCGACCATCTGGCTGACGGTCTGGGCGGAGATGGGAAGACCGGTGGCGGGGCTGTACGGCACGCCGACCCGCGCCCAGAGCAGGCGCATATAATCGTAGATTTCGGTGACGGTGGCGACGGTGGAGCGCGGATTTCGGCTGGTCGTCTTCTGCTCTATCGAGATTGCCGGGGAGAGGCCCTCGATATGGTCGACGTCCGGCTTCTGCATCATCTCGAGGAACTGGCGCGCATAAGCGGAGAGCGACTCGACGTAGCGGCGCTGCCCCTCCGCGTAGATGGTGTCGAAGGCGAGCGAGGATTTACCCGAGCCGCTGAGGCCGGTGATCACGGTCAGAGTCTCGCGCGGAATATCCACGTCGACATTCTTGAGATTATGCTCGCGCGCGCCGCGGACGGAAAGGTGAGTCAGCATGAAGACAGCTGTTCCAGATTTGTTCTAAAGTGCAAGAGCATGGTATGACACAGTCAACACGGCCCACTCGCAAATGGGGGCGAGACCCGCCGCCAGCAAGGTGCGGATTTCAGTCTTTCGAGGGCCGCCGTCCCAGGCGGTGCCGGTCTCGCCCCGCCGCGCCCGCCAATCGCTCCGGCGCCGCGGCCGGACGGTCCGCTTCCCGGGCGCGCCGAAGCCGGTCCGCTTCCGCCGCGGCCCTCTGGTCGGCGGCGTCCGCCTCCGCCGCGGCGCGCGCGTCGGCGGCCTTGCAGGCGCTTCCGGCCGCGGGAGGCGCGAGCGCTGCGGCCAGGTCCGCCCGGCGGATGGTCACGCAGGCCATGCCGCCATTGCCGTAGCGGCGGTGGCGATAGAAATAGCCGACATTGTAGGTCTCGGCATTTCTGAATGGCAGAACCGCTTCGTTGGGGAAGAGCGCCAGCTCGCCGCTTCGGGGCGCGACGAACTCGCCCCGCCAGACGGTGGGGCTGTCGCCCTGCTGGTGCATCTCGAGCGGTTCGATATGGACCCTGTTCCCCCGTTGCAGAAGGCCGGGTCCACGCCGGATTTCGACGATCGGCTGCAGGTAATTGGCGGTGATCACCCGGCGGAACGGTACTCCGACATAGCCGCCGAAGCCGAGCTTCCCGGCGGCGAGCCCCGCCGGGTCGGTCGCCTCGTCGCCGTCCGTCCAGGCCTTCGTGACCTCGATATCGACGATATAGCGCTGCTTGCGCTCGACCGTCGCGCCGACGGAGTGACAGGGCCGGGCCGGCGAGAAGTCGATGCGCCGGACCTGGAGCGGCGAGCTCGCGCCGCTGGAGCCGCAGAGCGCTTTGCCCTGCTCCAGGTCCGGCAGCCTGAGCTGGGTATAGACGGCCAGCAGGAGCCAGAGAATGACGAGGACGATCAGGATCGCCGTCAGAGCCGGCAAAAGGGCCCATTTCAGGAAACGCATCGGCCGCCGAAACGCCTTGCTGGTCCTGATCGAACGGGAGAGGCCGCCGCTCTCGGCCGCGGGCAGCGGCCCGCCGACCAGCAGTGACTGCGCCCAGACGATCCGCGCCCGGTCGCGCAGTCTCATCTCCAGCGACCCGCTTCGCCGCAGGCAGAGCCAGATGAGGAGGACGAGAGCGAGAAAATAGAAGCTGTTGTCGGCCATCGTGTCGATCAGCGGATCGACGAACTCGGGCGTGACGACGGCGAGCATTCGGATGAGGCCGCCGATCCAGGTGCGCCCGTCGGCGAGAAGCGGAGGCTCCGGCGCCGCCGCGATCCACCAGGGCATCATGACGAGGAGAAGGGTCAGGACGAGGGTCGCGAAATAGTTGATCCGGCGGCGCCACACCAGGTCCCACACGGATGCCACCGCCGCGCAGCGCGCTTCGCCGACATGCTCATCCTCGAGCCTTTTCCGCTCCTCCTTCGACAGGATCGGAATCGGCACCTCGTCCTCGGCCGGGGGAGCGACCGGAGTGACGCTGTCGGCCTGGGGAGAGGTTTCCCCGCCGGCCTGCGGCGGCACCACCTTGATCTTCGCGGGAAGCGTGAAGGGCGCATAGCCGTCGGTCCCTGCGGCGGCCCGGGCGATGACGCTCTCATGGACATGCACTTTCGTCAGCAGGCCCATCGGCTTGCGCTTATCGTCGACAAGTTGAGGGTCCTGGACGATCGATTCGGTGTCGGGTGGATGGAGCCAGCCGCCGATGTTGCGCGGCTGATACCGATAATAAGCGCCGGGGCCGGAGCGGCTGTCGTGGATCGGACCGGCGCTGTTCGCCAGGGCCCGGTACCGGTCGGTGACCACCTTGAGAGTCCTCAGGCCGGCTTCTTCGGCCTCGTTCTTCATCCACAGGAACGAGACGTAGCTGAGGCTCTCGTCCGGATAGCCGCCGCCGACATCCGCGTGCATGCCGGTGAACCACACCTGCTGCAGCCGCTCACGGTCGACGCGCCCGCTTTCGACCTGTCGATCTTCGTAGACTTCGTCCCATAAAAGGGGATGAAAGGCGTCTCGTTCGTCGTCGATCGCGAGCGCGTGACGGGCGCGGTTCACTCGGGGGCTCAGCCGGTAGTTCGGCATCGAGAGCGCGTAGATCCAATTGTCGATGCCGCGCGTGATCTCGATGATCGGGCCGCCATAAGCGGCAACCGTGTCCCAGACTCCGACGAATCGGATCGTCGGCTGATAATTCCGACTGTCATTGTAGAGAGGAATGCCGCGCCAGCTCCGCCAGCGCCGGGAAAGCGCCGCCCGGACGTTCCGCACTGCGTGGGTCGGCCATTGCAGCCGGCGCGGCAGGAATCTCGATCTGAATGCGCGGTAGGCGTCGGCGCTCGTCCTGAGGAGCTCCGACTCACGGCCGTCCGATCTGACCAGCCCCTGATCGGCGATAAGCGCCATGACGAGCCGCATCGTGAACGCGCCTCGGCTGAATCCGAAACCATAGATTTCATCGCCGCCCGGCGGCGCATGGGCGCCTCCCTTTTCTCCCTCGGCCGGCTGGTAATTTCGGCAGACGTAGCGATAGAGCTCGAGGATGTTGCGCTTGAGGCCGAAGCCGAAAACGCCCCCAAGCGCGGCGAACGGGCGCAAAGCGGACGTCCCGACGCCATTGTCGTAAAAGGCGATCTGCTTGCGCTTGCCCGGCGTGGGCGGTCCGAGATCCACCGCCTCGTACATCCGCCAGACGTTGGTCTTGAACAGCTTGGCGCTGCTGTTGCCGGTGCCGTCAGAAAACAGGACGATCGATTTAGGCCGACAGTCGGCCGCTTTATCTGCCGTACCGTCGGCCGTCTGCACGAGCCGGGGTTCAGCAACTTGCTCACGATCCATGGTTCGCCCCACAACGAAGCTCCAGGTTGCGCCTCCTCGGTCCGGGGGTCAACGAGTCCCGGCGATCCGGCGGCTTCATTCCATGTCTATCGCCCTCGGCCGGGCGTAGGCGTGAGCCGGGTCACGGACCCGGCTCACGCCTACGCCGCCAGGCCGGGCCGGATTTGGAGATGCGAATGATCAGGCTGCAAGTCGAGGTGCGGCCGGGCGCCGGCGTTGGCGGCTATTCGCTCTATGTGGACGGCGTCCCGGCGACGATGGGCGCTCACCACAAGGGCGAGGTGATCTGCGCCGGCCGCTGCGGCGACGGCTCTCCGCACGCATTGCTCTACAGCTTCGCCGGACTGCCGGGCTCGACCCTCGCCGTCACCGTCCGCTGCTCGGCGCGCATCGTGTGCGCGCTGAGCTCGGAGATTATCGGCGCCGCGGGATCGCGGGCCCGGGCGGGGCGCCAGGTCTTCGCCATCTGAGACGACGCCTTCGTCGCGCGGAGAGTGACGGACCCCGGCGGCTGAGCTAGTCTCGTTGCCATCCGGAAGAAGCGAATGGGAGGCGGAAGACGCTCAGGACGGCTCTGGTTACGATCATGCTGACGCTGGCGGCGCCGACGACCGCCATAGCCCCGGCCGGGGCGCCGGCGGATTTGGTCGCGGCGGTGACGTCCTCCGGTCGCCCCAAGGCGGCCACCGACCTGGACGAGGTGAGGAAGCCCGCGGAAGTGCTTCGCTTCCTGGGCCTGAAGAAGGGCGATCGCGCGCTCGATTACTTCACCGGGACCGGCTATTATTCGGACATCATGGCCCGGGCGATCGGACCCAAAGGCCATGTCGTCGGCTGGAATCCGGCCGGCTTCGGGCGCAACGAACGGGTCGTCGCCGCGCTCAAGGACGTCAAGGCGCGCAACCCCAACACCGTCTTCTACTCGAGTCCGACGACTGCGATCGCCTTCGCGCCGAACAGCTTCGATTTCGCTCTCCTCCATCTCGTCTATCACGACGCTTATTGGGAAAGCGCCCAATTCGGTCTTCCCAGGATCGATCCGGACACGGTGGTGAGTGCGATCTGGGACGCGGTGAAGCCGGGAGGGACGGTCGCGGTCGTCGATCATGTCGCGGCAGCCGGCGGCGACTCGCGCGCAACGGTGGAGAAGCTTCACCGGATCGATCCCGCCGTGGTCCGGGCGGATTTCGAGCGGGCCGGCTTCGTGCTCGAGGCGCGGTCCGACCTGCTTCGGGTGCGCGAGGACGATCATTCGAAGAACGTCTTCGACCCCTCGATCCGGGGCAGGACCGACCGCTTCGTCTACCGCTTCAGGAAGCCGGCGCATTAAGCCAATTCCTACTGGACCGCGTCAGCGGGCTTCGTCGCCGCAGCCCATCGAGTTAGCGAAGCCGCCCCAGCGCATCTGCGCGGTGCGTGAGGCTCGGTCGTAGATGATCGCGAGTTCGCTCATTCCGCTGCTTCCGTTCGCCTGCGGATTGCGGACCTGCGCGTAGAGCAGGTCGATCGATCCCCTCGATCGGCGCACCAGGATCGGCCCTTCCCAGCAACCGGAATAGGCGCAGATCGACAATCGGCTTCCCGTGCGGCCGAGCGACATCGGCGTGAAGCCGTCGTCGGCATTGACCTCGCAGGCCCCGCCCTTGCAGCTGATCTCAGCGCTCTTGTTGGAACAGCTGAAATCCTGAGCGGCGGCGGGCGTTGCCCCCGCCATCAGCAACAGCGCCGCAGCGAAACGTCTCCTCATCCTACTTCCCCTCGAAAGGCTGATGCCAGGTGGCAGAATGGGCCGGATGGGCCGGGCCTGCAAGGCCGGCGGGTTGCGAGCCGCGTCCACCAACGGCCGCGCTTTTTCGACCAAGGGGTTTGCATCCTGCTACATTTGTGGCATGCTACAAGTGTAGCAGAAGGAAACCGAGTCGCGATGATCGCAAGCCTGCCGCGCCGCGAGCGCGAGATATTCGAGATTTTATGCAGCGCCGGCGAGGCGACCGCGGCGGACGTGGGCCGGGCGATGGCCAATCCGCCGAGCCATTCGGCTGTCCGGACCATGCTCGCCCGGCTTGAAGCCAAGGGGATGGTCAGCCATCGGACCGAGGACCAGACCTATGTCTACAAGAGTGTTCCGCAGCCGGCAAAGGTGCGCGAGACGGCGTTAAAGGCACTCGTCAAAACCTTTTTCGACGGGTCCGCGGCGAGCGCCGCCACGGCCCTTCTCGGAATTTCCCAAACTCTGAAGCCCGAAGAGCTGGACGCGCTGCAACGCGCGATCGACGACGCAAAGGAGCGCGACCAATGAGCTACGACTTCCTGATCGAGATGGGCTGGAAATCCGCGGCGATCGCCGGCGGCGCCCTGCTTCTGGCGGCGATGCTTCGCTCGAGAGCGGCGGCCGACCGCGGCGCGGTGCTCAAGGTCGCCGTGGCGCTGCTGCTCGCGCTTCCGGCGATCGCGTTGTTCGCGCCCGCCGTCGAGATCGCGACTCCGGCGCCGGCTCCTGCCATGGCGACGGCGCCGCTTGGTTCAGTCCCGCCGGCCGTTTTCGAGGCCGGGTCCGCTCCAGCGACCGCGACATCGCCGGCCTTGCAGTCGCCGGGCGGCGACCGGGACGATCCCAGCCTGCTCTTCTTCCTTCTCTATGCCGGCGGGGTGCTCATGGTCGGCGGACGGCTTCTCGCCGGGCTCTGGACTCTTCGGCGCTGGACCCGCGGCGCCGTCGAGGTGGAGGCTCCCTTGTGGCGGGCGGCTCTCGCCCGGGCCGGCGGCGACCCGCTCCGGATCCGCCTTCTCGTCTGCGAGGAAGCGAGCTCGCCGCTGAGCTGGGGCCTTCGCCGCCCCGTCATCCTGCTCGATCCCGATACGCTGCGCTCGCCGGAGGAGGCGGACTCCATCCTCGCCCATGAAGTGGCCCATGTCGACCGACGCGACTGGGCGCCCTTGATCCTGTCTCGGCTGGCGGTGGCGCTCTTCTGGTTCAATCCACTGGTCTGGAGGCTCGACCGCGAGGTCGCACAGCAGGCCGAGGAAGCCGCCGACAGCGACGCCGCGGCCAAGGTGGAACCGGCGCGCTATGCTCAGACTCTGCTCGACTGGGCCCGGATGAACGGCCGCTCCACCCTCCCCGCCAACGCCATCGCCGCCGGCGAGCCCGGTTTGTCGCGGCGGGTGAAGGCGATCCTCGACGGCCGGGTTCGGCGCCGCTCCGGCTCCACCTGGGCGGTCGCGGCCATGGTCGGCTGCGCCGCCTTCGCGGCTCCCGTCGCCGCGCTGGAGTTCGTCCCCGAAGCGCCCGGGGCGCCGCCCGTCCCGTCTGCGCCCATGGCGCCGTCTGCTCCGGTCGCCCCGCCCGCGCCCGGCGCCGCTCCCGCGCCGCCGGCCCCGTCGCCACTGCCGAAGGTGACGATCGTCGGCCCCGGCCCGATGCCGCCGGGGCTGCCCGCCGCGCTCGCAGCCGCAGCTCAGGCGGAAACCGTGGCCCGGGCGCCCCGAGCGCCCCGTGCTCCTCGCGCTCCTCGCGCGCCTTATGACGGGGCGCTGATCGAGGTAGATGTCGAGCGCACGGTCGCCGAGGCTTTTCGCTTGGTCGACTTCTCCGCGGAAGCGAGCCGGGCGGCCGGAACGACCGCCGCGGCGGTCGTCGCGGGCATGAAGCACGGGGCGATCGGCATGGAAATCGGCGCGAGGAGCATGGAGCTCAGTGCCGCGCAGATGGCCGCCCGAGCGGATCGGCTCAGGAGCAGCATGGCCTATCGCGAAGACGTGATCCGCCGCAACGCCGCCCGCGGCGAGCGGGTCACCCATGAAGAGTTGCTCAAGACGGCTGGCGAGATGGAGGAAGGCTCCAGGGAAATGCAAAAAGGTGCCCTCGAGATGCGCGACGCCGCCAGGGAAATGCGCGAGGGGCAGCATTAATCCGCCTTCCCATCGCGTTGCGATGGGGCGGCGGCATCGCTAGCGTGGTGAAATGTATCCGCGCATTCTCGCTGCCCTGGCCCTCGCACTCTCTAGCAGCGCCTCCGCCCGCCCGGCGCCGGCCTTCGACACGGTCATCCGGGGCGGCACCATCTACGACGGCAGCGGCGACGCCCCCTATATCGGCGACGTTGCCCTCAAGGGCGGCCGGATCGCCGCCGTCGCGCCGCGCATAGCGAAGCGGGGCCGCACCGAAGTGGACGCGCGCGGCCTCGCCGTGTCGCCGGGCTTTATCAACATGCTGAGCTGGGCCGCCGTGCCGTTGATCCAGGACGGCAGGGCGCAGAGCGACATCCGCCAAGGCGTGACCCTCGAAGTGATGGGCGAAGGCTGGTCGATGGGTCCCTTCAGCCCGGCGCAGAAAGCCGAGGCGCGGGCCGAGCAGACGGCGACTCGCTATCCGATCGCCTGGACCACGCTCGGCGAGTTCCTACATTTCCTCGAGAAGAGGGGCGTCAGCGTCAATGTCGCCTCGATGGTGGGCGCGTCCACCGTCCGGGTCCACGAGCTCGGCCGAAACGACGTCGATCCCGGTCCGGAGCAGCTGGTCCGGATGCGCGCTCTGGTCCGGCAGGCGATGGACGAAGGCGCGATGGGGGTCGGCTCGTCGCTCATCTACGTCCCCGCCGTCTACGCCGAAACGGACGAGCTGGTCGCGCTTGCGAGCGAAGCGGGCCGCTGCGGCGGGATGTATGTCAGCCACATGCGGAGCGAGAGCAGCCGGCTTCTGGAGGCGATCGACGAACTGGTCGAGATCGGCCGCCGCTCGGGCGCCCGGGCCGAAATCTACCATCTGAAGGCCGCCGGCCGCTCCAACTGGCCGCTGATGGATTCGGCCCTTGCCCGGATCGAGGCGGCTCGCGCGGCCGGAGTGGCCGTCTCCGCCAACATGTATCTCTACAGCGCTTCCGGCACCGGCCTCGACTCCACGCTCCCGCTTTGGGTACGCGAGGGCGGCTCCCAGGCGATGCAGGCCCGGCTGAAGGATCCGGCGGTCCGGGCCCGGGTCGTCGCCGACATGCAAAGCGGCTCGCGCGACTGGACGACGGTGCAGCCGGTCGGCTTCACTAACCCGGCGCTGCGAATCCATGCCGGCAAGCGCCTTCCCGAGATCGCGGCGCTTCGCGGCAAGAGCGCGGCGGAGACGGCGGTCGACCTCATCGTCGAGGACGGAAGCTCGATCGGCACGGTGTTTCACTCCATTTCGGAGGAGAATCTACGCAAGGTGCTTGCCCGCCCATGGGTGAGCTTCGGCTCGGACGCCGCGGCGTTCGCGACCGAGCCGCCCTTTACCGACAGAGCGGTGCATCCGCGCGCTTACGGCAATTTCGCCCGCCTGCTCGGCCGCTACGTGCGCGAGGAGAGAGTGATCGGCCTCGCCGAGGCGGTGCGTCGGCTGACCTCGCTTCCGGCCGACAATCTGCGAATCGCCGATCGCGGCAGGCTCAAGCCGGGCTTTCACGCCGATCTCGCAATCTTCGATCCGACGAAGATCGCCGATCGGGCGACCTACGAGCGCCCGCACCAATATGCCGTCGGAATGCGCCACGTCTTCGTCAACGGGGTAGCAGTGTTGAAGGACGGCGAGCATAGCGGGGCAAAACCCGGGAGGTTCGTGCGCGGGCCAGGCTGGAGAAAATGCAAATGAGAAGATTCGTCCCGGCTCTCCCCCTACTCCTCGCCGCCTGCGCCACGGCGCCTGCCTCTCCCACCTACGATATCGTAATCCGCGGCGGCACGATCTACGATGGCGGCGGCGGGGCGCCCTATACGGGCGACGTCGGGCTTCGAGGCGATCGGATCGCCTTTGTCGGTCCGCGCCTCGACGGCTCCGCCCGAGCCGAGATCGACGCGGCCGGGCTCGCGGTCGCGCCGGGCTTCATCAACATGCTGAGCTGGGCGGGCGAAGCGCTGATCGCCGACCCGAAGGCGCAGAGCGACATCCGCCAGGGCGTAACCCTCGAAGTGATGGGCGAGGGCAAGTCGATGGGCCCTCTGTCCGACGAGATGAAGCGGGTGGAGCCGTCCCGGCAGGGCGACATCCGCTATCCGATCGAGTGGACCAGCTTCGGCGGTTACCTCACCCACATGGAGAGGAAAGGCGTCTCTCCTAACATCGCCAGCTTCGTCGGGGCGACGACGGTGCGGGTGAACGTGCTCGGCGAGGCCGACGTCGATCCGACCCCGGCTCAGCTCGACCGGATGCGGGCGCTGGTGCGCGAGGCGATGAACGAGGGCGCAATGGGCGTCGGCTCCTCGCTCATCTATGCTCCGGCCTTCTTCGCCGAGACCCCAGAGCTGATCGCGCTCGCCTCCGAGGCCGGCAAATGCGGCGGCATGTATATCAGCCACATGCGCGACGAAGGTCCTAAATTGCTCGAAGCGATAGATGAACTGGTGGCGATATCGGCGGCCTCGGGAGCGCCCGCGGAAATTTACCATTTCAAGCAGTCCGGCCGTCCGAACTGGGGCAAGATAGACTCCGCCATCGCCCGGGTCGAGGCGGCGCGGGCGCGGGGTCTGAGAATTACCGCCGACATGTACACCTATCCGGCGAGCTCGACCGGCCTCGATGCGGCGATGCCTTTGTGGGTGCAGGAGGGCGGAATCGAGGCTTGGGTCGCCCGGCTCAAGGACCCCGCCCAACGCGCCCGGGTCCTCGCCGAGATGCGCTCGGGCGAGTCCGAGGACAGCGCCCTGGTCGTGGAGGAACCGGCCAAGGTGCTCCTTCTCGGCTTCAGGAACCCGGCGCTGAAGCCTCTTACCGGCAAGACCCTGGAGGAGGTGGCCCGCGAGCGCGGCAAGACCGCCGAGGAAACCGCCGCCGATCTCATCGTCGAGGACAATAGCCGGATCCAGGTCGCCTATTTCTCGATGAGCGAGGACAATGTCCGCCGGGCGGTGGCGCTGCCGTGGATGAGCTTCGGCTCCGACGCCTCGGCGCAGGCGCCCGAGGGCGTGTTCCTAAAGTCGAGCACCCACCCCCGGGCCTATGGCAATTTCGCTCGCGTGCTCGGCAAATATGCCCGTGACGAGAAAATGGTGACCCTCGAAGACGCAATTCGGCGGATGACGTCCTTGCCGGCGGCCAATCTCGGCCTCAGGGACCGGGGTGCCCTCAAGCCCGGCCATTTCGCCGACCTCGCCATCTTCGACCCCGCCACGATCCGTGACAATGCGTCGTTCCCGCAGCCGCAGCTTTATGCGACTGGAATGCGCCAGGTCTTCGTAAACGGGGTCCAGGTGCTGAAGGACGGCGAGCATACGGGCGCGACGCCCGGGCGGTTCGTGAAGGGGCCGGGCGCGGGGAGGTGCCCGGCGGGGTAGTTTTCGGGCGACACCCTGAACTTGATTGGCGCTTATCCCCTTGCGCCAAGGGTGTCTAGATGTTGTAAGGCTGGGGGATGGCAAAGGCATCAACCAAAGTCGTTATGGCTGGCGGGGCGGCGGCGGGCACTGCCATGATTGCGGCGGCTCAGACAAAGCCGGAAGATGCCGTTAGCAACTTGGCGGGCTGGCTGCACTTGCTCGGCATCGACACCATCCCCCCGATCCTCAACACGCTTGCTGCCGATAGATGGGTGACGTGGATCGGGGTCATGTTGATCATGGTCACGCTCGCATGGTGGTTTCGGAGGAAATGGCGCGACAGGCCCGGCACCATGGAGGGCTGGCTTAGCCATGGTGAGCGCCCAGCCCCGCCGCCGCCCCGAGAGGCAGTTCGGCGCGTTCGCGGCTACGATTTGACCGATGAAGGTCTCGACGGCCTTGAACGTGTCTCCAAGGCTCTTGAGTCCCGGAAGCGCAAGCGGACATTTACGGAGCTTGTCTTGGGTATTCACCCGGAAGTTGAGCAGCTTCGCGCAACGATGGGCGACCCCCATTACCGGGAAGCATTGGCGAAGCAGGATGCCCCGGCGAAGGCGCGAGCCGAGAAGTTCACGCGGCAGATTACAGAGGGGATGAACATCAGCGCGGCCAGCCTAGGTGAGCATCTACTGGATCAGGACGCGAAGGAGGTCAAAAAAGAGCAGCGCCGCGCCCTGATCGCTTCGGGAAGGGATTTGGCGCACCGCTTTCGAGAGGAGAAGCCCAGGGAGCATTGGGAAACTTGGGTGCGTCAGCAGAGGGCTTACATGGACATACAGCCCCACCTTGGGGACGAGTATCAGGCGTCGGTCGTTCGCAACGCCCGGACGATTCACTTCACAAATGACGGTTCATCATATCCAGAGGCGATGTTTCTGAGGGAGCTTGCACGACTAGAAGGAGAATGGGACCTATGACGGACGATCCCCGCTCGCGTTTCGACCGCCTCTTGAAGGCGATGCTTTCCGGTTCCCCGCCCGCCGTCAAAGACGAAGGCGAGGCCCAACAAAGCGCCGACTTGCCGGAAGGCGATAGGCGGCGTAAACCCGGCCCGCGCTCTTGATCGTGGAAGTGAGAGAGCGCCCGCCATTGGCGCGTGGACACAGGCTCCGACTCCGGTCGGGTGGCCTGCCGAATACAATACCCGAAAGGGGAATAAGCAGGGCGCGGTTCCCTGTGTCCTCGCGCTTCCAACCGCCCGGCTCGGAGCTGGGTGGGGCGGATTGCGCAGGGGAAGCCGCATGTCCAAGCCTTCACGAATTGAACTGGCGCTCGTCGCCGCCGCATGGGCGATGTTCGCCTTTACCGTTTTCGCCGCTTTCCGAATCTGGTCCTGAGACCACGGCAGGGCCAGTAGCCCCGCCATTGGCTTCCGGCGGGGCGGGGGGCCGGAGCGACGAACACAGGCGCTTCGGCCCCCTATCGGGCGAAAGAGTGCATCAGCCGGTCGAGCATCAGGTGCGGGACGGCGCGCATGTTCCAGCGGTATTCGAACTCGCCAAGGTACTTCGGCAGATGCTTGGCGCTGACGTGGATGTGAGTGCCGTTGATCCCGCGTTTCAGCATCGCCCAGAAGCCTTCGATCTGATTGACGCCCGCGCCGCACGGCTTGGCATATTCGCCCCGCGCATGGTTCACGGTGACGTGCCTGAAGCCGCTCCGGTCGATGTCCTTATAGCCGCCGAACTCGTCCGTATGGATCGTCGTGCCGGGGAGGACCGTCGAGACGATCAGCCCTTGCATAGCGGCCTTGTGACGGGCGCTGACAACGCGAGTAATCAACTCGCCTTCCCGCTCCAGCATCCCGACCACGCAAGTCTTGTTACCCTTGTAGCCGCTCCCCATGCCGGAGACGGAACCGCCGATAAGCGTTTCGTCAATCTCCACAATGGAGCCGGGACCGCCAAGGGGATCGTCACTGTCCAGCGAAGCCATATACTCACGGATTTTGTGGCACATCCGCCATGCCGTCTTGTAGGTGACGCCCAGATCGCGCTCGATTTTCTTCGCAGCAACCCCGTTCCGAGTGGTGCAGAACTGGAACATCACGAAAAACCAGTCACGAAGCGGTGTCCGCGTGTTCTCGAAGGGGGTTCCCGCGCACGGATAGACCTGCCCGCCGCAGAACTCGCAAGCGTAGGAGCGGCGCTTCGTCACCCGATGAAACTTGGCGAGCTTCCCGCACTTGGCGCAATCGTGCTGGACGCCATGGCGCGACCGCATCAGGTAGTCGAGACAGACTTCCTCGGTCGGAAAGTCGTCAAGAAAGCTGCGGAGCGTGGGGGCTTTCGTCTTCATACATATTGTATGCCAGACTTGGACCCTTGGCGCAAGGGGATAAGTGCCAACTTGATTCAGGGTCCAGTCCTCCACCCGCGAGGCGGCTCGATCCTGGATGCTTAAACAAGTTCAGCATGACGGCCCGTGCCAAGCCAAACCGGATGGAGGAAATGGATGCGCAGGATAATCGGATCGGTTTTCGTCTCGCTCGACGGAGTGATGCAGGCGCCGGGCGGCCCCGAGGAGGACATTACCGGCGGCTTCGAGCTGGGCGGCTGGCTGGCCGGGTTTTTCGACGAGGCCGTCGGCGAGCGCATCGACAAGCTGTTCACTCCGCCCTTCGACCTTTTGCTGGGCCGACGCACGTACGACATCTTCGCCGCACACTGGCCCTGGAATGCGAGCGAGCCGGACGGGATCGGACAGAAGTTCGACCGAGCCTCGAAATATGTGGTGACCGGGAGCGATAGACGCCTGGACTGGCGGAACAGCCACCGGGTCGAAAGCCTCGACGCAATCGCCGAACTGAAGCGGGGGGCGGGGCCGGACCTGATCATCCAGGGCAGCGGAACGCTCTACCCGCAATTGCTCGGTGCGGGCCTGATCGATCGGCTGACCCTGATGACCTTCCCGGTCGTCCTCGGCTCCGGCAAGCGCCTGTTCGGCGACGGGACTCCCCCCGCGGCGATGCGGACGGTCGAGCACCGGGTCACCGAGCGCGGCAACGTCATCGCGACCTATGAGCCTGACGGGGCGGTCCAGCCCGCCAGCTTCGCGACGCAGGAGCCCAGCGCCGCCGAGATCGAGCGCCAGGGGAAGATGCGCGACGGGAGTTGGTGAGAGTTCAAGGTCAGGGGCCCTGGCAACCGAAGCCGCCGCGAGAGGTTGGGCAATCGACATCGGGAGCTTCCGCATGAGAACGATTGCACTCTTCGCCCTGCTCCTCCTCGCCGCCTGCGCCTCGGCTCCCGAGCAGCGAAGCGCCGATCCGCGGATCGATCCCGTCCGGATGTCGAACATGATCCGCACCCTCGCGTCGGACGAGTTCGAAGGCCGGGCCCCGGGGACGGCGGGCGAAGCGAAGACCATCGCCTACATCGCCGAGCAGTTCCGGCTCGCCGGGCTCGAGCCGGCCGGGGAGAATAAGGGCTGGATGCAGCGCGTTCCCCTGGTGCGTACTCAGCTCATTAAAGGCGGATCGGCTTCGGTGGCGACGAACGGGCGCACCCTGCCGCTCCGAGCGCCCGAGGATATCTATCTCTCGACCGTCCGCGAGACGGACCGCGCCCGGATCGAGCGCGCTCCGATGGTGTTCGTCGGCTACGGAGTCGCGGCCCCGGAGCGGTCCTGGGACGATTTCAAGGATGTGGACCTCAACGGCAAGGTGGCGGTCTTCCTCGTCAACGATCCCGATTTCGAAGCGGCGCCCGGCGAACCGGTGGCCGGACGGTTCGGAGGCCAGGCGATGACCTATTACGGTCGCTGGACCTACAAGTTCGAGGAGGCTGCGCGACGCGGCGCGATCGCCGCCCTGGTGGTTCACGAGACGGCGGGCGCCGGCTACGGCTGGAACACCGTGCAGGCGCCGGCCGGAGAGAATTACAATATCGTGTTGAAGCCCGGCGCCCGGCAGCCGGTGCTGCTCCAGGGCTGGATCCAGCGCAGCGTTACCGAGGAGCTGTTCCGCCGCGCCGGTCTCGACTTCGAGATGATCAAACGGCTGGCGCAAACCAAGGGCTTCCAGCCGGTCGACCTGCGCGCTCGCTTCTCCGCCGATTTCAGGGTTGAGTCGACCCGGGTCGAAAGCCACAACGTGCTCGGCAAAATCGCCGGGGCCGAGCGGCCGGACGAGACCATCTGGTTCGCCAGCCACTGGGACGCCTATGGGCTCGGCGCTCCGGACGCGCGCGGCAATAGGGTGCGGCCGGGCGCGCTCGACAGCGCCTCCGGAATCGCCGGGATCGTCGAGATCGCCCGCGCCTTCAAGGCGGGGCCGAGGCCGGAGCGCACCCTGGTTTTCGCCGCCTGGACGGCGGAGGAAAGGGGACTGCTCGGAGTCGAATATTATGCGACAAATCCGCTCTTCGCGATGGACAAGGCGGTCGCCAACCTTACCCTGGACACTCTTCAGCCCAACGGCCTCTCTCGAGACGTGGTGCTGATCGGCAAGGGCCAGACCGAGATCGAGGACAGGATCGCCGCGGCGGCCGCCCGGCAGGGACGGACGATTACGCCGGACGCCCGGCCCGAGCGCGGCCTCTTCTACCGGGCGGACCATTTCGCCTTCGCCAAGCGCGGCGTTCCGGTATTCCTTCTGATGGCGCTGGGCGGGGGAGTCGATCTGGAGAAGGGCGGGCGCGAGGCAGGCGACCGCTGGGTCACCGAGTTCACCGCCAATTGCTACCACCAGACCTGCGACGAATGGCGGCCGGACCTCGACCTGAGCGGGGCCGCCCAGGACGTCGCCTTATTCTACGACGTCGGCAGGGACCTGGCCTTCGGGCGCGACTGGCCTGACTGGAAAGCCGGGTCGGAGTTCCGGGCGATCAGGCAGCGCACGGCCGCGGCGCGGCGATAGACCACATCAGCGCAAGCGAAGCGAAGCAATCCCAATGCGGCCTCCGAGGCGCTCGGAATTGCTTGGTCGCTCCGCTCCTCGCAATGACGGGAAAGGGCTCAGCGTTTCGAGGCGGAGGCCGGCGGCAGATCGTCCAGATAGCGCCCACTATTGGCGAATTCCGCCTTCACGGTCGATTGCGGCAGGCGGTCGTTGACCGGCGGCGGCGGGGCCTCGCCGGCGAGAATCGGCCGAGCGGGATAGCCAGGGAACGCGGGCAATTGGAGGGAGGCCAGGTCGACAGGAGCGGCGAGCGTCGCGCGCGCGCCGCGCCCCAGATCGATCGGCAGCCGGGCCGCCATCACCGTCGCCGGGGAGGGCTCGCGGCCGCGATAGGCCTGGTTGAAGGCGCCGGCCCCGCCCCAAGCACCGTGCAGGCGGTAGAAGATGTGGTTGCCGATCACAGTCGTTTTGGGAAGCCGGAAGGCCCAGTCGGGCAGGACCTGATGGGTGTGATAATTGGTGGCGAGGCCCGCGGGCGCGAAGACGTTGCCCGCGAGCGCTTCGGCGGCGAGGCGGCGGGCCCGGGCCCAATCCGCGCCGAACGGAAGCCGGACGAGCGCGCCGTCGCAGGTGAAGGTGAACTGGCAGCCGCCGCCGGCGCGGAGCGGCCCCTGGTAGACGACTCCGCAGACGCTGGCCGGCCAGGCGGGGTGGCGGACCCGGTTGAGGACCACCTGGGCAACCGCGCGCTGGCCGTCCTCGTTTTCCGAACGGGCTTCGTAATAAATGGCCTCGGCGAGGCATTGCAGCGAGCGGAGCTGGTCTCCGGGGCTCGCTGCGCGGAAGACGGTCGAGCGCGCTCGCGGATTGGCTTCCACGGAAAAGGGGATCGAGGCGTTGATCCGGGAGGCTTCGGTCGGCGCGACGTCGCGAAGGACCATCGGCTCGGGCTGCGGCGCCGGAGTGAGCGGGGCGGATATTATCGGGGTTGCGGGATCGACGGGTGCGTCGGCGGCCTTGAGCGGAACGCACGAAGCGGTGACGAGCAGTGCCGCACAACAGACGATCTCCCGGCCCCGCCAACGAAACGCCTCTCCCAAGGCTTTGAAATATATGGAATCCAGCAAAGCCAAAGATCGTCCTCGTCGCCTGTTCGAATGCCCGCCTAGCTTCCGATAGCTAATAAAGATGCACCATTGCGCCTCCCCATTTGTCGCTGTCCCATCTCGGGACGCAGGGGCGGAAGCGGTTAAGCGACTGGCGTGCTTATTTTCTTCGGAGCCTATTGGCCGGTGGGGACGTTAGATAGGCTTGATCCATGTGAAGCGGCGGTGTGTAGATGCGTAAGATTCTGATGTGCGTTTCGCTGGCGGCCCTGCTGGCCGGCGGCTGCGATTTCGTAAGCACGAGCGGCGGCGGCGCCGGACGCTCCGGCCAAGTCGTTCAGGTCGATCCCGCATCGGTGACTGCTGCCGATCTCCAGGCCGCCGTCAGCGATCCGCGCGTGAAGAAGTTCTATGAGGCCCGCGGCTGGAAGGCGGTCTGGACCGGCGAGCGGGCCCAGGAACTGACGGCCGCGTTCGGGGACGCTGCCCGCCATGCGATCGACGCCAAAGCCTATGCCGAGAAGTCGACCAGGGGCGCCAGCCCCGCGGAGCGCGAAGCGGGGCTGACGCTCGCGGCTTTCGATTATGCCCAGGCGCTCGCCACCGGAGCGGTCGACCCGCGCAAATTGTTCGAAGTCTATACGATGCCGATGTCGAAGGTCGACATTGGAGGAGGCCTCGGCCAGGCGGTGGAGCAGGGCGGGGTGCGCCAGTGGCTCGCCGGCCTCGCGCCCCAGGATGCCGAATATAAGGCGCTGTCCGACGCCTATCTCGCCTATCGGCAGAAAGCGGGCCGGGAGCAAAGGGCGGCGGTCGCCTCCGGCGAGTCGATTAAGCCCGGTGCGAAGGATCCGCGCGTGGCGCAGATCCGCGAAGGGCTGAGCGCCAATGGCTATCTCGCCGCCGCGGAACCGGCAGCCCAGCCCGCGGCGGACGCCAAAGCCAAAGAGGGTAGGTCAAAGGCCAAGGAGACTGCACCCGCCGCGTCCGACGCCTACAGTTCCGAAATGGTCGCCGCCGTGAAGAAGGTGCAGGCTGATTACGGAATCGAAGCCGACGGAGTGATCGGCAATTCGACGCTGGAGGCGCTGAACACCGGCGCCAGGGACCGGGCCCGTATCCTGGCGGTCAATCTCGAGCGGCGGCGCTGGCTCGACCGGGCGCCGCCCGCGACCCGGATCGACGTCAACACCGCGGCGACGGAGCTTCATTATTTCAAGGACGGCACCGAGAAGGACCGGCGCCGGGTCGTCGTTGGACAACCCGATTGGGAGACGCCCGAGCTCGGTTCGCCGATCACCAGACTGGTCGCCAATCCGCCCTGGACGGTGCCGGAGTCGATCGCCGAGGAGGAGCTTCTCCCCAAAGGCCCGGCCTATTTGGCGAAAGAGAATATCTCGATGAAGAACGGCCGGCTGGTCCAGGCTCCGGGGCCGAAATCGGCGCTGGGGCTGGTCAAGTTCGACATGGCCAACGACCAGGCGATCTACCTCCACGACACTCCGGCCAAGGCGCTTTTCCAGTCCACCCAGCGTCATTCCAGCCACGGCTGCGTCCGGGTCCACAATGCCGTCGAGTTCGCCCGGCTGCTCGCGCAGGACGACGGCAAGCTCGAAGCGTTCGACAAGGCGATGGCGACGAAGGATGAGACCGGGGTCGAATTGTCCGGCAAGATCCCGGTGCGGCTGCTATATCACAGCGCCTATCTGGACGGTGGCCGGGTCGTGTTCCGCACCGATCCCTATGCCTGGGACGACAAGGTCGCCGCCGCCCTCGGCCTCCCAGGCCAGGTCCGTCCGCGGGTCAAGACCAAGGTCGACGACTTCGGTCCGTAAACTCCTCGCCCTCTGCGATCAGGAGGATCGTCCCGATCGCACTTCGTCGCCCGGAAAATGCCGTTCGTCGGCGCTGCGGGCTCTTTGCAGAATTGTTGCGGCCCGTGTCGAAGGGCGCGGGCGCGCTCGGGCCGGGCGGACTAGGTCGAGTCCAGCGGCGCGGGTCCCGGCCCCGCCTCATCCCCGGGGACAGGACCCGCGCCGCGACCGCTTTTCGAAGACATGGATGACGGGAAGCCCAGCGGACGACCGGCTCGCCGGGCGCCCGCTACCCCTTTAGCGGCGGCGGGCGAGCCCTTTTGCATTGGCGAGGTAGAGGCGCCCGACCTTCTGCTCGCTATCGTCGGCGAGACGGGCCCACCAGCGGCCGCCCTCGTCCCGCTTCAGACCGCTGACGAAGTCGCGGCGGACGATTGCGGAGCGGTGAACCCGCACGAACCTCGCCGGATCGAGCTCCTCCTCAAGCTTGCCGATCGTATGGTTGATCAGCCAGCTCCTCTTGCCGACGTGGAGCCGCATATAGTCGCGCTCTGCGCTGACCCGGTCGACGTCCGCCGCGGAGAGGCGGACCAGGCCCCGGGCTTCGGAGACCCAGAATTCCTCGACGAAAGGCGAGCCCGCTTCGTCGCCGGTCGGGCGTTCACCTCCCGCCGCGAGTCGCTCCCGGGCCCGCTCGACCGCTCGCCCGAGGCGTTCGGCCGAAACCGGCTTCATCACATAGTCGACCGCCTCGACGTCGAAGGCGGCGACCGCGAACATGTCGAAGGCGGTGACGAAGATCACGACCGGCGGATTGGGCACTCGCGCCAGCGCCCGGGCGACGTCGATACCGTCCATGCCCGGCATGGCTATGTCGAGCAGCACCGCGTCGGGCCCGGTCGCCTCGACCATTCGCAGGGCGGCGGCGCCTTCGGACGCAGTGCCGGCCAGGGTCACGCCATCCATCCGGGCAAGCAGGAGCTGGAGCCGTTCGACGGCGAGCGGCTCGTCGTCGACGACGAGGAATCTGATCGGATCAGCCATGGAACTCCAGGGGCATCGAGAGGGTAACTCGCCAGCCGCCGCCGGGCAGCGGGCCATGCTCGCAAGTCGCTTCGGCGCCGAAGCGGGCGGCAAGCCGCTCGCAGACGTTGACCAGCCCGACTCCGGTGCCGTGCTTGCCTTTCGCCGGCTCGGCGGGCCCACGGTCGTTCTGGACGACGAGTATGAGTTGGGCGTCTTGTTCGCGGGCGGCGACGGTCAACCGTACTGGCTCCGCTGTACGGGCGACTCCGTGCTTAATCGCATTCTCGACCAGCGGCTGGAGGAGGAGCGGCGGCACCCGGGCGCCGCGAAGGTCCGCAGGCACTTCGATCCGAACGTCGAGCCTTCTGGGAAAGCGCAATTTCTCGATGTCTAGATAGAGCTGCTGGAACTCGATCTCCTGGGAAAGGGTAATGTCCTCGCTCGGGTCCAGCGCCAGGCTGGAGCGGAAGAAGGCCGAAAGGTTGACGATCATCGCCTCCGCCTCATCCTCGCGCCGGGCCATGACCAGTGAGGACAGCGAGTTCAAGGTGTTGAACAGGAAATGCGGATTGACCTGGTAGCGAAGCGCCCGGAGCTGGGCCTCCTGGGCGTCGCGCTCGGCGCCGGCGGCGCGGCGCTCCGCGGAGCGAAGGCGGGCGGCCGAGCTGATTGCGATGTAGAAGCTCGCCCAGGCGGCGAAGAAGAAATACCAGGTGACGAGCCCATCCGCGATCAGCCGCAAGGCCCTCTGGCGGCGCAATCGCGGGTCGACCGGCAGCGGCGTGATGACCTGCACGCCTTTTTCGTCGATCCTGATTTCGTCGCCCGCGGCTGAGCCGACGATCCGGGTGCCGTCCGGCCCATGGCGGACGATGGTGCGTTCGGGCAAGGGCTGCTGGACGGCAAAGGCGAGGTTGAAGGTCGAGAAGATCGCCGCCGCGGGAACGCAGGCGATCGCGGCCGCGACGATCTGGATCTTGACGCTTTCGCGCGCCGCTCGGCTCAGAACGACATAGACGATGAAGGTCAGGACCACTCCGATCAGGCAGCCCAGCGCCCGGTAGCTCAGCCAGGCGAGACTCTCCTCGATCAGCAAGGAGCGGACGACGATGGTGGCGAAATAGAATAGCCAGAAGCCGACGATCGACGCCGCCGCGAGCGGCAGATCGGGCAGGCGCCGATGCGCGCGATAGTCGATGAACCTCTCCATCCCGGGCTCTTCTTACCCGTTGTCGCTCGCTTTTGTCCTCGCCTGCGTGCGGTTCGTAGACGCACAAGGAGGGTTGGTCGAAAAGACGGCCGGGCCGGGTCGTGCATCGCCTTCGACAAATCTGTGGAGAACTCGTTTCGGGGCCGCGAAGACGCTGAAATCGCGGGTTTTCGCGTTCGGGCTCTGTGGCGGGATAGTGACAGTCCGCAGACCCTCTCGCCAATGTGAGCTTTTCCCATTGCCGCCATCTTCGAAACCTGATTCATTTATGAACGGGGAGCGGGGTCTTGGTTAAGCGGCTGGTAACCGTTTCGATCGCATGATCTCCGCCGGGTAAGAAAGTGGGAGTGGGATCATGGCGACGAATACGAAGCCGGCCGACGGTGCCCTGACTTTGGTGGAGATGAAGGAATTCGCGGCGTTTCCGGCGTCGACCCAGCGCTACATCCGCCGGTCGCTCGACGTCGGCCTCGGCCGCCGCGACGCGATTCGGCGCTGGTCGCGCGACGTCGGAGAGGCCGCCTCGATCCGGGCCCAGGAGCGGATGTACCGCCGACTCGACCATGTCCGGGCCAGCGTCCCCGACGATAGCGGATTGGACGAGATGGAACCGGTGATGGGGCCCCTGGTCACCATGACCGCCTTCGACCTCGGTCAGGACCGGCTGGCCGATTTCGCTTCCTACCGTTTCCTCTACGAGCGGCTGATCGGCGCAGCGGTCCGGCCCTGGCTGCCGGGCGCCTTCTGCGCCGCCGCCGCCTTGCCGCATCTCCACCCGGAGAAGCGCCGCGCTTTGCTTCAGTCGATCAGCGAAGCCGCCGCCACCGCGCCCGGCTGGTCGAACCGCGAGCCGGTTTTCTTCCCGGAATGGGTCGACAAAGTCGACGTGACGGTCGCGGGATAGTCCCGCAAGATATCGACTTTTGAGGGGTAATGAGCGGCGGGCCTTCAGGTCCGCCGTTTCGTCTCAACCCCTTAACCTCCGGTGCCTGGCACCGAACATTCTGGAATCGGATTATTTCAGCCAGCCTTGCTCGCGGTACCAGTCAGCGGTCGCCTTGAGGCCTGTGGGTGTCTTCACTTCGGGCTTCCACAGCCTTTCGGGCGGGCGCTTTTCCACGGCGGCGACCCAATCGGGGTGGCAGTACATGCCGACCCGGTCGCGGGTGAGCTTGGCGTTGCCCCCGCGGAAGAGGCGATCGAGACCCGAGGCGAGGTGGAGCACCGGCTTCGGCATTGCGAGAGTCATCGCCCGGCGGCCGTAGATCCGGCCCAGGACGCGGGCGAAATGACAGTGCTGCCAACCGCCCTCGCGGCCGTCGTCCGGCTCATAGGTCTCGCTCCAGCTGTCGCCGTCGTCGAGCGAGGAGAGGATGAGCCGGCACAGATCCTCGGCATGGATTACCGAGAAGCGACCGCCGGGCGGCAAGACGACGAGGCCGCGCCGGGCCATCTTGAACAATTCGAACGTCTCGCGGTCTCCCGGGCCGTAGATTGCGGGGGGGCGAACGATCGTCCAGTCGAGCCCCGACGAGGCGACCAGCCGCTCCGACCGCGCCTTGGACCAGCCATATGAGGAGAGAGACGGCTCGCGCGCCGCCAGCGACGAGATGTGGATGAAGCGGCGTACTCCGGCCTTTCGGGCGGCGTCGATCATGGCGGCGGTGCCGCCGACGTTCACCGCCTCGAAACCGGCGCGGGTGCGGGCGTTGATCAGGCCTGCAACGTGGACGACGGCGTCGGCGCCGCTGCACAATTTGATCAACGTGTCCGGCCGATCGAGGGCGCCGTCGACCCAGGCGATCTCATGCTCCGGCGGCTTCCAGCCCCGGGTGAGGGCGCGAAGGTCATAGCCCTCGGCCAAAGCCAGGCGCAGCAGATGCGAGCCGACGAAGCCGGTTCCGCCGGTGACTGCGAGGGTTCGGATCTTTGCTCGGCGGCGGGTCATCAGCTTCTCGTTCCCGGGGAAGAGCTAGAGCGGCGACCACGAGTCCGTCTCGTCGTCGTCCTTCTCCGCCTCCTTTGTCGCCACGATGTGCGGAAGCAAAGCATCGAGCACTGCGTCGACCCCCGCGCCGGTCACTCCGGACAGGGGCAGGGGCCTCGCCCCGGCCTTCGCTTCGATTTCGTCGGACAAAGCGGCGATCAACTCGTCGTCGAGCGTGTCGGACTTGTTGAGGGCGATCACCTCCGGCTTGTCGGCGAGGCCCGCGCCATAGGCTTCGAGCTCCTCGCGGACGATCCGGTAGGTCTCGGCCACATCCTCGACTTCGGAATCCACGAGGTGGAGGAGGACCCGGCAGCGCTCGATATGGCCGAGAAAGCGGTCGCCGATTCCCGCCCCGTCGGCCGCGCCCTCGATCAACCCGGGAATGTCGGCGACGACGAACTCGCGCTCGCGGTGGCGGACGACTCCCAGCTTGGGATGAAGGGTGGTGAAGGGATAGGCGCCGACCTTGGCATGGGCGTTGGTGACCGCGTTGAGGAAGGTCGACTTGCCGGCGTTGGGAAGACCCACGAGGCCGACGTCGGCGAGGAGCTTCAGTCGAAGCCAAACCCACATTTCCTCACCCTCCCAGCCGGTGCCGTGCTGGCGCGGCGCGCGGTTGGTGGAGCTCTTGTAGCTGGCATTGCCGCGGCCGCCGTCGCCGCCCTTCAGGAAAACTTGGCGCTGGCCGACCCGGGTGAAGTCGGCGAGGACATGCTCTTTGTCCTCTGAGAGGATCTGGGTTCCCACCGGGACCTTGATCGTAAGGTCGCCGCCGCCCGCGCCGGTACGGTTCTGGCCCGAGCCGCCCTTGCCGCGCGGGGCGCGGAAATGCTGGGTGTAGCGGAAGTCGATAAGGGTGTTGAGGCCTTCCACCGCCTCGAAGACGATGTCTCCGCCCTTGCCGCCGTCGCCGCCGTCGGGGCCGCCATATTCGATATATTTCTCGCGCCGGAAACTGACCGCGCCCGGGCCGCCGGCGCCGGAGCGGACGAAGATCTTGGCCTGGTCCAGAAAGTGCATGGCGGGCATGTAGGGCATTAATCCCGTCCTCGGAAGGGAGAGTGCCCCGGCGCGTATCGTCCTTCCGGCGAAAGCCGGAATCCGGGATCACGGCCCGGCGGGACTTCCCGCCGCGATGATCATGGACCCCGGATCAAGTCCGGGACGACGCTGAATACTCAGACTTAGTCCCGCTCGCCCGCGAGACGCACGAGATGCCGGGTGGCGATTTCGCGGGCTTGCTCCCGCGGGAGCCCGAGCGCGCTGGCCATCGGCCCGCCCATCAGCGAATCGCCCAAGGCGGCGAGGACCAGCCAGAGCGTCGTCTCGTGCACGGGACGGTCCTCATGGCCCGCGCCGAGCTGGTCGACGAGGCGGTGGATGGCGTCGAGGATCGGGTCGAGCGCGTCGCGATTCCCGCTGAGGATCATCCAGGCGGCGAGCGCTCCGGCCCCCTCGCGGTCGAAGGCGTCGAAAGTGCGGTCGACGATCTCGCGCGGATCGGCCTCCCCCTGGCGCTCGCGCTCGACGACCCGGGCGATCTCGGCGGTGACCCGCTCGCCGATCAGCCGGGCCAGCTCGCCCTGAAGCCCGGCGGCGGAGCCGAAATGATGGAGGAGATTGCCGTGGGTCTTGCCGATCCGGGCGCCGACCGCCTTCAGGGTAACCGCCTGCGGCCCCGATTCGATGAGAAGCGCCCGCGCCGCCTCGAGCGCGGCGCCGCGGCTTTCTTCGGGCGAAAGGCGTTCACGTGTTATTGACATTCGTGTAAGTATATGTTCTTCGTCATGCCGGACTTGATCCGGCTTCATGAACACCGGAATCGCCGGATCGACAAGGTCCGTGTTGATGGGTCCCGGTTTTCGCCGGGATGACGGGAGCAGGAAAATGAACCAGGTCACACCCTCGGATCTGACGATTACCCCGCGGGACCGCCGCTTCGGCCGCGGCGCCGTGACGAAGCGCTGGTGGCTGGGCGGCAATCCCTACGGAAGCGCGCTCTACGACGCGCTCTCGGTCACCTTCCCCAAGGGCGAGGCCTTCTTTGTCGAAAGCGTGCGCGCCTTCCGCGACGATGCGCCGCCCAGGCTGGCCGAGGAGATCCGCGCCTTCACCACCCAGGAAGTGTTGCACAGCCGCGAGCATGTCGCCTTCAACCGGCGAGCGGTCGAGGCGGGCTACGACATCGCCCCGCTCGAGGCGCGGGTCGACTATCGGATCGAGGAGACGAAGGGCCGGCCGCCGGTCGTCAACCTCGCCGCGACCATGGCGCTGGAGCATTTCACCGCCATCCTGGCCAATCAGCTCCTCAGCAATCCGCGCCACCTCAAAGGCGCAGATCCCCAGTCGGCGGCCTTGTGGCGCTGGCATTCGATGGAGGAGATCGAGCATAAGGGCGTCGCCTTCGACACCTGGCTTCACGCCACCCGCAACTGGCCGCGCCGCAAGCGCTGGATGGTGAAATCTCTGGTGATGCTGAAGGTGACGAAGAATTTCTTCGTCGAGCGCACGCACGGCGCACTGATTCTGCTCGCCCAGGACGGGATCAAAGGTCCGAGGGCCTGGGCAGGGCTGTTCTGGTACGCGATGGTCAGCCCCGGCATGGTCCGCAAGATCCTCGGCGGGTGGCTGAAATTCTTCCTGCCCGGCTTCCATCCGTGGAAGCATGACGACCGCAAGCTGATCGCCGAAGGCGAGCGGGCGCTGGAACAGGCCATGGCGGCCTGAACGGCCGGGATTGCAGCGGGACGCCGCGCCGATCGCCTCGAGACGCCGGATCCAGCGCTCCCTCACCCATAGCCGGGCCAGCCGGTCCGCTCTGGCTCGGAGCTCACTTCCTTCGGGCAGATCGCGATAAGCGCCTCGCTGCTTCAGGACGTCCGCTTCCTCGTAGCGCGCTTCGAGCGTAGGCAAATGGAGGATGGTCCGCCGCCGCCCGGCTTCGACCATTGCGTTTTCGGAGGGACGGTCCAGTTCGGCCATATGCTGGAGTATGGGCCTGCCCGCCCCCGGCGCGGGCATCTCGGCGCCCCGGCTGCCCGAGCAGCAGGCCGCGGACGTCGGCGAGGCCGACCGGGGCGGGGAACGGCGATCTCGCCGCGGCTGACGACGAACGGGATCCGGGTCTGACGATCGTTGAGCCGCTGGCCGTGGCCGGCAGAATCCTGCTCGAAAAGCTCTTCGCCGTGGTCCGCCACGACGAGGACCACCCCGTCCTCCAGCACGCCCAACCGCTCCAGCCGCGCCACGATCGGGCCGACGATCCAGTCTCCATAAGCGATCGAGTTCCAATAGGTCCGGCGCGCCCATTCACGGTGGCCGAAGCGGATTTTGTCGCGCGGGGCAGGGGGGCCGGGCAGGAATCGTGGGGTTCCCGGAAAGTCGTAGGGATAATGGGAAGTCTGGACGTTCATCTAAAGGAAGGTGGGCCGGGCCCAGTCCGAGCGGCGCCCCGGATGCTTGTCCATCTCGCGAAGCAGGACCCGTCCGTCGAGCATCGCTCTCTCGCTCGCTCCTGGCCTTGACCGCCTCTCCGACCCGTCATGACCATTGCCGGTATTGAGTACGGACCCTAAGCGCGCGCGCCGAATAACAAAAGCGGGAGGTCGATACCGTCCGTCGGCCGCTTTCGGACTCTCGCCCGGGGAAGGGCATAAAAAAAGGGCCGGGGCATGACGCCCCGGCCCAGCTTCGAGTGTTCGCTCTCTTATCAGAACTTGGCGATGACGCCCGCGTAGAAGTTGCGGCCGCGATTGTCGAAGATGCCCGAGCCGCCGCCGACGCCGGTCAGGCCGAACGGAGGCATGCGGTTCAGGATGTTGTCGATGCCCATGTAGAAGTTGAACCTCTCGGTGACATCGATGCTGAACCGCGCGTCATGGTAGAAGACGGCCGGATAGTAGATGATGTCCGCATAATCGGCATTCTGCGGCGGGTTGCCGTTGATCGAGTTATAATCCTCGTAGGTGTTGAGATACTGCTTGCCGATATACCGCACCTGGTAGCCGAGCGTGTACTTGCCGGCCTTGACGCTGGCATTGACGTTCACCTCATCCTGCGGATCGGCCAGTTCCCTCATGAGAGAGTTGGCGAAGTCGGGATTGGTCGGGTTGAGGAAGTTCCGGTTCCTGAGGATGTGGGTGTAGGTGCCGCGAAGGCTCGCATTGCCCCAGCCGAACTTCTTGCGATAGGCACCCTCGATGTCGATGCCGCGCCTCTCGAGCTTGGCGAAGTTCACCGCGCCGGAGAAGAGCGAACCTTCGATGATCCGGAACGGCTCCTCGCCGGCGGGGCCGCCGCCCGCTCCGGCACGCTGGAACTGGTCGCAGAAGGGGTTCTGCAGGGTAGGCGAGTCGTAGCACTGATTGACCACCGTCTGGGCCGCCACCGTGGAGATCACCCTGTTGACGGTGATGTCCCAGTAATCCACCGAGACGGAAAGGCCGGGGATGAAGCGCGGAGTCAGGACGACACCGGCGGTGTAATTGTCCGAGCTCTCTTCTTGCAGGTTCGGGTTGCCGCCGGTGACGAAATCGAGAGACGAGCTGTATATGTAGTTATAGCCCGCGGGAGCCCCCACCGCGGCGCAATTGGCCGCACGCGTGGTAGAGCCCGTGCCGATGAAATTGGCCGAGCAGGGATCCGAGAAGCCCGGAGCGAAATTCTGACCCTGCGTCGAGAAGAGCTCGCTCAGGTTCGGAGCCCGGACGGCGCGGTTGTAGGACCCGCGGAAGCGGATATCCTCGATCGGCCGCCAGGTGGCTTCGGCGCCATAGGTGTAGACCGTGCCGGTCGCTCCCTTATAGTCGGAGACGCGGCCCGATCCGGTGACGGTCAGCTCCTGGAACAGGGGCATGTCCTTCAGGATCGGAATGCTCACCTCGGCGAAGGCTTCCTTCACCTCGAACGAGGGCGAAGTGAAGGACGGGATGGCGTTGTAGAAGGCGTAGCCGGCCTGGGTCAGATCGTCGAGATCGTAGCGGAGGGTCTCGCGGCGATACTCACCGCCCAGCGAGAAGGCGATCGGGCCGCCGGGCAGCTCGAAGAACGAGCTGAGGTTGCCGGCCACGAAGCCGCCCGCCACGAGCTGGGTGATCTTGCCGGTCGCCAGAGAATCGACCGTCAGATAATCCCGGACCGCCTGCGACGAAGCGCCGTCGCCGAACGGGTTCAGCGGAACGCAGGCCGCAACGTCCGCCTGGGAGATGGCGTCGCTCACCCCCGTGACGTAGTTCACGGCGAAGCGCGGATCGATCTGGGAACGGCAGACGATCTGGTTGGTGTTCGGATTGATCGCCGAGTCGAGGGCGAAGAGGAAGCGCTGGACGTTGATGTTGCCCTTGATCTCGTTACGCTCGCGATGCTCGCCGTAATTGACGGACAGCTCGTAATTCCAGTCGTCCCAGAAGTCGCCTTTGACTCCGACGACGGCACGATAGGTTTCGCGGCGGAACTTCTCGTCGCGAATGCCAAGCTCGACGAAGTTCTTGCGCAGGTTGAACCGGTACGTCCCGTTCGCGATCTGGGCGAGCGCGGTGGTTCGGGCGGCGACGTTCATGGCCGCGCCCGTATTCGGGTTGATGCCGCCGGTGACCGAATTCGTCAGCTGCGCCCGGATGGCCGCGCGGGCCGCCGGGTTCAGGAACGGATTGTCGAGCCGGATGCCTTCGCGGTTGGTGAAAGTGTTCCCGTTAGCGCACGAGATCGTGCCGTTCTGGTTGCCGAGATACGACCGATCGTTGAAGTCATCGAAGCAGATGGCATCACCCAGCGTCTGCCCCTGCGAGAAGAACGGGCCGCTTTGCGAGCCTTGCGCGTCCGCGCGGACATATTTGGCTTCGATGAACGGAACGATGGCCGGCGAAATCTCGAAATGGCCGATGAGGTTGGCCGACCAGCGCTCCAGGTTCGGCGAGAGCACGATCAGTCGGTTCTCGCGGCCGCTATAGCCGTTGCCGCCGATGAAGTTTCCGTTCGGCCCAATGCCGACGCGCGAACCCGTCTGCGTGGCCAGGTTGCCGTTCTGGTCGAACAGCAAGGTGCAGGAGAATTGGTTCGCGGCCGTGTTCGCGGGGAGACCGTCCCTGCCGCACTGCGAGTTTGTGCCGGCGGGCGGCAGGGGCTGCCGGAAGTTGACCAGGCCGCCGACCGAGATCGTCGCCGAGCGGATGTCCCGGAAGAAGGCGCGGTCGGGGTTGCCGTCGGCGCCGTTCGGAGTACCGGCCGGATCGGTGTCGATGACGAGGAAGTTGTCGCTCTGCCGCTGCGGGCGGCCCGATGCGTAGAAATCGTCCTGAGTGGCATATTCGAGGTTGATCGCGACGTTGCCGCGATCTCCGCCGAAGTTCTTGCCGGCGAGGACGGAGACGTAGCGGCTGCCGGCGTCGCCATATTTCGAGATGCCGGCCTGTCCGCGGATCTGGAGACCCTCGTAATTGTCCTTGAGGATGAAGTTGACGGTGCCCGCGAGAGCGTCCGAACCGTAAATGGCGGAACCGCCGCCGGTGATGACGTCGACGCGCTCGATCAGGTCGGTCGGGAACGTATTCGTGTCCGGCGACGTGGCATTGTTGAGAACGTCGGCGGCGACGTGGCGGCGGCCGTTGACCAGCACCAGGGTGCGCTGGGTGCCGAGACCGCGAAGATCGAGGAGGTTGAGGCCGCGGGTGCCGAGGAAGCGGGTCGAGTTCGCCTGGCTGAACGTGTTGCGCAGCTGCGGAAGCTCGTTGAGGACGTCGCCGATCGAAATCTTGGCGGTCTCGAAAAACTCTTCGCCGCCGATCGAGGTGATCGGAACGGCCGATTCGAGGTTGGGTCGGCGGATGCGCGAACCCGTGACGGTGATCGTCTCTCCGGCGGCGGGCTCCGCGTTGGTGCCCGATTCGATCTCGACTTCGCTGTCGCCCACGGTGCCCTGAGCCGAGGCATCGTCCTCAGCGACTTCCTGCGCGTAAGCAGGATTTGCGAGCGCGATCGAAAGACCGATAAACGTAACAGAGCCGAGCGCGCTGGTGCCCAGCAGGCCAAATTTTCTCATCCCGAATCATCCCTCTTGATCAACCGCGCTTGCTGCGCGCGGCTTCTGCATGGGGGCAGAGACGATTCAGCGCCCGCGCGCAAGGTTGGGGCGCTCCTCGTTAATCGAAAGTTCAGCGACTGTAGCCGTTCTGCAACACGCCGCTGTCAGGCTGGTTTGAGAGCGTAGCGGGTGGAAATGCCGGGCCGGGGGCCGGGTTTCGGACCCTCAGCGCTCGACGCACAGCGCGATGCCCATGCCGCCGCCGATGCACAAGGTCGCCAGGCCTTTCTTCGCGTCGCGGCGGCCCATTTCGTAGAGCAGGGTGGTCAGCACCCGGGCGCCGCTCGCTCCGATCGGGTGGCCGATGGCGATGGCGCCGCCGTTGACGTTGACCTTGTCCGGATCCCAGCCGAGCTCCTTGCCGACCGCGAGCGCCTGGGCCGCGAAGGCCTCGTTGGCCTCGATCAGGTCGAGGTCGGCGACCGACCAGCCCGCTTTCTCGAGCGCCCGCCGGGTCGCGGGCACCGGCCCGATTCCCATGATCGACGGGTCGACCCCGGCCGAGGCCCAGCTCGCCACCCGGGCGAGGATCTTGGAGCCGCGGCGCTCGGCTTCCTCGCGGCTCATCACCACCAAAGCGGCGGCGCCGTCGTTTAGGCCGGAGGCGTTGCCGGCGGTGACGGTGCCGTCCTTGCGGAAAGCGGGACGAAGGCCGGCCAGCGCGGCCTGCTCGACCCCGTCGCGTATATATTCGTCATTTTCGACGATCGTGTCGCCCTTGCGGCCCTTCACCGTCACCGCGGCGATCTCGTCGCGGAAGCGGCCTTCGGAGCGCGCCTTCGACGCCTTGTTCTGCGAGGCGGCGGCAAATGCGTCCTGATCGTCGCGAGTTACCTGATATTGCTCGGCCAGATTTTCCGCGGTGATTCCCATATGATAGTTGTTGAAGACATCCGTCAGTCCGTCCCTGATCATCGTGTCGATCAGCTCGAGCCCGCCCATCTTGGTTCCGCCGCGAAGATTCTGGGCATGGGCGGAAAGGCTCATGCTCTCCTGGCCGCCGGCGACGACGATTCTCGAATCGCCGGTCCGGATCGCCTGGCTGGCGAGCGCGACCGCCCGAAGCCCCGATCCGCAAACCTGGTTGACGCCCCAGGCCGGCACCTCCTTCGGGACGCCCGCCGCCATCGACGCCTGCCGGGCTGGGTTCTGGCCCTGGGCGGCGGTCAGCACCTGGCCGAGGATGACCTCGCTCACCTCCTCCGGCGCAACGCCCGACTGCTCGAGCGCCGCCAGGATGGCGGTCCGCCCGAGCTCGTGCGCGGGGGTGGAGGCGAAGGCGCCGAGAAACGAGCCGACGGGGGTGCGCTTGGCGGCGGTGATGACGACGTCGGTCATGTCGGGGCGACTCCTGATCTGAACGGATGGCGCGGCCCTTAGCATTTTGCTGCATTGCGGGAAAGCCAGTCGGCGAGCGGCTCCCACAAAGCCCGTTTCGCCCGTCCGCCGACGACCATTCCGACATGCCCCTGGGCCAGTTCGAGCCGCTCGCCCGCTCCGGTCGAGGAAGCGGCCGGGACGATCCGGTCGCTGGTCGAGACGATGTCGAGGAAGGAGCAGGGGAGCGCGCCCGGATCGGCGGGCCGCCACCGGCCCCGCCCGGTGACGTCGCGGCCGAACATGTCCTCGAACAATTCGAGCGCCGCCGAGTGCGGCAGCGGCGGGCCGTCATTGGCCCAATCCTCGAGGGTGACGAAGGCCCTCGCGTCGCTCCCCTCCGCCATATCCGCAAAGGCTTCGAACTTGGCGACGGTCCGCTCCGGGTCGAGGCTCCAGAAGGCGCTCTGGAGAACTTCCATCGGCAGGCAGCCCAGCGCCTCCGACGTCGCCGAAGCCCCGTTCCACAGTCGCGCAAGATCCGCCCGAGCCTCGTCCGGGAAGCCCGAGAATCGCCAGGGCGCCGCGATCGCCGCCACCGCCGGAGCCCCGCTCGGCCCGGCCGCCGCCAGCGCCATCGTCCCGCCCAGGCAATAACCGGCCAGGGCCGGAGCCTCGCCCAGCTCCGAAATCAGCGGCAGGAGCACCTCCTCGACATGGCCCGCCACCGAAAGCGCGGAGCGGGCGCCGGCGTCCCGGCCCCAGTCGAGCAGCAGCGGCCGGACTCCGCCCTGAGCGGCCAGCCAGCGAAGAAGCGACCGCTCCGGCAGATCGAGGATCGAGGGCGGGTTTATCAGCGACGGGACGAACAGCACCGGCGGCCCGGCCCCGCCATAGTCGCGAACCCTGGCCCCGAGCCGCTCCGCCACCGCCGGCGCGGGCTCGGCGGGATCGGCGCGCGGCGCCTCCTGGTAGCGCCTGAGCCCGGCCAGTGCCCGGGCCAGCCGCTCGGGCGATCCGTCCGTCTCGCGCCGCGCCATGGCGAGAAACAGGGGCAGGGGTCTCGGCCTGTGTTGCGGTGCGTCAAGCTTAGGTGCTAGAGCGGATTTCTCCATTGAGGGATCATCCATGGCGGCCTCGGGGTCCGGCGACGATGTCGTCATCATCAAGAAATACGCGAACCGGCGCCTCTATGACACCGAAAGCTCGTCCTACATCACGCTCGAGCGCCTTGCCGAGATGGTCCGGCAGAAGCGCGAGTTCAAAGTCGTCGACGCGCGGTCGGGCGAGGACATCACCCACAATGTCCTGACCCAGATCGTCATGGACGAGGAGAGCCGCGGCCAGACCCAATTGCCGGTCAGCTTCCTCAGGCAGCTGATCGGCCTCTACGGTGGTGGCCAGGTGCCCTCGATGCTCCCCCAATATCTCGAAGCCAGCCTCGATGCCTTCCAGCAGGGCCAGAGCCAGGTGCGCGACGCGCTCGCCGGCGCCTTCACCGCCAATCCCTTCGCCGAGCTCGCCCGCCGCAACATGGAGATGTTCCAGGCCGCCGCGGGCGCGGCCCGCCCGCCCGCCGGAGCGTCCCCGCCACCAGGCGCCGCTCCCGGCCCCGACACCGCCGCCCCCGACTCCGAAGAGCTCGAACGCCTCCGAGCCGAGCTCGCCGACCTCCAGGCCAAGGTCGAGAAGCTCAAGCGCTAGAACCGGCACCAGCGGGCCGGGTGGTGAAGAGCGAAAGTAGAATCCTCCATGCGGGGCGCTTGCTCGACGGCGGCGACAGGACGGGATCAGTCGGCTGTCGATCCGCTCATTCGCCCGGTTGATGATCGTGTCGGCGCTGCCGCCCGTCACCCTTATGGGCCTGATGCCAGGCGTGCCAGGTGAGCAGAAGCACGACGACAGCCATCACCGCGGCAACGATGACGGGCGCGAGGTCGCTGACGGTGGGCATTAGGGAGTCTCCCGAATTTCAGGTTCGAGCAGATACAGCAGTCCCGATGCGAGCAAAAGGAGGACGATAGCGCCTGCGACCCAGAAAAGGCCGGCCAAATCGACACCCTGCAGCCAGAAGCGGGCTGCGGAGGCGGCGGCCAGTCCCGCGGCGAGATTGAACGCCAGGTTGGAAAACCCTTTCACCCGCTCGTTCAATATCAGGATCTGCGACTCGGTCATCGGGCGAGATTATTCCATCCGCGCCGGAACCCAAATTCCGGATAGGAGAACCTCCCGCATACCGTCTCGCTACCCCCGATCCGTCCAGATGGATCGGATCATCTCGGCTTGACGAACTTCAAGGTCATCCGGTCGCTCTCGCCGATCGCGAGGAAGCGGTCGCGCCCCTCCTCCTTGCCGCGAAGGGTCGGCGGAAGCGACCATACTCCGCCCGAATGGTCTTTGGTATCGGCCGGATTGGCGTTGATCTCGCTCGAAGCGGCGAGCCGGAAGCCCGCGGCCTCGGCCATCCGCCGCACCGTCGAGACCTTGATATAGCCGGACGACTTTTCCTGTCCCGGGTCCGCGCCCTCGGGCAGCCGGTGCTCGACCACGCCGAGCGTCCCGCCCGGCTTCAGCATCGCGAACATCTGCCGGAACGCCTCCTCGCCGAAGGGCCGGTCGGACATGATCCAGTTGTGGACGTTGCGGAAGGTGAGGACGACGTCGGCCGTCCCCGCCGGAACCGCCGGCGAATCGGCTCCCGCCGCTCCCGCCGGGAAGGCGGCGTAGCGCATCGTCCCATAGGCCGCTCCGTCCTTCGCCTGAAGCGCCCGCGCCCCGCCGAGCCCTCGCCCGTTGGCCGCGGCGTAATAGACTCCCTTCTCGCGGACCAGCGGCGCCAGGATCTCGCCATACCATCCCCCGCCCGGCCAGATCTCGACGATCGTGTCCGAAGGCTTCACCCCGAAAAAGCCCAAAGTCTCGCGCGGATGCCGATAGCGGTCCCGGGCCCGGTTCGCCTCGGTCCGCCCCGGCCCCCCCACCGCCGCCGCGATCGCCGTATCCGAATGAAGATCCGCCTCCGCCGCGGCCACCGCCCTGGGCGAAGGCGCGCATCCGGCGGCGGCGAGGAGCCCGAGGGCGAGAGCGGCGGTGCCGAGGCGTCTGGCGGTCATGGACTGTCTCCGATTGTCTTTGCGCGTGCGTCCCCCCGCTCATGGCCGACCCGCGAGTGCCGCGCAACCTGCCCGAATGGCGGCGGGGCCCCATCTTCCCGGCGAAAGCCGGGACCCCAGGCCGCAAAAGGCTCCAAACCCCCCAACCCCCCTTTCCCAACCCGCCTGAAACCCCCACTTCCCGCCGATGCAAGACCCCTCCCACCTCTTCTGGACTGCCGCCGCCGCCTTCGCCGCTCTGGCCCTCCTCGCCGGCTGGTCCGACCACCGCCGGGACAGGCGCCGAAACCTCGACCGGCCCGGCTGGGTCCCGTGGCAGCTCATACTGGTCATGGCGATGATGGCGGCGGTGGTGTGTTTGGCGCTCGGGGTTCTGGTTTAGGAGGGCGAAAATTCGCTCAATTCTCCTTACGGCCCGAAAGGCAGGAATTGGGACAAAGGTCGAATGAGCCGGTTTTCAGATCGTTACCGAAGCCGACGGAGGATCTGATGAGCGAGCGCGAACTCAACGAGCCGCACAAAGGCGACAAGCGCTACCAGCGGCGCAACGACGATGGCAGTTTCGCGGAGTCGGACGATCAGTCCAAATCGCTCCGCCAGGACGTGAAGCAGCACGCCGAGACGAAGAAGCCGAAGAACGAGGGCGACAAAGGGGATTGATCAGGCTGCCAGGTTCCACATCGTTCGCCAGTTCGGCGCGACCTGATTCGGTAATGCGCCGAGTCGATCCATCTCGGCCTTGAAGTCGAGGAGTAGCTGTCTGCCCTCTATCTCGTCGAGCCACTCGGCCATGTAGGGGAACATCGCGGTGTGGGACCGGATGATGCGCGGAGTCCAAGGCATCTCCTCGGCCATCCTGGCCTCACCGAGTATCTCGAGCATCCGCGCCCGGATCGTTTCCGGGGTGTGCTGCACCGGCGGCGTCAGGCGCATCGGCTCGGCGAACAGCTCGCCGCGCTGGGGCACGTGGCCGAACATGTCGTCTATCGCGCTCACGACTCCTTGAATCACATGCGGGGCCCGGCGGCAATGGCTGGGGTCACTTGTCCAGAAGCTTGTCCACAAGTTTCTCGATTTCGCCCCTCCACAACTCTACTTGCCGCCGCCGCCGCCGCCCTGCTCGCCGGCTGGTCCGACCACCGCCGAGGCAAGCGCCGCAATCTCGACAGGCTCGGCTGAGTCCCCTGGCAACTCATCTCGGTACTGGCAATGATGGCGAGCTGGTGTGCGTTGCGCTGGGGTTTTTGGTTTAGGGGGGAGGGGGGGCGATGCGTGCTACTGCCTTGTTTAAGCGCTGTATAAGTCGAATTTGGCGGGTAACGTGGCGAGCGTTGCCCCGGCAGTTCTGTGGCGAGAGCGTGCCCGATGTCCGCCTGCGGCCACGCGGATTGCTTGTGCTCTACAGCCGCTTACGGCATTCGTCGTGCGCGTCAGTTGCCCCTTGCATATTGCGGCCCATGGCCACAACCAGCGGAGAACTTTCGCACCCAAAAGGTTCATTCAGAGGAGGGAAGATGCCAGTTACCCGGCAGGCTTTTCGTGATTATTGGAAACCCAACTCCACGGTATATCGAATGATGCGCGAGCGAGGGTGAGTTTCAGATGATGAGCAACATGCGCGCAAAAACCTGGAAGGGCGTGGACATTTTTTGTGGCGCTGGTGGCATGGCCGAAGGAGTGCGCGCTGCCGGCTATGAAATTATCGCCGGAGTGGACATCGAGAAGAGTTTTATAGCGACGTTTCGGCACAACTTCCCGAAAGCCCAGGCGATACAGGAAAGCCTCTTGCAGCTGAAACCGGAGGAATTTGCGCGCCGGGTTTCGGTTGAGCCCGAAGAACTCGGCATTCTGGTGGGCGGGCCGCCCTGCCAAGGATTCTCGAAAAATGTGCCGCGCAAGTACCGTTACCTTGAGGATCCCAAGAATCTCCTTGTTAAAACGTTTTTGGACTATTGTGAGTTTCTGCGGCCACGCTTAATCATGATGGAGAACGTCGCCGAGATGAAAAATGGCTTCGGAGGCCAGTACACGCAAGAAATCGTCGACCGACTACAGAAAGCGGGTTACAGCGTAACCTATTCGGTTCTCAACGCCGCAGACTATGGAGTACCTCAGCGTCGTCGGCGGGCTTTTTTTCTCGCAAGCCGCGAAGGGGAGCCGCTCGCCGTACCACGCGCAACTCACGTGCCTAGGGCTCAGGCGCTTCCGCTGATTCCGGAAAGAACACATGTTACCGTGTGGGATGCGATAGGAGACCTTCCGCATCTTGCCCATGGGGACGCGCCCGACGAAGTGGCTTACGCGTCCCCGCCCTTCTCGGAATACCAGAGGATGGTCCGGAACACGGACGGACGCGTGCGTAACCACGTCGCGCGCCGTCTCCAGCCTACTCAATTCGAGCGGCTCTCGGCTCTCGCTCCGGGTCAGGGGCACAGCGATCTTCCGGCACACTTGCAGGTCAAAAGCGGTTACAGCGGAGCCTACGGCCGACTGACCAAGGAGATGGTTGCACCCACGATCACCCGCTGGGTTTTTCACCCGGGCTCGGGGCGGTACGGCCATCCCGTCGACTACCGTCTCATCAGCATTCGCGAAATAGCCCGAATCCAAGGTTTTCCAGATGCGTACGAATTCGTGGGCACCTATACGCAACAAGCGGGGCAACTGGGCAATGCCGTCCCGCCGCTCTTAGCAAAATCAATCGTGGAAGACATCTCCCTGCAACTTGATCGTTAGATCGACTCAAGCATTTCAACGAGGCAGTCGAATGAAATCTTCTCTGATGGTAAGGGTAACCTGAACGCTGTCATGTGAGGGGCGCCGGTAGGCGGCCACCAAGCCTTTTCACCGCTGAAGTGCAGTTGATTCTCGCCAAGGCCATGCCAAGCCCACCATTTGTGTTGGGTCGCCTTGTGAATTCCATGCAACGATTGTAGCTGCTCCTTCTTCGTAGTCCTCTTCGGTACCGACCAGCGCCAAGTAAAGTCATCCGGGTTGAAGATATTAGGTTTATTGGTGTCACACAGCTTTCGCTCGAAATAGCGCACAGTACCATCTTTTCCGACGATCAGCCGCGCATAGCCGATTTCCTGAAGTCCGTAGGTGGCAAGGCTGGTCCGAGCGTGAGCGTTGCAAAATTCCAGTAGGGCGTTCCCTAGCTGTTGTGCTCCGGCCGGTGATAGGCGGGAACCGGTGATAAGGTCCAATTGGTTTGGAATCTTGGCGCGTTTCCACGTCACTGGAGTTCCTGCCAATGTGGATTTGATCGACCAGCCGACCCTCCGAGATCGGTCCACAATGTCAACATAGTCGTACGTTTTGAGCCGCTCCGCGTCTCGGACGTGGGCCAATACCGCCTCTAAGAAGGCACCCGGTATCACATCGGTAGAGACGGGCAGCCGGATATAGCGCGACAGAATGAGTGCAATCTTGTCGAGCTGAGATTGAGAAGAAAAAACGTGACTCATACCCGGGACTTGCTCCGCAGGCCCTCGCCATCGTCGCGGGCACGGCGAAGTTGCGTCAGTAATTCCGCAGTGCCGGTGGCGAGCTCACAACTCCAGAGGAGAACGGGTACCCATCCAGCTTGCCTGAGCTTTTCTTGGGCTCTGGCGTCGCGGACGAGATTTGCGTCCAACTTGCGGTTCCAATATTCGGTATTGCTCCGAGGACGCCGCCCCCGCGCGCATTGGTGGCCGTGCCAGAAGCAACCGTTGACGAATACGGCGATCTTAAATCTGGGCAGGACGATATCCGGACGTCCGGGGAGAGCCGACGCGTGAAGACGGAATCTGAAACCGTCGGCGAATAATGCCTTGCGGACCATCTTCTCCGGCCGGGTGTTCGCCCGACCTACGCTGGCCATGACGCGGCTCCGGACAGTCGGGCTCAGGCGATCACTCACAACTTTCGGATATTACATTTTTCGATCTGATGAAAGCGCCACGCACCCTTGGGATTGGCGGATCGCTGGCAAGGTCAGGAAGATCTTGCGCTCTCGGCGAGACACACGCCCGGGGGCTCCCACATGCGGTCTAACGCATCGAAGGCGCTACATGTGTAGCAGGTAGTTGATCGAGTAGTGGGACACAGAGCCCCTTGTTCCTCGCGAAGGGCGACGCGAACCGCGCAAATCGTTGCGCGCAGTAGCGATTAATGGCGATTCCACGCGATTATCGGCACAGAAAATGGCGGAAATCCGCGATTTTTGGACATAAAAGCGGATGTGGAGGGAGTTTTTCCAACTTTCCCACTTTCCCTCACTTTTCGCCGCCCCGAAATCCTACAAACACGCCTCCAGGTAAGGCTGGTCGAAGCCGAACATCTTGGCTTTCTCGAGCGTGTAGGGCCTCAGGCCCATCGACCGATATTCGCCGATGATCTTGCCGTCGGCGGTTTCGTCGAGATATTCGAACTTGAACAATTCCTGGGTGACGATGACGTCGCCTTCCATCCCGATCACCTCGGTGACGTTGGTGGTCCGGCGGCTTCCGTCGCGCAGACGCTTGACCTGGACGATGAGGTCGACCGAGTCCGCGATCTGCCTCGAAATCGCCTCCTTGGGCACCTTGATGTCGCTCATCATCACCATATTCTCCATTCGCGCCAGGCATTCGCGAGGCGAGTTGGAGTGGAGCGTGGCCATCGAGCCGTCATGGCCGGTGTTCATCGCCGCGAGCAGGTCGAAGCATTCGCTGCCCCTGATCTCGCCGAGGATGATCCGGTCGGGCCGCATTCGAAGGGCGTTGATGACGAGGTCGCGGATCGAGATCGCGCCCTGGCCCTCGAGGTTGGGAGGCCGGGTTTCGAGCGGGAGCCAGTGCGGCTGCTGCAGCCGGAGCTCGGCCGCGTCCTCGATTGTGATCACTCGCTCGCCGGGGTCGATCAGCTTGGACAAGGCGTTGAGCATCGTCGTCTTGCCCGAGCCGGTGCCGCCCGAAATGATGATGTTGAATCGGCTGGCGCCGGCGATCTTCAGGACAGTCGCCATCTTGTCCGACATCGATCCGAAATTCTTCATCATGTCGACCGTGATCGGCTTTTCGGAGAATTTACGGATCGAGATGGCCGTCCCGCGCAGGCTCAAGGGCGGGATGATGACGTTGACGCGGCTTCCGTCCTGGAGCCGGGCGTCGGCGAGCGGAGTGGTCTGGTCGACCCGGCGGCCGACCTTGTTGACGATCCTCTGAGCGATCTGGAACAGATGCTCCTCGTCGCGGAACTGGATCTGGGCGATTTCGAGCTTGCCGCGCTTCTCGATGAAGGTCTGGTTCGGCCCGTTGACCATGATGTCCGAAATGTCCGGGTCGGAGAGCAATTCCTCCAGCGGCCCGAGGCCGAGAAGCTCGTCGACCAGCACCTTCTCGAGAGCGAATTGCTCGCGGCGGTTGAGGTTGATCTTCAATTCGGCGAGCACCTCGCCGATGATCGGCCGGAATTCCTCGGCCAGCTCGTCCTTGGAGAGGGTCGCAGCCGCTTCCGGATCCACCCGCTCGAGCAGCCGGGGAAGCACCTGCTCCTTGATCCGGTGGATCGAGGCTTCGAAGCCTTCATTCTTGCTGCTCGGCGCTTCCGAGGAGGCGGCCTGGCGGTCGGCGAGCCTCGACATGGCGTCGGCGTTGCGGTCGGCGATCCCCGAGGCGGGCGGCGGATTGAAATTGTCGCTGCCGTCGGCGAAGTCGATCGTCTCGAGCGGAGGAAACTGGTCGCCGCCGTCGGGCGCCGCGACCGGAGCCGGGGCTCCGCCGGGACCCTTCATCGGCCTTGCCACCCCGAAGCTGGGCCGTCCGCCGCTTGCGCCGCCATTTCCTGGCCGCCGTCCAAAAGCACTCATTGCGCTCAGATCCTCACCGGTGAAGCATTCCCACTCAGGGTGGTGAATAAGGCGGAAACTTTGACAATTGCCTAACCGCCCCCGATTGCCCGCCCGGTGCAGCCCGTCCGAGCCCGCTCCGCCCTCCTCATCGCCCTCGCCGGTTTCTGCTCGCTGTCGATCGGGGACGCGGTGGTGAAGTCGATGGCGGGGCTATGGCCGGCCCCGGCGGTTTCCGCGCTTCGCTATTGCTTCGGCGCGATCGGCCTCGGCATCTATGTCGCGCTCAGCCATGGCCGCTCCGGATTCGTCATCCCGCGCCCGGGGCTGCAGTTCGGGCGCGGAGCGGCGGTGGCGCTCGCCACCTTGTGCTTCTTCCTGAGCGTGATGGCGATGCCGCTCGCCGACGCCACCGCGATCCAGTTCACCAGCCCGATCCTCACCGCCTTGCTCGCGCCTCTGGTCCTTGGCGAGCGAACGCATCGAAGCACCTGGGCCGCGACCCTGCTCGCCTTCGCCGGAATCCTGGTCGTGCTTCGGCCGAACGTGATGGAGATCGGCCTCGCGGCGTTCCTGCCCCTCGGCGCGGCCTTCGGAATGTCGTGGTTGATGATGCTCAACCGGATGAGCGCGGGCGCGGCGCCGGTGATGGTGATGCAATTCCTCCTCGCCGCGATCGCCGCGCCCCTGCTCGTCTCGGCGGCTGCGGCGCTTCACTTCGCCGGCTATCCGATCGGCCGGCCCACCGCGGAAGTGGTCGCGAAATGCCTCGCGGTGGCCGTCTTCGCTACCCTGGGCCACACCTTGATCTTCGCCGCCGTCGTTCGAGCCAGCGCCTCCGTGGTCGCGCCGATGACCTATGTCCAGCTGCTCGCCGCCGCCGGGCTGGGCTGGCTCTGGTTCGGCGATCCGCTCGATTCGGCGACGTTCGGAGGCGCCGCTCTCATCATCGGCGGAGGCCTGCTATTGTGGCGCTCGCAAAGGGCAAGGGAAAGCAGAGGGTGAGCATTTCCCGCCGCCGGAGGACGTGCCGCTAGGCCGGGACGTCGGCTTTCTCGGCGAGGATCGTCAGCCCATGCTCGCCGACCTCTGCGAAGCCGCCTTCGACCGCGATCTTCTCGGGCGTGTCGCCGAAGCCGCCGCGGTAGAGGGCGATGTCGCCATTCCTCAGTGTCGACATGAAAGGCGCATGGCCGGCGAGCACACCGAAATCGCCCTCGGTGCCGGGGACGACGACCATGAAGACGTCCTCGGAGCGGATGAGGCGTTCCGGGGTGACGAGCTCGAAGTGCAGATCTGCCATGTTGCGGTCCTTAGGGGAGTATCGTTACGCCGCTTCGGCGGCGAGGCGCTGGGCTTTCTCGACCGCCTCCTCGATCCCGCCGACCATGTAGAAGGCGGATTCGGGAAGATGATCATATTCGCCGTCGACCACCGCCTTGAACGAGCGGACGGTGTCCTCGACCTGGACGAACTTGCCCGGGATTCCGGTGAAGACCTCGGCGACGTGGAAGGGCTGGGAGAGGAAGCGCTGGATCTTGCGCGCGCGCGAGACGGTCAGCTTATCCTCTTCCGAAAGCTCGTCCATTCCCAGGATGGCGATGATGTCCTGGAGCGACTTGTAGCGCTGAAGGATTTCCTGGACGGCCCGGGCGGTGTCGTAATGCTCCTGGCCGACGATCCGGGCGGTGAGCACCCGCGACGTGGAATCGAGCGGATCGACCGCCGGGTAGATGCCCAGCTCCGAGATCGCGCGGTTCAGGGTCGTGGTTGCGTCGAGGTGGGCGAAACTGGTGGCCGGCGCCGGATCGGTGAGATCGTCGGCGGGCACGTAGATCGCCTGGACCGAGGTGATCGAGCCCTTGTTGGTCGATGTGATCCGCTCCTGAAGGGCGCCCATGTCGGTCGACAGGGTCGGCTGGTAGCCCACCGCCGACGGAATACGGCCGAGCAGGGCCGACACTTCCGATCCCGCCTGGGTAAAGCGGAAGATGTTGTCGACGAAGAAGAGCACGTCCTGGCCCTCGACGTCGCGGAAATATTCCGCCTGGGTGAGGCCCGAGAGCGCGACCCTGGCGCGGGCGCCCGGAGGCTCGTTCATCTGGCCGAAGACCAGGGCGACCTTGGAGCCTTCCGGGGTGGGATTGCCGTCGGCGTCTGTGGCGATGACCCCCGCTTCGAGGAACTCGTGATAGAGATCGTTGCCTTCGCGGGTTCGCTCGCCGACTCCGGCGAAGACCGAGACTCCGCCATGGCCCTTGGCGATATTGTTGATCAGCTCCTGGATGAGCACGGTCTTGCCGACTCCGGCGCCGCCGAACAGGCCGATCTTGCCGCCCTTCGCATAAGGCGCGAGCAGGTCGATGACCTTGATTCCGGTGACGAGGATCGAGCTCTCGGTCGACTGGTCGATGAACAAAGGCGCGTCGGCGTGAATCGGGGCGGTGTCGGTGTGGCCGATCGGGCCGCGCTCGTCGATCGGCTCGCCGACCACGTTCATGATCCGGCCGAGAGTCATCGGGCCGACCGGCACTCGGATCTGGGAGCCGGTGTCGGTGACCGGCTGGCCGCGGGTGAGGCCGTCCGTGGAGTCCATCGCGATCGTCCGGACGGTCGACTCGCCGAGATGCTGGGCGACCTCGAGGACGAGCTTGTTGCCGTTATTGTCGGTCGTCAGGGCCGACAGGATGTTGGGCAGGTCGCTGTCGAACGTCACGTCGACGACGGCGCCGATCACCTGGCTGACTCGGCCGATATTATTGGTCTGGGTTGCGGCGGTGGCCATGACTTGTTTCCTTGCCTTCTTCCTTGTTCGTCATCCCAGCGAAGGCTGGGATCCCGGGGGGTGAAACGCACCTTTGCCCTTCACTCGCCGGGGCCCAGCCTTCGCTGGGGCGACGGGTTTGTTACAGCGCCTCGGCGCCCGAAATAATTTCCACCAGCTCCGTCGTGATCGCCGCCTGGCGCTGGCGGTTGTAGGCGATCGAGAGGCGCTGGATCATGTCGCCGGCGTTGCGGGTGGCATTGTCCATCGCGGTCATCCGGCTGCCCTGCTCGGACGCTGCATTCTCGAGAAGCGCGCGGAATATCTGGACGGCGACGTTGCGCGGAAGAAGCGAGGCGAGGATCTCCTCCTCGTCCGGCTCATATTCGATGGCGGCGCTTGCGCCGGCCGTCTTGTCGCCGGCGGGAAGGGTCACCGGAATGATCCGCTGAGCCACCGGCTCCTGGACCAGGGCCGACTGGAAGCGGGCGTAGAAGAGGTGGACGACGTCGATATCGCCGGTCAGGTAGCGCCCGACCAGATCCTCGGCGATCGCCTGCGCGTCGGCGAAGCTGGCATATTTCATCGCGCTCGTGTCGTGCTGGTGGATGATCTGCTTGGGATAGAGACGCTGGATCACCGCCCGGCCCTTGCGGCCGACAAGGTAGAAGAGGACCTGCTTGCCCTGGCGGGTGAGGTCGTCCGCCTTCTTTCGGGCGGCGCGGACGATGTTGGAGTTGAAGGCGCCCGCGAGGCCGCGGTCCGAGGTGGCGACGACCAGCAAATGAATCTGGTCTCGTCCCGTCCCGGCGAGGAGCTTCGGGCTCTGCGGGCTGATCGTCACCTTCGCGGCGAGGCTCGCCATCACATTTTCCATTCGCTCGGCATAAGGGCGGCCGGCCTCCGCCGCCTGCTGCGCGCGGCGCAGCTTGGCGGCGGCGACCATCTTCATCGCCTTGGTGATCTTCTGCGTCGACTTGACCGACGCGATCCGCCCTTTGAGCGCCTTGAGGCTGGCCATGGTTACCCTTGCTTCGTCCCTAAATCGTCATCCCAGCGAAGGCTGGGATCCCGTGGGGTGAAAGGCACCGATGCCTTTCACCCGCTGGGGCCCCAGCCTTCGCTGGGGCGACGTTCCCTTACGCAAAACTCTTGGCGAAATCGCCGATGATCGACTTCAGCTGACCCGCGGTCTCGTCGTCGAGCGCCTTCGTCTCGCGAATCTTGCCGAGCAATTCGGCATGGTCGCTCCGGAAGTGGCTCAGAAGAGCGCTCTCGAAGCGGGTAACGTCCTTCACAGGAACCTTGTCGATGAAGCCGTTGACGCCCGCATAGATGGAAACGACCTGCTCCTCGATCGGCATCGGCTGGAACTGCGGCTGCTTCAGAAGCTCGGTCAGCCTGGCGCCGCGGTTGAGCAGCCGCTGGGTCGAGGCGTCGAGATCGGATCCGAACTGGGCAAAGGCCGCCATCTCGCGATATTGGGCGAGCTCCAGCTTGATCGAGCCGGCGACCTTTTTCATCGCCTTGGTCTGGGCGGCCGAGCCGACGCGCGACACCGAAAGGCCGACGTTGATGGCCGGACGGATGCCCTGGTAGAAAAGCTCGGTTTCGAGGAAGATCTGGCCGTCGGTGATCGAGATGACGTTGGTCGGGATGTAGGCCGACACGTCGCCCGCCTGGGTCTCGATGATCGGCAGAGCGGTCAGCGAACCGGAGCCGTTGGCCTCGTTCATCTTCGCGGCGCGCTCGAGAAGCCTAGAGTGGAGATAGAAGACGTCGCCCGGATAGGCTTCGCGGCCCGGCGGGCGGCGAAGCAGGAGCGACATCTGGCGATAGGCGACGGCCTGCTTGGAAAGATCGTCATAGACGATGACCGCGTGCATTCCGTTGTCGCGGAAATATTCACCCATCGTGCAGCCCGTATAGGGCGCCAGGAACTGGAGCGGAGCCGGCTCGGACGCGGTGGCGGCGACGACGATCGAATATTCCATCGCGCCATTCTCTTCGAGCGCGCGGACGATCTGGGCGACCGTGGAGCGCTTCTGGCCGATGGCGACGTAGATGCAGTAGAGCTTCTCGCTCTCCGCGCCCGCTTTGTTGATCTCGCGCTGGTTGATGAAGGTGTCGAGCGCGACGGCGGACTTGCCGGTCTGGCGGTCGCCGATGATCAGCTCGCGCTGGCCTCGGCCGACGGGTACCAGGGCGTCGAGCGCCTTGAGGCCGGTCTGGACCGGCTCGTGAACCGACTTGCGCGGAATGATGCCCGGGGCCTTGGTCTCGACCCGGCGGCGCTCGGTGGTCTCGATCGGGCCCTTGCCGTCGATCGGGTTGCCGAGGCCGTCGACGACCCGGCCGAGCAAACCCTTGCCGACGGGGACGTCGACGATGGTGCCGGTGCGGCGGCAGGTGTCGCCTTCGCGGATCGAGCTGTCGTTGCCGAAGATGACGACGCCCACATTGTCCGCTTCAAGGTTCAAGGCCATGCCCTTGATGCCGCCGTCAAACTCGACCATCTCGCCGGCCTGGACGTTGTCGAGCCCATGGATGCGCGCGATTCCGTCGCCGACGGAGAGCACGGTCCCGACCTCGGAGACTTCGGCGTCGGTGCCGAAGCTCGCGATCTGATCGCGGATGACCTTGGAAATTTCAGCGGCGCGGATGTCCATGATTAGCCTTTCATCGCATGCGCGAGGGAGTTGAGTTTGGTTCGGATGGAGCCGTCGATCATCTGCGATCCGATCTTGACGACCAGGCCGCCCAGGATGGCGGGATCGATGTCGAGATCGACGGCGACGTCGCGGCCGAGCCGGCTCTTGAGATTGGATTTGAGGGCGGCGACCTGAGAATCGTCGAGCGGATGGGCGGAGACCACCTCCGCTGTGACCTCGCCCCGGTGGAGGGCGGCGAGCAGGTTGAAGTTGCGGATGATCGCCCCGAGCTGGCCGAGCCGCCTGTTCTGGGCGAGCACTCCGAGAAAATTGGTGGTGATCGGGTCGAGCCGCATCGCCTCGGCGAGCCCCGCCATGCCCTTCAGCGCATCGTCGCGTCGGGTCAGCGGACTGGTGGTGAGAGCCCGAAGATCGTCCGAATCGGCGAGCGCCTGCTTAAGCGAGGCGAGGTTCGCGCCGACCGCCTCCAGCTGCCGCTCGTCGCGCGCCAGCTCGAACAGGGCCATCGCATAGCGGCCCGCGAGACTTGCCTGAATGCCGCCGGAATTCTCCACGCGCGCCTCTACTCCCAGATCGGAATTTGACCCATGATAAGAAGCGCGCTCGGCGCCCCGGGTCAGGTCGCGGGCGCCCTAGCAGGGGCTTTGCTGCGATGCAAGGCGGCTCCCGCCATGCGGCTCCGCTTCGTCATTCCTGCGAAAGCCGGCCTGACCTTTGATCGCAAGGCCCGGGATGTAGGGCCGGCGAAACGGGATTATACCTTCATTCATGGAATCGACCCCGACTCTCATCCTCGACCCCGATTGCGCCTGGGCCGCCGTCCTGCGCCGCGACCGCGCCATGGACGGAAGCTTCGTCACCGGAGTCCTCACCACCGGCATCTATTGCCGCCCCTCCTGCGCCGCCCGCCACCCGAAGCGGGAGAATGTGCGCTTCTTCGCCGACGGCGCCGAAGCGGCGGCGGCGGGCCTTCGGGCCTGCCTCCGCTGCAGGCCCGACGAGGTCAGCCGCGACCGCGCCGCGATCGAGGCCGCATTGGCCTTGATCGAAAGCGCCGAGGAGCCGCTTTCCCTGGAGCAGTTGGCCGCCCGGGCCGGCTATTCCCCCTTCCATTTCCACCGCCTGTTCAAGCGCGCGACCGGAGTCACCCCGGCCGCTTACGCCCGAGGAAAAAGAGCCCGAGCCATGACCGAGACACTGGCCTCGAACGGCCGAGTCACCGACGCCATCTACGATTCCGGCTATTCCGGCCCCGGCCGCTTCTATGCCGACGTGAGCGACCGGCTTGGAATGACTCCCACGACCTGGCGCGACGGCGGTCGCGGCGAGACGATCAGCTGGGCGACGGCCGAGACCTCGTTCGGAACGATGCTGGTCGCCGCCACCGGACGCGGCATCTGCCGGCTCTCGTTCGACGAGGGCGAGGCCGAGCTCAGGCGGCTTTTCCCCAACGCTACGATCCGGCCCGGCGGCGAGGCGATGGCCGGGCTGGTGGAGCGTACCGTCGCCGCGGTCGAGGCGCCGGAGCGGCCGCACGATCTGCCGCTCGACGTCCGAGGCACCGCCTTCCAGGAAGCGGTATGGCGCGAGCTTGCCCGGATCCCGCCCGGCGAGAGCCTGTCCTACGCGGCGCTGGCGGCCCGTGCCGGGCGTCCGCGGGCGGTGCGCGCGGCCGGGACGGCCTGCGGTTCGAACCGGATCGCCGTGCTCATCCCCTGTCACCGCGCCCGCCGCGGCGACGGCTCGCCCGGCGGCTACGCCTACGGGCTCGAGCGCAAGGCCGGGCTGCTCGAGCGTGAGGGCTGGAAAGGCTGAGGAGTCCTCGGCCTCAGCTCTTCTTGTCCGCCAGCTTGCCCTCGAGGCGCGCCAGCATCTCGCGCGGGGTCTCGCGCTTCACGGTGCCGGCGGCACGGTATTTTTCCTCCCGCTCCTCGCGGCGCTTCTTGTCCTTGGCGCTCTCGGCCTTGCGGTGCGGGAAGACGAAGGCGACCGGTCGGATGATTGCGATCGCCTCCCGGATCATGTCGCGCTTCTCGAAATCGGCGGCGAGCTTGTAACGAAGGTCGCCATCGCTCGGCGCAAGCTCATGCGCCTTGTAGAGCGCGGCCTGCGCCGGCTCGGGCGGCAGGATCCCCTGGCCGGCATGGCTGTCGTAAAAGGCTTCGAGGACCAATGGGTCGTTCGGAGCCAGCCGGCTCGCCCGGACGAGATGCTGCCGGGCGGCGGCCCATGCCTTCGGATCCCTGGAGGACGCGGCCTTCAGCCGATCCATCTCCGCTAGCGCCTTCTGGAGCAATCCCCGGGGATCGTCGGGAGCGGCGGCGAGAAGCCGGTCGGCGGCCGCGACGGCCGAGTCGCGATTGCCCGCCAGCCGCTCGGCTTCCGACAGCAAGGCGAGTGCGAACGGATCGTTCGGGTAGCGGCCCGCGGCATTGCGGACCTTCCCCGCGAATTCGGCCGCCTCCCTCTGCAGGATGCCCTGGCGAAATTCGATCGCGAGCTCCATCATCGAATCTTCGGCGGGGCTGACCGAGCGGACGGCGACCGGGCCGACCTCGATCTTCTTGAAAGGCAGGCGCAGCACCTGGAACCTGCTCTTGCCGGCATAGCCGTAAAGCCTGGTGTTGAGCGCGTCGACGTTGTCGAACGAGGCCTTCATCGCCTGCTCGTAGGTGGCGCCGCCGTTGATCGCTCTCAGATAGGCCTGGAGCTGTTTGTTCTGCGCGGGATTCTCGAAGGCGTAGCGGACAAGCAGCCAGCCTTCGGCGTAGAGCAGGTCGAGCTCGGGGACCTCGGCGTAGCTTTGCGCGGTCAGCAGCTTCCTGACCGGCAGCCAGCGATTCATCTCGAAGGACCCGTAGCGGTAATTGACCGGCTGCCCGACCTCCACGACGTCGTTTTCGAGGATGTTGGTAGCGCCCCAGAATTCGGCGAAGCCTTCACTGTACCAGGTCGGGTAGGTGGCCGGGAAATATTGGTACATGAAATGGTGGGTATATTCGTGGAGCAGCACGCTTTCCGAATCGACGTCGACATAGTCGGAGCCGTTGCGCGCGTTGATCGAGCCCTTCGGTCGGCTGCGCGATCCCACCATCATCAAGCCGCGGGCTCGGGAAATGTAATAGCCGGCCACTCCGTCGCCTCCGGCCATCTTGCCGACAGCAGCGGTATTGGGAAACAAATAGACCTTGAGCTTGATCGGGCTCGGCGGAGCGGTGACCGAGTGATAGGCGCGAAGGACGTAGTTGAACTTCTCGAGCTTGGCCGCGAACTCCCGAAGCTGGGCTTCGCCCCCTTCGGAATAGACGGTGAAGTTCGTGGTGGTGGCCTCCTTCCACTCGGCGAGTGCCGGCGCGGGCAAGCACATGAGCAGCGCCGGCAAAGCCAGCTTGATCAATCGGTTCATTCGTCCCACCCTCGATTTTTATTAAGTCTCAAGCGTTTAGCCGACCCGCCTAAAAATGCCAAATTCCGATGTGGTCCTCACAGGAAGGAATAGGGATCGACGTCGACCGTCACCCGAACCCCGCGCGGCCAGCTCAAACTGCCGAGCCATTCGCGGATCACCTCCTGCATGTCGACCGATCGAGCGGCGTGGACGAGCAGGCGCTGGCGGTGGCGGCCCCGAAGCATCGCGAGCGGCGCCGGCGCCGGGCCGAACACGGCCATATTCTCGACCCTGGGCGCCGCCCGGCCGATCAGCCTCGCAGCCTCCGTCGCCTCGCTCAAATCCTCGGACGAAATGACGATCCCGGCGAGCCGGCCGAAAGGCGGCATCGCCGCCTCGCGCCGGGCCTGGGTCTCGGCGGCGTAGAAACTTTCGGAATCGCCGCTGACCAGGGCTTCGATCACCGCCGCTCCGGGCTCGTGGGTCTGGACCAGCACCCGGCCCGGCTTCTCGCCCCGGCCGGCGCGGCCGGCGACCTGGGCGATCTGCTGGAAGGTCCGCTCCGCCGCGCGCAAATCGCCGCCCTGAAGGCCCAGGTCCGCGTCGACCACGCCCACCAAGGTGAGGTTGGGGAAATGATAGCCCTTGGTGACGAGCTGGGTGCCGACGACGATGTCGATCTCGCCCGCCTCCATCCGCCCGACGAACTCGGCCGCCTTGGCCGGGGACCAGATCGTGTCCGAGGTGACGACGGCGGTGCGCGCGTCGGGGAACAAAGCCGCGACCTCGTCGGCGATCCGCTCGACGCCGGGGCCGACCGGAACCAGGCTCCCTTCCTCGCCGCATTCGGGGCAGGCATCGGGCGGAGGCATCATATGGCCGCAATGGTGGCAGGCGAGTCGGTGGACGAGCCGGTGCTCGACCATCCAGGCGGTGCAATTGGGGCATTGGAAGCGATGCCCGCAATGGCGGCACAAGGTCAGAGGCGCATAGCCTCGGCGGTTGAGGAAGAGCAGGGCCTGCTCGCCCCGTCCCAGAACCTCGCCCAGCGCGCCGACCAGACGTGGCGCGAGCCAGCGCCCGCGCGGCGGCGGATCGGCGGTGAGGTCGAGCGCCTCGATGTCGGGAAGCTCGGCCACTCCGTAGCGCTCGGGCAGCTTCACCTCGGTATAGACCCCGATCTCGGCCATCTGCCGGGATTCGATGGCGGGCGTCGCCGAGGCCAGGACGATCGGGATATGCTCCAGCTTGGCCCGCATCACAGCGACGTCGCGGGCGTGATACTGAACGCCTTCCTCCTGCTTGAAGCTGGTTTCGTGCGCCTCGTCGACGACGATCAGCCCGAGTTTCGGATAGGGGAGGAACAGCGAGGAGCGGGCGCCGACGACCACATGCGCGTCGCCGCTCGCGATCGCCCGCCAGGCGCGGCGGCGCTGCGATTGCCTCAGGCCCGAATGCCAGGCCACCGGCTCGTGGCCGAAGCGCGCCGCGAAGCGCTTCAGGAAGGGCTCGGTCAAGGCGATTTCGGGAAGAAGCACCAGGGTCTGCCGCCCCTGCCGGAGCGCCTCGGCCACCGCCTCGAAATAGACTTCGGTCTTGCCCGATCCGGTGACTCCGTCGAGCAGGAAGGGCGCGAATTCCGAGCCCCTGACCGCCTCGACGAACAGCTGCGCCGCGGCCCCCTGCGCCGGCTCCAGCTCGGGCGGCGCATGGTCCGGCTCGGGGAGAGGGAAGGGGTCGTCCACCGACATCTCCACCGCCTCGATCGCTTCCGCCTTGACGAGGCCGCGAATCACTCCGTCCGACACTCCGGCCGCCATCGCCAGCTCGCGCACCAGCCCCTGCCGTCCCCCGATCCGTTCCAGCGCCTGCGTCCGCTGCGCCGTCATCCGCTCCGGAACGAAGCCCGTGGCCCGATATTCGGTGACCGTCCGCCCGCCCTCCAGGGCGCTCGCCGAGGCCAGTGCCATTCGAAGTACCGAAGCGAGCGGGGCGAGATAATAATCGGCCGTCCACTCGATCAGCCGCCGAAGCGAATCCGCCAAAGGCGGCAGGTCATAGGCCTGGAGCAGCGGCCTCAGCCGATTGTCCCCGACCGCCTCCGCCTCGAGCCGCTCCGGCTCCCACACCACCCCAATAAGCTGCCGCGGCCCCAGCGGCGCGAGCACGATCGAGCCCGGCGCCACCTCCATCCCCGCCGGCACTCGATAGTCGAGCGGCCCCAGGGCGGCGTTGAGAAGAAGGACTCGGCAGCGGTTCATCCAGACCTAGATCGAGTCGCGCGGTCCGAAAGGCAACCGCAAGCGACACGGAAAGCGGGATCGAGATATTTTCGTCGCTTAGCTTCCCCTCTCCCCCGGGGGGAGAGGGTCGGGGTGAGGGGGTTCGGCGCCCGGGATTTCCCGCAGACGCCGAACCCCCTCTCCCTACCCTCTCCCCGCCAGGGAGAGGGATGGGTGATGCAACGAACCTCGCCTCGCGTAGTTACCGATGCCATGACCCCCTCATTGTCCCGCCGCAGCCTCGTCTCCGCCGGCCTCGCTCTGCCGCTTCTGACCTTGCCCGGCTGCATCGCCCGCCTCGGCGACCTCCCCAATCTCGAGGGCGCGATCCGCCGCCTCCTCGCTCTCTCCTCGCAGCGCGCCTTCGCCCGGCTGCTCGCCGACGAGGGCTTCTTCCGAGACGACATCGCCCGGATCCAGCCTCCGCCCCAGCTCGGTGGACAGGCGGTGACGGCGACTCTCGCGGTGGCGCTCGGAACGCGCGCGGTCCAGGACCGGCTTCTTCGGGTCGTCAACCAGGCGGCCGGGGAAGGCGCCCGGCGGGCCGCGCCGATGGTCTACGATTCGATCCGCGACATGCCGATCTCCGACGCGCTCGGTATCGTCCGAGGCGGTCCGACCGCCGCCACCGACTATCTCGCCCGGTCGATGGGCGAGCGGATCTTCGACGCCGTCTTTCCCGGTGTAGGCGAGGCGCTCCGAGTGGCGGAGAACGGAATCGTCCAGCGCGTCCTCGAGCTCGCGACCGGGATCAACTTCCCCGGCCTCCAGGCCGACGTCACCCGAAAGACATCCGCCGCCCTCTACCGAGCCATCGGCCGCGAGGAAGCCGCCATCCGCGCCGATCCGGACTCGGCGGGCGATCCGGCGCTCGCGGGCCTGTTCCGGGTGCTTCGCTGACCCCCTCTCCCCAGGGGGGAGAGGGCCGGGGAGAGGGGGCTCGGCGGCCGAGACTACTCGCAGACGCCGTACCCCCTCTCCCTGACCTCTCCCCGCCGGGGAGAGGGATAGGTGATCGCGGAATTGACGACGTCAGCCGAACGTCCTTCGCCTCAACCGCGGAAGCATCGCCGCCTGCGCCGCCGCCCGAGCCACCAGGAACAGTGTGAAGGCCAGCCACAAGCCGTGATTGCCCATGCCGTCGGCTGCGAAGACCATCCCCGCATAGACCGCGCAGGCCGCCCCCATCGTCGCGAGCAGCGCCCGGGTCCAGGTGGCGCCGATATAGATTCCGTCGAGCACGTAGGAGCTGACTCCAAGCACCGGCAGCAGCACCGCCCAATGGACATAAGTCAGAGTCGTCGCCACCACCGCCGGATCGGTGCTGAAGGTTGCGGCGAAGCTCGCTCCGGCCGCGGCGTAGACGAGGCTGAACAGGGCGCCTCCGGCAAGGCCCCAAAGCAGCAACGCCCTGACGAGCGAGTCGAAGGTCTTCCGGTCTTTCGCTCCCACCGCCTCTCCGCACAGCACCTGCGCCGAGCTCTCGAAGCCGTCGAGGATCAGCGCCGAGAGGATGAACAGCTGGTAGAGGATCCCGTTTGCCGCGAGCACCAGAGGCCCCTGCTGCGCCCCTTGCCGGGTGAGCAGGAGGATCGCGGCGGTGAGCAAAAGGGTCCGAAGGAAGAGGTCGCGGTTGAGTCGGAGCAGAGCCCCCATGCTCGCCGCGTTCCAGGTCTCGCTCCGTCCCGCCGCCGCAAGCGCCGCCCGCGCCGGTCCCTGGCGCGCGGTCACGATGAGCAGCGCGAGCGTCTTGCCCCCTTCGGAGAGGAGGGTCGCGGCCGCCACCCCCGCCACGCCCCAGCCGAAGCTCAGGACGAACAGCAGGTCGAGCGCGATATGGATGATATTGGAGAATATCTCGGTCCAGAGCACCGCCCGAACCCGCCGACGGCCGATCAGCCAGCCCATCAAGGCGACGTTGGCGAGCCACAGCAGCCCGCCCCAGTAACGGATGCCGACATAGACGCCGGCCTCCCGAGCCACCCCGCCGCGGGCTTGGAGAAGCTCCATCCCCCAGGGCACGATCACCGGCTTCAGCGCCAGCAGGACGAGCCCGATCGCAAGCGACAGCCCGAGCGCCCGGGCCAAAGTCGCCGCCTGTGCCTCCTCGTCGCCTCGCCCCGCCGCCTGGGCGGTGAGAGCGACGGTTCCGGTCCTCAGGAAATTGAAGACGATGAGAAGCCCCATCATGAACTTGGCGCCGAGTTCGACCCCGGCCTGCGGCTCCGCCTGCCCGAGCTGGCCGATCACCCACAGATCGGCGATCCCGAACAGGGCCGTGGCGACGTTGGTCAGCATCGAGGGCAAAGCGATCGCCCAGATCGCCCGGTTCAGCCGTCGCCGTTCATCTGAGGTCGCCAAGGCCGTTCCCGCCGCGCTAAAGGAGGGCCGAATCCCTCCTTCGAAGGCATGGCGCAAATGAAATTCTTCGTCGACACCGCCGACACCAACGAGATCCGGGACCTCGCGGAAACCGGCCTGCTCGACGGAGTCACCACCAACCCGTCGCTGATCCACAAGGCCGGGCGCGATTTCCTCGAAGTGGTCCGTGAGATTTGCGGCATCGTGTCCGGCCCGGTCTCGGCCGAGGTCGTCGCCGCCGATCACGGCGAGATGATGCGGGAGGCCGAGGTGCTTCGAAGGATCGCCGACAATATCGCGGTCAAGGTGCCGCTCACCCTCGACGGCCTGAAGACCTGCAAGGCGCTGACCGGGGAGGGGACGATGGTCAACGTCACGCTCTGCTTCACCGCCAACCAGGCCCTTCTCGCCGCCAAGGCCGGAGCCACCTTCATCTCGCCCTTCGTCGGCCGCCACGACGACACCGGCTTCGACGGAATGCAGATCATCTCCGAGATCCGGACCATCTACGACAATTACGATTTCGAGACCCGGATACTGGTCGCGAGCATCCGCCATCCGATCCACGTCCTCCAGTCCGCGATGATCGGCGCCGACGTCATGACGGCGCCGCCCGCCGTCATCCGCCAGCTCTTCAATCACCCCCTCACCGACAAGGGCCTCGAAGGCTTCGCCGCCGACTGGGCCAAGACCGGCCAGAAGATCGGGTAATATCCTCCCCATCGCAGATGGGGAGGGGGACCCCGCGAAGCGGGGTGGAGGGGTAGCTGGCGCAAGCCCATGCCGTCTCGCGCATGATCCTCTGGATCGGAGCCATCTACCCCTCCACCACCCTTCGGGTGGTTCCCCTCCCCCCGCTGCGCGCGGGGAGGATGCAATTCTCTCACAATGTCAAAGAGCCCCTGGCAGTCCGCGACTCGCCCAGGAACCCTATATAGTAGGACAAATCCTATAACGCAAGAACAAAACCGGAAAATATCTTCCCCCGCAAAAAATGCCCATCGCTTCTTAACCTTATCCGGTTTAGCTTCCTCGCTATGGGAAAGGTGATCAACTTCGAGGATCGCGCGGTGGCCAGGCTTCGCGCCCGGGTCGCGGCGGCGGAGGAGGCCAATCAGGATCTCATCGCCTTCGCCCGCGGCCATTCGGGCGCTGTCGCCTCGATCCACGAGGCGGTGCTCGCGGCGATCGAGGCGGAGGGCTTCGATCATCTCATCCACATCGTCACTCAGGAATGGCCCCAGATACTCGGCCTCGACGCCGTCGCCGTCGCTCTGTTCGCCGGCGACAAGGGCGTCCGCGCCGACGCTTCCGGTCTCCAGTTCGTCGACGTCCGAGTCATCCGCCGCTCGATCGAGGGCCTCGACGGAGTCGTCCTTCGCGGGGTCGGCCGGGGCCATCCCTTGTTCGGCCCCGCCTGCGAGCTGATCCGGGCCGAGGCCCTGGTCCGGCTCGACAGCGAGCCGCCCTTGCCGAGCGGCCTGCTCGCGCTCGGCCAGCGCGGGGCGCAGGGCTTCGAGACCCGCCACGGCTCCGAATTGCTCATGTTCCTCGGCCGGGTCCTCACGCGATCGATGGGCCGGTGGCTGATCCCCTGAGCGGCCACCCGGCCGCCGGAACCGCGCTTCGCTGGCAGAGGCATCTCGCCAACGACCGCCGCCGCTCTCCCCATACCGTCCGCGCTTATTGCGCGACAGCACACCGCCTGATCTCCTTCCTCGCCGGCCATCTCGGAGGCGCCGTCGACGGCGCCGCGCTCGCCGGGCTCGAGGCGAAGGATCTTCGCGCCTTCCTCGCCCACAGGCGGGGCGAGGGCCTGGGCAACAGCTCGGCTGCGCGCGAGCTTTCCGCGATCCGCTCCTTCCTCGCTTTCGCCTCGGCGGAGCTGGGAGGGGAGCCGAGCCTGCCGCGCCTGAAGGGCCCCCGGCGCCCCCGCGGAGTGCCCCGGCCGGTCGCCCCGGACGACGTCGTCGCTCTCGCCGAAGAGGCGGGCGAGGGCGCGAGCGAGCCCTGGATCGCGGCCCGGGACGAGGCGGTGCTCCTCCTCCTCTACGGCTCCGGTCTCCGGATCGCCGAAGCGCTCGATCTCGCCGGCGCCGCTTTGCCGCTCGGCGAGGCCATCAGAGTCACCGGCAAGCGTTCGAAGACCCGGATCGTCCCACTTCTGACGCCGGTGCGCGAGGCGATCGAGCATTACCTCGCGCTCTGCCCCTACAAGCCGTCCGGCGACGAGCCCCTGTTCCGGGGCGCTCGCGGCGGGCCCCTGAACGGCGAGATGATCCGCCGGGCCGTCCGCAAGGCGCGAGCCCGGCTCGGCCTGTCCGACCGGACCACCCCCCATGCGCTGCGTCACAGCTTCGCCACCCACCTGCTCGGCCGGGGCGCCGACCTGCGCTCGCTCCAGGAGCTGCTCGGCCATGCCAGCCTCTCCTCGACCCAGATCTACACGGCGGTCGACGCCGCCCACCTCCTCGACGTCTACCGAAACGCCCATCCAAGGGCGTAGCCGTCGCCCTGGCGGGTGAAGACCACCGCGCCTCTCACCCCCTGGGATGCCAGCCTTCGCTGGCATGACGGAATTTACCGATGCCGTTTCCGCCAGGTCAGCTGGCGCCAGACGTAGAAGACGACGATCAGAACGATGATCGCCATCGACAGCGGCCCCAATATCTTCTCGACATCGCGGAACGCCTTGCCCAGGCCCCAACCCGCGCTCGCGAGCGCCGCCGTCCACAGGCTGGTGCCCAGGGTCGACCACAGGAAGAAGCTTTTCAGGCGCATGTTGAGAAGCCCGGCCGGAATCGAGATGACCGAGCGGATGGTCGGAAGCATCCGGCCGCCCGAGACGATGAACCCGCCATATTGCCCGAACAGACGCTCGGATGTCTCGACATCGTCCCAATCCAGGGTCAGCCAGCGGCCGTAACGGACGATGAAGGGCTTGAAGCGCTTCATTCCGATCACCCGCGCCAGCGCATACCAGAACAGGTTGCCGAGCATCGCGCCCGCCGTTCCGCTGGCGATCACTCCCAAGAGCGAAAGCTGGCCACGGGCCGCCTGCACTCCGGCGAGCGGCATGATCACCTCGGACGGGATGGGCGGGAAGATCGTCTCGAGGAACATGAGCAGGAATATGCCGACATAGCCCGTTTGCTCGATCAGATTGGTCGTCCAGTCGCCCATGCTCAGTCGAGCTTCGCTTCGATCGAGTCCCAGATCATAGCCGGAGTATCGGTGCCTTCATATTGGTCGATGGCGACGATTCCCGTCGGCGAGGTGACGTTGATCTCGGTCAGCCACTTGCCGCCGATCACGTCGATCCCGACGAAAATCAGCCCTCGCGCCTTCAGCTCCGGCGCAAGCGCCGCGCAAATCTCCCGCTCGGTCTCGGTCAGCTCGGTCTTCGCCGCGGAACCGCCGACGGCGAGGTTCGACCGGATCTCGCCCGCGCCGGGAATCCGGTTGATCGCTCCGGCCACCTCGCCGTCGACGAGGACGATCCTCTTGTCGCCCTGGGCGATCTCGGGGAGGAAGGCCTGGACGACGTGGGGCTCCCGATAGGCGGCGTTGAACATCTCGATCAGTGCGGACAGATTGGCGCCGTCGCGGCCCACCTTGAACACGGCCTTGCCGGCATTGCCGTGGAGCGGCTTGATCACGATCTCGCCGTGCCGCTCGAGGAACTTGCGAGCTGCTCCGAGCGAGCGGGTGAGAAGGGTCGGCGGCATGAAGCGGGCGAAGTCGAGGACCCAGATCTTCTCCGGCGCGTCGCGGACCGACGCGGGGTCGTTGACGACGAGAGTCTTCCCGCGAATCCGCTCGAGCAGATGGGTGGCGGTGATGTAGCCGAGGTCGAAGGGCGGATCCTGGCGCATCCAGACGACATCGACGTCGCGGCCGAGGTCGAGCAGTTGATGGTCGCCGAGCGTGAAATGATCCCCCTTGACCGGTCGCACCGTCACCGGCTGGGCCATCGTCCAGAGCCGCCCCTCCGTATAGCTCAGGTCCTCGGCCCGGTAATACCAAAGGGCGTGGCCGCGCTCTTGCGCTGAAAGCATGATGGCGAAGGTCGAATCGCCTTCGATGTTGATCCCCTCCAGGGGGTCCATTTGGACGGCGACGCGAAGGCTCATCGGCCGCGCTTAGCGGGGCGGGGGCGGGCTGTCATCCGTGCCAGATATTGACCAGGTGCCTGGGCAGCCGCCCCGGCACGATGAAGATCGCGTCGAGGCGTATGTCGTCGCCGGCGCGCGCATAACGATGGGCGAGCGCCTCGGCCGCGGCCGCTACGCGCCGAAGCCGCCATTCGTCGAGCGCCAGCCCGGCCTCCCGCTCCGTCGCCCGCGCCTTTACCTCGACGAAGGCCACAGTCCGGCCGCGGCGGGCGACGAGGTCGACCTCGCCGACCGGGGTTCGAACCCTTCGGCCCAATATCTTCCAGCCCTTGAGCTGGAGCCAGAGCGAAGCGAGTCTCTCCGCCCGCCGCCCGCCTCGCTCCGCCCGCTGCCGCTTCATTTGAGCTTCAACGCCCGCTCATAGGCCTGGCGCCTCGGCACTCTGAGCTTTTCAGCCACCTCGGCCGCCGCCCGCGAGGCGGAGAGCCGGCCCATCGCCTCGCGAAGCGCCTCGTCCACCTCGGCCTCGCCGGCGGCCTCGGCTTCGCCCGGAGGCGCGACGACGACGACGATCTCGCCTTTGGGTCCCGACTCGGAATAGCGCTCCGCCAGCTCGGACAGGGTCCCGATCACCGTCTCCTCGAATTTCTTGCTGATCTCGCGCGCCACCGCCGCCTCGCGGTCGCCGAGCCCCGCCTGCAACGCCCGCAAGGTCGCTGCGAGGCGCGGGCCGCTTTCGTAGAGAACCAGGGTCGCCCGAACCGAAGCCGCCTCGGCGATGGCCGCCGCCTTGGCGCCGCCCTTTGGAGGCAGGAAGCCGAGAAACAGGAAGCGGTCGGTCGGAAGGCCGGCCAGGGTCAGCGCCGCGACGACGGCGGACGGGCCGGGGATCGTGGTCACGGGGATCCCGGCCGCCCGGGCGTCGCGCACCAGTTTGTAGCCGGGATCGGAGATGAGCGGGGTCCCGGCGTCCGAGACCAGGGCCACCGCCCCCTCGCGCATCCTTTCCAGGAGCTGCGGTCGCACCCTTTCGGCATTGTGGTCGTGATAGGGCAGCATCGGCCGCCTGATTCCGATATGATGGAGGAGCTTGGCCGTGACCCGGCTGTCCTCGACGGCGATCAGGTCCGCCCGGGCCAGCACCTCGGCCGCGCGCGGGCTCAGATCGGAAAGATTGCCGATAGGGGTGGCGACGATATAGAGGCCGGGAGGCAGTGCGTTCATGAGGAACAGGGTCATGGCAGAGCAATCCCCCGGGTCGCAAGCGCGGCGCGCTATCTTCGGCCTCGCCGGATCGGCCATGCTGGCGATGTCGCTGGCGGGCTGCCAGCTCGTGCCCAAGGCTCGCCCCCAGCTCCCGCCGGTCGAGCTGCCCGATGAAGTCGAACCGTCCGGCACTCCCCCCGCGCGGCCGCTTCCGCCCGAGGACAGCCGCAACCGGGTCGCCGTGCTGGTCCCGACCTCGGGCGCCAATGCCGGAATCGGCCAGTCGATCGCCAACGCCGCCAACCTCGCTCTGATCGACGCGGGCGGCGAGCGAATCCGGATCACCGTTTACGACACCGCCCGGAGCGGCGCCGCGGCGGCCGCCAACCAGGCGCTCGCCGACGGCAACGGGCTCTTTCTCGGCCCGCTTCTCGCCGAAGACGTCCGCGACGTCGCTCCGGTAGCGCGCCGCGCCGACGTTCCGGTGATCAGCTTCTCCAACGACAGCAGCGTCGCCGGCGACGGGGTCTATCTGATGGGCTTCACGCCCCGCCAGTCGGTCGAGCGGGTCGTCGGCCATGCCCGGAGCGTCGGGCTCGAGCGTTTCGGGGCACTTGCGCCGGTCGGGATTTACGGTCGCCGCGCCTCGGACGCGATGGTCGGAGCGGTCGAGGATGAAGGCGGGCGCCTCCTCTCGATGCAGAGCTACGACGGAGGCCCCGCCGCCGTCAGGACCGCGGTCGCGAGGCTCTACGCGCAAGGGGATTACGACGCCGTCCTGATCGCTGACGGCGGCCGAGGCGCAATGGCGGCCGCGCCGCTCCTCAAGAGCGGTTCGAACGCCCGGGTCCGTCTGCTCGGCACCGAATTGTGGGCGACGGAGAGCGATCTCGGCCGAACCGCCGCGCTTCGCGGCGCCTGGTATGCGAGCGTCGGCGATTCGATGTTCAACCAGCTTCGCACCCGCTACCGAAGCCGTTTCGGCGCCAATCCCTATCGACTCGCCAGCCTCGGCTACGACTCGGTCCTGCTGACCGTCCGGATCGCCAAGAACTGGCGCCCCGGCCGCCCCTTCCCGGAACGCGAGCTTCGCGATCCCACCGGCTTCTCCGGAGTCGACGGCCCCTTCCGCTTCACCGCCTCCGGAATCGCCGAGCGCTCGCTCGAAGTGCGGGAAGTGACTGGCACGGGGACGATCGTCGTATCGCCGGCGCCGAGAAGCTTCGACTGACCCGTCGTTGCGAGCGAAGCGAAGCAATCCAGAGCGGTCTCGGAAGGCCCGGTGGATTGCCGCGACGCTTCGCTCCTCGCAATGACGGCTTAAAGCACGATCTCGGACAGGATGGCGTCGAGCAGCAGCCGCCCGCGCGGTAAAACGACCAGCCGACCGCCTTCGCGCGCCAGCAGCCCATGCCCCTCCAGCCGCCCGACCGCGCCAAAGTCGAGCCGGCTCTCCACCGCCTCGATCTCCACCCCCTCGCCGAGCCTGAGTCCCATCAGCAACGCCTCGGTCGCCTGCTCCTCCGGGTCCAGCATTGTCTCTTCGGAAATGCCGTGACCGTTGCGCTCGAGCGCCGCCAGCCAGTTCTCCGGCTTGCGATGCCGCTGGACCGCGCTGCCCGCGCGCCGGCCGTGCGCGCCCGGGCCGACGCCCAGATAGGGCCGGTAGCGCCAGTAAGCGAGATTGTGACGGCTCTCCTCCCCGGGCCGGGCGTGATTGGAAATCTCGTAAGCGGGCAAGCCGGCTCCCGCGGTCATGTCCCGGGTAAGCTCATAGAGCCCGGCCGCCTCGTCGGGATCGCGCGCCTCCAGTTCGCCTCGCGCCGCCATCGCCGCGAATCGCGTGCCCGGCTCGATGGTCAGCTGGTAGAGCGAGACGTGCCCGGTGCCGAAGCCGAGCGCCCGGCCCAGTTCCGACTTCCAGGCGCTCTCGCTCTGGCCCGGCAGGGCGTAGATCAGGTCGAAGCTGACCCGGCCGAAGCAGCCTTGAGCCGTCTCCAGAGCGGCGAGGCCTTCCGCCGAATCGTGCGCTCGGCCGAGAAAGCGAAGCGCCTGGTCGTCGAGCGACTGGAGGCCGAGCGACACTCGGTTCACTCCGGCCGAGGCGAGGTCGGCGAAGCGCGCCGCCTCGACCGACGAAGGGTTCGCCTCGAGCGTGATCTCGACGTCCGGCGCAAGCCCCCAATGCCTGTCCGCCGCTTCGATCAGGGCAGCCACGGTCGCCGGCTCCATCAGCGAAGGGGTGCCGCCGCCGAAGAAGATCGAGGCGACCCGGTCCCCCGGCCAGGCCTCCGCCTCCCAGATCAGGTCGCGCAGCAGCGCCTCCCGCCAGGCCGCCTGGTCGACGGACTCGCGGACATGGCTGTTGAAGTCGCAATAAGGACATTTGGAAACGCAGAACGGCCAGTGGACGTAGAGGGCAATTCCCTCCTCCCCTTCATGGGAGGGGCCGGGGGTGGGGGAGGTCGAAGGCCGCCGCGCCGGGACATGCCACTCCCCAACCCCTCCCCTGAAGGGGAGGGGCTTATTCACAACAAGGCCGCCACCAGCTTGCCGAAGGCGTCCGCCCGGTGGCTGATCCGGTGCTTATGGGCCGGGTCCATCTCGCCGAAGGTGATATCGTGACCGGCCGGAACGAAGATCGGGTCGTAGCCGAAGCCTCTGTTCCCCCGGGGCGGCCAAACGAGAATCCCCTCGACCCGGCCTTCGAACCACTCGCTCCGCCCGTCCGGCCAGCAGACCGCGAGAGCGCAGACGAAATGGGCGTTGCGGCTCGCTTCCGGCCCCTGCGCTTCCAGCGCCTCCCAGACCCGGCGAATCGCCAGGCCGAAGTCGCGCCGCCCCTCCACCTCGCCGGGACCGGCGGCGGGCGGGACGAGCGGATCGGCGGCCAGCGCCCAGCGTGCCGAAAAGATGCCCGGCCGCCCCTCCAGCGCCTCGACGCACAGGCCGCTGTCGTCGGCGAGCGCGGGCAGGCCGGAAAGGTCCGCGGCCTCTCGCGCCTTCAGGTCGGCATTGTCGATGAAGGTCGTGCCGATCTCGTCGGGCTCGGGCAGATCGAGCTCCGCCGCCGAGACCGGCTCCACTCCAAAGGGTCCGAGCAGCTCGCGGATCTCGCGTACCTTGCCTTCATTGTGGCTGGCGATGACGAGCTTGCCCGGCTCCAGCTTCCTCATCTTCCGGTCGCCCGGTCCTGAGCCGCGAAAATCTCGCCGCAGCCGATCCGGGCCAGACGAAGCAGCCGAAGCAGGCCCTCCTCGTCATAGGTTTCGCCCTCCGCCGTAACCTGCGCCTCGACGATGTTGCCGTCGCCGGTGAGGACGAAATTGCCGTCCGCACCGGCGTTCGAATCCTCTTCATAGTCGAGGTCGAGCACCGCGGCGCCGTTGTGGATTCCGCAGCTCACGGCGGCGATCTTCTGCCGGATCGGGTCGGCGGTGAGGAGCTGCTGGCGGAGCAGGCCGTCGACTGCGATCCTGAGCGCCACCCAGCCCCCTGAAATGGCCGCGGTGCGGGTTCCGCCGTCGGCCTGGATGACGTCGCAATCGACCGTGATCTGCCGTTCGCCCAGCGTCTGGAGGTCGACGACGGCGCGAAGCGAGCGGCCGATCAGCCTCTGTATCTCCTGGGTCCGGCCGGATTGCTTGCCCGAAGCCGCCTCGCGGCGCCCTCTCGTATGGGTCGCGCGCGGGAGCATTCCATATTCGGCGGTCACCCAGCCCTTGCCCTTGCCGCGAAGCCAGGGCGGAAGGCTCTGTTCGACCGAGGCGGTGCACAACACTCTGGTGTCGCCGAAGCTGATCAGGCAGCTTCCCTCGGCGTGACGGGTGAAGCCCGCCTCCATCACGATGTCCCGCATCTGGTCGGGCGCGCGTCCGGATGGGCGCATGATGTTCCTTTCAATTAGACGGCAGCGCCTTAGCCAGAGCGGCGTGGACAATCCACCCGGAAGACTTCCATCCACCCCGGCATTTGCCGGGGAGGGGGACCAAGGCGAAGGGTGGAAGAGGGGCACCTGCCGCTCAAGATTCCCTCCATCGGGCTTCGCGCGGTCCCCCTCCCGGAGACATCTCGGGTAAAAATTTTGGAATGTGCGCCGCCGCCATGCTAGCCGATTGTCGCGGCGGGAGATCGTTTGACACCGCGGGGTGACGCGGTAGACGCCGCCGACTACATACCCCCAATGGCCTCCACCCCCGTCAGCGAGCTGACCGAACGCGCCCGGGAAGTTTTCCGCCTGGTGGTCGAGAATTATCTCGGCTCCGGAGCCCCGGTCGGGTCGAGGACCATCTCGAAGCTGCCCGGCCTCAGCCTGTCGCCGGCCTCCATCCGCAACGTCATGCAGGATCTGGAAGAGCTCGGCCTCCTCGCCCATCCCCACACATCGGCCGGCCGGGTGCCGACCGAGAGCGGCCTGAGGATGTTCGTCGACGGAATGATGCAGGCGGCCGAGCCGAGCGCCCAGGAGCGCGCCGCGATCGAGGCTCGGCTGGAGCGGGGCGGGCCGATCGAGGAGGCGCTTTCCGCCGCCACGGCCGCCTTGTCGGGCCTCTCGGCCTGCGCCGGGATCGTCCTGGTGCCGAAGCGCGAGCCTGTCCTCCGGCAATTGGGCTTCGTCCAGCTCTCGCCGACCCAGGCGCTGGCGGTGATGGTCGGGGCCGAGGGCAGCGTCGAGAACAGGGTGGTCGATCTGCCGCCCGGAATCACCGCCTCTTCCCTCACCGAGGTCGGCAATTATGTCAGCGCCCGCCTCTCCGGCCTCACTTTGCCGGAGGCGCAGCGGTGCCTCGCGGCCGAGATTCAAGCCGGCAAGGCCGCGCTCGACGATGTCGCCCGGCAGCTGATCGACCGCGGCCTCGCTTTGTGGTCCGAAGACGGCGCCCAGCGGCCGGTGCTGATCGTTCGCGGCCAGGCCAATCTGCTCGAGCCCGGCGCCGCCGCCGATATCGATCGGGTGCGGCAATTGCTCGAGGAGCTGGACGGCAAGGAGGAGATCGTCCGTCTGCTCGACAGCGCCCGGGCGGGGCAGGGGATGAAAATCTTCATCGGCTCGGAGAATAAATTGTTCGCGCTTTCCGGTTCCTCCGTCATCGCCGCGCCCTATAGGGGGCGCGACGGCAAGGTGGTCGGAGTGGTCGGAGTGATCGGCCCGACGCGGTTGAACTATGCGCGGGTCGTACCCATGGTGGATTTCACGGCACAGGCACTATCGAGATTGATGGCATGAACGACGAACAGAAGCTGCACGAAGAGATTGACGAAGTCCGGGAGGCGACGCCCGAGGAGCAGGCGCGGGAGCAAGAGCAGGCGCAGGCGCCCGAGCAGGATTTGTCGGAGCTGGTCAAGGAGCTGGAGCAGGTTCGCCAGCACGTCCTCTATGCCCAGGCGGAAACCCAGAACGTCCGCCGCCGGCTCGAGCAGGAGAAGCAGAATGTGGCCGCTTATGCGGCGACCGGCTTCGCCCGCGACGTATTGTCGGTGAAGGACAATCTCGACCGCGCCTTGGCTGCCGTCCCCGAGGATCTTCGCCAGGACGATCGGATGAAGGCCCTGATCGCCGGGATCGAGGCGACCGGGCGCGAGCTCGACACCGTCTTCCAGCGCAACGGAATCACCCGGGTCGAAGCGATGGGCCAGCCCCTCGATCCCCACAAGCACCAGGCGATGATCGAAATCCCCAGCGATGACGCCGAACCCGGCACGATCGTCCAGGAGATGCAGGCGGGCTACATGATCAAGGAGCGGCTGCTCAGGCCGGCGATGGTCGGGGTGGCGAGGAAGGGTTAGGCTGGCGGAGGGATCTGCTGCTTGATCTGGTTGGCGAGATCACTGACCCTTCTGATGATCTTGCGATAATCGTCGTCCAGCAGAGTGGTGCGACCACGCCAAGGCAATTCGCTGTCTGCATCCGCCTGATCGAACAAGGAAACAGCTGAGCCGTTCCGTTGATGCGCTACCGTGAGCGTTGCATGGGCCAGCGCCGAGCGAAGCTCCTGAAACGGTCTGAGGTCGTCGATTAATCTTGCCGTCGCCGCTGGATGCCGAAAGAGATGAGGGTGGCTCTCCGTCATAGCCTTGACAGCTCCAAGCCTCAATCCGAGCGTAGGCTGCACCTTCCTGTCGGGGTGCCCGGCCCTGAGCCTTCCGACGGCCCAGGCTTCGACCTCTGCGAACTTATCTATCAGCCTGCTGCGAAACACATCGGGCTTCAACCGGCCGGTGCATGGCGCGGTATCGTCCTGACCGACGGCAGTGATCGTAGAAATCGCGTTCACTGCACGATTATGATGTGTCGCGCTTTAGAAAGGGTGAACCTTTCGTATCGGGCGTCCGACTACCCGTCGCCCAAGCGAAGGCTGGCGCCCCGTGGGGTGAAGCGCGCCGGCGTTTTTCACCCGCCGGGATGCCAGCCTTCGCTGGCATGACGAGGATTTCAAAAATCCTCGTGCATCATGTCGATCTCGCGCACCCGGCGCTTCTGCCGCGCCGCCTCGACCAGCCGGCGCAATTCCTCGCGGCGCTCGGCGGCGCGTTCGACGTGGCGGAGGGTGAGGGGGGCGTCGCGGGTTGTCTGGTCGCTCGAGGTCACGGTGATCGTGCCGATCCCCGCAATCTGGTTGATCAGGCTGAAATCGAGCCGGACGTCCTTCACCCGGTAGAGCTCGACCTCGTCGAGGCTCTTGATGAAGATTCCCTCGCGCACGATCAGCCGGTCCGTGCAGACGTCGTAGCGCGCGGCCATATTCTCGAACCATTTCCACAAAACGATGAACACGGCGAGGGCGCTGATCCAAAGCGGCCAGCGCCCCCATTCGCCGGGCGCCGTCAGCAGGATTCCGACGGGGACGAGCGCCATCGTCCCCCAGCCGGCAAGTGTGCCTCGAAGCCAGCCCCAGGTCGAGGAGCGGAACGTGTCGAGCGGCTGTTCCATCATTCTCTCCTACTGAATTTCAACGCAACGCGCGACTTTGCCGGTCCTGCCGCCCGGCGGCTCAGCGCGAGGCGGGAAGGGCCCGGGAGAGCATCGGCGCCCGCGTCAGCCAGGTGGCCGCGGCGCGGCGCACCTCCTCGATCGTCAGCGCCTCGAGATCGGAGCGAAAGCCGGTCAGCTCGCGCAAGGCGGACCGGTCGGCGCCGGCATGAGCGATGATCGACGCCCAGGCGGCGTTGGCGCTCTGCGCCTGGTCGGCCAAGGCGAGCATCGGAGTCCGGGCGGCGTCCAGTTCCTCCTGACTGATCGCGCCTTCGGCAAGCTCGCCGGCGACTCCCCGCGCCGCCTCGACCAGCGAGCGGATCTCGTGCGGAGCGGCCTCCAGGGTGACGGTGAAAATGCCCTGATCGGCATCGTCGGGAATCGCCAGGCCGACGTCTGGCGCATAGACCTTTCCCATCACCACCCGAACCTGCCGAAGCAGGCGGGTTTCGAAGATCGAGCGCAGCAGGTGAATCGCATATTCCTCGCTTCGCCGCTCGGGGCTTGCGACGTAGAGCGGCCAGGCGAGGACCGCGGCGGCCTTGTCGGACGGGCCGAGATGGGTGTCGGTCGCCGGCGGCGGCAGGCGCTCCGGGAAATAGCGGAAGGGTCCCTCGCCTTCCGGCACGGCCGGAAGCGCCGGACGCCGGGGAAGTGCGCCGAAGGTGACCGCCACCGCGCGCTTCGCCGTTTCTTCGGTGAGGTCGCCGACGATCGTCACTTCGACGGGAGACCGGGTCAGCGCCGGCCTGAGCATGCGCTCGAAATCGGCCGCCCGGTAAGCGGCCAGGCGCTCGCGCGGCGGCATGGATTCACGGCCCGGGAAGAGGGTGCGCTCGAGGGCGAGGGTCGCCACGAACGCCGGGTCGGTATCCCACATGCGGTAGCTGAGGTCGAGCACGGTCGGAAGCTTCTCGTCGATCAGCGGCCGGAAACCGGGGTCGGTCATATAGGCGGCGAGCAGGTGCATCTGCTGCTCGACATTGTCGCTGAGCGTGAAGCTGCTCAGCATGAACGAGGTCGGCCGCGGCTCCAGGGTGAAGGCCCAGGTCGAGTTGGCGAGGGCGCTTCCGATCTGCTCAAAGTCCATCTTTCCGAGCCCCCCGTTCGGGAACAGGGTCGCGGCCATCATCATCGGCGTTCTTTCGGCGGCGCCGAGGGCGCGCTCGCCATGGCCGAAGCGGACCCGGATCTCGGCTCCGCCGGACTGGAAATCGGTCTGCTTGAAATTGAGGACGGCGCCGTTCCTGAAGACGAGGCGCGTGAATTCGGGGCCGATGGCGCGCGAAGCGATTTTGCCGCGCTTGCCGAATTTCGGATAGGCCCATTGGGCGGTTTCGCGATCCGCGAAAGTCGCCAGCGGCGCTGCGGCCTCGTTCGCCCGCCAGGCCGCGGTCAGTTCCGCCGGGCTTACCGCCTCCGGCCCGGTCAGGACCAGCATCGGTCCGTTGCCGCTCCAATCCGCTTCGAAGGCCCGCTTGACGTCCTCCGGAGTCAGGCCCGCGACCAGCAGGTCGTAGACCCGCATCGCCTCCTCGGGATCGAGATAGGGGGTTCCGGCCAGCTCGGCGTCGACGATTCCCTGCGCGAGGTCGCGGGTAGCCCGGGTGCCGCTTTGATAGACGGCGGCGCGCAGCCGGGACCGCAGCTGCTCGGCGGCGGCCTCGACTTCCAGGGCGGTCGGCCCGGTTTCGGCGAAGCGCCGAAGTTCCGCCTGCGCCTGGGCCAGTCCCTCGCGCCACTTGCCCAGGTTGGGCACTGCGATCAGGCAGGAAATCCGGGCGTCGGGCAGGCTCCTGTCGACCATCGGCGCAGTCCCTATGAGCGCTGAGCCCGCTCTGGCGGTCGCCTGGGCGGCGCGGTCGGTGAGGATCGTCACCCATATCTGGGAAAGGATTTCGCGGCGCATCCGCTCAAGGCTGGAGTCGCGCGGCCCGTCGAGAGGAGCGACCCTGCAGGCGCTCTCGGCGAGTGGAAGCGAGGCTCCGCTTCTCGTAAAGCTGTCAAGGCCGCGATCCGCCGGCGGCGCGGGCTTCGGGCGAGTCCCCGGCGCGCCTCTGCCGGTCCAGCTTGCGAAGGCAGTTTCCGCCGCCTTCAGCATCGAGTCCGGATCGGAATCCCCGGCGATGACCAGGACCGCATTGTCCGGGCGGTACCAGCGATCGTAAAAGGCCTGGAGCGCGGCCGGGGTCGCCGCCCGCACCGAGGCCTCCGTTCCGCCGACTTCGCGAGCGACCGAGCGCAGCCCGGGCGCCTGGAAGCGCACGGCTTCCCGTCCGACGACGGTCATCGGGCTGGTCCGGGCCCGCTGCTCCGCGATCACGACGCCTTTTTCCAGCTCGACCGCCGCCGGTGCGAACAATATTCCGTCGGCGGCGCCTCGAAGCCATTCGAGCACCTTGGCGATCGCCGCCGGGTCGGCGGTGGGAACGTCCATCTGGTAGACGGTGGACTCGATCCCGGTCACCGCATTCTCGTCCCGGCCGAAGGCGACCCCCAGGCTGGCGAAACGGTTGTCCAGCGAGCCGTCGGGCGCCTGGCGGGTGGAGCGGAACGCCATGTGCTCGACGAAATGAGCGTAGCCGCCCTCGGCCTCTTCCTCCTCATAGCTGCCTGCGCGGACGGCGAGCCGGATCGAGACCGCCCGGGCCGGCGAGCCGTTGCGCATGATGGCGTAGCGCAGGCCGTTGGCGAGGGTACCTGTCCTCACCGCGGGATCGGGAACGGCCTTCGCACCCAGGGGCAGCGGATCGATCGCCCCGGCAGGGCCGCTGGTGACCAGGAACGCCGCCGCGGCGGCGAGCACCCGGCCAAACCCACGAAAAATCATCCTGTACCCCACCAAATTCCGGCCGTCAGCTAATCGGAAGAGCGCAACTTTTCAATGGTTCAGGACCGCGACTTGAGCGAGTCGCGAATCTCGCGCAAGACCAGCAGCTCGTCGCTCGGCCCGGCCTCGGCCGCCTCGGGGGTCAGCTTTACCCGAGCCGCCGTCCTGACCAGCTGATAGATTGCGAAGGCGAGGATGAGGAAGGCGACCACCGCGGTGGCGAACTGGCCGTAGCCGATCATCGGCACACCGGCGGCCTTGAGCGCGGCATAATTGTTGGGATCGCCCGCATAGCCCGCCGGGATCGGGCCCAGCCGAAGGAAGTAGCTGGAGAAATCCAGTCCGCCGAACAGCCAGCCGATGACCGGCATGATGATGTCGTCGGTCAGCGAACTGACGATGGTCGCGAACGCCGCTCCGATGATCACCGCCACCGCCAGATCGAGCACGTTGCCCCTGGCGATAAACTCCCTGAATCCGGACATGTGCGCTTTCCCCTTGTCGTGGATGGGAGACTAGCGCCCTTCGCCCGAACCGTCACCCCAGCGAAGGCTGGGGCCCCAGCAGGTGACAGGCGCTGCGGTCTTCGCCCGCCGGGGCCCCAGCCTTCGCTGGAGCGACGAATGCTCAATGACCCTCGTGCGGGGTCGCATCCCCCGCCGCCCGAACCTCGGCCACTGCCGTGATCGGCGGGGCGACGTTGAACGAGAAGGTGAACGGGATTCGGTCGCCCGCCTTCACCTTCGGGTTTATTCCGGACAGCATGAGGTGGCGGCCGCCCGGCTCGAAGACGAGCTCGCCGCGGCTCGGGAACTCGACATCCCCGCGCCGTTTCATCTTCGTCCCGCCGTCCTTCGTCTCGGTCTCGTGAAGCTCGATCCAGCGCACCGACGGGCTCGATATTCCGATCAGCCTCGTGCCCTCGCTACCCGCCTCCATGCGGAAATAGGCGCCGCCCGGTCGATTCTTCGCCGCCGGCAGCCGCACCCAGGCGTCGCTCACCCGGACCGTTCCGTCCGGCGGCGGCCGGTCGCAGCCCGCCAGCATCGCCGCGGCGGCGAGGGCGGCGAAAACGTGGCTTTCGAGCATCTTCTTCATCGCGGGTGGCTCCTAGCGCCGGCCGCACTTCTTGTCGCCTCGGAATCCACCCCTATATCGCTCCCGAACCACTCCGCGTGCCACATTGGAATGACGCAGGGGTGCGGTAAACTTTTGGGGCACAAGAGGATTAAGCATGGCTAGAGTCATCGGGATCGATCTGGGTACGACCAACAGCTGCGTCGCCGTCATGGAAGGCGGAAAGCCCAAGGTGGTTGAGAATGCGGAAGGCGCGCGCACGACGCCGTCGATCGTCGCCTTCGCCAAGGACGGCGAGCGGCTGGTAGGCCAGCCGGCCAAGCGCCAGGCCGTCACCAACCCGGAAAATACCGTCTTCGCGGTGAAGCGGCTGATCGGCCGCCGCTTCGACGATCCGATCACCAAGAAGGACACCGAGCTGGTCCCCTACACGATCAGCCGCGGCCCCAATGGCGACGCCTGGGTCAATGCCGGCTCCAAGGATTACAGCCCGTCCCAGATTTCCGCCTTCATTCTCCAGAAGATGAAGGAAACCGCCGAGGCCTATCTCGGCGAGACCGTCACCCAGGCGGTGATCACCGTCCCCGCTTACTTCAACGACGCTCAGCGCCAGGCGACCAAGGACGCCGGCCAGATCGCCGGCCTCGAGGTTCTGCGTATCATCAACGAGCCGACGGCGGCGGCGCTCGCCTACGGCCTCGACAAGCAGGACGGCAAGACGATCGCCGTCTACGATCTCGGCGGCGGAACGTTCGACATCTCGGTTCTCGAGATCGGCGACGGAGTCTTCGAGGTGAAGTCGACCAACGGCGACACCTTCCTCGGCGGCGAGGATTTCGACGCCAAGATCGTCGATTACCTCGCCGACGAGTTCAAGAAGCAGGAAGGAATCGACCTTCGCGGCGACCGTCTCGCCCTCCAGCGCCTCAAGGAAGGCGCCGAGCGGGCCAAGATCGAGCTGTCCTCGGCCCAGACCACCGAGGTCAATTTGCCCTTCATCACCGCCGACCAGAATGGGCCCAAGCATCTGGTCAAGACGATCACCCGGTCGGACCTCGAGAAGCTGGTCGAGGATTTGATCAAGCGCACGCTCGAGCCTTGCCGGAAGGCGCTCGAGGATGCGGGCGTGAAGGCGGCGGACATCGCGGAGGTCGTCCTCGTCGGCGGAATGACCCGTATGCCGCGGGTCCGCCAGATCGTTCAGGACTTCTTCGGCAAGGAGCCGCATACGGGCGTCAACCCGGACGAGGTCGTCGCCATGGGCGCCGCCATCCAGGCCGGAGTCCTTCAGGGCGACGTCAAGGACGTCCTTTTGCTCGACGTTACTCCGCTTTCGCTCGGAATCGAGACTTTGGGGGGTGTCTTCACCCGGATGATCGACCGCAACACGACCATCCCGACCAAGAAGAGCCAGACCTACTCGACCGCCGAGGACAATCAGAACGCGGTCACCATCCGGGTCTTCCAGGGTGAGCGCGAGATGGCCGCTGACAACAAGATGCTCGGTCAGTTCGACCTCGTCGGAATCCCGCCGGCGCCGCGTGGAGTGCCTCAGGTCGAGGTGACGTTCGACATCGACGCCAACGGCATCGTCAACGTCTCCGCGAAGGACAAGGGCACCGGCAAGGAGCAGCAGATCCGGATCCAGGCCTCCGGCGGCCTCGCCGATTCCGACATCGAGAAGATGGTCCAAGAAGCGGAGCAATTCGCCGAGGAGGACAAGAAGCGCCGCGAGGGCGCCGAGGCGAAGAACAGCGCCGAGGGCCTTGCCCACAGCACCGAAAGGCAGCTTGCGGAGCATGGCGACAAGGTCGACGAGGGTCTGAAGGCCGAGATCCAGACCGCCATCGACGAGACCAAGGCGGCGATCGAGAGCAACGACATCGAGGCGATGAAGTCGAAGACCGCCGCTCTCAGCCAGGTCGCGATGAAGCTCGGCCAGGCGATTTACGAGAAGGAGCAGGCCGGGTCGCCCGGCGACGGCGCTTCCGATGATTCCGGCGCCGCTCAGGGAGCGGAAGCCGGCGGCACCGAAGAGGAGGTCGTCGACGCCGAATTCTCCGAGGTCGACGACGAAAACAAGGGCTGAGTTGATGTGCACCCGTCACCTCGGCTTTCGCCGGGGTGACGGTGCTTCCGATGGACCGCCGTCATGACCGAAACCGACTATTACGAGCTGCTCCAGGTCGAGCGCGGCGCCGACGAGCGGACGATGAAAGCGTCCTATCGCCGGCTCGCCATGGAATGCCATCCGGACCGCAATCCGGGATGCAAGGATTCGGAAGCCCGCTTCAAGGCGATCAACGAAGCCTATGACTGCCTGAAGGATCCGCAGAAGCGCGCCGCCTACGACCGCTTCGGCCATGCGGCCTTCCGCAATGGCGGAATGGGCGGGGCGGGGGCGCAGGATTTCGGGTCGTTCAGCGACATTTTCGAGAATATCTTCGGCGAGTTCATGAACGGCCAGCAGGCCGACCGCCGCTCAAACGCGCTTCGCGGCTCCGACCTTCGCTACGACCTCGAGATCAACCTCGAGGACGCCTTCGCCGGCAAGCAGGTCGAGCTCAGGATCGACACCACCGCCAGATGCGAGCCTTGTGGAGGCTCCGGCGCCAAGTCGGGCAAGGGCGCGCGTCCCTGCGCCATGTGCCACGGCCGCGGCCAGGTACGGGCCCAGCAGGGCTTCTTCGTCGTCGAGCGCACCTGCCCGACCTGCCGCGGCGTAGGACAGGTGATCGCCGATCCGTGCGACAAATGCCGGGGCGAGGGACGGGTCGAGCGCCAGCGCTCGCTCGACGTCCGGATCCCCGCCGGGGTGGACGAGGGCACGAGGATCCGACTCGCCGGTGAAGGGGAGGCGGGCGTTCGCGGCGGACCCGGCGGCGACCTCTACATCTTCGTCCACCTCGCCCGGCACGACTTCTTCCAGCGCCAGGGGACCACCCTGTTCGTCCGCTGCCCGGTCAGCATCACCACCGCCGCGCTCGGCGGAACGATCGAGGTGCCCGGCCTCGACCGGCAGAAGCATTCGATCCAGATCCCGGCCGGAATCCAGTCGGGCAAGCAGATCCGCCAGCGCGGTGCCGGAATGCCCGTCATCAACGGCCGCGGCCATGGCGACATGGTTGTCCAGGTCGAGGTCGAGACCCCGACCCGGCTGAGCGCGAGGCAACGCGAGCTTCTGGAGGAGTTCCGGGCGACGGAGACCGGGGAGGAATGCCCGGCCAGCAAGAGCTTCTTCGGAAAGCTGAAGGGGCTGTTCGACGCGTAAGACGGCCGAACCCGCTATTCCCAGCTGGCGTTCTTGGATCCCGGATCAAGTCAGGGATGACGGTTCTTTCGCCCCGAACACCCGCTCGAAGATCGTGTCGACATGCTTCAGGTGATAGCCGAGGTCGAAGCTCTCCTCGATCTGCTCCGGCGGAAGCAGCGCCGACACTTCCGGGTCCGCCTTCAGCAGCTCGAGCAG
>JBBSIZ010000012.1:0-77266 GCA_038257735.1 Sphingomonadales bacterium | reverse complement strand
TCCAGCTCGATCGAGGGCACCAGCCAGTCCGGCGGCCGGTAATCCTCCCGGCGGATGGCGGAGGGAGGAGCGGCGGCGGCGGCGTTGTGGATATCGAGCATGGCGCGGACTTAGGCGCGGGGGCCGAAGGGTTCAATGCGCTCCCAAATCCTCTCCGGCAAATGCGGGGGCGGGATTTACGTGGCCGCCGCCCTCGACCTCAATGCGATGACCAGCCCGGCCAAGGCGACCAACCCGCCGGCGACGGCGAGGGTCGACCAGCGATAGCCTTCGAACAGGGTCGAGAAGACCATCGCCAGGATGGGCACGAGGACGCTCGAATAAGCCGCCTTGCCCGGGCCGACGGCGCGCATCACCGCGAAGTAGAGCGGAAAGGCCAGCGCAGAGGCGAACAGGCCGAGATAGACGAGGCCGAGCCAGTAAGCCGGCCGGGCCTCGATCACCGGCGCTCCAGCGACCGCCCAGGCGTAAAGGGCATTGGCGATGACCCCATAGACCATTCCCCAGGCGAGCAGGGTGGCGAGAGGCATGATCGCGACCCCCCGGCCGGCCTGCAGGATGTTGGCCGCCGAGGCGGAGAGCACTCCGAGCAGCGTCAGTCCGATCCCGAGCAGCACCTCCTCGGCGGAAGTGGGGCTGGCGCGCATTTCCTGGACGAAAAGCAAGGCGACTCCGACGCAGGCGATCGCCGAGCCCGCGACGAAGGCCCAGGTCACCTTCTGCTTGAGGAAGAGCCAGGCGAGCGCGCTGTTGGGGACCATCAGAAGCGCGAAGACGGTCGCGACCAGGCCGCTGGTGACGTGATGCTCGGCCGCATAGACGAAATTGAAATTCAGGCAGAATTGCGGGACTCCGAACAAGGCGGCGAGGAGATGGCCCCGGCGGTCGATCCGCAGGCTCGCGCCGCTCGCCGCCGCCCAGGCGAACATCGCGGCCGCCGCGACGACGAAGCGATAGGTCACCGACCAGGAAGGGGGCACCGTCCCGAGCTGGTCCTTGATGACGATCCAGGTCGAGCTCCAGATCAGTGTCACGAGGAGGAAGGGGATCAGGATCCGGGGCTGGAGCATGCTCGGAGCAAGACGAGGGTCGCTCACAGCGCCCGGATCGCTTCGGCGAGGGCGTCGACATGGGCCGGATCCGAATCCCAGGCGGTCACCAGCCTCGCCTCGCCCGGTCCCCAGTCGTAAAAGTCGAAGCCCTGGTCGCGAAGCTTCCGCGCTTCCTCGGGCGTCACCTTGAGGAATATCTCATTCGCCTCGACCGGAAGCGCCAGCCGGCCCGGCCCCGCCGCCTCCGCCAGCCTCGCGGCGGAGGCGTTGGCGGCGCCCGCGTTGCGCAACCACGCTCCGTCCTCGATCATTGCGAGGAGCTGCGCGGCCAGATAGCGCCCCTTGGAGAGCAGGTGACCGGCCCGCTTGCGGCGGTACAGGGTCGACTGCCGGTGCCTGTCCCCGAAGAATATCAGGGCTTCAGCGCAGATCCCGCCATTCTTGACGAAGCCGAAGCTCAAGGCGTCGACCCCGGCCCGCCAGGTCAGGTCGGCGGGACTTGCGCCGGTGCTGACCACGGCGTTGGCGAAGCGGGCGCCGTCGACGTGGAAGCCGAGGCCCCGCGCCCGTGCCAGTTCGCCCAAGGCGGCGGTCTCCCCGGCCGAGTAGACGAGCCCATATTCGGTCGCATTGGTGATCGACAGCGCCGCCGGCTGGGTCTGGTGGACGTCGTCGCGGACGGTCTCGAGCAAGGCGCCCACCGCGGCGGGCGTCAGCTTCGCGCCCTCGCCTTCGCCGAGCAGAAGCTTGGCGCCGTGGGTGTAGAATTCGGGAGCCCCGCATTCGTCATTCTGGATATGCGCGTCGCGGTGGCAGACGATGCTTCCATAGGGCGGGCAAAGCGCGGCGAGCGCCAGCGCGTTCGCCGCCGTCCCGGTCGCCACCCAGAGCGAAGTCACCCTCGTCTCGAACAGCCCGGAAAAGGCGTCGTCGAGCCGGGCGCTCCAGCTGTCGCCGTCATAGGCGGTGTCGAGCCGATCGGCCGCGGAGAGGGCGGCCAGCGCCTCGGGGCAGGCCGCCGCCGCATTGTCGGAGAAGAAGCGCATGGCCGCGCCTTACGGACAGCGCCCGATGCTGACAATCGCGGCAGTGCGAAAATGCCGTCCGCGTTTACTACAATTTAGGTGCCTCGGGCCTATTGCTCCCTGCCGAGAAGACACTGAGGAACTGAGCGCATGGGCGTAGAGCATTTCGTTGACGGGCCGGTGGCGGGCAAGCGGCAGGCCAAGCGGGCGCGCGTCCTGCTCGCCGCGAAGCTGCAGACGCCGAACGGCGAGATCGACGCCCGGCTGCGCGATCTATCCCGCAAGGGCGCGCTGGTCGAATGCCGCGACGTTCCGCCGGTCGGAACCGAACTCATGTTCACGCGCGGCTCGACCAGCATCCCCGCCCGGGTCGCCTGGACCGGCTCGGACCGGGTCGGGCTCGAATTCGCCTATATGATCGACGAGCATGAAGTGCTGGTTCAGCTCAAGCGCACCACCGGCGACCAGAGCCAGCCCCGCTTCCGCCGTCCGAGGCTGTTCGGCGAATCGATGAGCCATCAGGAGAAGCAGCTCGCCCGTCTCTGGGGTGCCTCCGTGGGCATCGCCATTCCGGGGGAGTGAGCCTTCGAGATGAGCTTCACCGCCGAGCTTTCGACTTCTCCGGATTGTGACGGCCGGCGCGCCGCGCGGGCCGACGTCGTTCTCGGCGCGGGCCTTCGGCAACGCGGCGCCCACGCCGTCACCGTCCAGGTCCTCGATCTTTCGGTCACCGGCTTCCGGGCCGCCACCCATCTCGAGCTGATGAACGGCACCGACATCTGGCTGAAGCTTGCCGGCCTCGAATCGCTTCATTCCCGGGTGGTCTGGATGAAGGGTCACCTGCTCGGCTGCGAGTTCGTCCGCCCGCTCCACCCCGCCGTCCTCGACATGATCGTGAGAAACGCCCCGCGCTGAGGCCAGGCCGGCGAAAGCCGGGATGACGGCGAATGGTGCTGCCGGTGAGGATTGAACTCACGACCTCAGCCTTACCAAGGATGCGCTCTACCACTGAGCTACGGCAGCTTACTCGCCAGTGGGGCTTCCCATCGGGAGAGGCGGCGCTATGGCCGGGGCGGCGGTGGAATGTCAAGGTAGGTCATGGTCAAACGCGACGAGGAACGGGAGAATAGGCTGGCCGAGGCGCTGCGCGAGAATCTGCGGCGAAGGAAGGCCCAGGCTCGGGGGGATGAGGCTGTGCCCTCACCCTCCCACCCCGCCGATGCGGGGCGGACCCCTCCCTCTCCCCTGGAGGGAGAGGGGGATTAGGCTGTATCGACATTCACGAGGTCGGCGCGACTATCGTCCCCTCTCCCCGGCGGGGAGAGGGTAGGGTGAGGGGGTACGGCGTCTGCCATAGGTCTCGGCCGCCGAGCCCCCTCACCCCGGCCCTCTCCCCCCTGGGGAGAGGGGGAAGAGAAGCCTCGATGCTGAATGTCGATACAGCCCAGGGCGCAGCCCCTCTCCCCGCAGGGGAGAGGGGCTGCCGACGCGAAGCGGCGGCAGGGTGAGGGCAGTTCAGAGCGGGGCGCAGCCCGCCTCGATCCAGGCTTTGGCCTCGCCGTCCAGCTGCGGCCCCACGATCTCCAGCACCTTCGCATGATAAGCGTCGAGCCAGTCCCGCTCCCCGGGCGAAAGCATCCCCGCCTCGATCAAATTCCGGTCGATCGGAGCGAAGGTGAGCGTCTCGAAGCCCAGCATCTTCTTCTCCGCGCCCTCGATCTCGCGCGGCTCGACCAGGACCAGATTCTCGATCCGGATTCCATATTCGCCGGCCTTGTAATAGCCGGGCTCGTTGGACAGGAACATTCCGGCCCGCAGCGGCTCGTCGCCCCCGCTCTGGCTCGATCCGGCCGGTGAGATTCGCTGAGGCCCCTCGTGCACCGCGAGATAGGCGCCGACGCCGTGGCCGGTGCCGTGGGCGTAATCCAGGCCGGCCTGCCACAGATATTGGCGGGCGAAGCTGTCGATCTGGCTTCCGCGCGTGCCCTCGGGGAAGACGGCCCGGGCGACGGCGATATGGCCCTTGAGAACCCGGGTGAAACGGTCGCGCATCTCGGCGGTCGGCTCGCCGACGGCGACGGTACGGGTGACGTCGGTAGTGCCGTCCGGATATTGGCCGCCCGAATCGACCAGGTAGATGGAGTTCATCTCCAGCTTGCGGTTCGTTTCCTCGCTCACCCGATAATGGACGATGGCGCCGTTGGGGCCGGCGCCCGATATGGTGTCGAAGCTGGTGTCGCGAAGGTCGCCGCAGGCCAAACGGAATAACTGGAGCTTCTCGACCGCTATCAGCTCGTCGACATTCCCTTTCGGAGCCTCGACCGAAAGCCAGTGGAGAAATCGGCTCAGGGCGGCGCCGTCGCGCGCCTGGGCGGCGCGGTGGCCGTCGATCTCGGCCCGGTTCTTGATCGCCTTTGGAAGCACCGCCGGGTCCCGCTTCTCGACGATCTTCGCGCCCGCTTTCTCGAGCGCCTCGAAGATGGCGTGCACCGCCCGCTCGGGATCGGCGACGACCGTCTTTCCGGCGAGCGAGCGCAGATGCGGCTCGAAGGCGTGGCGCTCGTGGACGCGGACGCCGTTGCCGAGATGCTGGCGGACGTCGTCGCCGATCTTCTCCGAGGCGACGAACAGATCGGCGGTGCCGTCGTCATTGACCAGAGCGAAGGAGAGGGCGACCGGAGTGTGCTCGACGTCCTCGCCGCGGACGTTGAAGGTCCAGGCGATCGAATCGAGCGCGGAGAGCACGGCGGCGTCCGCCTTTTGCTCGTGAAGCCAGTCGGCCATCTCCTGCCGCTTGGCGGCGGAGGACTTGCCTGTGAAATCGTCGGGATGGACCGAGAGGCGCGCCTTCGAAGGCTCGGGCTTGTCGGCCCAGATTGCGTCGATCGGATTGCGCTGGACCGGGACCAGCTCGGCGCCCTTCTCGGCCAGCGCCTCCTTCGCCCGCTTCACCCAATCCTTGGTGTGAAGCCAGGGATCGAAGCCGATCCGGCCGCCGTCGGGGGCATTGGCCTTGAGCCAGTCGGCGACGCTGGTTTCCGGAACCGACTGGTAGCTCCACAGCTTGCCGTCGACCTGGTCGCGGACCTGGATCGTGTAGCGCCCGTCGGTGAAGATCGCGGCCTCCTGCGGAAGAACCGCCGCCGAGCCGGCCGAGCCCTGGAAGCCGGTCAGCCAGGCGAGGCGCCGGGCGTAGCTTCCGACATATTCGGACATGTGCTCGTCGGTCAGCGGAACGACGAAGCCGGTGAGGCGGTCCGCCTTGAGCTGCTCGCGCAGGGCGGCGAGGCGGGCTTCGTAGGTCGACATGGCAAAATCCTCAGGCGTCGCTATTGGCCTGTGCGATAGACCAGCACGAAACGTCACGAAAGAGAGCATGACCCTCCCAGCCCCGCCCCGCGCCGAACCGCGCCCCTATAGCTACGAACGTCACGGCCACGTGGTCGAGGATCCCTATGCCTGGTTGAAGGATCCGGGCTATCCGACCGTCGAGGACGAGGAGATCCTCGCCTATCTCAAGTCGGAGAACGCCTATTTCGATGCGGCGATGGCCCCGCACTCGGCGCTCGTCGAAACCTTGTTCGAAGAGATGAAGGGCCGGATCAAGGAGGACGAATCCTCCGTCCCGGTGCGGGAGCGCGACTGGCTCTACTGGTGGGCGTACAGGCCGGGCATGCAATATCGCACCTGGTATCGAAGGCCGGCCGCCGGCGGCGAGGCGCTGGTGATCTTCGACGAGCCCGTCGAGGCCGAGGGCAAGGAATATTTCAGGGCCGGAGCGCTCGAGATCAGCCCCGACGGCCGGCTCGCCGCCACCCTCGTCGACGACAGCGGCTCGGAGCGTTTCGACCTTAGAATCCGTGACCTCGCCACCGGCGAGGATATCGAAACCGTCACCGATGTCGCCATCGGCCACCCCGTCTGGACCAGCGACAGCCGGGGAATCGTCTTCGCCGAGGTGAACGAAAATTGGCGAAGCTACCGCGCCCGCTATCACCGCCTGGGCGCTCCGGCTTCACGGGACGTCACGCTCTACGAGGAAACCGAAGAGCTCGGGTTCAGCGTCGGAGTCGCCTTGTCCCAGGACGAAAGCCTGATCTTCATTGCCACCGGCGACAACAGCACCAGCGAGGTCAGGTTCGTCCCGGCGAGCGACCCGACGGCGCCGCTCACCCTCATCTCGCCGCGCCAGGAGAAAAGGCGTTATTCCGTCGACTCGGCCCACGGCAAGCTTTGGATCCTAACCAACGACGAGCATGTGAACTTCCGGATCGCCGAGGCGGATCAGGCGGCTCCAGGCGAGTGGGAGACCGTGATCCCGGGCTCGGACCGGGTCTATCTGAAGGGCCACACCGCCTATCGCGACCATCTCGCCGTCTCCGAGCGGCTGGACGGCCTCGACCAGCTCCGGCTCCGCTCTTACGACGGCAACGAGGAACGCATTCCGTTCGGAGAGGCCGCCTATTCGGCAAGCTTCGGCAACAATCCCGAATTCGCGCCGGAGGCCTACCGGCTCAATTATTCGTCGATGGTCACTCCGGCGACGGTCTACGACTATCATCCCGCGGAACGGCGGCTGGAGGTGTTGAAGGTCCAGGAGATCCCCTCCGGCTACGATTCCTCGCGATATGAGAGCGAGCGGCTGATGCTTCCGGCGCGGGACGGCAAGAAGGTGCCGGTCTCGATCGTCTACCGCAAGGGCTTCAGCAAGAATGGCGAGGGCAAGCTCTTCCTCTACGCCTACGGCGCCTACGGCTATGCCGTGCCGCCCGGCTTCTCGACGAGCGCGATCAGCCTGCTCGACCGCGGCTATGCTTACGCCATCGCCCATATCCGCGGCGGTGACGACCTCGGCTACGACTGGTTTCTCCAGGGCAAGCTCGAAAACCGGGTCAACACCTTCAACGATTTCGTCGACGTCGCCAAAGGCTTGATCGACCAGGGCTTCAGCCGCCCCGGCAACATCGCCATTTCAGGCGGCTCGGCCGGCGGCGAGCTGATGGGTGTGGCGGTCAACACCGATCCCCAATTGTGGGGAGCGGTGGTCGCCGACGTTCCCTTCGTCGACGTTCTCAACACCATGCTGGACGAGAGCTTTCCGCTCACGCCCGGCGAGTGGACCGAATGGGGCAATCCGATCCTGGATAAAGCCGCTTTCGAGCTGATCCGAAGCTACAGCCCCTACGACCAGGTGAAGCCTCAGGCCTATCCGCCGATGCTCATCACCGGCGGCCTCAACGACCCACGGGTCACGTATTGGGAGCCGGCCAAATGGGCCGCGAAGCTGCGCGCGACCCGGACCGACGACAATCTCCTGCTCCTCAAGATCAACATGGGCGCCGGCCATGGCGGCAAGTCCGGCCGCTGGGAGCGCCTGCGCGAGATCGCCGAAGCCCATGCCTTCGTCCTGACGAGGATCGAGTAGGCACGACACCAACCCGGTCATGCTGAATCGTGTTCAGGATGGCGGCGGGATGAAGCTCTCCAGCCGGACCAGATTCTCCAGCGCCGCCCGATAGTCGCGAATGCTTCGGTCGACTGAGAAAAGCTCCACGCCGACGGCTCGGGCGCGTTGGCGATAGTCTTCGCGGTTGGGCAATATCTCGTCGATCACCCAGCGGGCCGCTTCCGCGAGGCCGCGGCGGTCGTCGAAGAAGATTCCAGCGTCGAGCGCGGCCTCGTTGTCGCCGATCGCCGCGGTCCCGACCGTCGGCACTCCGCAGAGCAGATATTCGCCGAGCTTCACCGGCGCCACTCCCTGCATGGAGAAGGATTGGGCCCGGAAGGCGAGGCCGACGTCGGCGGCGGCGACATAGCGGCCGACTCGCTCCGGCGCCGCGCGCATCGAGACCGGGCTGAGGGCCGCGCCGGCCAGCTCGGCCTTGGCGAGGTCCGGCGAGCCGCTCAGAACGAGCAGGCGGGCGTCGGGCCGGTGCGCGGCAAGCGCTTCCGCGAACTCCCGGATCAGGTCGAAACGGTATTGAGGTCCCACCGAGCCGGCATAAACGGCCAGTGGCGCCGAAGGATCGATACCGAGTTCCCTGCGCACCGCCAGCCGGGAGTCCGGGTCGAACGGCTGGAAAGCCACCTCGTCGCGCCCGTTCGTGACGATCGTATATTTGTCGGCATCGGCCGGAGGTCCCGCCCTCGCCATCAATATCTCCCGCGCCGCGGCGGTGCGGACAATCACCGCCGTCGCCTTGCGAACCATCTGGGCCTCGATGTCGCGCATGACGCGGTAGACGAGCCCGGTCGCCTTCAAGCCCGCGAACTCGACCCGTTCGTCCCCCTCGATTCCGTCCGCGTCCAGTAATACCGGCCGCAAGGCGGACCCGCCGCCGGCCAGGACGGCCAGCGAAGGCATGATGCTCCTCGGCATGATCGCGTCGGCGCCGAATCGGCGAACCGCCTTGCGCACGCTGACACCGCCGCGAAGCGCGGTCGCAAACGCTCCGGCGCCGCCCCAGCGCAACACCTTGACCGAAGCGTAGCCGAATCCCGCTTCGGCGCAGACCGTCCGCACGGATTTCTCCTCGGCGGCGGTGCCCCAGCGGAACTGCAATATGTCGAATTCATATCCGTCTGCTTTGAGGCCCGCGAAGATCGGCAGGAAAAGGGATTCGAGGTAATGGACCTGCGGTCCGTCCCAGGTGACGAACAATATTCTCACTGCAGCATATCCTTGAGCGCGCTCTTCCATCCCGAGAAACTGCCGTAGCCGCCCGAGCGCCACAATTTCCAGACTTCGGCCGCCCGTCGCGGGAGCCGCGCCCGCGCCAGCCGCCGGCGCGCCGCCATGCTCTCGTTCTGCCGGCGGAGCAGGATTAGCGCGGAGTCCGCCTGCCCCGTCAGGCCGAGCCTGCCCAGATGGTCCCGCCGCTCCTCGATCCGCCGCATCTCGGCGACGTTCGAGCCCAGAAAGCTTTGCCAATAGGCCCCGGGATCGTCCCTGGAGCGCTTGATTATGGCCCGAATCTCCATCGCAAGGCGCTTGGCGAGGCCGACCCGTCGCCGGTCGCTATAAGCGTTTTGCGAGACGTTGGCGCCGTGCCGTCGGTAATATTGAAGCGGCTTTTCGCTGATCGAGGCGACTCCGAGGCGATGGGCGAGACCGACCAGCCAGCTGTCGTGAGCAATCGCGCCTGGCGGGATGGGCAAGGCGATGGCCAGCCAGTCCCGGCGAAAGGCGGAGCAGCAGCCGGCGACGAAATTGCTGTCGGGGGAACCGAAGCCGCGGATGTTGCCGAGCATGGTCGCGCCGGTCGGGACCAGATTCTCGTCGGCGAGCAGCTTGTCGTTGATGACGGCTAGGGTCCCAGGGGTTTCTTCGAATATTTTGACGACCTCGGCGACCTTCTCCGGCAACCAGACATCGTCCTGGTCGGACAGGAAGACGATGTCGCCTTCGCACAGCGACAATGCCTTTTCGAAGTTGCGGAGCACCCCCAAATTTGTCTCGTTGCGGTAGATGCGAACCCGGAAGGGAGCGGTGCGAACGAAGCTCTCGAGCAATTCGACGGTGCCGTCGGTCGAGCCATCGTCGCAGACGACGAGCTCGTCGGGGTGCAGTCCCTGCCCGGCGAGGCTCTCGAGCTGCCCGGGAAGGAAAGCGGCGCCGTTGAAGGTCGCCATCGCGACCGAGATTCGAGGGGGCGGCGGATCGGTCGGCGCTACGGTCATTCGGCCGGCTTTCGGGCTCGAAGGGTGACGAACTCCGTCCGCCGCCGCGGCAGCAGCGCCAGCAAGGGCAGCGCGGCCAGCAGCCGAAGCGAGGGCCGCCGGGGCGAATCGGGTCTGTGGCCGGAACGAATGCGGTCGCTGGCGACCCACAAAGAGAGGGCCAGGCCGGGTTGCGGCAGCGGTTCGACGCTCTCGAACCCGGAACGGATCATCATCTGCTCGAGGCCGCTCCAGTTGAACAGGATCAGGTGCCGCGGAGGCTCAAGGCCGCGCCAGCTTCGGCCGAACAATGTCAGGCCGCGCGCCTCGCTATTTGGCGTATCGACGAAGATCGATCCTCCGGGCTTGAGCAGGCCGCGGCATAAGACGAGGAGCCCCGCCGGGTCGTGGACATGTTCAATGATATGGCTAAGGGTTATCGCGTCGAAGCTGCCCGGCGAGTCGAGAAAGGCTTCCGCGCCGCCCTGGCGCACTTCGGCGCCGGACTCGCGGGCGACGCCCACGGCGGCGGGGTCGAAATCGCAGCCGAAGGCCTCCCAGCCCGCCTCCCGCGCCCGGCGCAGATATTCGCCGTTGCCGCAGCCGATATCGAGCAGCCTCGGGTGAGCCGCGCCCGTGGGGAAGGGCACCCGCTCGACATAGCCGGGCTCGGATCGGGAGAGGCGGCCTACCAGAGCCGAGCGCAGCCCACCCTTTTTCGGCGAAGCGCCGGAGCCAGGACTGGCGGCGTGCGTGTAATAATCGTCATAAGCGAGCCCGACAGTCTCGGGCGTCGGCCGCGGATCCAGATAGAGGGACCGGCAGTCGGCGCAACGCCACAAAGTCCATTCCCCCGGAGCCGAGTAGAAAGTCGTATCGCGCAGCCGGTCCAGGAAGAGCGACCGGCGGGCTTCGCCGCAGACGGGACAGCTGCCGAGGGCGGCAAGGCCGTCCGCCGGCCAGGCGCCGGCTGGGCCTGGAGATTGGCCGCGGGTGATTGTCGTCATCTCGCCTTCCGCCGACCGCTACCCGGCAGATTGCGAGGACGCCGTAACGCCCTGCTCCCCGCGGAAAGCGGGAGAAGACGAGGAACGAGGGCGATCACAGCCCCTCAGGCGGCGACAACCCCGCTCTCGAATGGGCTGCTGCAAGGGTGTTGCGCAGCAGCATGGCGATGGTCATAGGGCCGACCCCGCCCGGAACCGGCGTGATCGCCGCGGCCACTTCGCAGGCTTTCGCGAAATCGACGTCCCCGACGAGCCGGCCCTTGCCGTCCCCGCCTTCGATCCGGTTGATCCCGACGTCGATCACGGTGGCTCCGGGCTTCAGCCAGTCGGCACGAACCATTTCCGGCCGGCCGACCGCGGCGACGACGATGTCGGCTCGCCGGACCACCCCGGGCAGGTCGCGGGTTCGGCTGTGGGCGAGGGTGACCGTGCAATTCTCGGCCAGCAGCAGCTGGGCCATCGGCTTGCCGACGATATTGGAGCGGCCGATCACAACCGCCTCCAGGCCCGAAAGGTCGCCGAGCCGGTCCTTGAGCAGCATCAGGCAGCCGAGCGGGGTGCAGGGCACCATCCCGTCCTCGCCGACGGCGAGCCGGCCGGCGTTGATAGGATGGAAGCCGTCGACGTCCTTGGCGGGATCGATCGCCTCGATCACCGCCTTGTCGTCGATCCCCGCCGGAAGCGGCAGCTGGACGAGGATCCCGTCGACCGACTCATCCTCGTTGAGCCGGCCGACCAAAGCGAGCAGCTCCTCCTGCGAGACGCTGTCGGGCAGGCAATGCTCGAAGCCGGCCATTCCCGCTTCCTCGGTCGCTCGGCCCTTGGAGCGGACATAGACCCGGCTCGCCGGATCCTCACCGACCAGGACGACCGCCAGTCCCGGCGCCCGGCCCGCGGCCGAGGCGAAGGCGGGCACCGCTTCGGCGATTCGATCGCGCAGCCGCGCCGCGAAGGCGCGGCCGTCGATGCGCGCCGCGCTCACAGGGAACTCGTGGCGATGTCTCGAGCGACGCCCTCCAGCAACGTGCTGAGGATGTACAGGACGAGGAGAACCACCATAGGGCTGAAGTCGAGCCCCCCGAAATCGGGCAGCACCTTGCGGATCGGCCGGTAGACCGGCTCGAGGAATCGGTCGAGGCCGCGCATCAACCCGCGCACGAGATCGTTGTGGGTGTTGATGACGTTGAAGGCGACCAGCCAGCTCAGGATCATCTGGATGACGATGATCCACCAGATCACCGTCAGCAAAATCAGCACTATCTGGATAAGGGCCAGCGCCATCAAGTCTCTCCAAGTGGGTCGGTCCCAGGCGATGTAGGGGCCGGCCGGGTTGGGGGCAATGGCGGGTAGCTCCGTCATTCCAGCGAAAGCGGCAGTGACGGTTCAGACCGGAATGGTTTTTGCCGCCCGGCGGCGCTACCCTTCCGAAATGATCCCTTCCCTCCTACTCCTCCTCCTCGCCGCCTCCGCGCCTCAGCCCACCGCGCTCAAGACTTTCCAGGACTGGACCGTCGGCTGCGACAACGGCCGAGCCTGCCACGCCGTGGCTCTTGTGCCCGAACATTGGCCGGACGACGCCCTGCCGATGAGCGTTCGCCGGGGACCCGAAGCCGGGGCGCCGCCGGTGCTCGCCTTCGACATCGCCGGGAACAACCCTCCGGCGGCTCTGCGCGCGGACGGCAGGCGGCTGGCGGTCCGGCTGGTCGGAGCGGAGGGGGGCACCCTGGTCGCTGCCGCCGATACTCAGGCGATGATCGGGATCCTCCGCTCCGCCGGCTCGCTGGAATTGTTGGCGGCGGACGGCACCCGGCTCGGCGGCGTCTCGCTGAAGGGGGCGAGCGCCGCCTTGCTCTACATGGACGCGCAGCAGCGCCGGGCGGGCACGCACACGGCCCTGGTGCGGCGCGGCACCCGTCCGGCCGCCGGCCCGCCGCCGCCTTTGCCGGTCGTTACGGCCCCGCAGGTCTCGCGGGCTCGCCCGATCGCGCTGAGCGCGGCTTCGCTCAAGGCGCTGCGCAGGAAGCACGGCTGTACGCTCGACGAGGTGGGCGGCCCTGAAACCGCCGAAACCTCGACCCTCACCGCCGGAGAGACCTTGCTCCTGCTCGCCTGCGGCTCGGGCGCCTACAATGTCAGCCACGTCCCCTTCGTGGTGACACGCGGCGGGCAGGCCCGGCTCGCCGATTTCGATTTCAAGCCGGGCTGGTGGGCGCAGGAAGGCAAGCCGATGCTCACCAACGCCGACTGGGACGCGGAACGCGGCCTTCTGACCAGCTTCGGCAAGGCCCGGGGCCTCGGCGATTGCGGGACGTCCAACGAATATGCTTGGGACGGCCGCGCCTTCCGCCTCGTCGAGCAGGCCGACATGGACGAATGCCGGGGGTCGAGGGACTATATCACCACCTTGATGGCGAAGCTGGTCCGGAAGTAGAGGCACCCCCGGGGGGGGGGGGGGGGGGGTAGCCTAGGGCGCCGACCTTGCCGGTTCGGCCCTCGCCATCACCAGCGCGAACCTCGCCTCCTCGTCCGTCCACTCCTCCACCGGAGTCCATCCGCCGGCGAGAAGCAACAGCCTGGCGTCCCGCTCGCCATATTTGTGGCTGTTCTCGGTGTGGATGGTCTCGCCCTCGGCGATCGTGAAAGGCCGGCCGGCGACCTCGAAGCCGAAGTCGCGCGTCGCTTCGAGGTGCATCTCGATCCGGCTCCTTTTCTCGTTCCAGACGGCGCGGTGGCGGAAGGCCTCGACGGGGATGTCGCCGCCGAGCTCGCGGTTGATCCGCTCGATGAGGTTGAGGTTGAACTCGGCGGTGGTCCCGGCCTCGTCGTCATAGGCCTGGAGAAGCTCGGCGGGATCCTTGACCCGGTCGAAGCCGATGAGCAGCCAGGCGCCGGTGCCGAGCGTCCGGCGCATCGTCCGGAGCAGGTCGACCCCGGTCGCAGGGATCATGTTGCCGATGGTTGAGCCCGGGAAGAAGCCGAGCCTGGGCAAGGCGTCCAGCGCCTCGGGAAGCTCGATGGGACGGGTGAAATCGGCCTCGATCGGATGGACCGCGAGACCTTGAAAGTCCTCAGCGAGCGAAGCGGCGGCGGCGCGCAGGAAGTCGCCGCTAATGTCGATCGGGACATAGGCCGAAGGCGCGGCGGCGGCGAGCAGGATCCGGGTCTTGACCGAGGCCCCCGAACCGAACTCGACCACCGCCTGGCCAGGGCCGGCGATTCGGGCGACGTCGGGGCAGCGCTGCTCGAGCAAGGCGGTCTCTGTTCGGGTGAGATAATATTCGGGGAGCCGGGTAATCGCCTCGAACAGCTCCGATCCACGGCGATCGTAGAGCCAGCGCGCAGGGATGGCGCGGATCGGGGCGGCGAGGCCGGCAAGGACGTCGCTCCGGAAATCCGGGCCTGGGGCGGTCTGGACGAGAGCGTCCATCAAAGGTCCCTCGCCAGGCGAAGGCCGGAATACATCCAGCGCTGGTGAGGGTAATAGAAATTGCGGTAGCCGGAGCGAAGGTGGCCGCGCGGTGTGGCGCAGCTGCCGCCCCTCAGCACGAACTGGTTGCACATGAACTTGCCGTTATATTCGCCGACCGTGCCTTCCCGCGGACGGAAGCCGGGATAGGGTTCGAAGGCGCTCATCGTCCATTCCCAAAGGTCGCCGAACATCTGGCGCGGGCTGGCCGTGCCGGAGGCGGGCCGCGGGCGGACCGCGCCGGCGCGGTCCAGCTGAGTCCCACCCGCCGGATCGAGGCGGGAAGCGGCGGCTTCCCATTCCTCCTCCCGCGGCAGCCGCTCGCCCGCCCATCGGGCATAAGCGTCGGCCTCGAACCAGCTGATATGGGCGACCGGCTCGGCCGGGGCGATCGGCCGCTGGCCGTCGAGGGCGAAGCGGCTCCAGCCCTCGGCTTCGCGCCGCCAGTAGAGCGGCGCTTCGATCCGGCCGGCCGCCGCCCAGGCCCAGCCGTCGGCCATCCAAAGCTCCGGCCGGGAATAGCCGCCGTCTTCGATGAAGCCGAGCCATTCGGCGTTGGTGACCAGCCGGTCGGCGAGCGCATGCGGATGAAGCAGGGCCTGATGACGCGGCCCTTCGCAATCGAAGGCGAAGGCGGTGCCGTCGTCGCCGATCTCGGCCAGTCCCCGCAGTCCCTCGACCCAGCGCATTTCGGGCGCGAGCGGCGCGGGCGCCGGCGCGTCGCCGGGCCAGAGCGCGGGACAGAGCGGGTTCTCGGCGAGCGCGGCCGTGAGGTCCATCAGCATCAATTCCTGATGCTGCTGCTCGTGGTTGAGGCCGAGCTCGACCAGAGCCAGCGCGGCTTGGGACAGAAGGGGCAGGGCTTGGGCCACCGCTTCGTCGATGGAGGCGCGCCAGGCCCGGACCTCGTCCAGGCCGGGGCGGCTGATCATTCCGCGCCGGTCGCGCGGATGGCGCTCGCCTTCGCCTTCGTAATAGGAATTGAACAGATAGGCCCAGTTCTCATCCCAAGGCCGGTGGCCGGGCACATGGTCGCGAAGCACGAACGTCTCGAAGAACCAGGTCGTGTGGGCGAGATGCCATTTGGCCGGCGAAGCGTCCGGCATCGGCTGGAGAGTGGCGTCGGCGTCGGTAAGCGGCGCAGCGATAGCCTCGCTCAGAGCCCGGACTGCGCGGAAGCGCCGGGTCAGCGCCGAGGTGGGCGGAAAGTCTGCCTGAGTGGCCATCGCGCGCTCCTATACAATTAACTCATGGAGGTCAGTACGCTTCGTCGCGCCAACGAGCGGTCAGCGAGTCGCGCCCGGCCGCCACAATATTTCCCCGCCTTCGCCCGTCGCGGCCAGCCGGGCCATCACGAAGAGGTGGTCGGACAGCCGGTTCAGATAGGTGAGGGCGAGGGGGTTGAGCGGGGCCGCCGCCGAAGCCCCGATCGCAGAGCGCTCGGCTCGGCGGACTATGGCCCGGGCGAGGTGGATGGCCGCCGATCCGCCGCCGCCGCCCGGCAGGATGAAGCTGCGCAGCGGCTCGAGCCCCGAGTTCATCGAGTCGATCTCGATCTCGAGCCGGTCGATCTGCGGCTGGACGATGCGCAGTGTCATTTCGGAGGGCGCGAAATCCTCGCCTGGGGTGGCGAGATCGGCGCCGAGATCGAACAATTCGTTCTGAATCGCGGTCAGCATTCGCCGCTGCGCCGCGTCCGGCACCTGAAGGATGGCGAAGCCGATCGCGCTATTGGCCTCATCGACGTCGCCGATCGCCGCGAAGAGCGGGTCGGCCTTGGAGCGTCGGGAGCCGTCGGCGAGGCCGGTCGAGCCGGAATCGCCGGTGCGCGTGTAGATCTTGTTGAGCTTGACCAGGGCTCAGCCCTTTCCGCCGGCGACGAGCAGAAGGAGGACGACAAGAACGATGGCGATCGCCTGGAAGAACACCCGCTTGCGCATCAGATCCTGCGAGCGCTGCCCCGTGAAGTCCTTGCCGGATGCCATTCCGATCACGCCCTTGGCGAGGACGAAGAGCGTCGCTCCGGCGGCGAGGACGATCAGGATGACGAGGATTGTGCTCATGGCGCCTATCTAGGTCTCCGCGGCCGAATATCCATACGGCATTTGTCCCGTCAGCAGATCCGCCGCCAGCGCTTTCGGGTCTACCCCCTCCTCGCGAAGCTCCCTCAGAGTCGGAGCGCCATGGCGCTTGGCGAGGCGGCGGCCATCGGCGCCGAGAAGCAGGCCATGGTGGCGATAGAGCGGGGTCGGAAGTCTGAGCAGGGCCTGGAGCAGGCGATGGACGTCGGTCGCGGAATAGAGGTCGCGGCCGCGAACCACGTCGGTGACGCCCTGCGCGGCGTCGTCGACGGTGACCGCGAGGTGGTAGCTGACCGGACTATCCTTGCGGGCGAGGACGACGTCGCCATGGGCCTCGGGCTCGGCCCGGACCTCGGTGTCGCCGTCGCCCCAGTAGAGGGGACCGGCCCGTGACGAGGCGGCGGCCATATCGAGGCGCCAGGCGTGGGGCTCGCCGGCCATTCGCCCCTCGCGCTCCCCCGGCGGAAGAGCCCGGCAGGTGCCCGGATAGAGCGGGCCGTCGCGCCCGCCTGTCCCGAAGCCCGAGCCGGGGTGCGGCGCTGCCGCGCTTGCGGCGATCTCGGCGGCGATTTCGGAGCGGGTGCAGAAGCAGGGATAGACGAGGTCCGCCCCCCTGAGCCGGTCGAGCGCTTCGGCGTAGAGGGGCAAGCGCTCGGACTGGAAGATTATCTCCCCGTCCCACTCGATTCCGAGCCAGCCGAGATCCTCGATGATCGAATCGACATGCTCGGAGCGGGACCGGCCCGGATCGATATCCTCGATCCGGAGCAGGAAGGCGCCGCCGCGGCTGCGCGCGAAGTCGTGGGCGAGCAACGCCGAGAAAGCGTGGCCCAGATGCAGACGCCCGGTCGGGCTCGGCGCGAATCGCGTGACGAGCTTCATTTCAACTCATCCTCTTTCCCCTTGACCCGAAGACTCGCGCCATGCTGTCATGGCGCCGTCACTCTCGAATGAGAGGGGGATTGGACAGGGGAGGGCTCCCCCGTCCTGGGTGCGACAGGCCGGGCGTCTCTCCTCGCAGGATCGAGGGCGAAGCGCGGCGCATGTACCATCCCGACCTCCTTCGCCATCCGGACGCCTGTCCCGCGCTCGTGCTCAATGCCGATTATACGCCCTTGAGCTATTATCCGCTCAGCCTGTGGCCGTGGCAGACGGCGGTCAAGGCCGTGTTCCTGGAGCGGGTCGATATCGTCGCCCAATATGTCCGCGAGGTGCACAGCCCCACCCGCACCCTGCAATTGCCTTCGGTGATCGCCCTCCGGCAATATGTGAAGCCGAGCGAGCATCCCGCCTTCACCCGATTCAACCTGTTCCTTCGCGACCGCTTCGAATGCCAATATTGCGGCTCCCCGGCCGAGCTCACCTTCGACCATGTCGTTCCGCGCGCCCAGGGCGGGCGAACGACCTGGGAGAATGTCGCCACCGCCTGCGCTCCGTGCAACCTGCGGAAGGGCGGCCGAACCCCGCTCCAGGCCCATATGAACCTCAACCGCCGTTCCTACCGGCCGACCAGCTGGCAATTGCAGGAAAACGGCCGAAGCTTCCCGCCGGGCTATTTGCACGAGAGCTGGCGCGACTATCTCTACTGGGACATCGAGCTGGAGGCCTGAGCTGGAGAGGCGGCTTACGTCCGCAGCGGCAGGACGCGCGCCCGCGACTCGATGTCCCGTCATCCCGGACTTGATCCGGGATCCATGAACATCGCCGCCTGAGATTTCGATCGTCCGTGTTCATGGATTCCGGCCTTCGCCGGAATGACGATGGGGGCGGCGAGGCAACGGCCCCGGCTCGAAACCGTTACGCCCGCGATGCGCGAATTCTCCCAGCTCCTCGATGGCCTCGTCTACACACGCTCGCGCAACGGCAAGCTGAAGCTGATCGGCGACTATCTGAAGCGCACGCCCGATCCCGACCGGGGCTATGCGCTGGCCGCCCTAACCGGCGAGATCGACCTGGCCGGGGTCAAGCCCGCGGCGATCCGGGCGCTCGTCGAGGAACGGGTCGATCCGATCCTCTTCCGGATGAGCCGGGACTATGTCGGCGACATGGCCGAGACGGTGTCCTTGCTCTGGCCCAAGAGGATCGGCCAGCCGGCCGAGATCGACGACGGATCGCTTCGAATCGCCAATGTCGTCGAGCGGCTTCAAACCCTGGGCCGGGCCGAAGCGCCGGGCGCCTTGGCCCTGATGCTCGACCATCTCGACTCCAGCGGTCGTTACGCCTTGCTCAAGCTCGCGACCGGCGCGCTTCGGCTCGGAGTCTCGGCGAGGCTGGCGAAGACGGCGCTGGCGCAGGCCTTCGGGCTCGACGTCGACGCCGTCGAGGAGGTCTGGCACGGGATCGACCCGCCCTATCTGCCGCTCTTCGACTGGGCGGAGGGGCGGGGCGAGCAGCCGACGGCACAGAACGTGCCGGTCTTCCGGCCGTTCATGCTCGCCCACCCGCTCGACGATATTCGGGTTTCGCTCGACGACTATGCCGCGGAGTGGAAGTGGGACGGGATCCGGGTTCAGATCGTCCGCGCCGGCGGCGAGACGAGGCTCTACAGCCGCGCCGGCGACGATATCAGCCGAAGCTTTCCGGAGGTCGCGGAGAGCTTCCGGGCCGACGGCGCCGTCGACGGCGAATTGCTCGTCAAGGGCGAGTCTCAGGGCGCGGAGGCCCATGGCGGGGCGGCGGCGAGCTTCAACGCGCTTCAGCAGAGGCTCGGCCGAAAGCTCGTTTCCGCGAAGATGCTGAAGGACTATCCCGCCTTCGTCCGGCTCTACGACATCCTCTTCGACGGCCCGGAGGATCTGCGCGCATCGCCCTGGGAGGAACGCCGCGCCCGGCTCGAGGCGTTCGTTCCGAAGCTGGATTCGGAGCGGTTCGATCTTTCCGCCAGAATCGAGGCGGAAACCTTCGAAGCGCTGGAGGAAATCCGCTCCGGCGCCCGCGACGCGGCCATCGAGGGAGTGATGCTGAAGCGCCGCGACAGCCCCTATACGAGCGGGCGCCGGGCCGGCCTCTGGTACAAATGGAAGCGCGATCCCCTGATCGCCGACTGCGTCCTGATGTACGCCCAGCGCGGGAGCGGCAAGCGCTCCTCTTATTATTCGGATTTCACTTTCGGATGCTGGACCCCGCAAGGAGAGTTGCTTCCGGTCGGCAAGGCCTATTTCGGCTTCACCGACGAGGAGCTGCTCTGGCTCGACCGCTTCGTTCGCAACCATATTGTCCAGCGTTTCGGGCCGGTCCGCGAGGTCGAAAAGAGTCTCGTACTCGAAGTCGCCTTCGATTCGATCCATTCCAGCAAGCGCCACAAATCCGGCCTCGCGATGCGCTTCCCGCGGATCTCGCGAATCCGAACCGACAAGCCGGCGGCGGAGGCGGACACGATCGAGGGGCTGGCCAGGCTGGTCACATAACCTGGTGGTATCGAAATCCAGCACTCGTCAAAACGGAAGCCAGCGGCCCTTCTGGCTGAAGCGCATATAGCCCGCATTGAGACCGAGCCGGGCACCGACCCCAAGTCGGATCGGGATCAGGACGACGTCGCCGCGCCGAAGGTAGCTCGCAGTGAAGCCGCCGACGACATAGGCCTTGCCCTCCCCGGCCGGGAAGCGGCGGAACAGGCGCTCGCTGTCGTGGAGATTGTAGACGAGCACGAACACCTTGTCGGCATTGGCTCCGAAATCGATTCCGACCGAGGGTCCGGTCCAATGGACCTTGCGGTCGCCCTCCACCTGGTGGTGGAGCATGCCCGAGCCGTAGCGGACCCCGGCGAAGAAGGCGCCGCCGGCCTCGCGGCCGGTAATGTAGCCGGTGGGATCGCCGCGCTCGCGAAGCACATCCTCGATGAGGTCGGCGAGCCCCTCGGTGCCCTTGCCGAACACGCCCTCGGCGGCGCCGAGCACCTTCTTGAGGGGAACGGTCTCGCCCTTGGCCGCCTGGCTGGCGCGCTGGCTCGCGGTTCCGACGGGGGCGGTGGCCGCTCCCCGGGACGGGCTCGCCTCGGGTGCCTCGTCGTTCTTCGGCGCCGGGTTCCGTCGGCCGGAATCGACCGGCTGATACTCGTCCTCGGCCGCCTCCCAGCGGGATTCGTCGGAATCGACGGCGCTGTTGGGATCGATGGTGGAAACCTGCGCCGGAGCGCCCGCGGCGGCCAGGGTCAAGGCGACCGCCGCCGCGATCCGCAGGAAAACTTGCCTCGACATGTCCCGATACCCCCTTGGCGCTCCAGCGCGGAAGTAAATGCTTTCAAGGCTTTCGCTGCAATGAACGGACGACGAGCCGAGTCGATACCGCGCCGGAACGGTAGGCGGACGGTATTTTCAGGCCGGCGGAGGCAGGCTTACGGTAAGACCCCGGCGCGGGAAGGCGGGACTTCCCGCAGTCTGGCGGAGACGGAGGGATTCGAACCCTCGGTAGGAGTAATCCCCCTACGGCGGTTTAGCAAACCGCTGGTTTCAGCCACTCACCCACGTCTCCAGGCGCCGAAGCGACGAGCCTATAGAGGCGGGAATCCATTCGTTCAACCAAGTGCTGAGGCTTTGCGGTGCGCCGATCGGCTGCTAGGCCCACGCCATGCTCAGCCTCCAGTTCATCCGCGAGAATCCCGAAGCCGTGCGCAAGGCCGCGACTGAGAAGAACGCCCCGCTCGATCTCGATGCTTTGCTGGAGGCCGATGCCGAGGTGCGGGCGCTGAAGACACTCGTCGACCGCCTTCGGGCCGAGCGCAACGAGATCAGCGCCGGCTTCAAGGACGCCGCCCCCGAGGATCGGCCGGCCCTCGGAGCGAAGGCGAAGGCGCTCGGCGCTGAGATCTCGCAGACCGAAGCCGGGACCAAAAAGCAGCAGGAACATTTGGAGACGCTGATGTTCCGGGTCCCCAACATCCCGTGGGACGGCGCGCCGGTCGGGCCGGACGAAAGCTTCAACACGGTCGTTCGGACCGAAGGCGAGCCGGCCACCTTCGATTTCGAGCCGCTCGACCATGTCGCACTGGTCGAGATGAACGACTGGGCGGACCTGTCGAGGATCACCCAGGTCGCCGGCTCGCGCATGTATGCGCTGAAGGGCCGGCTGGCGCTGCTCGAGCAGGCTTTGATGTTCTGGGCCCAGCGGATCATCGCCGAGGACGGCTTCACGCTGATGACCGTGCCCGCTCTGGCCAAGCCCCAGGCCTTCGTCGCCACCGGGCATTTTCCCGGCCACGAGGGCGAGGCCTATGAGATAGAGAAAGACGGGCTTTATCTCGCCGGCACCGGCGAGATCGCCTTGACCTCGCTCCATTCGGGCGAGATACTCGATTCGACCCAGCTTCCGATCCTCTATGCAGGCTATTCGCCCTGCTTCCGCCGGGAGGCGGGCAGCGCCGGGCGGGACGTTCGAGGGCTGCTTCGGGTCCATCAATTCTACAAGCTCGAACAATATGTCATCTGCGCCGACGATGACGAGGAATCGGCGCGCTGGCACGCCCGGCTGCTCGCCAATGCCGAGCGGCTTCTACAGGGGCTCGAAATTCCCTATCAGGTCGTCGAGACTTCGACCGGCGACATGGGGCTCGGCAAGTATCGGATGAACGATATCGAGAGCTGGGTGCCGTCCCTCGGCAAATATCGCGAGACCCACAGCTGCTCGACCCTTCACGACTGGCAGGCGCGCCGGGCCAACCTCAGGTGGCGGGACGAGGAGCGCAAGGTGCGCTTCGTCCACACCCTCAACAACACCGCGCTCGCAAGCCCCCGGATCCTGGTGCCGCTGCTCGAGAACCACCAGCAGCCGGACGGCCGGGTGAGGCTGCCCGAGGCCCTCCGGGGGCTGATGGGGAGCGAATATCTCTGAGGCCGATTATCGGGCGCCGCCGCGGTGGCGGCTCGTCCTCGAAGGCACGGCCCTGCTCCCGCGATTCTATCGCGCCTTCGGCCGGCTCGGCGAGCGCGGCCCGCCGGACGGGCCCAGGCTGATGGTCCTCCCGGGCTTCCTCGCCACCGACCGGACCACTTTGGGCCTGCAGCGGGCGCTGGCCCGGGCCGGCTACCGGGTGAACGGCTGGGGATTGGGGATGAACCGGGGAGTCCGCCAGGACATATTGGAGCGGATCGCCGCCCGGCTGGAAGGATTTGGCGGCGGCGAGCCCGTCATCCTGGTCGGCTGGAGCCTCGGCGGCATCTATGCCCGCGAAGTGGCGAAGGCGAGACCTCGGCTGGTCGCCAAGGTCGTCACTCTCGGAACGCCTTTCTCCGGTGACCGGCGAAGCAACAATGTCTGGCGCCTCTACGAAGCCATTGCCCGCCACCCGGTCGACAGGCCTCCGATCGCGGGCGATCCGGCGGTGAAGCCGCCGGTGCCGACCCTGGCCCTCTGGTCGCGCCGCGACGGCCTGATCGCTCCCGCCGCCGCCCGGGGCGAGCCGGGCGAACGCGACCGCGAGCAGGAGCTAGACTGCCGCCACATGGGCTATGCGGTCAGCGGCCGGGCCTTTCCCGGGATCGTCGAGGCGATCCGGTCCTTCTGATCCTCCCGCGGGAAATCCGGGGAGGAATTCAGAGAAACCGCGCCGCCACCCCGTCCGGTACCCTGAGCGGGCGGCCGGACGTCTTGTCCAAGAGCGCTCAGGTGGCGCCTCCGCCGATGCAGAGGTGGCGGAGCGCAGCCTTCCTGCTGCGCGGGCCTGTTGTTGCGCGGGCCTGTTGCGCGGGCTTGCACCAGCCTCTAAAGCCGGCCCGCCTTCAAAGGGCCGCCCGGCGGGCGAGCCGAGCCCGTCACCATCCCGGACACTCCGAAAGCCTGACCTTCGATGTTACCCAAGGATACACCGGTCATCATCCTGTGCGGCGGCGAAGGCACTCGGATCGCCGATGTCTCTCGTGACGCGGTCCCGAAGCCTTTGATCCGGATCGGCGACCGGCCGATCCTGTGGCACATCATGAAGATCTACGCTCATTTCGGATATTGCAACTTCATCCTCGCGCTCGGGCACCTCGGCTGGGAGATCAAGAACTACTTCCTCAACCAGCGGCTGATGGACTCCGATTTCGAGCTGGTCAGCCGCGGCGGGGAGGTGGAGATCAACATTCACAGCCGGCCCCAATCGAACGACTGGCGGATCGTGTTCGCCGAAACGGGGGGCAAGACCCAGACCGGCCAGCGTATCGCCTTGTGCCGCGAATATGTCGAAACCGACTATTTCATGGCGACCTATGGCGACGGCGTCGCCGATGTCGATATCGACGCGCTGGTCCGCTTCGCGGTCGAAAAGGGCCGGGTCGGAACCGTGACCAGCGTCACTCCGTCGAGCCGGTTCGGCAATATCGAAGTGAATGGCGACGGCGCGGTGACCGCTTTCGCCGAGAAGCAGGATGCCGGCGGCGGAACGATCAACGGCGGTTTCTTCGTCTTCAGGCGCGAGTTCATGGACATTGCCGAGCGCCATGGCGACGTGATGCTCGAACGCGAGCCGATGGACGAGCTGGTGGAGCGCGGCGAGCTCGCCGCCTATCGCCATGACGGCTTCTGGGAGCCGATGGACACGATGCGCGAGTTCAAGCAGCTGAACGGCATGTGGGATAGCGGGACCGCGCCATGGAAGATGTGGTGATCCCCTCCGGGCGGCTGCGCTCGGCCTATTCGGGCAAGCGGGTCCTCATTACCGGCAATACGGGGTTCAAGGGGGCGTGGCTGGCGCTCTGGCTCACCCGGCTGGGGGCGAAGGTGACGGGCTTCTCCGACGCGGTCCCCACACAGCCCAGCCATTTCGAGCGCATGGGCCTCGACTATCGAACGATCTTCGGGGACATCGCCGATTCCGCGGCGGTCCGAAACGCGGTCGCCGAAGCGCGCCCGGAAATCGTGTTTCATCTCGCCGCCCAGTCGCTCGTCCGCCGTTCCTATGCCGATCCCGTCGCGACCTACCAAACCAACCTCATCGGCACCCTGATTCTGTTCGAAGCCTGCCGGGCGGCACCGGACGTCCGGGCGATCATCTCGGCCACGACGGACAAGGTGTACAGGAACCGCGAATGGGACTGGGGCTATCGCGAACCCGACGAGCTGGGCGGCAGCGACCCCTATAGCAGCTCCAAGTCCTGCATGGAGCTTATGACTCAATCCTGGCGCCAATCCTTCCCCGGCCGGATCGGGGTTGCGAGCGTCCGGGCGGGAAACGTCATCGGCGGCGGAGACTGGGCCGAGGACCGGCTCATTCCGGACATTGTCAGGTCGGCCTTTGGCGGCCAGGTCCTCGCCATTCGCAATGCGCGGTCCACCCGCCCCTGGCAGCATGTTCTGGATCCGCTCTGCGGCTACCTCATGGTCGGGGGCCGGCTGCTCGCGGGTGAGCCGGTCGACGAGGCCTGGAATTTCGGCCCGCTCGGCCGTCGGAGAATCGCGGTTGGGGACATCGTTGCTTCGCTCCAGGAGCGGCTGCCCGAATTGCGGGTCGAGCATGCGCCGGATCCGTCCGGCCGGCACGAATCCGGCCTGCTCGAGCTGGATTCCTCCAAGGCGGCGAACCGGCTCGGCTGGAAGCCGGTCTGGGAGTCGGAGATGCTGGAACGCTCTCTGGAATGGTACCGGGCCTTTTACCGGGAGGACCGCCTGATCTCGGACGAGCAGCTCGACGATTATATGCGCGCCCTCGACCGGGCGGCCTGAGGCCATGGAGATCGTCCCGACCGCGATCGCCGGAGTCTTCGAGGTGCGGCTGGACGTCCGCGCCGACAATCGCGGGCGCTTCAAGCGCCACTATTGCGAGAAGGCGTTCGCGAAGGCCGGGCTGATGACCCGGGTCGTCCAGGTGAACCATTCGATCACTCTGGGCCGCGGCTCGCTGCGCGGCCTGCACTTCCAGCGGCCTCCCCACATGGAGGACAAGCTGGTGAGCTGCACGCTCGGCCGGGTCTTCGACGTGGCGGTCGATCTGCGCCGCGGTTCGCCCACCTACCTTAGCTGGGCCGGCGTGGAGCTGGACGAAAACACTGCCCTTCACATTCCCAAGGGATGCGCCCACGGCTTCCAGGCGCTCAGCGAAGAGGCGCATCTGGTCTACCTGCACAGCGAATATTATGCCGGCGAAGCGGAAGGCGGCGTCCGCTACGACGATCCCGCCATCGGCATCGCCTGGCCGCTGGAACCCTCCAACCTTTCCGATCGGGACCGGTCCTTCGCTCCGATCCGCGAAGAGTTCGAAAGCCTCGTTGTATGAAATGCCGCCATTGCGGAAACGGAAGCTTCATTCCGTTCGCCGATCTCCAGAATTGCCCGCCGTCCAACTCGATGCTGACCCGCGAGAGCCTGGCCGATCCCGAAGTCTATTATCCGCTAATGGTCGAAGTCTGCGACGTCTGCTTCCTCGCGCAGGTGGACGAGCATAAGAAAGCCGAGGACATATTCAGCGCTGAATATACCTACTTTTCGTCTTTCTCCTCCTCTTGGCTGGCTCATTGCCGGCGCTTCGCCGGAGAGGCCATCGAGCGTTTCGGGCTCGGTCCCGGATCGAAGGTGATCGAGGTCGCTTCCAACGACGGCTATCTTCTCCAATATTTCAAGGAAGCGGGTGTCCAGGTGCTCGGAGTCGAGCCGACGGCCAACACCGCCGCGGTCGCACAGGGGAAGGGCATCCCGACCATCGTCGACTTCTTCGGAGAACGCTTCGCGCTCGAGCGGCTTGCGGCGCGGGGCGAGCGGGCCGACCTCGTCTGCGGCAACAACGTCTTCGCCCACGTACCGGACATCAACGACTTCGCGGCGGGCCTCAAGGCGGCGCTCGCCCCGGGCGGAGTGGTCTCGCTGGAATTCCCGCATTTGCTAAAGCTGATCGAGGAATCCCAGTTCGACACCATCTACCATGAGCATTTTTCCTATCTTTCGCTCACCACGACCCGCTCGGTCTTCGAGGCCCAGGGGCTGAAAATCTTCGACGTCCAGCGTCTTTCGACCCATGGCGGCTCGCTCCGGGTCCTGGGCGCTCACTCCGACGACGGGACGAAGCCGGTTTCGGCCGCGGTCGAGGGGTTGCTTTCCGAGGAGCGCGAGGCGGGACTTGCAGGCCGCGAAGTCTACGAACGCTTCCAGTCGAAGATCGAAGCCATTCGCGCGGACTTCCTCGGCTTCCTTCTCGATCAGCGCCGCGCCGGCAAGACGGTGGCCGGCTACGGGGCGGCGGCGAAGGGTAACACTCTGCTCAATTATTGCGGAGTCAAGGGGAACGAGCTGATCGGGTTCGTCGCCGATCTGTCGCCGCACAAACAGGGCAAGTTCCTTCCCGGCAGCCACATAAAGGTGCTTGCTCCTGAGGCGATCGACGAGCGGAGGCCGGACTTCATCGTCATCTTCCCGTGGAACCTCAAGGACGAGGTGATCGAGCAGCTCGGCCATGCGCGCGATTGGGGCGCGAAGTTCGTCGTCGCGGTGCCCGAGCTCGCGGTGATCTGATGGCGAAGGTCCTGCTGACCGGCGCGCGCGGATTCATCGGCGGAGCGGTCCTGCGCCGCCTTCGGGCGGAGGATCATGAAGTGGTCGCGCTGTCGAGCGCGGGCGGAAGCGAGGATCTCGGATGGCGCCGGCTCGACCTGCTCCAGGCCGGCGAGGACGAGATTGGCCGGCTGGTCGAGGAGGAGCGGATCACGCACTGCCTTCATTCGGCATGGTACACCAATCATTCCGATTATCTCGTGGCGGACGTCAACCGCGAATGGGTGCGGGCGAGCCTCCGGCTGGAGGCCGGCTTCCGGGCCGGAGGCGGCCAGCGCTTCCTCGGCCTGGGCACCTGCCTCGAATATGACCAGCGCAACTCGAGCGGACGGTTTTCCGAGCTCTCGACTCCGCTCCGCCCGGAGACGCTTTACGCCCGCTGCAAGACGTCGCTGTTCGACGGTCTTTCAGAGCGCGGCGCCGACTTCGCCTGGGCTCGGATTTTCTTCGTATACGGGCCCGGCGACCGCTCGGGCCGGCTGATCCCGCTCATCGTCGAAGGCCTGGCCGAGGGGAAGAAGGTCGCCGCGAGGTTCGGAGGCCTGCGTCGCGACTATGTCCATGTCGAGGACCTTGCCGGCCAATTGTCTCGAATAATGTTCTCCCCGGCTTGCGGGCCGATCAACACCGGCACCGGCGCCGCCGCCAGGGTGGCCGACATCTTCAGACTCGCCGGCGAGATCGCCGGACGGCCCGATCTGGTGGAGGTCAACGACCTCGTCGGAGCCGGGGAGGCGGAGTCGATCGAGGCGGACATGGAGCGCTTCCGTTCGCAGATCGGCGACCCGGCCACCCGGCCGCTTCGGCGGGGCCTCGCGGAGCTGATGGAATGAAGCGGCTTTCGGACGCCCGAATCGGCTACGGGGGTTACAGCCGAGATTTCAGCCGGCCGGGGGACCGGCGGCGCTTCTCCGCTTATTCTCGCCAGCGCGGCCTCGCCTACGAATATCCGGATCTGAAGCGCGACTACGACCTCGTCGTCATCACCCAAAATGCCGACCTTGCCGGCTGGACCGCCCGCAAGCGCCGGGAGGGCGACCGCTTCCGCCTCGTCGTCGACCTCGTCGATCCCTATTTCGAGCAGAAGCGGCTGGACGAACGGATCCTGAAGGGCGTCGGCCGCTACTGGGAAGGACGTGACAGCCGGCTTTCGATCGATTTCCTGCGGACGCTCAAGGACGTCTGCCGAGCGGCCGACGGCGTGTTTTGCTCGACTCCCGAGCAGCGCGAGACGATCCTCGAGCACAATCCGAACGTCGAGATCAGCTTCGACTGGTTCGACGACGAGCTCGGGCCGCCGAAACGGGATTTCACCCGTAACGGCCGGCTCAAGCTGGTCTGGGAAGGTCAGGCGGGAACCTTGCGCAGCATCCAGAAGCTCCGCGGTCCGCTGAATGCGCTCAAGAACAAGGTCGAGCTCCACGTGGTGACCGATCCGTCGGTGCCGCGCTGGTACGGGCGGCTGGGAACCCTCCCGGCGGGCGAGCTTCTTGCCGGCATCGACTGCCCGGTCCGGTTCACGCCATGGGAAAAGGAGACTTTCTCGCTGCACATCACGGCCGCCGACCTTGCCGTCATTCCGATGGACTTCAGCCATCCGATGTTCGCGAAGAAGCCTGAGAACAAGCTGGTGCTGCTCTGGAAGCTCGGAATGCCGGTGCTGGCCGCTTCGACCCCCGCCTACCGGCGGGCGATGGACGCCGCGGGTTTCGACATGATCTGCGAGACGGAGCGCGATTGGACGGAAAGGCTGGCCGCTCTTGCCGAAGCGCCGGGGGACCGCCTGGCCCAGCTCGCCCGGCGCGGTCATGACCATGCGCTCGGCGCCTACGGCGAAGCGGCCTTTCGGGCGCCGTTCGACCGCATGTTCTCGAGCTTCGGCTTCGAAACCGCCTAGCTCGTCGTCCCGACGAAGGTTGGGACCCCAGAGGGTGAAAAGCGCCGGCGGTCTTGACCCGCCGGGGCCCCGGCCTTCGCTGGGGTGACGGGCGACGCCGAACTCCGCCGGCGGAGAGTTTCACCGGACCGTGTTCATGAATTCCGGGTCAGGTCCGGGAAGACGTTTCCTCTGCCAATCTTTCGATCACCGCCCTCGAAGATTGGCTCCAGTGCGGAGCACGGAAGCCGAAATCCGCCTCGAACCGGCGGCAGTCCAGCGCGCTGTTCTTCGGCCGGGGCGCCCGGGTGGGCCAGTCTTCCGTCCGGATCGGCCTCACCTGGGCGTAAGGAAGCCCGAGGCGCTGCGCCTCCGCCATGATATGCCCGGCGAAGTCGAACCAGCTCGCCTCGCCCGTGCCCGCGAGATGGTAGGTTCCACCAAGGCCGAGCCGGGGGCTATCGCGCCAGGCGGCGACCATGGCGAGGATTCCGTCGGCGAGGTCGTCCGAGGCGGTCGGGTTGCCGCACTGGTCGGCGACCACCTCGAGCTCGTCGCGCCGGGCCGCCGCGCCGAGCATCGTCTTTACGAAGTTGCGGCCGTGGGCGCTGTAGACCCAGGCGGTGCGCAGGACGACATGGTCCGGATTGGCCTCGGCAACTTGTCGCTCGCCCTCCAGCTTGGAGCGGCCGTAGGCCCCGAGCGGGCGGGTCGGCGCGGTTTCGGCATAGGCATCCTCGCCGGTGCCGTCGAAGACATAGTCGGTCGAGACCTGGACGACCCGCGCTCCGGCCCGGCGGGCAGAGGCGGCCACCTCGCCGGCGGCGGCGCCATTGATCCGGAACGCCCGCTCCGGCTCGTCCTCGGCCTGATCGACCGCGGTATAGGCGGCGGCGTTGATCACCACGTCCGGAGCCGAAGCCGCGATCGCCGCCCCGATCGACTCCGGCCGCTCGAGATCAAGGCCCGGCCTACCGGCCGTCTCGACGAAAAGGCCGGGAAACGCCGCACCGCGCTCGGCGAGGCTGCGGGCGAGCTGGCCGTCGCGGCCGGTGACCAGAACCCGCATCAGCCGGTCCCGAGCCTCGCGCCTGAATATCTGCCCTCCCGGATCGGCCGCCACCACCAGTCGTTTCCGAGATACCAGTCTATCGTCCGGGCGATTCCGCTCTCGAAGCTCTCGCGGGCCCGCCATCCCAGGTCGCGCTCGATCTTCGACGGATCGATGGCGTAGCGCCGGTCGTGGCCCGGCCGGTCCGCGACGAAGGCGATCAGCGAGCGCCGGCCGCGGCCGTCGGCCAGCGGCCTGCGAGCGTCGAGCAGGTCGCAGATGGTCTCGACCACGGCGAGATTGGTGCGCTCCGCCCGGCCTCCGACATTGTAGCTCTCGCCGACCTCGCCTTTGGTCGCGATCAGTTCCAGCGCGCGCACATGGTCCACGACATGGAGCCAGTCGCGGACATTCTCGCCCTTGCCGTAGACGGGCAAGGTCTTTCCCTCGAGCGCGTTCAGGATGACCAGGGGAATCAGCTTTTCGGGAAAATGGTAGGGCCCGTAATTGTTCGAGCAGTTGGAGAGCAGGACCGGCAGGCCGTAAGTCTCGTGCCAGGCCCGGACGAGATGGTCCGAGGCCGCCTTCGACGCCGAATAAGGCGATGAGGGGGCGTAAGGCGTCTCCTCGGTGAAAACTCCCTGGTCGAGTGGCAGGTCGCCGAACACCTCGTCGGTGGAGACGTGGTGGAAGCGGAACCGCGCCTTCCGTTCCTCCGGCAGTCCCCGCCAATGTTCGAGCGCGGCGTTGAGCAGCCGAAAGGTGCCCACGATATTCGTGTCGATGAAGGCCTCCGGCCCGTCGATCGAGCGATCGACATGGCTTTCCGCCGCCAGATGCATGACGATGTCGATCTCTTCGGCGGCCAGCAGCGCTTGAACGGCCGCCTGGTCGACAATGTCGCCCCGGACGAAGCGATAGTCGGGCGAATCGCCGACCTCCCTCAGGGAGTCGAGTTTGCCCGCATAAGTGAGCTTGTCGAAATTGACGACCCGGTAGCGGCCCTCCGCGACGAGATGGCGGCACAGCGCCGAGCCGATGAAGCCCGCGCCGCCGGTCACCAGGATGTTGAGACGCCCGCTCACCGGGTCACCCCGTAAAGCCCGCCCGCGCCGGCGGGACCTTCGTCGGCGCGCCGTCGGAGAAAGGTGGCGTAATCGGATTTGCCGAGCCGCTCGGCGGCGGCGCGCAACTGATCGGAGTCGAGCCAGCCATAATCGAAGGCGATCTCCTCCGGAGACATCACCTTGATCCCCTGGCGGCGCTCCATGGTTCTGACGAAGGAGGCCGCCTCGTGGAGGCTGTCATGGGTGCCGGTGTCGAGCCAGGCATAGCCGCGGCCGAGACGGACGACGTTGAGCTCGCCCATTTCGAGATAGGCCTGGTTGACATCGGTGATCTCGAGCTCGCCGCGGTGGGAGGGCTTCACCTTCGCGGCGATGTCGAGCACCCTGTTGTCGTAGAAATAGAGGCCGGTGACCGCCCAGTTGGACCGGGGCCGAGCCGGCTTCTCGACGATCTCCACGGCCCGCATCGTCCCGGGATCGAAGGAGACGACTCCGTAACGCTGCGGATCCTCGACATGATAGGCGAAGACCGTCGCGCCGGTGTCGCGGGTCGCGACCTCGCGGCAGATCTGGGCCAGGCCGCTGCCGAAAAAGATGTTGTCGCCCAGGATCAGCGCCGCCGGATCGTCGCCGACGAAATCGCGCCCGATGATGAACGCCTCGGCGAGGCCGTTCGGCTGCGCCTGCTCGGCGTAGGACAAGGCGATGCCGAAGGCGCTTCCGTCGCCCAGCAGGCTGCGGAAGCTCGGCAGGTCGCGCGGAGTGGAGATGATCAGGATCTCGCGGATTCCGGCCAGCATCAAGGTCGCCAGCGGGTAATAGATCATCGGCTTGTCGTAGACCGGAAGCAGTTGCTTCGACACGGTCAGGGTCGCCGGATAGAGCCTCGTTCCGCTCCCGCCCGCGAGAATTATGCCTTTCAAGAGCGCGCTCCTTTTCGAGCGAGTGGGCTGGTCATCGCGAATCACTCTTTCCGGTCGGAGGCTGGGACGACGAAGAAGGCCCCGCCATGTTCGTCGCCGCGGCCCAAGCGGAGGCTTCCAACCCCCGCCGGCTGCGTGTAGGCCGCTCTAGCGGCGGGCATGCCGCAAATCCAGCCGCGTGGGCGCGCCGGGTCGCGCCCGATCGACTCTTATGAATCCACGATATGAATCCAACGGAGAGAATTTCTGGAATGACGGTTGCGGATCAGCGTGTGTCACGGCCGGCGCCGGCCGTTTCGGTCCTGATACCGGCCTATAACGTCGCCGGCTATCTCGACGAATCGGTCGGCTCCGCTCTGGCCCAGGACGTCGAGGTGGAGGTGATCATCGTCGACGATTGCTCGAACGACGACGGCGCCACCGCGGCGGCGATTCGGCGCCTCGAGGCCGACCCGCGGGTGCGCGGCTTCCGGCTCCCGGTCAATGGCGGCCCGAGCGCCGCGAGGAACAAGGCCCTGGACGAGGCCCGGGGCGAATGGGTCGCGTTCCTCGATGCCGACGACTGGTTCGGTCCGGAGCGGCTGTCCTATCTGTTGAATGTCGCCGAGGCTGTGGGCGCGGACGCGGTGAACGACGATCTGCTGCTCATCAACGAAGGGCATGACAGGCCCTGGACGAGCATCTACGAGATGACCGGCTGGAAGCAGGCCGGGGAGGGTCGGCGTCTTTCGGCAGCCGAATTGTGCCGGCGGGACTGGATCATCCAGCCGATGTTCCGAACGGCCTGGCTTCGTCGGCACGGGCTTCGTTTTCATACGGTCCGCAACTGGGCGGGCGAGGATTTTGAGTTCTACATGAATGCGATTCTTTCGGGCGCGCGCTGGGTCACGGCGCGCGAGGCCCGCTATTTCTACCGCTCCCGACCCGGCCAGCTGACCGGCAACCGGGCCCTTGCGGAAGGGATCATCGAATCCCTGGAGGCCATGGCTCGGGATCCTCGAGTCCGTGGCGACCGGGAGCTTGCCCGCGCCATGTCGGACCGGATCGGGCGCGTTCGGAGCGCGCAATGGCTGGGCTTTTTCGCCGATGCGGTGCGCGACCGCCGGTTCCTTCGGGCGGCGGCGATGGTGCTGCGCTCGCCGGCCCGGCTCGCCGATGCCGCCGCGGCCCTGCGCCGGCGGCTGGAAATCCGTAGGCGCTGGCGGGAGGCAGGCGCATGACCCTGCTCGGCATCCTCGGAATCATCATTTCGATCGTCGGCTTCCGATTCGCCCGGGCTGACGTCTCGCGGGCCCGCCTGGTCCTGTTCGTCCTGCTGCTGCTGTCGCATATCGGCGCGTCTTTGGCCTTTTACCTCTACGCGCAGTCCTTCGGCAGCGACGCCACGCTCTATTATTACGACCCGTTCGAGACATACGCCCAGGGCGCCACCGGCCTCAGCACCGTCTTCGTCATCAACTTCGTGCAGGTCCTGAGGGGCATCGTGGGCGGCACCTTCTTCGATTATTTCCTTCTTTTCCAGGCGATGGGTTTCTGGGGCATCCTCTTCGTGCTGAGGACGTTCGACGACATTCACGAAGAGCTGGGGCAGCCGACTTTCAGTCGACTCTATCTGCTGCTTTTCCTTCCGGGCCTCCATTTCTGGACGAGCGCGATCGGCAAGGACGCGCCGGTCTTCCTCGGAGTCGCCATGTGCACCTGGGCCGCCTTCCGCCTGCAGGCCCGGTATCTGGTCTTCGGCGCGGGCGTGGCGGTCGCTTTGCTGGTCCGGCCGCATATCGCCCTGATCGCCCTGGTCGCGCTCGCACTGACGGTATTGCTCGGACGCAACACCCGAATTCTGACCCGGATCGCCCTGCTCGGAGTGACGCTGGCGGGGATCCTCGCCGTGTCGGGGCTGGTGTCGGACAGCTTCAGCGGCCTCAACATGTCGAGCACCGATGCGGTGACCGAATTCATTCAGATGAAATCGAACGTCACCGAGGAATCGGGCGGTGACATCGACATCATCGACGCTTCGTTCCCGGTGAAGCTGGTCAGTCTTCTGTTCCGGCCCTTCTTCGTCGATGCCACAGGGATGTTCGGCTACGTCGCCTCACTCGAAAATGTCGTGCTGCTCCTCATCATCCTGACCTTGCTCATGCGGTTCCGTACGGCGCTTCAGGTGGTCCAGGGAGCGATGTTCGCCCGCTTCGCGGCCATTCTCTTCGTCACGTTGACGCTCCTTCTCGCCATGGTGAACTACAATGTCGGCCTCGGACTTCGGCAGAAAATGATGATGATGCCCTGCCTGCTTTCTTTCTTCGTCGCCCTTTTGGCGGTGCGGGCGGCCCGCCGCCAGGCGGAGGTTTACGGCCTCGGCCAGTCAGCCTATGCGGGCCCGGCCGGGGAACGGCAGGCCCCACGGGGCGCCTTCTGACCGCTCGAGCGGGCACTGGCCATCCGCTGGCCCGGAGACCTTTCTTATGACCATGCCGAACGTTGAGCAGAGGCCGGAAGCGGCCGGCACCCCCGCCGATCTGCGGCAGGGCGAAGATGAGCATTGGCCCTTTTACGCCGAGGACGAAATCGAGGCGGTCGCACGGGTCCTCCGGTCCGGACGGGTCAACCAGTGGACGGGCGGCGAGGTCTTCGCCTTCCAGGAGGCGCTTGCCCGCGCCTGGGCCGGCGAGCATTGCATCGCTCTCGCCAACGGTTCACTCGCGCTCGAGCTTGCGCTTCGCGCCTTCGGCATCGGGCCGGGCGACGAGGTGGTGGTGACTCCGCGAACCTTCGTCGCCTCGGCGACCTGCGTCATGCTGCTCGGAGCGACTCCGGTCTTCGCCGATATCGATCCCGACAGCGGCAACATCACCGCCGAAAGCATCGGGGCGGTCCTGACCGGGCGGACCCGGGCGATCATCCCCGTCCATCTCGGCGGCTGGCCCTGCGACATGCCGGCGATCATGGAGATGGCCGAGCGCCGCGGCCTGCTCGTCATCGAGGATTGCGCGCAGTCGCACGGCGCCGAAATAGACGGCCGCCCGGCCGGAAGCTTCGGCCACGCCACCGCGCTCTCCTTCTGCCAGGACAAGATCATCAGCACCGGAGGCGAGGGCGGCGCGACGCTGTTCAAGGATGAAGCCGCCTGGGACCGCGCCTGGAGCTTCAAGGACCATGGCAAGAACCGCCGCAAGGTCGAGGCTCCGCCCGCGGGTCCCGGCTTCCGCTGGCTCCATGACAGCGTCGGCACCAATTGGCGGCTGACCGGGCCGCAGGCGGCGATCGGCCTCAGGCAGCTGGAAAAGCTCCCCGAATGGCATTTGGCGCGCACCCGTAACGCCGGCATCTGGACCGAGGCCCTGGCCGGAGTGCCGGGCCTTCGGGTGCCGCTTCCAGGGCCCCGCTTCCGCCACGCTTATTACCGTTTCAATTTCTACCTGGAGCCGGGCGCCGAGGGCGCGCGCCATGAGATTCTGGCCCGCGCCGCCGAGGCGGGGCTGCGCCTGTTCACCGGCTCATGCTCGGAAGTCTATCTCGAAGAAGCGTTCGACGACCTGCCCCGGCCCGATTTGCCGAACGCCCGGGCGATGACTCGGAGCAGCCTGGCCGTCGAGATCCACCCGACCCTCCGGCCCGATCGCCTCCGGCTTCGGGCCGCCGGGCTTGCCGAACTGATCCGTGCAGTCGTGGGTTAAGCTTCCAGCAACGGGCGTTTTGATCTAGGGTCGCCATTCCCATGATATTCCAGTTTGTCAGACGACTGTCCTCGGCGGAACGCGGCCAGAAGCGCGCGATTCTGGTCGGCTATGATGTTTGCGCGATGGTGTTCGCGCTGTGGGCGGCCTTTTCGGCGCGTCTCGGCGAGCCCTATCTGCCGGTCGATCCGCCGGTGCTGCTCGCGGCAGGGATATCGATGGTGGTCGGGCTGATCGGCCTCTTCCAGCTACGCATCTACCATATCGTCCTTCGTTTCTTCGACCTGGGCACCGTTAGCAGGATCCTGTTCGGAGCGGCGATCACGGCCACCGCCTGGGTCATCCTCGTTTATTTCATGCGCGCCTCCCTGATGGTCGACGGTATCCGGATCCTGGTGCCGCGCTCGATCGGCTTCATCTACGGCGGCTTCCTGTTCGTGCTTCTGTTCATGGGCCGCTACGCGATGGCGGCCATCGTCATCGGTGCGGAGCGCAAGCATCCGAGCGGCCGCGCAGGGCGCCGCAACATCGTCATCTACGGTGCCAATTCGGCCGGCATCAGCCTCGCCGAATCGGTTCGCCGCGATCGCCATTTCCACCTCTGCGGCTTCGTCGACGACGATCCGGCGCTCAAGGGCCAGATCATCGCCGGAGCGCATATCTACCCGCCCCGGGCGCTGGCCGACCTCGTCCGCGGCAACAAGGTCAGCGAGGTGTTCCTCGCCATGCCGAAGGCGACCCGCTCGCAGCGGCTGGGCGCGATCGAGCGGCTCAACCAGCTCGACGTCCAGGTGATGACGGTTCCGGCGCCCGAGGAGATCGTCTCCGGCCGATTCACGGTGAGCGACGTCCGCCCGATCGACGTCAACGACCTTTTGCGCCGCGATCCGGTCGAGCCGCTCAGCGACCTCATCAAGGAAGTGGTGGACGGCCAGACCATTCTCATCACCGGCGCCGGAGGCTCGATCGGCTCCGAAATCTGCCGCCAGATCGTCCGGGTTCGCCCGGCCAGGCTCGTCCTGCTCGATCACAGCGAATTCGCGCTCTACTCCATCGAGCAGCAGCTGATCGAGCTGCTCAGGGACCGCGATCCCGAGGATCGCCCGGCGATCGTCCCGGTGGTCGGCTCGATGCTCAACGAGCTGCTCGTTCGCGACATCATCCGGATGCACGGCGTCGAGACCATCTACCACGCCGCCGCCTACAAGCATGTGCCCCTGCTCGAACATAACGAGGTGGTCGGAGTCGAGAACAACGTCATCGGCACCTGGGTGCTCGCCCGCGCCGCCTTCGACGCCAAGCTCACCCGCTTCACCATGATATCGACCGACAAGGCGGTTCGGCCCGAAAGCGTGATGGGTGCGAGCAAGCGAGTGGCGGAGCTAGTCATCCAGGCGCTCGCCGAGCAAGGCGAGACCCGCTTCGGGATCGTCCGCTTCGGCAACGTCCTCGACAGCTCGGGCTCGGTCGTACAGACCTTCCGCGAGCAGATCCGCCGGGGCGGTCCGGTCACCGTCACCCACCCCGATGTCACCCGATTCTTCATGTCGATCCCGGAAGCGACCCAGCTCGTCCTCCAGGCGAGCGCAATGGCCCGGCACGGCGAGGTTTTCGTGCTCGACATGGGCGAGCCGATCCGGATCGCGGAACTCGCGCGCAACATGATCTCGCTCTCCGGAATGACCGTCCGGGACGAGGACAATCCGGCCGGCGACGTCGAGATCGCCTATGTCGGCCTTCGCCCGGGCGAGAAATTGTATGAGGAGCTGTTCGTCGGCGAGAGCGCCCTCGACACCGCCCACCCGCGGATCAAGATGGCCAAGGAGCGCTTCATCTCCTTCGCCGATCTTCGTCCGCACGTCGACCGGCTGCGCGCCGCGATCTTCGCCGGAGACTCCGCCGCGGTGCGCGAGCAATTGCAGGAACTGATCGCCCCCGACCAGGGCGCGCTCGGGCGGCCGGATCCGGCGCAGAGGCCGGAAGGCATTCCGCGGGACACGAGGGTGGTGAGCTGAATTCTTATCCTCCATGCAGCGAAGCGCTGGGGAGGGGGACCACCCGCAGGGTGGTGGAGGAGTAGACGGCGCAGGAAACATTGGATTCGCGCCCAAACCGAAGAGGCCTGTGCTTTCACCCCCCCCATCAAGCTCCGCTTGGTCTCCCTTCCCCTTCTCTGATGCGACTAACACACTGAACTCGGTACGCTCGCCCCCTCGTATCCGGTAAGACAAATACGCTGCCCGGATATCGGGAGAAAGGCGTTGACATGAGGGAGTCGCGTTTGCGATTCCGATGCCACGGCGCAAAGGGAGCTGTGCATGTACAGGCCATTAAGTGCGCGGGGAACCGTATCACCCTGGTATCAGGGTTGGGACCTTTCAGACCATGAGCGGGCGGTCTTCAGGGCAACGACCCTAGCGGCGCAGGAGGCCAAGCGCCGGGCGGAGCGTGGCGAGTGCGCTGCGCCGAAGCATCCTATCTATTCGCCGCGCCTCGACCCGTTGACTTACATGCCGCAACGGGCTGGCAACGGGCTACAAGCACTTTCGCTGTTCAGCGGCGGTGGCGGCATGGACGTCGGCTTTGACCGGGCCGGGTTCGTGCATGTCGCCAGCTATGAGATAATGGAGGGGGCGGCAGAGGTTTTGCGTATAGCGAGGCCGGACTGGACCATCTTCGGAGGCGAAGATGGCGATGTGCGCCGCGTGAAGTGGGGCCGCTACAAGGGTTCGGTAGACGTCCTCCACGGCGGGCCCCCTTGTCAGCCTTTCAGCCATGCCGGGCGGCAGAACGGCGCTTCGGATGTCAGGGATATGATTCCGGAATTTGTGCGCGCTGTGGAAGGCGTGAGGCCAAGGGCATTCGTCTGTGAGAACGTCAGCGGCTTGGCCACCAAGCGCTTCAGCGAGTACGTTGAGGCAACCATTCTTAAGCCGCTCCAGCGCTCATATACCATCTACCAGTTCACTCTTGATGCTGCCGATTTTGGGGTTCCGCAGACACGCAGGCGCGTGTTCTTCGTGGGGTTCGTCTCGGAAGAGGATGCAGCACGTTTCGAAGCTCCGGCGGCAACTCACGCTCATGAGAAGATGAAGGACTTCGGTCACAATCTGCCGAAAACGATGGGGACGAGGGAGGCGTTAGGCTTGCCCGATGTTGGGGTAGACGGCCTCGCCCCGACGCTTCGCAGCGGCCTCACGGGTCCAAGGCACACGACCAGCGTATTAAGTTCGGTATCCGCCCTGAAGCTCTGGAACAGACTTGGAGTTTGGCCGAACGGGGTAGCCGCAGACCGCGCAGCGGCAAGTGCCTATGTAGCAAAAAACGGTGCCTTCAGACTGTCTTTACCGGACTGTCTCGTGCTTCAGGGCTTTCCCGGCGATTGGCCCGTAGGACGTCCCGTCTATTTTGCACTGGGCTTAATCGGCAATTCGGTTGCGCCTCCTATGGCCTACAATCTCGCTATGGCTGTGGAGGCTGCGCTGCGGCCGCCCATTCCCTGACTAGCTCGCGAAGTCGAAGGGCGTGATCCTCAGTTATCAGCGACCATGAGTTGAAGAATTTAAGAGGAATGTGTGGGTTATTCAGCGTGGATCCGCGCTTGATGACATAGCGCGCACGGTCTTTAAATATCTCCAGCATTCTGTTGGGCGTGTACCCGCCCTCAATGTCCATAAGCTCAGTATATCTGGCCGCAGATAGCTGGTTTTTGTGTAGCTTCTTCGCATCAGCTCTCGTGTAGATAGCTTTCTTTCCTAGGATTTTGTGCATCGTTCTGAGCGTGGTGTGGTCGGGAACGTACTTGGCCATTTCAAAGTCGGCACGGATATATTCCCATTTCTCATTAATCCACGGGGCCATATTATCGGGCGAGCCGTAGCGACAATTGGTCAGCTTGCCGCCTTCGAAAAAGCCTATGATCCAATGCTGATTGGCCCATTTCTCAATATGGTCGGGGCCAAGGTCGCGGACAGTGCTGACCCCTCCCTTTGCGGTGGTCGCAGACTTCAGCTCGAACTCATATTCGACATTATCAATTCGCAAAACGGCGTCTGTGCCGTGCCTGACGGGGTTGGCTGGAGAGGACAAATTGAACAGGTCGATCAGCCTCTTTTCCCTGACGTCATCTTGTACGAAATCAGTCGGCATCCGAGACCCTTCGAAAAGCGTCTCATTATTGCTGGGGAATACTCCACGCGCAAGAGACGCAGCTCTCTTCGACGGAGAATTTACGCCGCCAGCCCCTCCGCCTCCTCCGGCGCCGACTGCCCTTCCAGCCAGGACTGGAACATCAATATCGCCCAGAGCTGATATTGCATGTTGGCCCGGCCGCTCCGGTGCGCCTCCCAGGCGGCGCGGATCGGCTCGGGGCGGAAATAGCCTTCGCCGGCCAGCCGCCGCTCGGAGAGCAATTCCTCCGCCCAGCCCTTGAGCGGGCCGCGAAGCCAGGAGTCGATCGGGATCCCGAAGCCCATCTTGGGCCGCTCGATCAACGCCCGCGGAACATGGCGGTAGAGCAATTGCCGGAGCACCCATTTGGATTCCCCGCCGCGCAACTTGAGGTCCATCGGAAGCCGCCAGGCATATTCGACGACCCGGTGGTCGAGCAAAGGCACCCGGGTCTCGAGCGACACGCTCATCGCCGCCCGGTCGACCTTGGCCAATATGTCGTCGGGCAGATAGGTCAGCATGTCGAGCGCCATCATCCGCTCGCACGTGCCGAGCGAGTCCAGCCGCGCCAGGGCGTCCGGCCCGAGGGTCGCCGGTTCGGAACCGCCGATGACGATCTCGCCGGGGTCCCGCCAGCTCGACACCAGCCCCCGGTACAGCTCGTCGGCCGAGCCGCTGGCAAGGCCTCGCGCCGCCTTGTGGACCTTCTCGCCGGGGAGCGACAGTCGAAGCGAGGCGGGTAGGATAGGAGAGACCGCGCCCGCCACCTTGTTCCACTGTTCGGGCGAAAGCGCTTCCATCCCCCTCGCGAGCGCGCGGCGAAGCGGCCGGGGCATTCTCGAAATCCGCCCCCAGTTGCGCGCGGCGAGGCGATAGCGGTTGTAGCCCGCGAACAATTCGTCGCCGCCGTCGCCCGACAGCGCCACCGTGACCTGCTTGCGCGCAAGCCTCGACACGAGAAGGGTCGGCACCTGCGAAGCGTCGGCGAAAGGCTCGTCGTAGATGGACGGAAGCGACGGAATCACCGCCAGCGCATCTTCAGGCTGGACGTAGAGTTCGGTGTGGTCGGTGCCGAGATGGCGGGCGACGGCGCCGGCATGCTCCGCCTCGTTATAGGCCCGGTCGTGGAAGCCGATCGAGAAGCTCTTTACCGGCCGCGACGACTGCGCCTGCATGAGCGCGACCACAATGGAGGAATCGACCCCGCCGGACAGGAAGGCGCCGAGCGGCACGTCCGAGAGCATCTGCCCGGAGACGGCTTTGGACAGAACGCGCCCCAGCTCGTCCGTCGCTTCCTCCGGCCCGATGTCGAGCGGCTCGGCGGCGCCCGTGGCGGCGATTTCGGCGGCCGACCAGTAGGACGCGATCGTCGCCACCTTCTCGCCCGCTCGAAGGGTCAGGAAGGTGCCGGGGGGGAGCTTGGCGATACCCTCGTAGATGGAATGAGGCGCAGGCACGTAGTTGAAGCGAGTGAAGAGGGCGAGCGCCTGGCGGTCGATCTCGCGGCGAAAGGCGGGATGGCGGGCCAGCGCCTTCAATTCCGATCCGAACAGGAAGGCCGACTCGGCGCCCTGCCCCTGCCAGCCGTAATAAAGCGGCTTCTCGCCGAGCCGGTCGCGAGCGAGGACCAGCGTCTTCTCCTGGCGGTCCCACAGCGCCAGAGCGAACATTCCGGCGCATTGCCCGAGCGCCTTCTCGACGCCCCAAGCCTCGATCGCGGCGAGCAGGGTCTCGGTGTCGCTATGCCCGCGCCACGGTCCGGCCAGGCGCTCGCGAAGCTCGAGATGGTTGTATATCTCGCCATTGTAAACGGTGACGAACCGGCCGCTCGGCGAGGTCATGGGCTGCTCGCCCGCCGGCGAGAGGTCGAGGATGGCGAGCCGGCGGTGGCCCAGCGCCACCTTGCTTTCCGCCTCGATCCAGGCGCCGGCGCTGTCCGGGCCGCGATAGGCGATCGCTCCGGTCATCCGGCCGAGCGTGGCGTGCGCGCTTTGGCCGCCATGGTCGAATCGCCCGCCGATGAAGCCGGCTATGCCGCACATGATCCGTTCCTACGCTGCAAGATGGCCGGCCTCCTTAGCCGCGCGCCGAATTCGTTGCAATTGAAGGGCAGTAGGGCAATGAGCCTGCAATGCCCGGTTTCGACCTCAAGAGGCCCTCCGACATCCTCCTTTCCGCGCTCGGCCTGATCGTCCTGGCGCCGGTGATGGCGGGGGTCGCAGTGGCGGTCGCGGTGGCGCTCGGCCGGCCGGTCCTCTTCCGCCAGGTCCGGCCCGGGCTCCACGGCAAGCCGTTCCGGCTGATCAAGTTCCGGACCATGCTCGATTCCGTCGATTCTGAGGGGAAGCCGCTCGACGACGCGCGGCGCCTGACCCGGTTCGGTCGATTCCTGAGGGCAAGCAGCCTCGACGAGCTGCCCGAGCTGTGGAACGTCCTGAAGGGCGACATGAGCCTGGTCGGCCCGCGCCCGCTCCTCACGCAATATCTGCCGCTCTACTCGCCCGAACAGGCGCGGCGGCACGACGTCCGGCCCGGCCTCACCGGCTGGAGCCAGGTCAACGGCCGCAACGCGATCGGCTGGCCGGAGAAGCTCGCCTTCGACACCTGGTATGTCGACAATCGCGGCTTCGCGCTCGACATGAAGATCCTGCTGATGACGGTGGCCAGGGTCCTCGCCCGAAGCGGCATCGCGGCCGAAGGCTCGGAGACCATGCCCGAATTCAAGGGCGACGAAGAGCCGGCGCCGGGCGCTCACCGGCCGTTCACCGGGCGCAACCTAGGAGCCGGCCGATGACCTTGACCCGCCGCCACCTCCTGCTCGCCGGACTCTCGGTGCCGGTCGCCCGGGCGGGGTCCGCCCGAGCGCAGCTTCCGGCCCGGATCTTCAGCCCCGAGGACCATGGCGCCCGCGGCGACGGCCGCACCGACGACACGGCGGCGCTCCAGCTCTGCCTCGACCTCGCTCCGGCCGGAGCGATCGTCCGCCTGCGCAGGGGCGCCGTCTACCGGATCGACCCCAATCGCCGCCCAACACGTGAGGATTATGGCGGGCTGCGCCTCAAGTCGGGCCAGATCCTCGAGCTGAACGGTGGCGAACTGCGCGCCCTGCCCAGTTCGCTTCCCAGGAGTTCGGTGGTCCAGGGGTACCGGACCTCGGGCTGGAAGATCGTCGGTCCCGGCCGGATCGTCGGCGAGCGGATGATCCATCGCGGAACGGGCGGCGAATGGGGCATGGGAATCGCCGCCTGGGGGTCTGCCGACTGGCAGGTCGTCGGTGGGGTCGAGGTCTTCGACTGCTGGGGTGACGGCATCTATGTCGGCTCCGCGGGAGGAGGCTTCTGCGAGAATTTCCTCATCGACGGTGCCAGGGTGCGCAACTGCCGGCGCAACGGAATCTCGGTCGTCAACGGCCGCAACGGCGAGATCAGGAACGTCGACATCGAGAAGGTCGGCGGGACCAATCCGCAGGGAGGGATCTGTCTCGAGCCGGATCTGTCCGAATTCCCCAACCGCGACATCCGCATTTCCAACGGCCGTATCCGCGACGTCCAGGTCGGTATCTACGTTACCAGCGCCAACGAGCGGGTCTCGATCACCGGCATGGACATCGAAGCGATGAACAGCGGAATCATCATCGCCGACAACAGCTTGGACGTCCGCATCGAGAACAATCCCAGCATCAAGTCGCTGATCGGCAACGCCGAGGGCGCGGCGATCCGGACCGTGGTTCAGCGGCCCGAAACGGTGCGGGGCCTGACAATCCGCAACAACCAGCTATCCGGCGGCGGCGCCTTCGTCATCGACATAGTCGGGTCCGGCTATCGGGGCGTCGTCATCAGCGGCAACCGGATCTCGGCGACCAACGATAAGACCCAGGGCATCGCCCGTATCGGCGGCGGCCTCTTCACCGACAATATCTGCGCGATCGGCCCCCGCGCCGGCAAGCACGGCGATTACTTCATCCACCTGCGGACCGTGACCTACGGACGCAACACCTACCGAAACGATTCGCCCCATCCCATGTATTCGGCCCTGATCGGCGGTCGCGACCTGGGCGGCGACCGCTTCGGCCCGTCGCTGGTCCATTACCGGGAACCCCTGTAGGAGCGAAGCGAGCGGCTGAAGCCAGGAAGAGGGATTTCGGTTGGACTGGGAGCAGGTCAAGAGCACCATCGCGGTTTGGACCGAGCTCGAGCGCGACGCCCTCCACATCTATGCGGCGATCCTCCTCCAGATCGGTTCGGCGGCCGTTCTGAGGAGAAGCCTCGCCTCGCCCTTGCCCTGGCTGGCGGTGCTCGCCGCAGCCCTGGCGAACGAGGTGCTCGACATTCGCCGCGACGGGGTGTTCGAGAATTGGGAGCGGTCGGCGGCCCTCCACGATCTGTGGAATTCGATGCTGGCGCCGACGATCCTGCTTCTGCTCGCCCGCTTCGCGCCCGGCCTCCTGACGAGACGGGGCGAGCCGCCGCCTTCAGGATGAGGGAAGAAGCTTTCCGGGGTTCATGATCCCGGCCGGATCGAGCGCCTGCTTGACCGCCCGGAGCGCCGCCAGCCGGGCCGGCTGAGCGGTTCGGGCGAGCTCGGCGAGCTTGGCCTGGCCGATGCCGTGCTCGGCCGAGATCGAGCCGCCGGCCTTCCCTACCCGGTCGTGGACCAGCCGGGTCACCGCCCCCGCCTCGGCGGCAAGCCACGCCTCGGCCATTCCGGCCGGCGGCTGGACGTTGAAATGCACGTTGCCGTCGCCGAGATGGCCGAACGCCACCACCCTCGCGCCTTCGAACCGCGCCTCCACCGCCGCGCGGGTTTCCTCGATGAAAATGGGCATGGCGGAGACCGGCACCGAGATGTCGTGTTTCACGGACGGCCCCTGAAGCCGCTCCGCCTCGGCGATCGATTCGCGCAGCCGCCATAAGGCCGCGGCCTGGGCCTCGCTCGCGGCGATCGTCGCGTCCTCGGCCAGCCCCTCCTCGAGAGCCGCTCCGAGCGCCTCCTGAAGCGCCTCGGCGGCATCGCGGCCGCCCTGCGGAGCGACGGATTCGACGAGGACGTGCCAAAGATGGGCGCCGGCGAGCGGAGGCCGGGTGCCCGGGATTGCGGAGAGAACCAGGCCGAGGGCGTCCGCGGGCACCAGCTCGAAGCTCTCGACCGCCTCGCCCAGCCGGGCCTCCAGCCGCCGAAGCAGGGTGAGCGCGGCCGCGGGCGAGCCAAGCCCCACCCAGGCGACGGAGCGCGAGCCGGGCGCCGCGACCAGCCTGAGGCTGGCGGCGGTGACGATCCCGAGCGTCCCCTCCGCTCCGATCAGCAGCTGCTTCAGGTCGTAGCCGCGATTGTCCTTGCGGAGCGCCGACAGCCCATCGAGCAGCGATCCGTCGGGAAGCACCGCCTCGAGGCCGACGACGAGCGAGCGCATCGGGCCGAAGCGAAGCACCTGGGTGCCGCCGGCATTGGTCGAGACGAGCCCGCCGACCGTCGCCGAGCCCTTGGCGCCGAGCGAGAGCGGGAACCGGCGCCCCGCCGCCGCCGCCGAGTCGTGGAGGTCGGACAGGATCACCCCGGCCTCGGCCACCGCGACATTGTCCTGCACGGAGACGCTCCGGACCGAGTTCATCCGGCGAAGCGACAGGAGCAGCGCATCGCCCTGCGCGCCGGGCGTGGCGCCGCCGACCATAGAGGTGTTCCCGCCCTGCGGTACCAGAGCCACCCGAGCCTCGGCGCAACGCTCGACGATCGCCTGCACCTCGGCGGCTGAGGCGGGCGAAAGCAGCGCCGCGGCCCGGCCCCGATAGCGCCGGCGCCAGTCGCTCAGCCACGGCTCGAGGACGTCGGGATCGCGGCTGAAGCCGCGCGGGCCCAGCAAAGCGGCGAGCGAGTCGAGCAAAGCGGGCGAAGGCGCTCGGAGCATGACCTCCACTGGTCCAGAAGGCTCCGCCGATCAATCCGGACCCTCACGTCATGCTGAACTTGTTTCAGCATCCGGTTTCGACCCGCCTCGCGGATGGCGGACTGGACCCTGAACCGCGTTCAGGGTCACGAAATGGCGCGTTCAACGGCCACGACGGGGTCGATCCAGGACGTGGCCAGCAAGCCACAGGAGGCCTCCCTTACGCCTCCGGAACAAATGCAAGCTTTTCCAGTTGAAGGTTTTTCAGCGTAAGGACCGGATTTGAACCTCCGGAGCGGCGGGCATTTGAAGAAGGCCGGTATTTTGATGGGAGCGGTCGCTGCCGGCGCCTTGGCGCTGGGCATTGCCACGCCCGCTTTCGCCCAGAACGATCCGCCCCGCATTCCGGCCGCCGACGAGCCGATCGTGACCGACAGCCAGTTCGAGAAGGAGCTTCCGGCGCTCGACTCGGAGCTCGGCAGGCCGCTGGAGCCGCTCGAGGATTTCGCCGGACCGCCGCCGGCGACGACTCCGGAGGGCGAGCTGATCCCCGACGCCGCTCTGCCCGACATCGAGCTGGAGCGGCCGCTGACTCCGATTTCCGAGTTCGACGTCACCACCCCGCCGCCGTCGCCGGGCGGCGACGATGACGGGAAGGTGGAGCCGGTCCGCTACACCCTCGTCGTCGAGGGGTTCGAGGAGATCGGGCTGGAGGGCCGCTTCCGCGAGCTTTCGGCGCTCGAGGATTCCGACGGCGAGGCGACCAACGGCGCCCAGATTTCCGCCCGGGCGAAGGAGGACGAGCTGCTCGCCGTCCGGTTGCTCCGTTCCGAAGGCTATTACGACGCCACCGCTTTGTCCTCGATCGAGCAATTGCCCGAAGCCGGACGGGTGCGGGTGGCGATAAGCGTGGTGCCGGGCCCCCGCTACCTGTTCGGCGACATCGCCATCAAGGGAGCCGAGCCCGAGCCCGCGGGCCTCGCCCGCGAGGCTCTGCCCCTGCAGCCCGAGAATCCGATCGTCGCACTCAACGTCGAGGCGGCCGAGGCCAATGTCCGGCTGCGCCTGCCGCAGCAGGGCTATCCCTTCGTCGAGGTCGGGCTTCGCGACATCCTGCTCGATCCCGAGACCCGCCGCGGCGACTACACCCTTCCGGTGAGCCCGGGTAACCGTTCGCGCTTCGCGGGCTTCACCACCGAGGGCGATCTCGCCTTCGGCGCGAAGCATGTCGAAGTGCTCTCGCGCTTCAAGCGCGGCGACCTCTACGACAGCCGAATGGTCGACGACCTTCGCGAGGCGATGATCGCCACCAACCTCTTCACCACCGTCTCGGCCGCGCCCGTCGCCACCGGAGAGATGGCCGAGGACGGCACCGAATATGTGAACATCCTGGTGACTCAGGACGCCGGGCCGGCGCGCTCGCTCGGGGGGACCGTCGGCTATTCGACCGGCGAGGGCTTCCGGGCCGAAGCGACCTGGGAGCATCGCAACCTGTTCCCGCCTGAGGGCGGGTTTATGGTCAATGCCATCGCCGGCACCCAGGAACAGGCGCTCCGGGTCCGCCTGCGCCGCAACAACTGGAAGAAGCGCGACCGAAGCATCTTCGTCCAGGCGGAGGCCGGCCGCCGCGATCTTCCAGCCTTCAAAGGCTATACCGTCCGGCTGAACGGCCTGATCGCGCGCGAATCGACCCCGATCTGGCACAAGGTATGGACCTATGCCGTCGGCGCCGAACTCATCGCCACCAACGAAGCCCAGACCGGGTTCCCGCGCCTCTCCATCGCCGACGCCTTCTTCCTCGCCGGAATCAGCGGCCAGGTCGGATACGACCGCTCCAACAGCCTGCTCGACCCGACCAAGGGCTTCCGGCTCAAGGCCTTCGTCAATCCGGAAGCGTCGCTCCGGGAGCCCGGCCAGCCCTATATCCGCAACCTCCTCGACGGCAGCGTCTATTATCCGGCGACCGAGAATATCGTCGTCGCCGGCCGCGCCCGGACGGGCTCGATCTACGGCGCGGAGCTCTTCGAGCTTGCGCCGTCGCGCCGCCTCTATGCGGGCGGCGGCGGATCGGTCCGCGGATTCGGCTTCCAGGAGCTGGGGCCCAAGGTCGAGGTGGCCAATCCCAAATTCGATCCGACCGATCCCGACGAGAAGGACGATCCGACCGTCTTCATCCCCACCGGCGGGCGAAGCCTCGTCGAGTTCGCTGTCGAGGCCCGCTACCGCTTCGGCAATTACGGCGTGGTCGGCTTCGTCGATGCCGGCCAGGTCTATGAAAGCCAGTCTCCGCGGCTCGGCGACATGCGCTTCGGGGTCGGAATCGGCGGGCGGCTCTATACCAATTTCGGGCCCCTGAGGGCGGACATCGCGGTTCCGCTCGGCCGCCGCCCCGGCGAATCGAAATTCGCGGTCTACGTCTCCATCGGGCAGGCTTTCTAGATGGCGACTGCGGCCGAACCCGCTCCCCATGTGAACCGCGGCCGGCAGCGCGCCCGCGCCGCCGCCAAGTGGACGGGCATCGGCCTGATCGGCCTCGTCGTCGCGATCCTACTCTTCTTCGTCTGGCTGAACTCGTCGCTCGGCCACCGCTTCGTGGTGAAGCAGATCAACCAGCTGGAGATCGCGTCCGGGCTCGACATCGACGTCGGCCGGATCGAGGGCTCGCTGTTCGGCGAACTCACGCTCCACGATCTGAGCCTGAAGGATCCCAAGGGCATTTTCTTCATCGCTCCGCAAGCCACCCTGGACTGGCGGCCGCTCGCTTATTTCCGCAACCGGATCGACATCAAGCGGCTCGAAATCCCGCGGGCGCGGCTCTACCGCCTGCCCGAGCTCAAGCCGGGCGTTCCCGATGCTCCGCTTCTCCCCGACATCAATGTCGACATCGGCCAGATCAAGGTCAACCGGCTTCTGATCGACCCGACGGTCACCGGCTATCGCCACCTCCTCAGCCTCGCCGGAAGCTCCCGGATCGACGACGGACGGGCCCAGGTAGCTCTGGACGCCAATGCCATTGCGGGGCCGAACCTGCCCGGCGGCGACAAGCTCGCCCTGAGGATCGACGCAGTCCCCGAAGCGAACCGGCTTGCGCTTGGAGTCCGGGTCGAGGCGCCCGCCGAGGGCTTCGTCGCCAAGCTGACCGGAATCGACCGGCCGCTGATCGCGACCATCGGCGGCAACGGAACCTGGACCAACTGGCGGGGCCGGGCGAAAGCCATCCTCGGCGGCACGGAATTCGCCAACCTCGCCGTCGCCGCCAAGGACGGCATCTTTACCGTCTCCGGGCCGATGAACCCGGGCCTTCTGATGGCCGAGGGCATTCCCAGGAAGCTTCTGTCGCCGCAGGTCCAGGTCAATTTGACCACCTCCCTCGACCAGCGCCGAGCCGACACGCGGCTGAGCCTGACCTCGCCGGCGATCGCGGTCGTCGCGAACGGAATGCTCGACCTCGGCCGAAGCCAGTTCCAGGACTTCAAGATCGCGGCGCGCCTCCCGCGTCCTGAAATTCTCGGCCCCAATATCGACGGCACCGATCTTCGGGTGGCGATGGTCCTGAACGGCGCCTTCCAGACGCCCTTCGTCGCCTACGATTTCCAGGCCCGAACGCTAAGCTTCAACGAGACGACCATCGAGCTCCTCCAAGCGCGCGGCCGGGCCAAGGTCGATCCCGACCGGATCAGCATCCCGGTCCAGGCCCGAGCGCGCCGGATCAGCGGTCTCGACCAGTCGCTTGGAAGCCTGCTCACCAATGTCGGAGTGAACGGCACGATCAACATCAGCGGCACCAGGCTCGTCTCGGACAACCTAAAGATCCGGTCCGACAAGCTCAACGCCACGATCGTCCTCGCCGCCGATCTCGCCAAGGGGCAGTATCGCGCCGGAATCCAGGGCAGTGTGAACAATTACCTCATGGAGGGGATCGGTCTCCTCGACCTCACCACCGACATGGACCTATTCTCCGCCGGGAGCGGCTTCGGCCTCAAGGGCCGGGTCTCGGTCCGGACACGGCGGATAGACAACCCGACCGCCGCGGGCGTGCTCGAAGGCAATGCCACCGCCTCGGCCAACGTGGTGATGTCTCCCGCCGGGGTGATCACTCTCGGCAATGTCCGGCTGAGCTCGCCCGGGCTTCGGATAACCTCCGGCGGCGGGACGATCCGGCCCGACGGCCGGATCGACATCCGGGCCGCCGGAATCTCCAGGGCCTATGGGGCGCTCGCGGTCGTCGTGACCGGCACCGCGACCCAGCCGCGGATCGAGCTCAAGGCCGCGACTCCCAATTTCGGGATCGGCCTCCGCGACGTCACCGCCACCGTTCGAGCCGTTCAGGGCGGCTATGAGGTCAGTGCCAAGGGCCTGTCGGATTACGGTCCGTTCGAAGCCGACGTCACCATCCTGTCCGGGCGCGGTCCGATGACCGTCGAGATACGCCGCTTGCTGTTCGCCGGGATGACCTTCACCGGCCGGGTCGTCCAGACCCCGGCCGGGCCTTTCGCCGGAACCCTCGCAATGACCGGCGAGGGCCTCCAGGGCACGATCCGGCTCGGCGCCGTCGGCGGCTATCAGAGCGCCGACATCCAGGCCAGTGCGAACGGAGCCCGGATCCCCGGCGAGAGCCCGATCTTGATCCAGCGCGGCATCGTCGAGGCGAGGATCGTCCTTTATCCGGATGCGCCGCACATCGTCGGCGACGCCCAGCTCGCCGGGGTGCGCTCGGACAATTTCTTCCTCGCCCGGGCGCGCGCCAAAATCGACTATCGCGGCGGCAACGGCACCGCCGGGGTCTTCGCCGAGGGAACGAGCGGAATGCCGTTCCGGGTGGCGGTCAACGCAGCCTTGTCGCCGGACCTGATCCGAGCCGCGGCGCAGGGCCAGGTGAGCAACATACCCTTCCGCCTCGCCCGGCCGGCCCAAATCAGCAAGGTCGCCGGCGGCTGGCAGCTGGCGCCGGCCGAGCTCGTATTGCCTCAGGGCAACGTCCGGCTCGCCGGCCGCTACGGCGACGGCGGAATGACGGTCCAGTCGCGGCTCGACGATTTCGATATCTCGATCCTCAACGTCTTCTCGCCGGGCCTCGGCCTCGGCGGGCGCGCCACCGGAAGCATCGACTTCGCCCAGGCCGCGGGCGCCTTCCCCCGCGCCGACGCCCGCCTCGCCATCGCCGGGTTCACCCGAACCGGAATCGCCATTCGCTCGCCCCCGGTCGACCTGGCTTTGGCCGGGCAGCTTCGGCCCGAGGGCGGCAATCTCGCCGCCGTGATCCGCCGCGATTCCGCGGTCATCGGCCGGGCCCAGCTTCGGCTCCAGCCGGTCGGCCCGGGCGCCGGCGGTTGGACCGAACGGCTGCTCGCCGCTCCACTCGCCGGGGGGATTCGCTACAACGGCCCGGCCGAGGTGCTTTGGTCGCTGGGCGGAGTCTCCGGGATGCAGCTCTCCGGCCCGATCGGGGTCGCCGCGGATTTCTCGGGCCGGGTGCAGAGCCCGCAGCTGGCCGGAATCATCCGCGCCGACAACCTCACCTTCGTCCACGAAACCTATGGCACGAGGATCAGCCAGCTCGCCCTCCAGGGCCGCTTCACCAGCTCGGAGCTCCAGATCACCCGCCTCTCCGGCCGAGCCGGCTCGGGCACGATCGGCGGCACCGGCACGATCGGCTTCGCCTCGGCCGCGGGCTATCCGATGGACATCCGACTGAAGCTCGACGACGCCCAGCTCGCCCGGAGCGACTCGATCGGAGCGACCTTGAGCGGCGACCTCGCCATCACCAACGGCCGCGCCAAAGGAGCCCTCATCTCGGGCGACCTGACCCTGCCCGAGGTGCGCTACCAGATCATCCGCCAGGGCGCCGCCCAGGTGGTCGAACTCGCCGGGGTCCGCCGCAAGGGTGAGCCGCTTCCGCGCGTCGACGATGCGACCCGGCAGGCCGACGCCGCGCCGAGCATCTGGAAGCTCGACCTTCGGCTGCGCGCCGACAACCAGCTGTTCATTTCCGGAATGGGCCTCGAATCCGAATGGAGCGCCGACCTTCGAGTCCAGGGCACGACCGCGACCCCCTCCATCCTCGGCGAGGCGGATCTGATCCGGGGCACCTTGAGCTTCTCGGGCCAGCGTTTCGACGTCACCCGCGGCCATATCGCCTTCACGGGCTCGCGCCCGCCCAATCCGCGGATCGACATCGTCGCAAGCGCGGACATCAAGGACGTCACCGTCAACATCAACGTCTCGGGAAGCGCCACCAACCCGCAGATCGCCTTCACCTCCAATCCCGGCCTGCCGCAGGACGAGATCATGGCCCGGATCCTGTTCGGCGGCTCGGTGACGGAAATCTCCGCGCTCCAGGCGGTGCAGCTCGCCACTTCGCTCAACTCGCTGCGCGGCGGCGGCGGAGGCCTCAACCCGCTCGGCAAGCTTCGCTCCTCGACCGGGCTCGACCGCCTTCGAATCCTCGGCGCCGACGACACGACCGGCCGGGGCACCGCCGTCGCCGCCGGCTTCTACGTCTCAAACGACATCTATTTGGAGATCATCACCGACGCCCGCGGCTTCACCGCCACCCAGATCGAGATCGCCCTGTCCAAGGCGCTGAGCATCCTCTCCCAGGTCGGCACCTCGGGCGGCGGCAACAACGTCAACTTGAGGTACCGGAAGCAATATTAGACTTCTTTGCCTCCCCATGCTTCGCACGGGGAGGCAGGATTACCCTATCCTCGTCAGCTTTGCCGCCAGCGGCGCGAGCGAGGGGAACCAGCCGAGCAGGCCCATCATCGCCTGCCGAGCCACCGGATTCTCCGCCGAGCGCCGAAGCGCCTCCGCCAGCCCGATCGGACGCAGCGCCCGGCGAGCCCAGTCGCGCTGGAAATCCGCCGCCGGCTTGCCGGCCGCGATCGCGTCCGCCGCCGCGACTCCGCTCTCCAGAGCGATTGCAATTCCGTCCCCGGCGAGCGAGGCGATGACCGCCGCCTGGTCGCCGACCCGGTACACGCCCTCCACGGTCTCGCCGGCCCGCCAGCCATAAGGGACGCCCGACACGGCGCTCCACTCGCCCGGCTCGCTTTGTCCCAGCCTTTCTCCGAAAGCGGGGAGCTCGTCGGCGAGCCGGGAGATTAAAGGCTCGATTCCGCCTGCGTCCTTCAGCCGGCCGCTCGAAGCGGACAGGCAGAGATTGGCGCGGCCGTCCTCCTGCAGCAGCAGCCCCGCATAGCCGCCGTCGAAGAGGTGAAGCTCGATCACGCCCTCCAGCGCTTCGGCGAGGGCCGGGCCGGCCTCGAGCGCGCTCCGCAGGCCCAGCGGCCGGTTCGAAATGTCGACGGGGCGCGCGGCGCCGCGAAGCTCATGCTTGCCGGTGGCGAGGATGAGGGCGTCGCCCTCCAGCCCTTCATCGTCGTCGAGCCGCACCCGGCGCCCGGGCAGGTCGGCGGCGCGGACGGTGCGCCCCCGCCGGATTGCGGCTCCGGCCCGATGCGCGGCCGCGAGCAGAGCTTCGTCGAGCGTCCTTCGGGACAGGCCGGCGGCGAGCCGGGGCAGGCTCACTTCGATGGATCGCGTCGACGAGATCAGCCGAAGCCGGCGGATCGGGCGCGCCCCGAGCGCCGCCGGGTCGAGCCCGAGCCGCTCCAGGGCGGCGATCGCGTCCCAGCCGAGGAAGCCGCCGCAGACGATGTCGTGCGGACCCTCGGTCCGCTCGACCAGCTCGGCCCCGATCCCGGCGCGGGCCAAAGCGATGGCCGCGGCCGAACCGGCCGGGCCGCCGCCGACGATCAGCGCAGCCGTTCGACGCACAGCCGGGCCGGGAAATAGCGCCGGATCTTGACTCCGTCGGTCACGCCCGCCTCGGCGAGGATCGAGCGCCAGTCGCCGGGGCGGAAGGATCGGGCGATGGAAAGCCGGCCGTCCTCGGCGACGATAGGGTGGACCCGGAGAAGGGCGGCGAGCAACGGGTAGCCGAAATAAGCGAAGCCGTGCCGGTGAAGATCGTTGACGAACCAGCCATGGTCCGAATTGGCCTCCATCCAGCGAAGGAAGTCGCGCAGCTGAGCGTCGGTCATGTGATGGGCGACGAGGCTGCTGACGACGAAGTCGAACCGGCCCAGGTCCCGATAATCTCCCGTCCGGTAGGATATCAGCATGTCGCCGGGCGTCTTCGCCCGGGCTAAGCTTTCGCTCCCTGGATTGAGGTCGATTCCGGTGAGCCGGGCGGCCAGCCCCCGCCGCCGCGCCCAATTCGAGATCGTCCGAAGCATTCCGCCTTCGCCGGAGCCGACGTCGAGCAGGCTGAAACCCTCCCGGCCGCGAGTGGCCCGGGCGAGGAAGGACAAAGTGGGTCGGGCGGCGAAGGTCCAGGCATTGACCCGGCCCAGCCCCTTCAGGACCTCGCCATAGGCTTCGGGGTCGAGCGACGGGTCGTCCATCTGCTCTTCCTCGCGGGCCCGCTGCTTCAGGGGCCTCACGCCGCCCGCTCGAAGTGGAAGCCCTCGGCCGCGAGGCCGGGACCGAAGGCGAGCGCGATTCCGCGGCGCCGCTCCGGATCCGCGAGCAGCCGCTCGAGCACGAAGGGCAAGGTCGAGGAGGACATGTTGCCGTAGCGGGCGAACACTTCGCGCGATGGGGCCAGCGCTTCCGGCGGCAGTTCCAGGCCGTTCTCGACCGAGTCGAGAACCGAGCGGCCGCCCGCATGAACGGCCCAGGCGTCGAACGCCTCCGGGGGCTCGTCGCCGAGCATGGCTTCGCGGACATTCTTGTCGCGCAGGGCTTCTCCGATCCGTCCGGGAACCTCGCCGGACAAATCCATGACGAAGCCGTGATCGCCGACCCGCCAGCGGATGAGCTGCCCCGAGTCCGGCAGGGTCGCCGCGAACGGACGGGAGAGAGCGAAGCCGGTCGGCTCCGCCGTCACCAGCGAGGCCGTGGCGCCGTCGCCGAACTGCAATGCGGCGAGCAGCCGCTCGACATCGTCCTCATATTGGAGGTGGAGGCTGGAAAGCTCGACCGTCACCACAAGCGCCCGGGCGGAGGGTTCGGAGCGGACGATATGATGAGCAAGCCGGAGCGAGGACACGGCCGCGTAGCAGCCCATGAAGCCGACCAGGGTGCGCTCGACGCTGCCCGCGAGGCCGAGCTCGGCGGCGATGATCTGGTCGATGCCCGGAGCGACGAAGCCGGTACAGCTTGCGACGATCAGATGGGTGATCCCGGCGGGCGCCGCCGCCGCTCCGCTCAAATTTCGGATCGCCTCCAGCGCGAGCTTCGGAGCGGCCTGTGCATAAATGTCCATTCGAGCGCCCGTGGTCGGCAAGGCTCCGTGATAGAATCCGCCCGGGTCGACCGGCGATTTGCCATCGATCGCCGGTGGCAGGACGGACCAGCGATGCTCGATCCCGGACCGTGCCGCCATCCGGGCGAACAGCGCCCGCGAACGCGGCTCGCGCAGCCGCGCCTCCGCCCAGCCGATGAAGGCGGAGTGGACGTCGTTGGGCGGGACGGCGGTGCCGATCGCGTTGATATGGGCCTGGCTCGTACGACTTCCCTTCGGGAAAGTGCTGAATTGCAACGAAGATTAGATGAACGAGGGCGGAGGATGGTTCCGTTAGGCCCGGCCGTTGGACGCGGCAATCACGCCTTAAGGCGGTATTGAGGCGGGGTCCCTTCACCCAGGCCTGCTGCGCCGGCGTCGATTGGGCTTGAGCTTCGGGAGATGGTGCCCAGGGACGGAATTGAACCGCCGACACCGTGATTTTCAGTCACGTGCTCTACCAACTGAGCTACCTGGGCGTTCCGGCGGAGGCCGAAGACGAGCGCCTATAGAGGGGCTCAGCCTTCGCTGTCCAGCCCGCCTTCGGCGTTTTCCACTGCCGGCGGGCCGGCGACCCGATAAGAATCGCCGAGCCAGTTCAGCAGGTCGCGGTCGCGGCAGCCCCGGCTGCAGAAGGGCTTGTGCTCGGCGCCGGCGGGCTGGCCGCACAGGGGGCAGCCCTTGCCGCCTTTTCTAGGAGGTTTTGACATGGACATGGCTCCGCCATGTGGTGAAGCCGGGGTCTTCACGCAAGCCGACCGGGCCGCCTATGCGCCGTGCCAGCATTTCCAGCCAGTCGGGATTCGCCCGAAGCCGGGCGATCACGTCGGGCGCGGCGACGAGATCGCAGCCGCCGACGCCGCGCTCCGCCGTCCGTAGCAGATCGCGTGCCGCGGCTCCGACCGGATCCCATTGGAAAAGCTCGGGCAGCGACCGGCGCTCGCGACGGCGGATCACCTGGAGGAAACCGAAGCCGTTGACTGCGGTCCGCTCGAAGGGCTGCGGAAGAACGGCGTCGAGCGTGGCGACCGCCTTCAGCCGATCCTCGCGTGACGGAACGGTGGGAAGATCGATCCCGATCGAGCCGCCTATGTCCAGGCGCCGGATCGCGAGAGCAGCCGCCTCCGCGCCCGCCATCGCCAGCTCGACCGGCGGAAGGAAGCCGTCGACATCGAACAAGGTCATCGCCGGAGTCAGGCTCATCCGAAGCTCGCCCCCCGGAAAGTCGATCGCTTCTCCCAGGGCCTCGTCGATCATTTCGGACCAGCCGGCTTCGTAGAACAAGTCGGGGCCCAGCGGCGTAAGCGGGCGCGGCGCTCCGATACGCTCCGCCAGGCTCGGGCCTTCCTTTTCGTCCGCCTGGGTGATCCGGCCCTTCGCGAATTTGGGATTGCCCGGTTCGGCGATGGGCTCGCGGACGATCTCCACCCGCACTTCCCGGCCCTCCGTCAGAGCCGCCGGGAGCGGTTCCACCATCACCTCGCCCCGACCGGTCGAGACAATGCCGCGGCGGCCCGGAATCGCTATCCGGACGAGCCGGCCGGTGAGGACGGAGCCGCAGCGAAGCTCGCCCGGAAGCTCGATCGCGGCGACGACTATGTCCTCATCCTCGACGAGGATGGCGCGGTTCTCGCCTATCCCCTCCTCGTAGAGCCACTCAGCCAAGGGGATAGCCCGCGGTCCGGAGCAGCGCCCGCGTCTCGTAAAGGGGCAGGCCCATCACCCCGGAATGGCTGCCCGAAAGCATCCGCACCAGAGCCTCGGCCCGGCCCTGAATCGCATAGCCCCCCGCCTTGCCGAGCCACTCGCCGCTGGCGAGATAGGCGTCGATCTCCTCCGGGCAGAGCCGCTTGAAGGCGACGAGGCTGGTCGACAGGCGAGTCCGGGTGCGGCCTTCGGCATCGGTCACCGCGACCGCCGAATGGACCCGGTGCCGGCGCCCCGAGAGCAGTTTCAGAGCGGCCCGCGCTTCATCCTCGGTCTCCGTCTTGGGAAGGATCCGCCGGCCGGCGGCGACCACGGTGTCGGCGGCGAGGACGATCTTGCCGGGCTCGGCCACCGCCGACGCTTTCCCGGTCGCCATCCGCAAGGCATATCGGTCGGCTATCTCCGCTTTGCGGGGGGTCTCGTCAATCTCCGCGGGAATCACCGCGTCCGGAATGATTCCGAGCCGAGCCAGCAGCTCGAGGCGGCGCGGGGAGGCCGAGGCCAGGACCAGCCGGACTGAGACCGGCCCCGTCACTTGAAGCGGTAGGTGATCCGACCCTTGGTAAGGTCGTAGGGGGTCAGCTCGACCAGCACCTCGTCGCCGACGAGCACCCGGATTCGGTTCTTGCGCATCTTGCCGGCGGTGTGGCCGAGTATCTCATGATCGTTCTCGAGTTTGATTCGGAACATGGCGTCGGGCAGCAGCTCGACCACATGCCCGCGCATCTCGAGTAGCTCTTCCTTGGCCATTTACCCTCTGGACCGGCTCACGAAAACCGCGCCGCCATAACGGCTGAGCGCCGGAAAGGGAAGCTTTCGCCATGCCTACTTGCTAGGCACCGGGACATGCTCCCGCTGTTCACCATAGGCTATGAAGGCAAGACCCAGGCCGAGTTCCTCGACGAGCTGCGGGCGGCGGGGGTCGAGCTCGTCCTCGACGTTCGAGCGGTCGCCGCCTCGCGTCGGCCCGGCTTCTCCAAGACCGCTCTCGCCAGGGAGCTGAGGGAGCGAGGCATCGACTATCTCCACTTGCGCGCCCTCGGCACTCCGGCGGACGGGCGGCAGGCGGCGCGGGCGGGGCGGGTCGCCGAGATGCGCGCCATCTATGCCGTCCAGCTCGACACTCCGGAGGCCGGCCTGGCGATGGAGCAGGCGCTGGCGCAAGCGGCCGCCCGCCCGTCGGCCCTGCTCTGCTACGAGCGCGGGGCGCCGGAGTGCCACCGCTCGATGCTGGCCGGGCGGATGGTGGAGCGAATGCCGTTCGAAGTGCGGGATATCTAGCGAGCCGCCGTCGCCCGTCTTGCCCCGAAAGGCGTATCCTTAGCGCCGCGACAAGGTCAGGGGCATCCCGCCGGCGGGACGGAGCGTGACCATGCCGTGCACCCGCACCTCGTGGCCGGGCACCGGGTCGAAGCGCCAGCGGCCGAGCCAGTAAGCGAGGATGGTAAGCGCTTCGGCCGTCGCGAAGCGAGCGCCGACGCACAGGCGCGGCCCGGCTCCGAACGGGATATATTGGAAGCGGTGGCGCCCCTCGCGCCGCCCCGGTGCGAAGCGGCCGGGGTCGAATTCGTCGGGCCGCTCCCACAAGGCTTCGTGGCGGTGGAGAATCCAGGGCCAGATCGAGACGATGTCGCCCGGAAGCACCTCTTCGCCGCCCAGCCGGTCGGGCGCTGCCGCCTGACGGTCGAAGCGCGGCGCCGGCGGATAGAGCCGGAGCGACTCTTCCATCACCATCCGAAGCAGCGGCAGGCGGTCGGGCAGATCGGGGGCCTCCCCCGCCGCCACGGCCTCGGCGCACTCGGCGGCGACTCTTTCCTGAAGCTCCGGCTGTTCGGACAGAAGGTAGAGAGTCCAGGTCAGCGCGTTCGCCGTGGTTTCGTGCCCGGCGAGGTAGAAGGTCATTGCATTGTCGGCGGCGAGCCCGGCGGCCTGCCTGGGCTCGAACCGTTCGCCGAGGCCGCGGATGAGCCTGCCGAGAAAGTCGTCCGGCCCGCCGTCGGGCAGCCGCTCGCGAACCACCGCTTCCAGGGTCTCGCGCAGATATTTCTGGCCCCGCTGCGCCTTCCAGCCGCTTGGCGTCCACGGGATCCGGGGGAGGCCGAGCATGGCCTGAAGCCTCGCTTCGCTGACCCCGTCGAGCGCCGCCGCGATATGGACCATGGCCGAATCGCGGGTGAGCCGGGCGTCGCCGCTGAACAAGGTGTTGGAGATGATCCGCATCGTCGCCTGGGTCGCGTCGACCGCCATGTCGCGGACGCCCGGCCGCCAGCGCTCCATTGCAGCTCGGCCGACGCTTCCGAACTCCGGAACCAGGCCATCGACCGCCGCCGGAGCGAAATTGGCTGCGACGATTTTCCGCTGATCCCGCCACAGCCCGCCGTCCGAGGTAAGCAGTCCCTCGCCGATCGCGGGGGCGAGCAGCCGCTTGACGACGTCGGGCTTCACGTAATTGGCGGCATTGTCGAGCAGGACGTGCTGTACGAGGTCCGGGTCGAGCGGGATGTGGACGTTGAAGCCGAGAATCCTGCGCTTCATGTAGCTCTGGCGGAAAGCGAGCTCAGACCAGCCGTAGACGGCGGTGCGCGCCCGCTCCCCGACGAAGCCGCGCCAGACCGGGACCGGGCCGGCGCCGCGCGGAGGATGGGGAGGGATGAAGGGGAAATTTTGCCTCCCTGCCGGCGAAGCCGGTGGGGAGGGGGACCAGGCGGAGCCTGGTGGAGGGGTAGCTGGCTCTGGGCCAGCGGGTCCCGTCAGATCCTCTGATTCCTGCGCCAATTACCCCTCCACCACACTTCGTGTGGTCCCCCTCCCCATCTTGCGATGGGGAGGCAAGATCACTCTGCCGCCAACAGCCTTTCGGCCCCACCCAAATCGACGCTGACCAGGCGGCTGACGCCCTTCTCGATCATGGTGACCCCGAACAGGCGGTGCATCCGGCTCATCGTTACCGCATTGTGGGTGACGATCAGATATCGTGTCCCGGTTTCGTTCACCATTCGGTCGAGCAGGTCGCAGAAGCGCTCGATATTGGCGTCGTCCAGGGGTGCGTCGACCTCGTCGAGGACGCAGATCGGCGCCGGGTTGGTCAGGAAGAGGGCGAAGATCAGGGCGATCGCGGTCAGCGCCTGCTCGCCGCCCGAGAGAAGGGTGAGGGTGGAGAGGCGCTTGCCGGGCGGCTGGGCCATGATCTCGAGCCCGGCCTCGAGTGGATCGTCCGATTCGACCAGCTCGAGATGGGCCTGGCCGCCTTCGAAGAGGGTGGTGAAGAGGCTCCGGAAATGGCGGTCCACCGCCTCGAAGGCGGTGAGGAGGCGGGCTCGGCCCTCGCGGTTGAGGCTTCCGATCGAGCCGCGCAGGCGGTTGATCGCAAGCCCCAGCTCCTCGCGCTCCTCCTGGGAGGCATTTCGGCTTTCGTCCAGCTCGGTAAGCTCGCGCTCGGCGATGAGGTTGACCGGGCCGATCCGCTCGCGCTCCGCCGACATGCGTTCGTGGCGGCTCGATTCCTCGCCCGCGGGGACGATTGAGGAATCGTCGAAGCCGAGTTTCCCGGGCAGGAGCGGCGGCGGGCATTCGAAGCGCTCGCCCGAAATCCGGCCCATCTCGATCCGGCGGGCTTCCTGATTTTCGTGACGGGCGGCGGCGCCGGCGCGGGCCTCGCGCGCGGTGGCGAGCGCCTCGGCGACCTCTGCGAGGCGCGCTTCGGTTTCACGGAGCGCCGTCTCGCCCCGCCGCTCCGCTTCCGCCGCCGCCGCCGCCGCCTCGCCGGCTTCCCCGGCCTCGGCCTCGAGATCTTCGATCCGGCGCTCGATCTCGGCCGGCGCGTCGGCGAGCCGTTCGGCCTCGGCTTCAGCTTCGGCGATTCGCCGGCCCATGTCGGAGTGGCGCTTCGCGGCTTCGGCGGAGCGGACTCGCCAGTCGGCGGCCTCCTTCACCGCCGCCTCGGCGCGCTGCCTGTCGGCGCCGACCGCTCGGGCGTGGGTCGCCGCCTCGGCGCGCACTTCGGCAAGAGCGTTCTGAGCGGCTTCGGCGGCCTGGCGAAGGCCCGCGACCCGAGCCTCGGTGGCGGCCGCGTCGGGCAAATCGGCGACGACCCGCCGGGCTTCGTCGTCGCCGCGGCGAGCCTCCGCAAGGTCCTGCGCCGCCTGCTCGATGCGCTCGGCAAGGCCGGTGCGGCGCAGGTCGAGCCGCTCTATCTCCACCCGCGCGCTGTCTTCCGCCCGACCGGAATCGCGTATTTCGGCCGACGCTTCCGTCTCGGTCCGGCGGGCTTCGCCGGCGGCTTCGCGCGCGGCCTCCATCTGGGCCAGCGCCGCGGCGATTAGGGCCTGGGCCGAGTCGACCGCCGCGGCGGCGACCGGAAGCGACCGCTCGATCTCGGAAAGACGGTTGACCCGGATCAGCCGCTCCGCCGCCGCCGCCCCGAGCCCGGCGGCGACGAAGCCGTCCCAGCGGCGAAGCCGGCCGTCGCTCGTGACGAGGCGCTGGCCGACCGTCAGAACGATGCCTTCGTCCCGCTCGACGACCCCGATTTGAGCGAGCCGGCGGCGCAAGGCAAGCGGGGCCGAAACGCGGGCGGCGAGCGGCTCGCAGCCGGCCGGCAGCGGCGGATCGCCCGGAAGGGTCTGGGCTCCGGACCAGCGGCTCGGCGCGTCGCCTTCAAGCGCGGCTTCGAGATCGTCGCCGAGCGCCGCGGCGAGTGCCCGCTCATAGCCGGGGTCGGCTTTGACATGGTTGATCGCCCGATCTCCGCTCGAGCCTTCGACCGCCCTGGCCAGCGCTTTGCCTTCCGATTCGAGCGCGGCGAGCGCGGCGCGCGCGGTCGAGCCTGCGCTTTCGGCGGAGTCGCGCTCGGCGGCGGCCTTCTGACGGCGAGCTTCGGCGGCGCCGATCGCCTCGCCGGCGGCTTCCAGCCGAGCTTCGGCCGCCTCGCGGCGCCGGCGCGCGGCTCGAAGCGCTTCGACCAGAGGCGCCTCTTCGCCGAGCCCCGACATCTGCTCCTCGAGCCTGCTTCTCTCCGCTTCCGCGCGGACCAGCTTCGACCGCGCCGCTTCCAAGGCATTGCAGGCGACCCGGGCTTCGGCCTGCTCCGCCGCCTGGACGGCGCGGGCCTTGCCGAGCTCGGCTTCGGCCTGCCGGGCCTTGTCTCCCAGCGCGACGGTGCGAACGTCGATCGTGCCTTTCGCCGATTCGCCGGCGTCGAGGCGGGCGGCAATCTCCCGTCCCTCCTGTTCAAGCCGGGCCAGCGCCGCTTCGGCATCCTCGCCCAGTGCCCTTTCCCTCTCCCTGTCGCCGAAAAGGGCGGTCCGGCGCTCGGACAGCTCGCGCAGGCGGCGCGCGATGCCGTCGCGCTCGGCGCGCAAAGTGGCCAGCTGATGACCGAGCGAGGTCGAGCGGTCGCGGGCGGCCAAGGCGGCGGAGCGCCGGTCCGCGAGGGCCTTGGCCGCCTCGGTCTGCCATGCGGCGGCGGCGCGCTGCGCCTCGGAAGCTTTCTCGACCGCGGCGCCGGCGGCTTCGGAGTCGCGCCTGGCGGCGTCGGCGGCGGAAGCGGCCTCGCGCCAGCGGGCGAAGATCATCCGGCCCTCGGCGACTCGGATCTGGTCGGAAAGCCTGCGGTAGCGCTCGGCCGCCCTGGCCTGGCGCCGAAGCGCCGACGCTCGCATCTCCATATCGGCGAGCACTTCGTCGAGGCGGACGAGATTGGCCTCGGCGGCGCGCAATTTCTGCTCCGCGTCCTTGCGGCGGACGTGGAGGCCGGAAATGCCCGCCGCTTCCTCCAGCATCAGCCGCCGCTCGGTCGGCTTGGCGGCGATGACGGCGCTGATCTTGCCCTGGCTCACCAAAGCCGGCGAATGGGCGCCGGTCGCGGCGTCGGCGAACAGCAAGGCGACGTCCTTGGCGCGCACGTCGCGGCCGTTCACCCTGTACGCCGAGCCCGCGCCCCGCTCGATCCGGCGGGCGACCTCGACGTCGCCGACGGGCGCGAGGGTGACGTCGCCCGGCATGTCCTCCTCCTCGCGCTCGAAGAGCAAAGATACTTCCGCGAAAGCTCGGGCCGGGCGGGATGCGGTTCCGGCGAAGATGACGTCGTCCATTCCGGCGCCGCGCATCGACCTGGGCGAGCTTTCGCCCATCACCCAGCGAATCGCCTCGAGCACGTTCGATTTGCCGCAGCCATTGGGCCCGACGACGCCCGTCAGGCCCGGCTCGATCCGGAGCTCGGCCGGCTCGACGAAGCTTTTGAAGCCGGAAAGCTTCAGCCGCTTTATCTGCATGGCCGCCCCCCGGCTTTCATCCTATCCCGCAGCCTCGCGCAGGATCGGCTCGAGCGTCGCCCAGCTATGAGTTCCGATATTGGAGCCGTTGAAGAAGAAGGTGGGCGTGCCGGAAACCCCCTGCGCCTCGGCCGCTTCCGCCATCTTGCCGAGTTGGTCGAGCATTGCCTGGTCGGACAGACAGCGTCGCGCCTGTGCGCCCGTCACCCCGTGCGGAGCGGCAAGCCGAGGGATGCCGGCGAACTCCGCCATCCGGCCCAGCCGCTGATTTTCGGGAAGCGCGTTCAGCTGGGTCTTTTGAGCCTCGGTCAGGTCGGTGATCCGCCCCATCCACTGGCCCTGGGTCGCGAAGAGCTTGTCGGCCACCCGGAAGAATCGGCCCGGCCCGCCGCAGCGCGCCACCAGGGTGGCGGCGACGTCGAGGCCGCTCAGTATGTAGCTTCGATATTCGTAGCTGACCTTGCCGCTTCGGACATAGGTGCCGACCAGCGATTCCATCCCGGCCTTGGCGAAGTTCGCGCAATGGCCGCAGGTCAGCGAACCATATTCGACCAGCTTCACCCTGGCCGCCGGATTGCCCATCCGGAAGCCGCCTTCGGGGGTGGCGACGACGGTCCGGGCCCAGTCCACCGCCGCCGGCGACGCCTTGCGGGCGGGCGCCGCGCCCGCCGGAGCCGTCCCGGCCCCGGCCCCGGCCCCGGCCCCGGCCCCGGCCCCGGCCAGTGCCGCCAGGGCCAGATACAGCGCCGACTTCATCAGGATATCGCCCCCCGCAGCAGCGGCTCCAGGCCGGCCCAGTTCCCGACCCCGGCGAAGGTACCGTTGATGAAGAAGGACGGGGTTCCGTTCACACCCTGCTCGTCGCCCAGCTTCTTGATCGCCGCGACCTTCTCGAGCACCGCCGGATCGGCGAGGCAGGACTGGATGCGCGAGCTGGGCATTCCGCGCACCCGGAAGAATTCGTCGATCCCGCCCGCCTTGACGATGACGGAAGCCGCGTCCCTGGGAGCCATGGTCTGAAGGGCCTGCTGCTGCTCCGACGGCATCGACTGGATCTTGCCCATCCAGCCGGCCTGATCCTCGTAGAGCTGCTCGATCGACGGGAAGAAGGCATTTTCATCCTGGCACAGGAGAAGCATCGAAATGCCGGGATCGGTCGGGAAGAGGATGTAGGGGCGGAATTCCCAGCTGACCTGGCCGCTCTTCACATAGGTGTCGCGAAGCGCGGGTGCGCCGTTTTCCTCGAACTCGGCGCAGACGTGGCAGCCGAGCGAGCCATATTCAACGAGCTTCACCGGAGCTTCCGGATTGCCCATCCGGAAACCGCCCTCGGCCGTCTTCACGACATTCTGGGTCCAGTCGCCGTTGTTGGGGGCCGGAATCTGCTTCAGGGCGCTATTGTCGACGGAAGCCGCCATATTGCCGCTGTTGCCGCCGTCACAGCCGACGACGAAAAGGGCCAGAGCGGCCGCACCGGCCATGAGCATCGACTTCATCTTTTCATCTCTCCACCAATTCTGCCGAGCACCGGGATGGCGACCGCCGCCCCGAGCGCAGCCTCGTTAGCCGCGACTCCGCGGGCCAGCGACTCCAAACAGGCGCGAAGCTCCGGATCCGCCACCTGACGCAGCGAATCGCCGAGCTCGACCGGGATCGGGCGAAGGGACGGCGGCGCCGCGCGGATCCTGGCCCGGGCAATCTGAACCAATCCTTGCCTGAAGGCTATGCGCGCCACCGCCTGATAGCCGAAGAACCGGTTGACCCGCTCAATGATCACAGGCGCCACATGCTGCATCATCGGCGCATGGGCCCCCTCCACGATCAGATTGAGCACTCCGTCCGACCTTTTGCCGGCCGGGAAGCGAATCGATTCGGGCGAGGAGACGGCGGCGTAGCGGTCGCCGACGATCTCGCGCCAGCGGCTGACGATCGACGACTGGACGAAGCCGAAGCGGCGAAAGGCGGCGCGGCCGATATCGGGCACGATGTCGGACACCGCCCGGGCTCGGTTCGCCCGCGGCGCCTCCGCCCGCTTTTTCGTCGTATCGCGCGATTTCGCCATCCCCGCGATCATGGCATAGGCACGCTATGTCAGTCGATGCTTGCGATGCCCTGTTGCGGTGGTTTGCTGTGGATAAGCGGCGATTGCCCTGGCGGGTGGAGGGACCCGGGCCTCCGGACCCCTATCGGGTGTGGCTGTCAGAGATCATGCTTCAGCAGACCACCTGCGCCCACGCCTCCCGCTATTTCGAGACCTTCACCCGGCGCTGGCCCACGATATCGGCCCTGGCGGCGGCCCCGGACGAGGACGTCATGGCCGCCTGGGCGGGCCTCGGCTATTACGCCCGCGCCCGCAACCTGCTCGCCTGCGCCCGCAAAATCGCCGGTGAATATGGGGGCCGCTTTCCGGACGACGAGGAAGAGCTTCGAAAGCTTCCGGGCATCGGCCGCTACACCGCCGCCGCCATCGCCGCGATCGCCTTCGGACGGCGGGCCGTGGTCGTCGATACCAATGTCGAGCGGGTCGTCGCCCGGCTGTTCGCGGTGGAAACGGCCCTGCCGGCGGCGCGGGAGGAGATTTACCGCCTCGCCGGCTCGATCACGCCCGATTCCGGCTCCGGCGACTTCGCCCAGGCGATGATGGACCTCGGCGCCACGATCTGCATGCCGCGCTCGCCCGATTGCGGCCGCTGCCCTCTCGCTTCGACCTGCGCCGCGCACGCCGCGGGCGACCCGCGGACCTATCCGCGCAAGGCGGAAAGGGCGCCCAGGCCGAGGCGGCAGGGGATCGCCTATTGGCTCGAACATGACGGGCACGTCCTTCTCGTCCGCCGCCCGGCCAAGGGGCTGCTCGGCGGAATGCTGGCGCTTCCGACCGACGGCGAGGGCGCTCCCGCCGAAGCCCAATGGATCGAAGCGGGAAGCGTCGACCATGTCTTCACCCATTTCGCACTCACCATGAAACTGCTCCGCGCCGACGCCCCGGAGAGGCCGGACGGCACCTGGTGGCCGATCGACCGAATCGGCGAAGCCGGCCTCCCCACCCTGTTCGCCAAGCTCGCTTCCCTGGGCGGTGCGGGGCGGAGTTCATCAGGCCCTCTCCCTCTCCCCTGCAGGGAGAGGGGCAGATGAGACCCGGCTTCACCGGCGCCGGGCTCGACCGCGCCGACCATCTTCGCCTCGACGAGGCCCGGCTGGCGGAGCTGGCGGCCAGCCTCGAGGCCCGGCTTCTTCGCCTTAGCGGCCTCGATCCGGAGCTGGACGAGGAAGGCCGTCTCGGCTGGGGCTCGATGGTCGAGGTCGAGGAGCGAATCTTCCTCGGCCTTCGCGAGGGCGCGCCGTTGTTCGCGCCGCTGATCCGGGTCGAGCCGGGGCAGCGGGCCTGGTCGGTCTTCACCCTCCTCGACCGGATGGCGGGCGAGGACAGCGCCGTCTGGGGCATCGCCCGGAGCCTGATCGAGTGGCACAACCGGCACCTCTTCTGCGGCGCCTGCGGAAGCGCGACGGCGGCGTTCCGCGGCGGCTGGGGCCGGCGCTGCGCCGGCTGCGGGCTCGAACATTTCCCGCGCGTCGACCCGGTCGTCATCATGCTCGCCGAGCATGGCGGACGGGTGCTTCTCGGCCGCCAGCCTCAATATCCGGCCGGCCGCTATTCCGCCCTCGCCGGCTTCGTCGAGCCCGGCGAATCGATCGAGGAGGCGGTGGCCCGCGAGCTCGGCGAGGAGGCCGGGATCGAGGTGAGCGACGTCCGCTACGTCGCCAGCCAGCCCTGGCCCTTCCCCGGCCAGTTGATGATCGCCTGCACCGCAAGCGCGGCCGGCGACGAGATCAGGCTCGACACGAACGAGCTGGAGGACGCGATCTGGGTCGATCGGGACGGCGTAAGGGCGGCGTTGGCGGGGGAAGCGGAGGCGCCGTTCCTCGGCCCGCCCCATTTCGCCATCGCGCATACCCTGCTGAGGCACTGGGCCGATATTGCCTCCCCATGCGCAGCATGGGGAGTCAAGCCGCGTCTTGCCCCGACTCACTCCCCCGCCTAAAGGGGCTCGCGAATTCCCTTATCTCCCGCGCGCGTCCGCGGGACGCCCTGGAGGTCTACGAAGGCATGGACAACCGCTCCAACACGATTGCGGGCTGGGTGCTCGGCGCCGGCATCGTCGCGCTCGGCGCCTCGATTGTCTCCGGCGAGATGTTCCATCAGGAGCGGCCCGAGAAGATGGGCTATCCGATCGAGGGCGTCGTCTTGGAGGGCGAAGGCGAGGCCGAGGCCGAGCAGCCGATCGCCAACTTCCTTGCCGCCGCCAGCGTCGCCAAGGGCGAGGGCCAGTTCAAGAAATGCACCGCCTGCCACACGATCAACAAGGGCGGCGCCAACGGCACCGGACCCAATCTGTGGGGGGTCATGGGCACCGCGATCGGCAAGCACGCGCCCGGCTATGCTTATTCCCCCGCCCTCTCCGGGAAGGGCGGCACCTGGGACTGGGACAGCATGAGCCAGTGGATCAAGTCGCCGCGCGACTTCGCGCCCGGGACCAAGATGACCTTCGCCGGAATCGGCAAGCCGGAGGACCGCGCGGACCTGCTCGCTTATGTCAACGCACAGAGCGACGGCCCGCTGCCTCTGCCCGCGCCTCAGGCCGCTCCGGCGGACCCGGAGGCCAACCCCGCCAAGGCGGCCGCCGAGAAGGCCGACCAGCCGGCCGCGGGCGGCAAGGCCGAGGACGAGCCGGTGCTGAACGAGCAGCAGGCGGGTCCGAGCCGGATCGGCGGCGACGGCGCGCCTTCGGTCGCGGGACGCGCGGGGCAGGAAAAGCATTAGGCGTCCGGGGATGACCGGCAGCAGGGCGCCCACCCCCGAAGCCTATCTCGACGAGCTTGCGCCCGACCGCGCCGGGCTCGTCTCCCGAATCCGCTTCCTGGTCAACGCCAACCTCCCCGACGGCTATGTCGAGCGGATGAGCTGGGGGATGATCAGCTGGGAAGTCCCTTCGAGCCGCTATCCCGACACCTATAACGGCCAGCCGCTCGTCTATGCGGCTCTCGCGGCGCAGAAGAATCACACCGCCCTCTACCTCAACTGCGTCTGCGCCTCGGAAGAGCGCATCGAGCGGCTGAGGACGCAGTGGGCCGAATCGGGCAAGAAGCTCGACATGGGCAAGAGCTGCCTTCGCTTCAAACAGGCCGGGGACGTCGCCGAGGACGTGCTGGCCGAAACCATCCGCTCGATCCCCGTCGACCGCTTCATCGCCGAATATGAGGCGAGGCGGGCCCGGGGCTGATGCCCACCCAGGGCCTCCCGTCATGCTGAACTCGTTTCAGCATCGAGCGACGAACCGCCTCGCGGGCGGAAAACTGGACCTGCGAAACAAGGTCCCAGTGACGGTCAGGCCAGAGTCCGTGGACCCGCCTCAGTCGCAGCTCACCTGCTCGCCATTGGCGGCGTAATAATCGCAGACATGTTTCCAGGCTTCCTCGGCGGTGTCGACGAACGTGAACAGCTTGAGATCGTCGGGCGCGATCACGCCTTCCTCGACCAGGGCCTGGAAATCGACCACCCGCTCCCAGAATTCCCGGCCGAAGAAGAGGATCGGCAGCGGCTTGACCTTACCGGTCTGGATGAGGGTGAGCAGCTCGAACGACTCGTCGAAGGTTCCGAAGCCGCCCGGGAAGATGGCGACGGCTCGGGCGCGGAGAAGGAAGTGCATCTTCCTCAAAGCGAAATAGTGGAACTGGAAGCTGAGCGAGGGCGTGACATAGGGATTGGGCATCTGCTCGTGCATCAGGACGATGTTGAGCCCGACCGATTCGGCCCCTTCGTCATGAGCGCCGCGATTCGCCGCCTCCATGATCGAGGGGCCGCCGCCCGAGCAGACGACGAAATGCCTCCAGCCCTTGTCGTCCGGGTCGCAGCGGCTGGCGAGTCGGGCGAGCTGGCGGGCCTCCTCATAATATCCGCTTTTGGCCTTTAGCCGCTCGGCGATCCGGCGCTGCTGGTCCGTCGCGGCGGCGGCGATCAGTGCGTCGGCCTTGTCCCGCTCGGGGATCCGGGCGGAGCCGTAGAAGACGAAGAGGGAAGCGATCTTCGCCTCGTCGAGAAGGAGCTCAGGCTTGAGCAACTCGAGCTGGAAGCGGACCGGGCGAAGATCCTCGCGCAGGAGGAAGTCCATGTCTTGGAAGGCGAGGCGATAGGCATCGTGCTCTGTCTGTGCCGAGGGCGTCGGCTGGTTGGCGGATTCGGCTTCCTGGCGGGCATCCGAGAAGACGCGGTTGGGCGGGATGGGATCGGTCATGGCCGCCCGTTTAGCGGCAATAAGGCCCCTGTCCCATGTCGAAATGCAGATGGTCGCGGTGGAAGGCGTCGGCATCGGGGCCGAGCACGATCCCGAATCGGCGGCAGCCCGCGGCATGGATTGCGCGAAGGAAGCGGCCGACGTCCCGGTCGCCGCCGTTCCAGCCGCCGAGCACGGTGATTCGCCGCCCGTCGGCGAGGACGAAGGCGGCGATGTCCACCGCATTGGCCCGGCCATGCTCGCTGAGGCGGGCGCCCGGCCGGCTGTTTACGGAGCGGCAGCTATAGGTGCCGAAGCTTTCGATCCTGACGACCGGGCTTCCGAGCCACGCTTCGGCCGCGGGCTGCATCGCCTCGCGAGTCCAGCGGGCGAACTGGCGGGCGAGCGGGCAGGTCATCGCTCCGAGATTGGCGACGGGGGTGCCTATATCGAGAAGCTGGACGGCTCCGATGGCGGTGCAGCCATTGCCGAAATGCCGGTCTGGAAGGGCCTTGAAGCGGACGCCCGCGCGGGCGAGGTCGGCGAGGCATTGGCGAGCCTCGCGGGCCGGGGCCGGTCGGTCGCGCGCGGCGGGTTCCGGCCGGCGATCGCTGGATGGGATGCAGGCCGCAAGGAGCAAGGTCAGCAGGATCGTCCGGCGCATCGCGCGAGGCTGTGGTTTCCACGAGGCGCCGTCAAGCATAGGGGCGGTTGACACCCCCGCTTGCGCCCCTAAACCCCGCCACGGGCCACGCCGTCCCAACGCGGCGCGTGCTCTCTGCGAGGAGAGTTGCAACGTGACGATTACGAATCCTGACGCCAATGGCGAGACCGCGCGCCCGGCAAAACCTGAAATCCGCCCCGCGCGTCCCTTTTTCTCCTCCGGCCCGTGCGCGAAGCCGCCCGGCTGGGATCCCGAGCATCTCGCTTTGGGCTCGCTTGGACGGTCGCACCGCTCGAAGCTGGGCAAGGCGCGTCTCGGCCACGCGATCGACCTCACCCGGCGAGTGCTCCGGATTCCCGACAGCCACCGGATCGGGATCGTCCCCGCCTCCGACACCGGCGCCGTCGAGATGGCCTTGTGGTCGATGCTCGGCGCCCGGCCGGTGACCCTGCTCGCCTGGGAGAGCTTCGGCGAGGGCTGGGTGGCCGACGTCGTCAAGCAGCTCAAGCTCGACGCGACGGTGATCAAAGCGGATTATGGCGAGCTGCCCGATCTCGCCGCCGTCGATCCGGGACACGACGTCGTCTTCACCTGGAACGGCACCACCTCGGGCGTGAAAGTCCCCGACGGCGACTGGATCAGCGACTCCCGCGAGGGCCTCGTCATCGCCGACGCCACCTCCGCCGCCTTCGCTTTGGACCTTCCCTGGGACAAGATCGACGTCGCCACCTTCAGCTGGCAGAAGGCGCTGGGCGGCGAGGGCGGCCACGGAATGCTCGTCCTCGGTCCGCGCGCGGTCGAGCGGCTCGAAAGCTGGTCGCCCCCCTGGCCGCTGCCCAAGATTTTCCGCCTGACCAATCCTGTCCAGAGCGCCGCCGCAGGCGGCGTCGAAGGGAGCGGCAAGCTGATCGAGGGCATTTTCCGTGGCGAGACGATCAACACGCCCTCGATGCTCGCCGTGGAGGATTATATCTTCGCTCTCGAATGGGCGCTGGGGGTCGGCGGCCTTCCGGGTCTGATCGCCCGCTCCGAGGCCAATGCCGCGATGGTGGACATGTGGGTCGAGCGGACCGGCTGGGTCGAGCATCTCGCCCGGGTTCCGGAGACCCGCTCGAACACCAGCGTCTGCCTGAAGTTCGCCGAGGGCGACGACCCGGAGACCCAGGCCGCCTTGGTCAAGAAGATGACAGGCCTGCTCGAGGCCGAAGGGGCCGGCTACGACCTCGCAAGCTATCGCGACGCTCCGCCCGGCCTCAGGCTCTGGTGCGGAGCGACGGTGGACACCGACGATCTCGAAGCGCTCTTCCCCTGGCTCGACTGGGCCTGGCACGAGGCTCGGACTTGATCCGTCGTCCCAGCGAAGGCTGGGACCCCAGGGAGTGAAGAGCACCGCGCCTTTCACCCGCCGGGATGCCAGCCTTTGCTGGCATGACGTGAGTTCCTTTCACCCCACGAGGCCCCAGCCTTCGCTGGGGCTACGGAGTAACAAATGCCCAAAGTGCTTATCTCCGATTCCATGGACCCCAAGGCGGCGGAGATCTTCCGCGAGAGGGGCGTCGAGGTCGACGAAAGGCCCGGTCTCTCGAAGGAGGAGCTGAAGGCGATCATCGGCGATTATGACGGGCTCGCCATCCGATCGGCGACCAAGGTTACCGAGGACCTGCTCGGCGCCGCGGCCAGGCTCAAGGTGATCGGCCGGGCCGGGATCGGAGTCGACAATGTCGACATCCCGGCCGCGACCGCCCGCGGAATCGTCGTCATGAACACGCCGTTCGGCAATTCGATCACCACCGCCGAGCATGCGATCGCCCTGATGTTCGCTCTGGCCCGCGACCTGCCCGCCGCCGATTTGTCCACCCAGGCCGGCAAGTGGGAGAAGAACCGGTTCATGGGCGTGGAGCTCACCAACAAGATTCTCGGGCTGATCGGGGCCGGCAATATCGGCTCGATCGTCGCCGACCGGGCGCTCGGGCTGAGGATGAAAGTCGTCGCCTACGATCCCTTCCTGACCGCGGAGCGGGCGCTCGACCTCGGAGTCGAGAAGGCCGAGCTCGACGAGCTTCTCGCCCGGGCGGACTTCATCACCCTCCACACGCCGCTGACCGAGCAGACCCGCAACATCCTCTCCCGCGAGAATATCGCCAAGACAAGGAAGGGCGTCCGGATCGTCAATTGCGCCCGCGGCGGACTGATCGACGAAGTCGCGCTCAAGGAGGCGCTGGAGAGCGGCCAGGTCGCCGGAGCGGCGCTCGACGTGTTCGCCGAGGAGCCGGCCAAGGAGAGTCCCCTGTTCGGAACGCCCGGCCTCGTCGCGACTCCGCACCTCGGCGCCTCGACCACCGAGGCGCAGGTCAACGTCGCCATCCAGGTCGCCGAGCAGATGTCGGAGTTCCTGATGCGCGGCGGCGTCACCAATGCGCTCAACATGCCTTCGCTGTCGGCCGAGGAGGCGCCCCGGCTCAGGCCCTATATGGCGCTCGCGGAGAAGCTCGGCTCGCTGGTCGGGCAGCTTTCGCACGGTCCGATCGCCGGCCTCTCGATCGAGGTGGAAGGTGCCGCCGCCGAGCTCAACATGAAGCCGATCACCGGCGCGGTCCTCGCCGGATTCATGCGGATCCATTCGGACAGCGTGAACATGGTCAACGCGCCCTTCCTGGCCCGGGAGCGCGGGCTCGACGTTCGCGAGATCCGGCATGATCGCGAAACCGATTACCACACCTTGCTGACGGTCTCGGCGATGACCTCGGCGGGCGACCGGCCGGTCGTCGGCACCCTGTTCGCCAATTCCACCCCGCGCCTGGTCGAGATTTTCGACATAAGGGTCGAGGCGGAGCTCGAGGGCGAGATGATCTACATCGTCAACGAGGACATTCCCGGCTTCATCGGCCGGCTCGGCACCCTGCTCGGCGAGGAAGGAGTCAATATCGGCACCTTCAGCCTCGGCCGCCGCGAGGCGGGGGGAGAGGCGGTGGCTCTGGTCTCCGTGGACAGCCATATCGGGCCGGAGCTGGTCGCGAAGCTTCAGGGTCTGCCGGGGGTCAAAAGGGTCAGTCCCCTGCGCTTCTAGGGAAGGTAAACGGACTCGCGCAGCCAGTGGGTCAGAGCATCATTCTCCGAATGCCGGGGATGGCCCGGATAGGAAGACCAGACATCCTTGCGAGAGGAGCCGACGCGCTTTACGTCGGCCCGGGCGCCGGCGGAGAGAAGGGCGGCGGCCAGCGCTTCGGTGCGGGCGGCAGCTTCGGGGGCGTTGGGCGGAGCATAGAAGAGAAAGCGCGCGGCATTAGGGGCGGCGGCGTGGCGAAGCGGCGAAAGCCGGGCGGGAGCCGCGCCGTCGAGCATCTTGCGGATCTCCTTTAGCGTCCTCGAATCGTCGGACTCCAGCTGGGCCTCGAGATCAAGACCGAATCCGTCGAGGACGAGGACCGCCCGGATCGAGGACAAAGACACGCCCTCGGCTGCCAGCCAGGTCGGATCGGTCGCGAGCAAGGCGGCGACCTGCCCTGCCCACCCTCTGCCGACCAGGATGATCCGATCGGCATCGTAGCCGAGCCGGGACGCCTGGCGGACGATCTCGCCAATTCCGGCGGCCACGGCGGCGACGTGCTCGACTCCGGACCGATGGCCGTTGCCGTCCGGCAGCACGCTCATCGGGAGCAGCTTGTGGTCGAAGAAATAATGATCGAGCCAATCGACCCTGTAACGGCCCGTTCGAGTGAAAACATCCTGGTCGTAGACCGTGACGACGACCGGCGGCCGGCCCTTGATCGGGTTGACCACCCGGGTGATCCGGTCGCCGCGGCGCTTGCCGTAGCTGGACGAGGCCCAGACCAAAACAGGCGGCAGATCCTTTTCCTCGAGCTGAGGGAGCTGCATCGCGGCGGCCATCGGCGGAAGAGCGACAGACGAGACGAGCAAGGCCGCCGCCGCGAGGAGAAATCTGTCCATGCCCGAAGGCTAGGGCCTCCGCCCCGGCGCAACAAGACATGGACGCGACATCCGCTACCGCCTAGACGCGGCGCGTTCACGAAAGAAAGGCGCCACGTTGGCCAACGTCACCGTCATCGGGGTCCAGTGGGGCGACGAGGGGAAGGGCAAGATCGTCGACTGGCTGGCGAGCCGCGCCGACGTCGTCGCCCGATTCCAGGGCGGGCACAATGCCGGCCATACGCTCGTCGTCGGCGACCAGACCTACAAGCTGTCGCTGCTCCCCTCGGGCATCGTCCGGGGCACCCTCTCCATCATCGGCAACGGGGTCGTGCTCGATCCCTGGGCGTTCAGGGCCGAGGTCGAGCGGCTGGGCGAGCAGGGTATCGCGGTCACCCCGGAGACCCTCCAGGTCGCCGATACCTGTCCGCTCATCCTCCCCTTCCACCGCGACCTCGACGCCCTGCGCGAGGATGCGTCCGGCCAGGGCAAGATCGGGACGACGAGGCGCGGCATCGGCCCGGCCTATGAGGACAAGGTCGGCCGCCGAGCCATAAGGGTCTGCGACCTCGCCCATCTCGGCCATCTCGGGCCCCAGATCGACCGGCTCTGCGCCCATCACGACGCCCTTCGCGCCGGCTTCGGCGAGCCGCCGATCGACCGCGCCCGGCTGGAGCGGGACCTCGGCGAGATCGCCGAGTTCGTCCTGCGCTTCGCCCGGCCGACCTGGATCACGCTCAACGAGGCGAAGGCGAGCGGCAAGCGGATCCTGTTCGAGGGCGCTCAGGGCGTGCTTCTCGACGTCGACCACGGCACCTATCCCTTCGTCACCTCGTCCAACACCGTCGCCGGCACCGCCGCCGGCGGAAGCGGGCTCGGGCCGGGCGCGGCGGGGTTCGTGCTCGGAATCGTCAAGGCCTACACCACCCGGGTCGGCGCCGGGCCCTTCCCGACGGAGCTCGAGGACGAGACCGGTCAGCGCCTCGGAACACGGGGGCGCGAGTTCGGCACGGTGACGGGGCGCAAGCGCCGCTGCGGCTGGTTCGACTCGGTTCTGGTCCGCCAGGCCTGCGCGGTGGCCGGAGTGACCGGGGTCGCACTGACCAAGCTGGACGTCCTCGACGGCTTCGAGGAGCTTCGAATCTGTACCGGCTACCGCCTGCGCGGCGAAGCGCTCGACCATCTCCCCGCTCATGCCGCGGACCAGGAAGCGGTCGAGCCGGTCTACGAGACGATTCCCGGCTGGGCGGAATCGACCGCAGGCGCTCGCAGCTGGGCCGAGCTTCCGGCGCAGGCGATCAAATATATCAAGCGGATCGAGGAATTGTGCCGGATCTCGGTGGCTTTGGTGTCGACGAGCCCGGAACGCGAGGACACGATCCTGGTCAGGGACCCCTTCGCGGATTGAGCCGACCGTCGCCCCAGCGGAGGCTGGGGCCCCAGGAGGTGAAATGCGCTGCGGTCTTCACCCGCCGGGATCCCAGCCTTCGCTGGGATGACGAGTAAGCCAAGATACCTTCCCCTCCGCCTCCTCCGCGCCTATCGCGCCGGCATGGCTAACATCCTCGTCACCGGCTCCAGCCGAGGCATCGGCAAGGCGATCGCCGGAGCGCTCGAAGCCCATGATGTCGTCGGCCACTCCAGCCGGGGCGGCGACGGGATGGTCGCCTCCGATCTTTCGGCTCCGGGCGCCGCCGGACGCCTGTGGGACGAGGCGCTGGAGCGGCTCGGCGGGCGGATCGACGCGCTGGTCAACAATGCCGGGATCTTCGAAGCCGCTCCGGTCGACCTTCCGGCGGAGGAATGGACCGCGCTTTGGGAACGGACGATGCGGGTCAACCTCACCGCCTCGGCCGAGCTGTGCCGTCTCGCCGTCCTCCATTTCCGCGAGAAGGGGGGCGGCCGGATCGTCAACGTCGCGAGCCGAGCCGCCTATCGCGGCGACAGCCCGCAGCACTGGCATTATGCCGCCTCCAAGGGCGGGATGATCGCTATGACCAAGTCGATCGCCCGCGGCTATGCGGCGGATAATATCCTCGCCTTCGCCGTCTGCCCCGGCTTCACCGCCTCCGAGATGGTCGAGGATTATATGGCGAGCCGCGGCGGCGAGACGATCGTCGCCGACATCCCGCTCGGTCGGGTCGCGACTTCGGACGAAGTGGCCGAAACCGTGCGCTGGCTTGCGGTGGACGCGCCCGCTTCGGCGACGGGGGCGGTGATCGACGTCAACGGGGCGAGCTATGTCCGCTGAGCGCGCCGGGGCTCGACGATGACCGAAAGCTGGAAGGTTTCGCTCCCCTGCACGAAGGCGGAGGCTGAAGCGCTCAAGGACGACATCTCGCCGCTCGCCTGGCTCGATTTCCCGCCGGTGCTGATGACCAGCGAGTCGGACGGCTCCAGGCCCGACCAATGGCGGCTCGACGCCTATTTCGAAGGCGAGCCGACGGCGGAGATGCTGAAGCTCCTCTCCGGTCTGGCGCCGAGCGCGGCCGGGACCGAGCCCGCGGTCGAGCGGGTCGAGGACCGCGACTGGGTGACATTGAGCCAGCAGGGCCTCGAGCCGATCCGGGCCGGCCGCTTCTTCGTCCACACGCCGGCGCATCGCGACGCCGCTCCCGCCGACCTGATCGCACTCGAGATCGACGCCGGCCGCGCCTTCGGCACCGGCCAGCACGAGACGACGAGCGGCTGCCTGGTCGCGCTCAGCCGGCTCAAGGCCGGCGGGGCGGCGGTCGGCGACCTCGTCGATCTCGGCACCGGCACCGGCCTCCTCGCCTTCGCCGCCCTGAAGCTGTGGCCCGCCGCCCGCGCCGCCGCGTCCGACAACGATCCGGTGGCGATCGAAGTGAGCGAGGAGAATGCGGCGATCAACAAGGTGAGGCTGGGGCGGGCGCGCGGCCAGGCGGAGCTGCTCGTCGCCGAGGGGATGGACCATGTCCGGCTACGGGCGCGTGCGCCCTACGACCTCGTCATCGCCAATATCCTGGCGGGACCGCTGATCGAGCTCGCGCCCTCGGTGGCCAGGACGATCGCTCCCGGCGGACGCCTGATCCTCGCCGGCCTGCTCGACCACCAGGCGCCCGCGGTGGCCGCCGCCTATCGCCGCCAGGGCATGATGCTGACCGGACGGGTCGAGCGCGGGGAATGGCCGACTTTGATCATGCACAAGCGGCGGGCGGCCCCCGTGCGGAAGAGGCGGGGCGGCTGAGCCTCACCGGTCATTCCGGCGAAAGCCGGAATCCATGAACACGGTTCTGCGAGCCTCCCGGCCGACGGTGTTCATGGATACCGGATCAAGTCCGGGATGACGAACTAACCCGCCTCCTTCACCAAATCGTTCCATTCCTTTTCGACCATCGTCTCCACTCCCAGCTCCGCCGCCCTCTTCAGCTTGGACCCCGCGCCGGGCCCATAGACGACGAGGTCGGTATTCGCGGAGACCGATCCGGCCACCTTGGCGCCAAGCTTCTCCGCCTGCGCCCTGGCCTCGTCGCGCGACAATGTCTCGAGGCTTCCGGTGAAGACCAGCGTCTTGCCGGAGACGGGCGATTGCTTCGTTTCCCAGATCAGGTCCGAAGGGCGGACCCCAGCGGCGAGCAGATCGTCGAGGACCTCGCGATTATGCGCCTCCTCGAAGAAATCGAGAAGGGCGTTGGCGACTTCGGGGCCGATATTCGGGGTTTCGACGGCTTCGACCACCGCCTTGTCGCGGCGCTGGTGGAACTTGCGATCCTCCTCGCCGAGGACG